>CAMYKU010000014.1 GCA_947259105.1 uncultured Alphaproteobacteria bacterium
GCCAAGATGATGCTGGGCCGCACGCCGGGCAACATCCAGGCGATCCGGCCGCTGCGCGACGGCGTCATCGCCGATTTCGAGGTCGCGGAGGAAATGATCAAGCATTTCATCCGCAAGGTTCACAACCGGCGCAGCTTCGCCAGCCCGCAGGTCATCGTCTGCGTGCCGTCCGGCTCCACCGCGGTGGAGCGCCGGGCGATTCAGGAGTCTGCGGAATCGGCGGGCGCGCGCCGGGTGTTCCTGATCGAGGAACCGATGGCGGCGGCGATCGGCGCCGGCCTGCCGGTGACCGAGCCGACCGGCTCGATGGTGGTCGATATCGGCGGCGGCACGACCGAGGTCGCGGTGCTGTCGCTCGGCGGCATCGTCTATGCCCGGTCGGTGCGCGTCGGCGGCGACAAGATGGACGAGGCGATCATTTCGTACATCCGCCGCAACTTCAACCTGCTGGTCGGCGAGAGCAGCGCCGAGCGCATCAAGAAGGAGATCGGCACCGCCTGCGCGCCCGAGGACGGCGAAGGCCGGATGATGGAAATCAAGGGCCGCGACCTGATGAACGGCGTGCCGAAGGAGTTGGTGATCAGCCAGCGGCAGATCGCCGAGGCGCTGGCCGAGCCGGTAAGCGCGATCATCGAGGGCGTGAAGACGGCGCTGGAACATACCGCGCCGGAACTCGCCGCCGACATCGTCGACAAGGGCGTGGTGCTGACCGGCGGCGGCGCTCTGCTGGGCAATCTCGACTTCGTGCTGCGCCACGCGACCGGCCTGCCGGCGTCGATCGCCGACGACCCGCTGTCGTGCGTCGCCCTCGGCACCGGCCGCTGCCTGGAGGAGATGAAGACGCTTAAGGACGTGTTAATCGCTTGATGCTAAGGGTTTAAAACGTAGCGAAACCACCGGCTGCAGCAGGAAGGTAGCGGACAGGATGCTGAAACCGAGACCAGGCAGGTTGATGCGTGCATCGATGCCGTTCAGGCACAGCGCACAGCGGTCCACGTTCGCCCTGCTCCTGCTGCTCGCCGCCGGCATCATGTTGATCGGCAAGGCGGACCCGACGGTCTACGAGCGCACCCGCATGGCCGTGACCGACGTCGCGACCCCGATTCTCGACACGCTTTCCCACCCGGTCGCGGCCGGCGGGGAGTTCATCGCCGACCTGAAACTGCTTTACGCCGCGCATGACGAGAACAGGGCGTTGCGCGAAGAGAACGACCGGCTGCGCCGCTGGCGCGCGGTCGCGGAGGGGCTGGAAAGCGAGAATGCCCGGCTGCGCGGGATGCTCAACCTTGCGCCGGAGGCGCCGGCCCGGTTTATCACCGGCCGGGTCATCGGGGATTCGGGCGGCGCGTTCCTGCGCAGCGTGCTGGTCAACATCGGCGCCCGGGACGGCGTCCGCAAGGGCGTCGCCGCGGTCGACGGCACCAGTCTGCTGGGCCGCATCGCCGAGGTCGGCAACCGGTCGTCCCGCATTCTTCTGGTGTCGGACCTGAACAGCCGCATCCCGGTGCTGGTCGGTGAATCCCGCGAGCGCGCGATCCTTGCCGGCGACAACAGCGACCAGCCGAAGCTCGCCTATCTTCCGGCCGAGATCAGCATTGCGCCGGGCGACCTGGTCATCACCTCGGGACATGGCGGCGCTTTCCCGGCCGGCCTGCCGGTCGGTATCGTGGTCCGCCCCGACGACAGCGAAGAGTTGCGGGTCCAGCCGTTTCATTCGACCCGCCGCCTGGAATTCGTGCGGCTGATGGATTTCGGCCTGACCGGCGTCCTGCAGGACCGGGACCTGGGCCCGGCCGGCCGGTAGCCGGACGGAGCGATGAAGCGATCCTCGTGGCAAGGCCTCGACACCGCGGCCCGGACCCTTACGCCGACACTGCTGATTGTCGCAATGGTCTTTCTCGGCCAGTTGCCGTATTCGCTGTCCGGGCAGGCATCGGTGACGCCGTATTTCGTACTGATGGGCGTGTTCTACTGGGGTATGCACAGGCCCGACCTGTTGCCGGCCGTAGTGGTCTTCCTGGTGGGGCTGATGCAGGATGCGCTCGACGGCGAGCCGTTCGGGGTCAACGCCTTCGTATTGATCGCGGTATACTGGCTGGTGGTATCGCAGCAGCGTCATTTCAGGGGACGGCCGTTCCTCGTGGTGTGGTCGGGATTCGCCGCGGCGGCGCTGATGGCGGATATCCTGCGCTGGACTCTGGTATCGATCGTGCTGGGCGTGGCTCTGGCGCCCTGGGCGATCATGCTGGAGTATTTCATGACCGTGATGTTCTATCCGGTCCTCACCGTCGCCTTCGCCCTCGCGCACAAGACGTTGCCGCGGGGCGAATCCGGCGAATTCGTCGATTGAGGCGCTGATGGCAAGGGAGCGGGGCAGAGGGGAAGTGTTCGGGCGGCGGGCGGCGTTGCTAGCCGGCGGCAAGTTCGTGATCCTCTCGGCGCTCGGCGTACGGCTCTATTCGCTGCAGGTGCTGGAGGCGCAGCGTTACCGCGACATGGCCGAAGACAACCGGGTCAACTTCCGGCTGCTGGAGCCGACGCGTGGCTATATCGTCGACCGCTACGGCGCACCGCTCGCGGTCAACGTCCAGAGCTATCGGCTGGAGATCAGGGCCGACCTGACGCCGGATCTCCCGGCCACGCTCGATGCCCTGGGGCGCCTGATCGAGATTCCGGCGAAGGAGCGCGCCCGCATCCTGCAAGCGGTCAAGAAATCACGCCGCATCTTCCTGCCCGTCACCGTCAAGGAGAACCTGACCTGGGAGCAGGTGAGCCGCGTCGAGGTCAACGCGCCGGACCTGCCGGGTGTCGACATCAAGGCGCACGAGACCCGGCTCTACCCGTACGGAGACGCCACCGCGCATGTGGTCGGCTATGTCAGCGCCGTCAACGAGGACGACCTTGAGGCGGATGACGATCCGCTGCTGGAGCTGCCGTCGACCCGGATCGGGAAATTCGGCATCGAGCGCCAGTATGAGCTGGCGCTGCGCGGCAGGGCCGGCCGCAAGGAGATCGAGGTCAACGCGCTCGGCCGTGAAATCCGGGAATTCCCCGAGCGGCGCATCGAGGCCGAGCCGGGACACGACATCGTCACCACCATCGATCTTGCGCTGCAGCGCTTCATCATCGACCGGCTGGCCGACCAGCACGCCGCCGCGGTCGCCGTCATGGACGTGAACAACGGCGACGTCCTGGCGCTGGTCTCGACGCCGACGTACGACGCCAACCTGTTTCCCAAGGGCATCAGCCCCGGCGCCTGGCAGGATCTCGTCAACAACCGCTACAAGCCGCTCACCAACAAAGTGGTCGCCGGGCAGTACGCGCCGGGCTCGACCTTCAAGCTGATCGTCATGCTGGCCGCCCTGGAAGCCGGGATCGGGCCCGGTTTGACGAACCACTGTTCCGGTTTCATCCAATTGGGCGACCGCAAGTTCCACTGCTGGAAACGCTGGGGCCACGGCACCCTGGACATGCTGGGCAGCATCCGCGAGTCCTGCGACATCTATTACTACGAGCTGTCGCAGAAGCTCGGCATCGAGCGAATCGCCGAGATGGCCCGCCGCCTCGGCCTCGGGTCGCCCACCGGTGTCGACCTCGGCGGCGAACGCCCGGGCAACATTCCGGATTCCGACTGGAAGCAGGCCGTGGTCGGCGATCACTGGCGGCCGGGCGACACGGTTGTGGCCGGCATCGGCCAGGGCTACGTCGAGGCGACCCCGCTGCAACTTGCCATGATGACCGCACGCATCGTGAACGGCGGCAAGGCGGTGACGCCGCGCCTGACCCGCGACCTGTTCGTGGCCGACAAGGTCAGCGCCCGGCCCGATCCGGAGTTCCCCTCGATCGGCGTCGAGAATTACTCGCTGGTCATGGTGAAGAAGGCGATGCAGCAGGTGGTGAACCATGAGAAGGGGACGGCAAGGGGCTCGCGGCTGGTCGATTCGGCATGGACCATGTCCGGCAAGACCGGTACCTCGCAAGTGCGCCGCATCACCGCGGCCGAGCGGCGGAAACGGGTCCTGAAGAACGAAGAGCTCGAATGGCTGATGCGTGACCACGCGCTGTTCGTGGCCTTCGCGCCGTTCAAGTCGCCCCGTTATGCGGTTGCCGTGGTCGTCGAGCATGGCGGCAGCGGGTCGAAGGCGGCGGCGCCGGTGGCGCGCGACATCATGCTGGAGATCGAGAAGCGCGAACAGCAGTTCGTGTCCGGCGAATGGCCGGCGCAGGTCGCGCTCTCGGACATCCGCGACCGGCGCTGAGGCAGGGGACCCAGGCATGCAAAGTCTTTTCCAGCGCCCCGGCGAGATGACGGTCCCCGAACGCTTCGGCCAGATCAGCTGGTCCCTGGTCACGCTCATCGCACTGCTCGCCGCGGTCGGCATCACCATGCTGTATTCGGCGGCCGTCGACAGTACCGGCGCACCCGGCAGCATGGATCCGTGGGCCAAGCGCCAGGCGATCCGGTTCGCCATCGGCATGGCGGTGCTGATCTTCGTCGCCGTGACCGACCTCAGGATCTGGCTGCAATACGCCTATGTCGTCTACGGCGTCGCGCTGGCGCTGCTGATCGGCGTCGAGATCGCCGGCACCATGGGCATGGGCGCGCGGCGCTGGATCGATTTGAAGATCTTCCTGCTGCAGCCCTCGGAAGTGATGAAGGTCGGCCTCGTCCTGGCGCTGGCCCGTTACTTCCATTCGGTCAGCCACGAGAATACCGGGCGCATCGTTTATCTGCTGGTGCCGGCCGCACTGGTCCTGGCGCCGGTCGCGCTGGTGCTCAAGCAGCCGGACCTCGGCACCGCCGGCATGCTGATGGTCGGCGGCGTGGCCATGTTCTTCATCGCCGGCGTGCGGATGTGGAAATTCGCGCTCGGCGGCGTGCTCGGGCTGGCGGCGATCCCGCTTGCCTGGCGGTTCCTGCTGCACGACTACCAGAAGAAGCGCCTGCTGACCTTCTTCAACCCGGACAACGACCCGATGGGGGCCGGCTATCATATCCTGCAGTCGAAGATCGCGCTCGGCTCGGGCGGCATCACCGGCCGCGGCTACCTTCAGGGCACGCAGAGCTATCTCAATTTCCTGCCGGAAAAGCAGACCGATTTCATCTTCACCATGCTGGCCGAGGAATTCGGCCTGCTCGGCGGATTGGGGCTGATCCTGATCTATATGATCGTCCTGGGCTACGGTTTCGCGATCGCGATACGCAGCCGCAACCATTTCGGCCGGCTGCTGGCGCTGGGCCTGACGACGACGATCTTCCTCTACGTGTTCATCAACGTGGCGATGGTGATGGGCGTGGTGCCGGTGGTCGGCGTGCCGCTGCCGCTGGTCTCCTACGGCGGCACGGCGATGCTCACGGTGATGGTTGCCTTCGGCCTGATCATGAACGTCTACGTCCACCGCGACCTGCGCCTGACCCGCGGCGGAATCGACGAGGACGAATGAGGTTTTGGTTCCAGGCGTGCTATCCGCCTGCCGACGGCCGGAGGCGGCGCCACACGCAGGTGCGCAGTCTTGACGCCGGCACGGTGTCGCCTGAGTGCGAGGCGAAATGAGAGGAGGGCCGCAGAAAGCGGCCCTCCAATCAGCGAAAGTCCACGCTAGTCGTCGCCGTCCTCGCGGTCGCCGTCCTCGCGGTCGCCGTCCTCGCGGTCGCCGTCATCGTGGTCGTCGTCGACAATGTCATAAGGCCGCATCATCTCGTTGTCCTCGTGCTCGACGATGTGACAGTGCCAGACGTAGCGCCCGGCGATATCGAACCGGGCCTGAACGCGGGTCGTTTCGCCCGGATACGATATCACCGTATCCTTGTAGCCGGTCTCCGTCGGCAGCGGCGCGTTGCTGCCGGCGACGCTGAGCCCGCCACCGAACGCCTCCCGCCCGACGACCTGGAATTGCACCAGATGGATATGGATCGGGTGCGCATCGGCGGTGAAGTTCTCGATCTCCCAGGTCTCGGTCGCGCCGAGCAGCGGATTCTCGGTGATCGGATCGTTCCACAGCAGCGGCTTGCCGGTATTGTCCGGGTTGAGCGTGCCCAGCAGGGCGGCCGTAGGGCCGAAGGCTTCGGCGCTTGGATTGTCGCAGGCCAGCACGACATTCCCGTCCACGTCCGTGACCACCCTGACCGTCTTCGACTCCTCCTCGTTGAGCGATACCGGACGGACCGGAGCCAGCGCATCGATCGCCGGCACCGCCGGGAACTGCAGGAACTGCGGTGGTGTGGTGGTGTCGATGGTCGCTGCCGGCATGACACGGAACTCCATCACCTGGCCGGTGCTGTCCGGGTCGGCGGGATCGAAATCGACGCCGGGCACGCCGCCGCCGAACGGCTCGTCCGGGCCCAGATTCATAAGAGTCACCGGTGTACCGGCCGGCACGTTGGTGAAGTCGACGATGACGTCGGCCCGCTCCGCCGGCGCCATCAGGATCCGGCCGCCCGCCGCACCATTTACATCGACCGGTGCCGGAAGGAATCCGCCCTCGGCCCCGATCTGCCAGACCGCAACGTTCGGATCGCTGAACTGCAGGATCAGGAAGCGCGAGTTGCAGCCGTTGAGCAGGCGCAGGCGGTACCGGCGCTGCTCGACGTCGAGGAACGGCCAGGTCTGCCCGTTGACCACCATCATGTTGCCGAAGAATTCGGGCAGCCAGATCGGCGGCACGTCGCTCGGCAGCCCGTCGCAGGCGACGTCCGGAATGAACGGGATCTGCAACTGGTCCGGCTCGAGGTCCTCGAAGAAGGCCCGGTTGTCGGGATAGAACAGGCCGCCGTCGGCGTCGAACGAGCGGTCCTGAATGGCGATCGGGATCTCGTAGTAGGTGCCGAAGGGATCGATGAACGTATCCGGCGCCGGCCCCGGCAGAATCGCCTGGGCGCCGTCCCGGCTGTCGAGGACCTCGTCGTCCGGGCCGCCGCGGATCAGCCAGAATCCGGCCGGCCCGGCATAGACGTTGACCCGGGTCATGCCGAGCGTGTGGTCGTGGTACCACAAAGTCGTGGCCCGCTGGTCGTTGGGGTAGGTAAAGGTCGCGTAGCCATCGCCGAACGCGTCGTCGTCGACCTCATCACTGAATATGTCAAAGTACGTCCCCGTGGTGTAGTTGGCGACGGCACCGGCCGGGAGGTACCAGGCCTCCGGATAGCCGTCGCTTTCCTCGGTGGTATGGGCGCCGTGGACGTGGGTGACCATTGGGACCGGGCCGGTATAGGGCTCCTGGCTGGTGCCGCGCATGTCGCGCGGTCCGGGCGGGTTGGCCCAATGCAGGGTCTGGTCGACCGGCAGCAGATGCGGCAGGGGATTGCCCATATCGTCGACGAGTCCGTTCACCCACTTGACCACCGCAGGCTTTTGCCATTTGTTTTCCACGGTGAAGGCCGGGTAGAAGAACCCGTTGGCGAGATCGACGGTCGTGGCCTTCGCCGGGCCATAGCTCCACACCGTCGTCATCGGCGCGGTGCCGGCCGGCAGGATCTGCTGCTGGAACTGCCGCATGGCGATCTCGTAATAATCGGAGTTCTTGCCACCGGTTCGTTTGATCTTGCCATCGCGCCGGAAGGCCGGCGGCTTGACCAGCGGCGCCCGATATTTCGGCACCAGCGTCGGGTCCAGCGTGCCGCCCGCGATCGGCGCGGCGATCGCCCGGCCGCCGACCATGAGGTTGGGGCCGAGCCAGTAGGCGCCGGCAAGCGCTGCCGAGCCCTTCAGGAAGCCTCTGCGGCTCGGCGCCGGCGTGGGTGACCGGTGCTGTCCGGGTATATTTGGTCTGCGCTTGCTCATAGCGATCTTGCTCCTGTCCTTGGGTTTGGTTCTTGGGAAGAGTCCGGCGTCATTGCCGGAAGCGACGGACCGGGCATCGGTCCGCTACCGGGACGGGCCCTTCGGGTGGCGCCCGTGGTTCCGCAGTTCGCCTGCAGGCGTTTGCGCATTGCGGGGGATTCGGGATTGCGGGTTTGTCGACGGCAGGCCGGCGATACGGCCCGCCCCGCCGGCTCTCGGCAAAGGTGACCCGCCGCCCGCTCCGGGTTGCGTGTCCCGGCCTCGCGAACCGGCACGCAAGCGGCTTACCCGGACAATGGCGCCGAGGACGCGCCGCGGCCAAACGCGGATCGGTGGGGTGACGCCCGGACATCCCCTTGACCGGCAGGGTGTCAAACGCCACCATAAGCGGCAGTTGCCCCATGGGCTCTCACTCGGGCTTCAGTTCGGGGTAACGGTAGGCGTCGGTTCAGGTGGCAGCCTGGGCCGGCGCCGCTGATTTCAAATTTCGAGTCTGGGAAACTCCCTGTCGGTGAAGAACGGATTCACCACCCTTCCCCCTGTTCCGGGAGGTCCAGCTCCGCGTCGCTTCCGGCTCCACCCGCACGACGGACCAGCAGAGAACGTCCGACTCTTGCGCTGGTTTGGCCTGCTTCGAAGGAAGTGTGACCTCCCACAATTCCGACACAATATTTACAAGAATTTAACACAATTTTGTATGACCTATATCAACGCTTGCCCAAAAGAAGGTGCGGCAATTCGTCCCGAATACCGCACCACCACGATTCTGCCTCGACTCTTCATTCCTGCCCGCGAATGTCGGCCCGAAAGGGGGGGGGGGCAATATCAGCGTCAGAATCGTGACGCGGGGGATGACAAGACCGGGTTGCTTTGCTATATCCCCCCGCGCGGGCGCATAGCTCAGTTGGTAGAGCAGCTGACTCTTAATCAGCGGGTCCAAGGTTCGAGTCCTTGTGCGCCCACCATATTTTCCGGGGACCGGCCAAGGTTCGTATGGCCCATGGCATGGCTCGGCGCCGCGGCCGGGGGTGCAGTGTTCCGATCCGAACCACCCTCTTCCTCTGGTCGCGGCCGATCCAGGTCGCACGGTTTCCCCGCCATTTCGGGGGGCCGGACGGGTCAGGGCACCTTTGGCCAAGAAACGTGACCGCGCGCCGGACAAGACTGCCGACCCGCGCTATACTCCTTCGTCTGTCGTAGGATCCAGTGGGGCACGCTGATGGCGACTGAATTCACAGTTGGTCTGAAAGTTGGCGGCAAATCGCAGAGCGTCACCGTGACCGCGGAGGATGCCCTCATCGCAGCTTTGAAGGTAAAGCATGAAAATCCCGGCGGCGTGATAAACTACGTGCGCAAGCGCAACCAGCGCGGCGACCGGCGACACCCGCACAAGCACATCCTGGACGCTTCGGATTGATCCGGACCCTGACCTTGCGGTGACGGCCCGAGGGGCGCGTTCCATGCTGATCGCCGGCGACTGCTGAAGACATGCAACAGGCAGGCGAGGGGTCCCGAATACCGCAGCGGCCGATATTCCCCGACGTGACGGTTTTGCTGGGCGACCCGCGCCTGGCCGACCACTCGAAGCGCGAGGGCGCGTTCCACGAGGAAGACCTGGCGACGCGCGACGCCATGAAGGCCGCGTTCGCGAGCCTCGACGGCTATGCCTTCCGCTACCTCGACGACCATACGACGATACTCGAGGATCTGCGCGCCGAGCCGCCGCAATTCGTCGTCAATTTCTGCGACACCGGCTTCGGCAACGATCCGGTCCGCGAGCTCAACCTGCCGGCCTATCTGGAGATGCTGAACGTGCCCTATTCGGGGGCGCCGCCTGCGGCCATGGTGTTGTGCTGGGACAAGGCGGTGGTGCGCGGAATGGCCGCCCAGCTGGGCATCGCCGTGCCGGACGAAGTCTATATCCGCCCCGGCGACGACGTCGCGGCGAGGTTGCCGGACCGTTACCCCGCCTTCGTCAAGCCGTCCTGCGCCGACGGCAGCGTCGGCATCACCGTGGATGCGGTCGTGCATGACCATGCCCAGGCGGTTGCACGCGTGAAGCGGGTGCAGGCCGAGTTGCCCGGCCGGGCGGTTCTGGTGCAGGAGTTCCTGGCGGGCGCCGAATACGGCGTCGGCGTGATCGGCAATCCCGGGCCGGGATTCACCATCCTGCCACCGCTCGAGGTCGATTACGACGGCCTCGATCCGGCGTTGCCCCGGCTGCTCGGCTTCGAATCGAAGGCGCTGCCGGACTCGCCCTACTGGACCGATGTCCGGTTCCGCGAGGCCCGCATCGACCGGGCGGCCCGCGCCGCCATCGAGGCGGCGGCAGCAGCGATGTTCGAGCGCCTCGGCCTGAGCGACTACGGGCGTTTCGACTTCCGCACCAGCGCCGACGGGGTCATCAAGCTCATGGAGGTCAACCCCAATCCGGCCTGGGCGAACGACGGCAAGCTCGCCTTCATGGCCGGGTTCGCGGGCATCGCATACCGCGACATGCTGCGCATGATACTCGAGGCTGCGCAGTCCCGCACGGCGGCGGAACGGGGCACGGCGCAAGGCTGATCCGCTGCATTCGCCCTATACCGAATCGCGCGGGATCGTCTCTTGCCACGTGCGCGCGAAGACCTCGCTCAATCCCTCGTTCGCCGTCAGGGTCGCCTCGACGATGAAGGCGTCCCCGGTGGCGCGCACCGTGATCCGGCCGCGCAGCTCCGGCGCCCACGCGCCACGGCGCAGCAGCGTATGCGCGACGATCTCGGCCTCTGCCGAGAGCGGGTCGGTCTCGCCGATCCGGTAGCGCTGCAGCATGGCGAACCCGACTTCCAGGTCGATGTCGTCGAGGTGCACGAGCGCCGCGCCGTCGAACTCACCGCCGTCGTCGAAGATGCGGTAGACGACGTCCCCGGTCGGCAGGTCGCGTTCGATGGTCCGGCGCGGCGTCGAATCGCGCAGCACCGTGGTGTGTCTTGCAGGCCCGCTTTCGGGCGGGTCGAACGGGCGCAGCGCCTTGTCCTGCGCGCGGCCTGGCCGCACCGGCAGAACCAGCCTGCTGGCCCCCGCATGGACGCCGAGGGTTACCGGTTCGGGCGCCGGCCACACCATCGGCCAGTAGGCGGTCGAGATGGCGACACGAATGCGGTTGCCCGCGGCGAAGGCGTGCGCGATGTCGTTCAGGCGGACGACCGCCTCGTGGCGGTGCCCCGGCACCAGCGGTTCCGGCGCCTCGTGGCTGTCGCGATGCGTGAGGTTGAGGATCCCGTACGTGATGCGCGCCGAGGTGCCGTCGGGGAACACGTCGTTGAGGCGCACCGCGACGTGCGCCACCGGCCGGTCGGAGTCGAAGACGAGATGCAGCGCGGGCGCACCGAGGATTTCCAGCGGCTGCTCCAGCGGCTCGCCGTCGAAGACCAGCGAACGGCCATCGTCGGGGCGCTGATCGATCGGCATCTCGCCGTCGCTGCCCATCGCGCACCAGCTGCCCGCGGTGACGCCCGTTGCCTGTGGCGACAGGACCTTCAGCCGGGCCTCTTCCGCTTCGCCATCGACCAGGAGCCCGGCCGCATCGAGCGTGAGCGTACGGCCGGCGATGCGCGGCGACGGCCAGCGATCCTCGGCCACCCAGCGACCGGGACGCACGTCGTATTGCGGTTGCGGAATCAGGCTCTCGTGCATCCACACCCGGTACATCGGTTCGTCCATGAGGCCCGTGTCGATGTCCTTCAGCCAGTGATCCCACCAGCGCACGGTTTCCTGAAGAAAGCCGATCGCCGGTCCGGGCAGGCCGTTGTGCGGGTAGGTATGCGCCCATGGCCCGATCAGCCCCTTGCGCGGCACCTTGAGGCCTTCGAGCAGGCGGGGCACGGCGTTCGAGTAGCCGTCGGCCCAGCCGCCGACGGCGTAGACGGGGCACCGGACCGACCCGTAATCCTCGCAAACCGAACCGTGCTTCCAGTAATCGTCGCGCCGCTGGTGGCGAAGCCATTCGGCCGGAAACAGCACCGCGTTGTCCAGCCGCTCCAGCCACATGTCGCGCCAGCGTTCACCGACAATGGCGGGGTCGGGCGGCAGCAGGTGGTACATGAAGAAGGCCGAGCCCCAGATGAGGTTCTCGTTGATCAGGCAGCCGCCCATGTAGTGGGCGTCGTCGGCGTAGCGGTCATCGGCGGCGCATAATGTGATGATCGCCTTCAGCGCGTCGGGCTGGCGCGCCGCCACCTGGAGCGAGTTGAAACCGCCCCACGAGATGCCGAACATGCCGACCGCGCCGGTGCACCACGGCTGCGCCGCCAGCCACTCGATCACCGCGGTCGCGTCGTCGTGTTCGGCCTCGGTGTATTCGTCGGTGATCAGACCATCGGAATCGCCGGAACCGCGGATGTCGACCCGGACGCTGGCATAGCCGTGCCCGGCGAAATAATGGTGCATCGGCTCGTCGCGCGCGCGCATGAAGTCGCGCTTCCGGTAGGGCAGGTATTCGAGCAGCGCGGGAACCGGATCGGCCTCGGCATCCTCGGGCAACCAGATCCGCGCGGCGAGCCGGGCCCCGTCCGGCATCGGGATCCAGGCGTTCTCGACAATGCGCACGGGGCGCGGAAAGTCGGTGACGATCCTCATGGTCGTGGGCATCTGCAGGCAAGGGGGCGGAACATGGCGGTCATTTCCGTGGCGCGGCAGGCGCCCGCTTGCCGCGGGGTATGCGGGTGTGGTCGATGGACCAGAATCGCAGCGTCAGCCGGTCGCGGACCTCGAACCCGGCCGCCAGATCCCAGCAGTTGACGATCGCCAGGCGGAATCCGCCGGGGGGCATGGCATGGGTCTCGGGCGGGCGGTCTTCGTGGAAGGTGATCTGGATGCTGGAAATCGCCGGGTCCGCCTGCATCAGCTCCGGCACCTTCTCGCGGTCGATCGAGTATTGCACGCCATGCGCCCCGAACAGGACGACGCTGTAGCCCGTGCGGCGGTCGGTATCGGCGAATGTCCAGGTACCGTCGCCGTACAGTCCGACCAAGGCGTCGACCCAGCCGGCGCCGTAGAGGTCCGGCCACTGGTCGCTGAACCGCAAATGGCACTCGATGATGCGGCCGCCGATGGTCTCGAAATTGATCATGCCGGTATAGCCGCGCAGGTTGCGCGCCAGCCATTCGCCGCAATAGTCCTCGATTTCCGGCCGCGCCTCGGCGTGCACGGTCCAGTAATCGAAGGTCCCGCCCTTGAGCGGCTCCCCGGTCACGTGCCGCCACCACACCGCCTTGCCGTCGATCACCGCCGCGTCGGTGCTGACATGCGGACCGGTCTGCAGTTCCATCCACATATGGCCGGGCGCCTGCCGCCGGCGCCATTGTTCCATCGACCGGATCACGCGGCTTCCGGTCCCCATGCCGCGCATGTTGTAGATCGGCTTGGAGAACACCGGAAACTCCGGCGGCGCAAGCCCGTGGGGCGCGCAGCCTATGCCCTGGCTCTCGGCGATCAGCAGCTTGTTGTAGATCCAGCGGTGCTGCGGGAACAAGGTGTAGGCGTCGCCGTCATCGGTCGGGATCGCGACGTCGCCGGGACAGGCGACGCCGTCGAAATACTGCTGCCGCCAGGGGTCGTTTTCGATGATGGGCATGTTGCGATTTCACAGCGGGTTGCCGTTGAGCGTATGTCCGCCCATTGACGGCGCGCGTCAGAGGCAGGACCTTCGAACGGCATGATACCGGCATGCCGCCGCCGCTGTCTGCATCTTTCGCGATGGGCCGGACGGCCCGTGCCTCATGATTCCGGCCGGTGCAACCGACTGCGCTTGTGGGCGAGCGGGCCGGAGCGGGCCCGACGGATAGCGCGCTAGGCCGCGGCCAGGACGACGACCAGGTCGTGCGGCTCCACGCGGCTGCCGGGGACGGCGACGATTTCGGTGACGCGTCCGGCGGTGTCCGCATAGACGGCGGTTTCCATCTTCATCGCCTCGATCACGAACAGCCGGTCCCCGGCGGCGACATCGTCGCCCGCCTTGACCGAGACCGAGACGATCAGGCCCGGCATCGGCGCGCCGACCTGCCCCGGGTCGCTCTCGTCGGCCTTGCGGTGGCTGCGGCCCGCAGCCGCCAGCGCACGGTCCGGCACCTTCACGGTGCGCGGCTGGCCGTTCAGTTCGAAAAAGACCGTCCGGTTGCCGTCCTCGTCCGATTCCCCGGTGGCTTGCCAGCGGACGAACAGCGTCTTGCCCTGCTCGATGTCGACGCCGATTTCCTGACCCGCCGCCAGCCCGTAGAAATAGACGTCCGTGGGCAGGACCGCGGTGTCGCTGTATTTCCGGCGGTGGCGGGCGTAGTCGGCGAACACGGACGGATACATCAGCCATGAGGCCAGTTCACGGTCGCTGATATGGCGGCGGGCCTTCTTTTCCGCCTCGGCCCGCTCGGCCTCCATGTCCGCCGGCTTCATGATCGAGCCCGGGCGCACCGTCAGCGGCTTGCCGCCCTTCAGGATCTTCTTCTGCAGCGCCTTGGGGAAGCCACCCACGGGCTGGCCGATATTGCCCGAGAACAGCTCGATCACCGATTCCGGGAAGGCGATGTCCTTGTCCGGGTTCTCGATGTCCTCAGCCGTCAGCCCGCCGGCCACCATCGACAGCGCCAGGTCGCCGACCACCTTCGAGGTCGGCGTCACCTTGACGATATCGCCGAACATGCGGTTGACCTCGGCGTAGGCCTTCGTCACTTCCGGCCAGTGCTTCTCCAGCCCCATGGAGCGCGCCTGTTCGCGCAGGTTGGTATATTGCCCGCCGGGCATGCCATGCTCGAACACGTCGGACGATCCGGCGCGGATGTCGCTCTCGAAGGCCAGGTAGTGGCGCCGCACCTCCTCCCAGTAGTGCGAGGCCGCATGGATCGTTTCCATGGCGATGCCGGGATCGCGCGCGCCGCCGGCCAGCGAGGCGACCACCGCGCCCATGCTCGGCTGCGATGTAAAGCCCGCCATGGCGTCCACCGCCAGGTCGACCGCGTCCACGCCGGCCTCGGCCGCCGCCAGTACGCTGGCGACCGCCACGCCGCCGGTGTCGTGGGTGTGGAAATGGACCGGCAGGCCGATTTCCTGCTTCAGGGTAGCGACCAGCGACCGCGCCGCCGCCGGCTTGCACAGGCCGCCCATATCCTTGATCGACAGGATATGGGCGCCGGCCTTCTCCAGCTCCTTCGCCATGCCCACGTAATATTTCAGATCGTACTTGCCCGGGTCCGCCGCCGTCAGGTCGCCGGTATAGCAGATCGCCGCCTCGCACAGCTTGCCGGTCTCCAGCACCGCGTCCATGGCGACGCGCATGTTTTCCGCCCAGTTCAGCGAATCGAAGACGCGGAACAGGTCGACGCCGGCCGCCGCCGACTGCTGCACGAAGAAGCGCACCACATTGTCGGGATAGTTCTTGTAGCCGACGCCGTTGGCCCCGCGCAGCAGCATCTGCTGCAAGAGGTTCGGCGTCCTGTCGCACAGCCGGGCCAGGCGCTCCCACGGATCCTCGTTCAGGAACCGCATGGCGACGTCGAAGGTCGCGCCGCCCCAGCTTTCCAGCGACAGCAGGTTGGAGAATGCATGCGCATACCAGGGCGCGGCGGCCAGGATGTCGTGGGACCGCATGCGGGTCGCCAGCAGCGACTGGTGCGCATCGCGCATGGTGGTATCGGTGATCAGCAGACTCTTCTGGTCCAGCATCCATTTGGCGAAGCCTTCGGGCCCCAGCTTCTCCAGTCGTTGCTTGCTTCCGTCCGGCGGGTCGCCGGCGGGCGGACGCGGCGCCTGCGGCGGCGGCAGCAGGCCCGGCGTGGCGCGGCCCTTGACCTCCGGGTTGCCGTTCACCAGCACGTCGCCGATGAAGGTCAGCAGCCTGGTCGCCCGGTCGCGGCGCGGCGGGAAGTCGAACAGTTCCGGCGTCTCGTCGATGAAGCGGGTGGTATAGTCGGCCGAGCGGAATTTCGGGTGGCCGATCAGCGCCTCCAGGAACATCAGGTTGGTCGCCACTCCGCGCACGCGGAATTCGCGCAGCGCCCGGTCCATGCGGGCGATCGTCTCCTCCGCCGTCGGCGCCCAGGCGGTCACTTTTTCAAGCAGCGAGTCGTAGAACGGCGTGATCAGCGCGCCGGAATAGGCGGTGCCGCCGTCCAGCCTGATACCGAAGCCGGTGGCGCCGCGATAGGCGGTGATGCGGCCGTAATCGGGGATGAAGCGGTTGGCGGGATCCTCGGTGGTCAGCCGGCATTGCAGCGCATGGCCGTTCATCTCGATCCGGTGCTGCGGCGGCACGCCGGACTCGTCCGCCCCGATGCGCGCGCCCTGGGCGATGCGAATCTGCGCCTTGACGATGTCGATGCCGGTGATCTCTTCGGTCACCGTATGCTCGACCTGGACGCGCGGATTGACCTCGATGAAATAGAAATCGCCGCTGTCGGAATCCATCAGGAACTCGACCGTCCCGGCATTGCGGTAATCCGCCGCCTGGGCCAGCCGCACCGCCGCGTCGCAGATCTCGGCCCGGCGGCCTTCATCGAGATAGGGGGCCGGCGCGCGCTCCACGACCTTCTGGTTCCGCCGCTGCATCGAACAGTCGCGCTCGAACAGATGCACCACATTGCCGTGATGGTCGGCGATAACCTGGACCTCGACATGGCGGGCGCGCCGGACCAGTTTTTCCAGGAAGACCTCGTCGCGGCCGAAGGCGGCCCTGGCCTCGCGCCGGCCGGCCTGCACCTGCTCGGCGAGCTGCGATTCATCCTCGATGACGCGCATGCCGCGCCCGCCGCCGCCCCAGCTCGCCTTCAGCATCAACGGATAGCCGACCTGTTTGGCCAGCGGCTTTATCTGTTTGATATCGGCGGGCAGGGCGCCGGTGGCGGGCATCACCGGGATGCCGGCCTTCTCGGCCAGTTCGCGGGCCGCAACCTTGCTGCCCAGCTGCTCCATCACCTCCGCCGGCGGGCCCACGAAAGCGATTCCGGCGGCCGCGCAGGCACGGGCAAAATCAGGGTTTTCCGACAGGAAGCCGTAGCCGGGATGGATGGCGTCGACATGGGCGTCATGGGCGACGCGCAGGATGTCCTCGATATCCAGATAGGCCTGGACCGGGTCCTTGTCCCGGCCGACGAGATAGCTTTCGTCCGCCTTGAAGCGGTGCAGGGCGAAGCGGTCCTCGTGCGAGTAGATGGCGACGGTGCGCAGGCCGAGTTCGTTCGCGGCGCGGAACACGCGGATCGCGATCTCGCTGCGGTTCGCCACCAGCAGCTTGCGGAAGGATTTTGGGCCGGCTTTGCGACCCGTCCGTTTTGGCAAAGATCATCCCCTCTTGTCTGGTGGCCCTGCCCGGCGGCCGATCGTCGTTCCTATGGCTCGAGGCGCCGGCTGAGCGGGCTGTCGAGCACCGGCCAGATTCCCGTTTCCACCGCACGGCGGCCTTCGAACACGAGGTGGCTCTTGCCGCCGTAATGCGGCAGCGGCCGCAGCAGCGCCGCCAGGGCCTCGGCATCGTCCGCCGCCACCACCAGCAGCGGCGCGCCGCCGTCCCGGCGCGCGGTCCAGACCCGGGCGGTTCCGCGTCCGGCGAGGCTGTCCGGCACGCCGCCGATGCCGGCGCGGGACAGGAAGCTCTCCACCTGCGGCGTGACGCCGATGATCAGCAGCGGCGCCGGCGGCAGCTTCGAGGGCTCGGCGGGGCCGAACCGCGCCGGCGTGTCCAGCATGCGCCCGGCGAGCTGCCGCGCCGTCCGGATCGCGGGTTCAGCCTCCGCGGCGATGATCGTCACCGCGTCCGACGCCAGGGTGACGTCGCGCAGGATCGGCGGCGCTTCGCCCGGCAGCAGCCGGCGGAACAGGTCGTGGCCGGGATCGACATGGACGGCCGTCGGGCGGTCCGGCAACTTGAAGCTGGCGGTCATCTCGTTCTTCTTCAGGGTAATCCGCCGGCGCACAGGTCCGGCCTCGGTCTCGATCACGACCGGGATGCCGAGGCGGTATGAAGGGGTATCCTGATGCAGGGTCAGCGTGACCCGGAAGGCGTCGCCCTCCGCCGCCGCCCGGACATCGCCGAGGCTGAGGCGCGGCGCGCCGGCCCGCCCCAGCCACTGTGCGAAGAACCATGCGAGATCCCGTTCCGACGACGCCTCGAAGGCCTGCCGCAGTTCCGTCCAGCCGGCGATGCGGAAGCGCTGCTGCCGCCAGAACCGGCGCAGCCCTTCTTTGAAGGCGGCGTCGCCCAGTTCCTGCCTCAGCATGTGAAAGATGAACGCGACCTTGCCGTAGCCGACGACCTGGCCGGCATCGTGGCGCTTGCCCGCAAACGCGGTCACCGGAACGTCGCGCCCTTCGGGCAGCGCGGCGTAGTCCCGCAGCCACGCCATGCGCATCTCCTCTGCGCGTCCGGCGCCCTCCTCTGCCGCCAGCGCGTAGTCCGCCATATAGGTCGTCAGGCCTTCGGCCCAGTTGCCGGTCGCATAGTCGATGGCGACGCCGTTGCCCCACCAGTTGTGCAGCACCTCGTGCGCCAGCGAACGGCCCCGCATGAACGGCAGCGGCAGCACCATGCGGCCGATATAGGTGAGGTTCGGGAATCCGAGCCCGACCGGCAGCGGCGACGAGATGACATGGAAATCCGGGAACGGATAGGGACCGATCTCCTCGTGGTAGCGCTGCAGGAAACGACCGGAATCGCCAATGTAGTCGGCCGCGAGGTCATCCAGTTCGGCATGGAAATAGGTGCGGATGCGGATGCCGTTCTCATGCCGCTCCCGCACCGTGTAGGGGCCGGCGAACAGCGCCGGCGGCTCGGACGGATAGTCCGCCGCAAAGACGGCGCGGTTCACCGTCTCGCCGAGAGTCTCTTCCTCCAGCCGCCCGGTGGCCACGGCGCGGTGGGCAGCCGGCACCTCGACGCCCAGGCGATAGGCGGTCCAGTTGTCGCCGGTCACCGGAATCCAGCCGGCATAGCCCGACAGATAGCTGCCCTCCGGGCCGGACACGGCCGAGGGTGAGGCGCCGCGCCCGCCACCCGGCGGTATTGGCGGCACCACCCCGCGCAACCGCAACTCGACCCGATGCGCGCCGGTATCCGGCAGCTTCACGCGCCACGCGCCGGCGAGATCGATCACCTCGGCCGGCAGCCCGTCGAGCGACACGCCCTCGACCTCCTGCCATGGTGCGAGCCGGAACTCCAGCGCGGTCCGTCCGCGCACGGTCACGATATCGATAACCGCAAGATCGCCGCTGTCCGGGTCGAGCCGCGCCTCGATGGCGTGGTGAACCGGCGCGGTGGTGTCGCCGGACGCAAGGCCCGGCCCGGCCGCGAAAGCGATGATGAGTGCGGCGGCGCAGAACAGCCGGATCATTGGGGCGTCTCGAACGACATCGGGAATTTGGCCACCATTTCGATATCCTCGCCGTCGCGCCGGATGACGAGCGGCAGCCAGGTGCCGGGCGCCTGCCGCTGCACGATCTCGATCAGCTCGCCCACCTGCGCGACCGGGAAACCCGCGGCCGAGACCACGATGTCGCCCGTCGCGATTCCCGTCGCCTCGGCAACGCTGCCCTCCATCACGTTCTCGACCCGCACGCCGTCGTCCGTCGTCGCCACCAGGATGCCGAGCCGCGCCTTGGGCGCCGTGGCAACGAGGCGCCCTGTGGGTTCGATCAGAAAGACCGCATCGGCGAGGTCCGCCGGCAGCCCGTCGCAGGCCGTCTCGCGGTCGACCGGCAGCAGAACGGCGGCTTCCGGAATCTGGAGATCGGCCAGCTGGTGCGGCACCCCATACCGGTGTTCGATATGGCCGCGGCCCAGGATGCCGACGACCAGCGCCCCGGGCTGCCGCTTCCGTGCCGCGGCGATGGCCTCGGCCATGGCCCGGTCCCAGGTCAGTTGCGCCTCGACGAAGCGCGCGAAGTCCTCGCTCTCCATGACGGACTCGACGTCGGGCTCGTCCGCGGGCGCATCGGCATCGCTCCCCGTCCCGTGCGGATTGTCGCCCTCCACGTCCTCCGCCCCATGCGACTGCTCGAACGTATAAATCCGGGCCAGGGAGTCGCGGTACGCCGCGCTGGCCGGGGCGGGATCGGACAGCCCCTTTCTCTCGCCGGCCGGAATCGCGGCCCAGCCCTCGCGCCGGACCCGGGACACGAAATCCCGCTCGACGTTGAGGGCGATCATCGGAACCCGGTTCTGCCGCGCGAAATGGAACAGCGGCAGATACAGCGCCGGGTCGTAGCCCCAGACCGCCGGCCAGTCCACTTCCTCGAGGAAGGCCTTGGCATCGAGCTCGCCGTTCACCCACCGGTCCAGCACCGGCTGGACGCGCCGGGGGAAACTCTCGAACCCCAGGATGATGTCGGGGTGCCGGCCGTGCAGGGCGGCCAGGGTGTGCAGCTGCCAGCGGTGATGCTCGGCATCGTCGTGGGCCTCGCCCAGAAGCACGGCCGGCCGCTGCGCCAGCGACGCCACGAGCTGATCCGTGGCAAGCGTCGTCGCGGCCGCGGGATCGAGCCACGACCCGACCGGCCTGCAGTCGTTCCGGACCGGGTCCGCGGCCTCGTGGGCGCGGATCGCCAACACCATCACCGCGGCGGTCAGGGAGGCGGCGACGAGCGCCCGCCATGCGAGACCCCCCAGGCGGCGGGCCGCCCGCGGCCCCTGTTGATGCGCCCCGCCCACGCCGGTCACTCGCGGCCGCCCGGGGTGATCGTCAGCGTCACCCGGCGGCCGTCGCGCAGCACCACCATTTCGACCGGCGTGTCGACCTTGAGGCCGTCGAGCGCGTGGGAGTAGTCGTAGATATTGCCGATCGTCTGGCCCGCCATCTCGACCACAACGTCACCGTCCCTCAGCCCGCCCGCCTCGGCCGGCCCGCCCTTGGAGACACCGGAAATGCGGGCGCCCGCGACGTCGGTCTGGGTATAGTCTGGAATGGTGCCGAGATAGACGCGCGAGGTGCGCCGGCGCGGCGACGCGCCGGTGGGATCCTGGCGGATGTAGTCCGGCGCCGCGTCCGCCTTCGCAAGTCTGCGGGCGATCAGGGCGATCAGCCGCGCCACTTGCCGCATACCCGCATAGTTGAGCCTGTCCGGCGTGTCGCGCGGCGTGCTGTACTCGCCATGCGCGCCGGTAAAGGCGTTCAGCACCGGCACGCCCTTCAGGTAAAAGGCGGTCGCGTCGGTCGCCATGAAGGCGCTGTCGCTGGTGACGATGTTGAGGCCCACGGGAACGTTGCGCTTCTCGATCTCGCGCGGCCACACCGAGCTCGAGCCGACGCCCTGCAGACTGAGCTGCCGGTCCAGCCGTCCGACCATGTCCATGTTGAGATAGGCGGCGACCGCGGGGTACAGGCTGTCGCGGTCCGCTTCGCCGCCGAAGGTTCGGGTGAAATGGGTCGACCCGAGAATCCCGAGCTCCTCGCCCGACCAGGCGGCGAACAGGATATCGCGCTTCAGCGGCAGTTTGCCTTTGGCCTTCAGGTCGGCGAGATACTCGGCGATCTCGAGCAGCGCCGCCACGCCCGATGCGTTGTCGTCGGCGCCGTAATGGACCTGCCCCTGTTCGTCGGCGAGCGCCAGCGACTTGCCCTCGATGCCCCGTCCCAGGTGATCGACATGCGCGCCGACCACGACGAGTTCGCCGGACGGCGCGTCGCCGGCCATCAGCCGTGCCAGCACGTTGCGCCCGCGCCCGGTCTCGGGCACGAGGCCGATGTCGGCGGAAATTTCGATGTCCGGCAGGAGGAAGCCGGCGGCCGTCTCGCCGCCGTCGAGCGCATCCTGGAGCGCGCCGAGCCGCTTGCCGGCGGGCGCCAGCATCGCGTCGGCGAGGTCGTCGGAGACCGAGACTGCGGCCAGCGTCGCGCCGGCCGCCGCCGCCTCGAACGACAGCGGCACCAGCTGGTTCTTGACCGCCGCGTTCGGGCCGCTGGCGACGATGATGCCGAGCGCGCCGCGCGAGCGCGCCACCGCCGCCTTGTAGCCCAGTTCCGCATAGCGGTGCAGGTGCTGGCGCCGCGCCGGCGCGATATCCTCGGGCAGGTAGCGCAGCATCAGCACCCACTTGCCGTTAACGTCGAGTTCGCCGTAGGAATCGTAGGCCGCATTCGCGCCGTCGGCCGGGGCGACGATGCCGTAGCCGGCGAACACGACCCCGCCGGGCTTCGCCGTTCCCGCCGCCGAGAGGCCGAGCGGCCGCCAGTCGCGGTCGACGGCCGGGCGCTCCGCGATGCCGTCGACCGTCAGCCGGTTGTCCGTGCCGAGCGACACCGCCGAGACGAAGTCGAAGCCCTGGAACCAGCCGCCCGAATCGCCCGCCGGCGCAAGGCCGAGCGACTGGAAGACCGAGGCGACATAGTCGGTGGCGCGGCGCTCACCCGGCGTGCCGGTCAGCCGTCCCTCCATCGCTTCCGAGGCCAGGACTTCGACGTGGCCGCGCAGGTCGCCGGCGTCGATTGCGGCCTTTGTCTGCGGCGGCGCAGGGACTGCGGCGGGCAGCGCCCCGCGGGGCGCCATGCCGTCGAGGGCCAGCAGCCGGCGCGCCTCCGCATCGTTCCAGTCGGCGATGAAGATCTGCGGCTTCTTGTCCGGGGTGCGGCTGCTGGACCAGGAGAGAAGCGTGCCGTCCGGCGAGAACACCGGCAGGCCGTCGAAGCCGTCGCTGTACGTCACCCGCACCGGCTCACGCATGCCCGCGGCGTCGACCATGTAGAGCTCGAAGTTCCGGAAGCCCTGCAGGCTGGTGGCGAACACGATGTAGTCGCCGGACGGGTGGAAGTACGGCGCCCACGACATCGCGCCGAGGCTTGTGACGGCTTTGATGCCCGTGCCGTCGGCGTTCATGGTGTAGACCTCGGCGCTGCCGCCGTCCGGCGTGAAACGCCGCCAGACGATCCGGCTGCCGTCGTGGCTGTAGAACGGCCCGCCATCGTAGCCCGGGGTGTCGGTCAGGCGCCGCACGTCCGAACCGTCGGCGCGCATGACGTAGAGTTCCATGAAATAGGACGGGTCGCGCTCGAGGATCTCCCGGTCCGCCGCGCTGAGTTCACCTTCATAGGCGTGCCGGTTGGACGCGAACAGGATGTGCTCTCCGCCCGGCGACCACGAGCCCTCGGCGTCGTAGCCGGGGGCGTTGGTCAGGTTGACGAGATCGCCACCCGCCGCCGGCGTCTCGAAGATGTCGTAGTTGGGATCGAAGCTCCACGAATAGCGCCGGGCGGTGCCGGCGGCGCGCTGCTCCAGCTCCTCGCGCTGCTTGGCCGCCGCCTCCGGGTCGAGGTGGGTCGAGGCGAACAGCGCCTTGCCGCCGTCGGGATGGATCCAGGCGCAGGTCGTCTTGCCGGTGCCGTTCGAGAGCCGCCGCGTATCGCCGGTGTCCAGGTCCATCAGGTAGATCTGGTAGAACGGGTTGCCGGGCTCGCGCTCGCTCTGGAAGATCAGCTGCGTGCCGTCCCGCCCGAAATAGCCCTCGCCGGCGCGCGCGCCCTCGAAGGTCAGCTGGCGGACGCCCGAGAGCAGCGCCGCCTCTTTCGGCCCCGCGGCCGGCGCCGGCGACGCCATGGTTGCGCCGGCCAGTAAAACCAGTGCGCCCGCGCCGCGGCGTAGCCCGGTTGTCGATGCGCGCTCCACTGTCGATGTCTCCCCTGTCCGTGAGTCCGTCGGCGCCGATTCGTCCGCGCCGCCGCCCCGAGTGTACCACCCCGGCCGGCGCCGCGCTCCCGCTTCATGTGCACCCTGCGGCGGTTTTTTCAAGGCTCGGCGGCGGCGCCTGACGGGTCCGCACCGGCCGCCGCCGCGCCGGCTCGTGCGAAACAACCCCATGCACCGGGGTTTCCTGCGGGTTTCGGCGGCACGTTATGGAAAATGGGTGATTCTTGTGGCGCGTCCGGTGTGGCCCGTCCCGCCTACAGCCGGCACATTGCGCTGTTCATCCGGATCAGGCTCTGGCGCGGGATCAGGCTGGTCATCTGCAGCGCGATGTTGATGTTCTCCTGCCAGCCGCTGGCGGAGGCGTAGCGGGCGCCGAGCACGTCCGCCGGCGCCACCTCGCGCCACGGAAGCTGCTCGAACAGCGCGAAGAACAGCGCCGTCTTGAGGTATTCGCGCGGAAACCAGAAGCTGTTGGCGGCCAGCGCGACCCGCTCGAGCTCTGTCTTTCCCATGCCCTGCGACGCCGCCAGTTCCAGGAGGCCGAGCATCGCCGAGCCGTGGTTGCAGTCCTGGAATATCGCCGGATTGTCGCAGCACGGCCGGTAGGTGCGCGCCGCCACCTCGCGCACCAGCGCCGCCTGCGCGTCGCTGAGCGTCAGCGCCTCGACGCTGTCGAAGTAGGCCGCGCCGTTCGCCACCCGGCCGAGGGTCCAGCCCGCGGTGCTGGCCAGGCGCGGCAGGTGCGCACCGTTGGTCGGGCTGCCGGCATTGAAGGGCGCCCTTGTCGCAAGGCCGACCGGCCACAGCAGGTACAGCAGGTCCGTGGCCGTCTCCGCGCCCAGCCGGATCGGCGCGTCGGAGGGTCCGGCCAGCAGCGCCGCCACAAACGGCGGCATCCCGCCCCGCCGCGCGTAGACGGACCGGAGCTTCGCGGGCACCAGCGCGCCGGCGGCGATCAATTTCTGCAGCACGTTGCCGAAGGAGAGGCCCGTCGCGATACCGCCGGGCGGCAGCACCGCGTCCATCACCCCCCGGAATGGCGGCCCCGTGCCGCCAGACCCGGTCCAGAACCGGTAACCGCCGGCCCCCAGCACCGTCCCGGCCGCAAGACCGGCCAGCACGCCCGTCAAGACCTTGCGCCGCTCGCGTGACGCCATCGGACCGTTCCTTTCGCAGGCAGGGGGGGTCAGCTTTGCATGGCGCGCCTTAACGTGCGCCTAACGGGACCATCGGGTACGCGCCCGCAGGCGCACGGCACCTGCGGCGGAGCCGCCACCGGACCGCGGCATCGGCGCGCAGGACCTGGCACGACCGTTGTCAGAGCCGCGTCGCCGTCTTACCTTGGCGCGGGATGTGTGCGCCATGACGATGACCGGACCCGACCGCAACGACGCCTTGTGGGTGCTGGCCCTGGCGCCGCCGCTGGCCGTGCGGCTGTATGCGGACGGCACCGAGGCGGCGGTGCAGCGGTTGCTGTTGCTCGCCGTGGCGTTGGGGCTGTCCTATGCCTGGGCCGCGCTGTTCGCGCGCCGAGGTGGCCGGCCTCTCGGCCCCGGACTGCCCGCATCCGCGATGATATTCACTCTCATGCTGCCGGGCGCGGTCGGCTGGGGCGGGGCGGTCCTGGCGCTCAGCTTCGGCGCGGTCTTCGGGCGCGAGATGTTCGGCGGGAGGGCGATCCTGCCGCCTTCCCTGATCGGCCTCGCCTTCGCCATCTTCTCGTTCCCGGACGGCGGGTTCGAGGTGCGGGACATCCTCGCGGCCTCTCCCGATCCCCTGTTCGCGGCCTCGTGCCTGCCCGGGGCGGCGGTGCTGATGCTGCGGGGCACGCTCGCCTGGCAGGTCGCCGTGGGTGCGGCGGCCGGCGTTGCGGCGGCGGGGTTGCTGATGGGCGAACCCGCATGGTGGGAACAATACCTCCTCGGCGCCTTCGCCGCCGGCGTGCTGTTCCTGGCCGCGGCGCCCGAGGGCGCGGCGCGGGGCGCCGCCGCGCGGCTGCTGCACGGGGTGCTGGTCGGCGCGCTGATCCTCGCGATCCGCCTCGCCGACCCGGACCAGCCCGACGGCGTCGTGTTCGCCTGCCTGCTGGGCGGGCTGTTCGCACCGCTCATCGACCGGGCGCTCGCCTGGAGGCCCGGCCATGGCTAGTGGCGTAAATCCGCTCGCATGGTGGCGGGGGTTCCTCGCCCTGCCCAACGACACACCGGCGAAGACCTTCGGCGTGGCGCTGCTGGTGGCCCTGGTCTGCTCGCTGGTCGTGTCCGTGACAGCGGTATCGCTGCAACCGCTGCAGGAGGCGAACCGGCTGGCCGAACGCGCATCGCAATTGTCGGGGATGATGGAATTCCTCGGCGGAGGCGTTCCCGAGGCCCGTCTCGTGGACCTTACCAGCGGCGCCTATGCGGAGCGCGATCCGGGCACGCAGACCGAGTTGCCGGCCGAGCGCGACCGCGCCGGGCTGGGCAGCCGCGAGGACGTGGCCACGGTCTTCGAGTTGCGCGACGGCGGTGCGCTCAAGCTGGTGGTGCTGCCGGTGCGCGGCAGCGGCTACCAGTCGACGCTCAAGGGGTACCTTGCGCTGGCGGCGGATCTGAACACCATCGCCGCGCTGACCTTCTACGAGCAGGACGAGACCCCGGGCCTCGGCGCGCGCATCGAGGACGCGGCCTGGCAGGCCCTGTGGGCGGGCAAGCAGGTGGCCGACGCCGCGGGCGACATCCGCATCGAGGCGGTTAAATCGCTGGGTGGGGGCGCCGCCGCAAACGTGCACCAGGTCGACGGCATCTCGGGCGCGACCCGCACCAGCAACGGCGTCACCAACCTGTTGCGCTTCTGGCTCGGCCCCGACGGTTACGGGCCGTATCTCGACCGCCTGCGGGGGGAGACGGCACCATGAGCGACCGCCGCCGCACCCTGATCGATCCGATTCTCGTCTCCAACCCGGTGACGCTGCAGGTGCTGGGGATCTGCTCGGCGCTGGCGGTGACGACGTCGCTGTCCACCGCCCTGGTGATGAGCGCCGCGCTGATCTTCGTGCTCACGCTCTCCAACGTCACCATCAGCCTGATCCGCAACCATATCCCAAGGTCGATCCGGCTGATCGTGCAGATCACCATCATCGCCTCGCTGGTCATCGTCGTCGACCAGGTGCTGCAGGCCTACATGTTCGCCATGAGCAAGCGCCTCAGCGTGTTCGTCGGCCTGATCGTCACCAACTGCATCGTGCTCGGCCGCGCCGAGGGCTTCGCCATGAAGAACCCGCCCGGCGCCAGCCTGCTGGACGGGATCGGCAACGGGATCGGCTATGCCCTGATCCTGGTCGTGATCGGCATCGTGCGCGAACTCTTTGGCGCGGGGACGCTGATGGGCTTCGCCATCCTGCCGACCGTCGCGGACGGCGGCTGGTTCACGCCGCTGGGGCTGATGGCCCTGCCGCCGAGCGCGTTCTTCCTGCTCGGCCTCCTGGTGTGGGCGGTCCGCACGATCCGGCCGGAACAGGCCGAACCGGCGCCGGACGAGCAGAGCGGGGAGGGACGCCGATGACCGAACTGCTGCTCCGCGCCATCTTCGCCGACAATCTGGCGCTGGCCTACTTCCTTGGCATGTGCACCTTCCTCGCGGTCTCCCGGAATCTCGAGACCGCGTTCGGGCTGGGCCTTGCCATGATCGTGGTCGAAATCATCACGGTGCCGGTCAACAACCTGCTGTTCACCTGGCTGCTCGCGCCCGGCGCGCTGGCCTGGCTGGGGCTGGGCGACGTGGATCTGAGCTTCCTGGTGCTGATCGCATCGATCGGCGTCATCGCGGCGACGGTGCAGATCCTCGAGATGATCCTCGATCGCTACGTCCCGTGGCTGTACCGGTCGCTGGGGATCTACCTGCCGCTGATCACCGTCAACTGCGCCATCCTCGGCGCCAGCCTGTTCATGGTCGAACGGCGTTACGATTTCCCGGACAGCGTGGTCTACGGCTTCGGCTCGGGCCTGGGATGGGCGCTGGCGATCTGGGCGCTCGCCGCCCTGCGCGGGCGGATCGATGAAAGCCTTGTGCCGGCGGGGCTGCGCGGCCTCGGCCTCGCCTTCATCCTGACCGGCTTCATGTCGATGGGCTTTGCCGTGTTTGCCGGGCTGGACTTCGGATGAGACGGCGATGACGGAAATCGTTCTCGGCAGTTCGGTGTTCACGGGGCTGATCATGGCGCTGGCCCTCGTCGTGCTGGGGGCGCGGGCGGTGCTGATGCCCCGCGGGCTCGCGCGCATCACGGTGAACGGCGAGCGGGTGCTGGACGCCGACATCGGGGAAAAGCTCCTCGGCGCGCTGGAACACGGCGGCGTATACCTGCCCAACACCTGCGGCCGCGTCGGCATCTGCGGTTTGTGCCGGGTGACCGTGACGGGCGCGGGTGAGGTCCTGCCGACGGAACAGGCCCTGCTATCCGAAACCGACATCGCAAACGGCGTCCGCCTCGCCTGCCAGGTGGCGGTGCGCGACGACCTTTCGGTCACCGTCGCGCCCGAGCTGCTGGTGGCGGAAACCTGGTCCTGCACCGTCCGGCAGACCCGCACCGTCGCGCCGCTGATCAAGGAAATACTGCTCACGCTGCCGGAGGGAGAAGCGCGCAGCTTCCGGGCTGGCTCCTACGTCCTGGTCACGGCCCCCGCTTTCACCCTGCCGTTTGCCGAGATCGCCGTCGACGCGGCGCATGAGGACACATGGATGCGACTCGGCATAAGGAAGCTCACGGCCCGTTCCAAAGCCCCCGTCGCCCGCGCGTATTCCCTTGCCAACCACCCGGGGGAGACCGACGCGCTGCTGCTCAACATCCGGCTGGCGCTGCCGCCCGGCAGCAAGCCGGACGCGCCGCCGGGGGTGGTGTCGTCCTGGCTGTTCGGGCTCAAGCCCGGCGATGCGGTCACCGTATCGGGGCCATTCGGCGATTTCTTCGTGATGGACACCGACCGCGAGATCATCCTGATCGGCGGCGGCGTCGGCATGGCGCCGCTGCGCTCGCACGTGTTCGACCAGCTCGAATACCGCAAGACCACGCGCAGGATCAGCTTCTGGTACGGCGCCCGCGGGCTGATCGATCTGTACTACGCCGACGACATGGAGCGGCTGGCGCGCGCGCACGATAACTTTTCCTGGCATGTCGCGCTGTCCGACCCCGCGCCCGGCGACCCCTGGGACGGCGAGACCGGGTTCATCCACGATGTCGTGTACCGCAGCCACCTTCAGGCGCATCCCGACCCGGCGTCGTGCGAGTATTACCTGTGCGGCCCGCCCCTGATGATCGAGGCCGTGCGCGCCATGCTCGACCGGCTGGGCGTGCCGCGCGAAAACATCCTGTACGACGATTTCGGAGTCGGAACGTGAAGACCTTTGCGCCAAACGAAAGACCGGACGTCACCCCCCTCCCCAACCCCTCCCCCTCTCAAGGGAGAGGGGCTTTTGTCGCAGCGGCAGCACTACTTAGCCCCTCTCCCGCCTGGGCGGGGGAGGGGTTGGGGAGGGGGTGGGAGACCGGCGGAGCCGGAAAAAGAGCATCCGCGCAGTGGTCCCGAACGAGGAGGCCGTCATGACGCTGTTCCTGCTCAGCTTTGCGGTGATCGTGCTGGCGATCCTCGGGCTCGGCGCGGGGGTGCTGCTCGGCCACGGGCCGCTCAAGGGGTCGTGCGGCGGCGATGCCGTGCTCAGATCCTGTCCCCTGTGCCGGAAGGGGGAAGAGCGATGACTCGTACCGTCGCCGATATCATGGCCACGCGGCTGATCACCGTCCCGTCCGATATGAACATCCACGAGGCCATCCGCATCCTGCTCGACAAACGGATTTCCGGCGCGCCGGTGGTCGACGAAAACGGCGCCCTGGTCGGCATGCTGTCCAAGAAGGACTGCCTGAAGATCGTATTTTCGTCGCAGTATCACGACGACTGGGGCGGTCCGGTGAGCGATTTCATGAGCGCCCCGGTGGAGACCCTGGACCCCGACCTCGACCTCGTCAGCGTCGCCCAGGCCTTTCTCGACAGCCATTTCCGCCGCTTCCCGGTGGTCCGCGACGGCAGGCTCGTCGGGCAGGTCAGCCGTTACGACATCCTGAAGGTTCTGGCCGAGGAGCCGTGACATCCGGCAGCCGGCCGGTTTCGCGGAATTTCTGCGATCGGCTTCGTTTCGGCAACGCGGCACGGCATGAGTTGCAACTTGCGAAGCCTCTCAAACGAGTGGAGCCGGCCTGGACCATCGAACCAGACCGGCTCCTCTCGAAACGCCCCAGAAAATCGTCTGGGGCCGACCTCCCCAATCGAGGCCACCCGGAAACCAAAAGCTCAGGCGATCCCCCACAGCGACGCGTGCGGGCAGGCGTGGTCGAAGGCGAACCGCCGGCAGTCGATCTTGCCGGTCATCCGCGTCGCATTGAAGAACAGGGTCGCAAGGTTCATTTCGGACACCCAATGTGCAAAAAGACACCAACAATGAAGCAATAAACGTTCCAGCGGATTTGTCCGAAATTGGCGATTTCTCTCGAATGTCGGATATGGCGCCGCGCGGGGCCGGAAGTGCGTTGCAGGACAGATATGGCTGTTCCGGCACCGTGCGGCTTGTTACGATTGTGTCGCGGACCGCGAGAAACTGTTGAAAAATGCAACGAATTCCGGGGCGGGACCCGGGTCAGAGGGAGGCCAACTCATGACGGAAAATTTCACCAATCCTGAAACAATCGTGCTGCACGGCGGCGATTACCGCAGCGATCCGGCGACCACCGCGGTCGCCGTGCCGATCTACCAGACGACGTCCTACCAGTTCGACAGCACCGAGCACGCGGCGAAGCTGTTCGCGCTGCAGGAACTGGGGAATATCTATTCGCGGATCATGAACCCGACCTGCGACGTGCTGGAGAAGCGGATCGCGGCGCTGGAGGGCGGGGCTGCGGCCCTCGCGCTCGGCTCCGGCCAGGCGGCGTCGGCGTACAGCCTGCAGAACCTGGCGCAGGCCGGCGACAACATCGTCAGTTCCACGGATCTTTACGGCGGCACCTGGAACCTGTTCGCCAATACGCTGAAGACGATGGGAATCGAGGCCCGCTTCGTCGACCCCGGCGATCCCGAGAATTTCCGCCGCGCGACGGACGAGAGGACCCGGGCCTATTACGCCGAGACCCTGCCCAACCCGAAGCTGCACGTGTTCCCGATCCGCGAAGTCTCGGACATCGGCCGGGAATACGGCATCCCGCTGATCATGGACAACACCGCCTGCCCGATCCTGTGCCGGCCGATCGAGCACGGCGCCGCCATCGTGGTGTATTCGACCACCAAGTATATCGGCGGGCACGGCACCTCGATCGGCGGCATGATCGTCGACGGCGGCAATTTCGACTGGACGGCGTTCCCGGAACGCCAGCCGCTGCTGAATCAGCCGGACCCCAGCTATCACGGCGCGGTCTGGGCCACTCTGGTGCCCGAGGCGCTCGGCGCGCCGATCGCCTATATCATCCGCGCCCGCGTCGTGCTGCTGCGCGACCTCGGCGCGTGCATGAGCCCGTTCAACGCCTACAACTTCATCCAGGGGCTGGAGACGCTGCCGCTCCGGATGCGCCAGCATTGCAGCAATGCCGCGGCGGTGGCCGCGTTCCTGAAGGACCACAAGGCGGTCGAAAAGGTCATCTTCCCGGGGTTCCAGGACGGCGAGACGGCGCGGCGGGCCAAGGCGTATCTGAGCGGCGGGTTCGGCGCCCTGGTCGGGTTCGAGCTGAAGGGCGGCAAAGATGCCGGACGGCGCTTCATCGACGCGCTGAAGATGCTCTATCACGTCGCCAATATCGGCGACGCGCGCAGCCTTGCAATCCATCCCGCGACGACGACGCACTCGCAGCTCTCGCTGGAGGATCTGGCGGCGACCGGCGTGACCGACGGCTATGTGAGGCTATCGATCGGCATCGAGCATCCCGACGACATCCTCGCCGATATCGGCCAGGCGCTCGACGCGGCCTCGTGACGGGACGGGGGCGGGAAGGCGCCCGCCCCCCGGAATTTGCCGGGACGGACCTAGCGGACGGCGCCGCGGATCTGCCGGCTGGGGCCGCGCCCGTCTCGCCCGTCCTCCCACAGGATCAGGAAATTGTCGCTGCGCGGGCTGAACGCCAGTGCCGGATACCGCTTGAGGCCGCGGGCCTGGTAGTCGGAGACGAGGAACTCGTCCTCCATCTTGCCCCGGGTGGTGACGAAGCGGCCGTAGATATCCATGTTGAGGGCGGTCGAGTCGCGCCGCAGATCGTACCAGACGACCAGGAAACGCTTGTTGTTCGGGTCGTAGGTGACGGCGGCGGATTCCTGGTAGTCGGTCTCCTTGGCGATCGGGAAGGGCTTGCTCCTGATCGCCCCCGTCCTCCCGTCGATCAGGGTTCCGTACACGTCGAGACCGAGCTTCGCGTAGTTCCAGCCGCTGGTCCAGGCGACCATGATGACGTCATCCTCAGGCGAATAGGCGGTGGCGTAGAGCGATGGCGGCAGACAGCCGTCGTCCTCGATGGCGATCTCGATGCGCGGGCGCCCAAGCTCCTCGGCTGCGGCGACGAAGGTTCCGAAAATGCCGCGGCCGCTGGCGTCGTGATCCCGCCAGACAACGAAGAACCGCTGACGCCGCGAATCGTAGGCGGCGGATGGCCGCTCCTGGTAGCCGCCGTCGCCGATTACCCGGAACGACGCGCCCGCCGTGGTCCCGTCGGCGTTCACGAATCGGGCGTAGATCTTGTCCGCCCCGCCTTCGCGAAAATCCTCCCAGGCGACGAAGAAGCGGCGGTTTGCGGGGTCGAACGCGACGGTCGGGAATTTCTGCGACACCCGCTCGTTGGCGATCGGGAACGCCGGTCCGTCCGGCGTCCCGTCGGCGCGCACGAAGCGCCCGTTAATGTCGGATTCGTCGATTGCGGCGTTCCGCCAGTCCGTCCACACGACGAGATACCGTTTGCGCTCCGGATCGAAGGCGGCGGCGGTCAGCGCCTGCCCCCGTCCGCCGCGCGCGATCTCGATATCCGGCGAAGCGGGACGGCCTTGCGCGTCGACCAGCCGCCCATATACGTCCAGCCCGGTGCTTTTCGCGTTTCTGTTGTCGGACCAGGTGGTGAGGAACAGATCGCTGCCCGGATCGTAGGCGACGGACGGACGGGCCTGGATCGCATCCGCTTCGGGCACGATGAAGTCGCCGCGCGCGGCAGGGTCGTTGGCCGGCCCGGCCGCCATGAGGATCAGCGACGGGACGGCGATCAGAAGGCGTTTCATCAGTAACTCCTCGGATTGTGGCGCGTTCCGTGACATCCCAGATAACACGAGCCCTGGTAAAGGCCGTTGTCCACCCAGCGCACGCCGCCGGCATCCTCAGCCGTGATCTCGTATGCGGCGCCGTCCGAGCTGATCAGGAAATTGATCAGCCGCCCGGACACCGTTGAGCCGTGCGGGTCGTGGCAGTTGACACAGGACTTGTTGCGGCCGTCGACGTGCCGGTCATGGGAAAATCCGCTGGCCACGTTGACGATCAGCTGTTCCTCGCTATGGCATTTGAAGCAGAGCCGGTAGTCGATATTGACATAGTTGAGCTCGGGGACCGTGTTGTACTCGTTCGCCAGCAGGAACTGATTGGTCGAGCCGTGCGGCCCGTTCGGCCCGGCGCCGCCACCTGCCGCCGAGGTGTTACCGCTGTGGCAGTCGGTGCAGTAGATCAGCGTGGTCGAAGCGTTGATCGGCGGTTGCGGGTTGGGATCGGTGGTGAAATCCAAGCTGGGTATCTCGCTGTTGTTGGCCGGGTTGTTGGATTCGATCGGGTGCCACGAAACCAGCGCGGGATTGCCGCCGTTGACCTTGTCGCGGATGTTGTAGACGCCGTCCGCCCGAACCATCTGCCGCCCGTCGGCCGTCGAACAGCGGGTGCTCGGGGCGCCGCCGCACGGGCCCTGGCCGAGCCGGCCATGGCACTTGAAGCACAACTCGTACTGATAGGTGATTTCGGTCACCGGATTGCCGTTCAGGTCGAGGCCCGTGACGCCCTGGATCATGGCGTTGGCCGCCGGCGCCGTGGCGTGGGGCGCCAGCAGGTCGTTGGGGTTGAACGAGATCATCGGGTCCGCCGCCTCGACGGCATGGGGATTGTGGCAATCCATGCACTCGGCATGCAGCTGCATTGTCAGCACGTTTTCCGCTTTTGTCGCGTCATGGTCGGGGTTGGGCGTAATGTCGACCGGGTGACGGGCAGGCTTGAGGAATTCCACCTGCATGTCGGTCGCCGCGACGGTGCCGTCGTGGCAGGCGTAGCAGGTGTTCTCCTCGACCTTGGTGATCAGGCGCGGCGGCGTGGCCGCGGTGTGCGGGTCATGGCAGGAGAGGCAGCTGTTCTCGGCCACGGTCGCGCCGGGCCATTCCGGCCGGCGCTCCGGCCAGACGCTGGCGGGAGTGGCTGCGGTGGACGTGGCGTGCGACGAGGTCGCCCAGTCCCAGCTGGCGGCCGACCGCACATGGCAGGTGGTGCACAGCTCGCCGTTGACCGTGGTCTTGTGGAGGAACGGCGCGAGGTCCTTCTCGTGCGGGTCGTGGCAGGTCGTGCATTGCAGCTGGGTGCCCTCGAGCGGCAGGTCGATGGCGGCCGGATTGGCCAGCTCCCCCGGGACGGCGGCGGTATAGTCGAAGGAAATCGGGTGGTCGTCCGAGAGATCGATGCTGAGATGGGCGCGCCCGGTCAGCATCGTCGCGGCCATGTCGTTGCCGGCCGGCGGGTTGTTCAACGCCCCAAGGGCCACGGTGCCGTCATGGCAGGCGAGGCAGAGCCGCGACTTGCCGGTCGGCTGGATCGGCGTCGCGGCCATTGTGGTGCTGCCGTAGAGCACATAGTTCGTCTCAAGGGTCGGCGCATGGTTCCACAGCTGGGCGTCCGGCAGCGCATTGTGCGGCGTGTGGCAGAACACGCAGACCTCATCGACCGTGGAACTGGCGAAGGTGCGGGTGACTCCCACCGGCGGTACGGTCGAGAGATTGTGCCGCGTGTTGACCACATCCTGCGCCGCCCAGGCGGACGGCGCGACGAGCGTGCAGGTGAACGCGAAAACCAGGACGAAACGTTTCATATCAATTGCCTCTTCAATACCCGAATGGCCCGGTCGAAGCGGGTCGCCGGACCTGGAACGTCCCCGGAAGATATCGCCGTCCGTCCTGTGATCCGTACCTCGGGCAGGCGAGTGTATCACGGATAGGAGATGCCGGCGCCCTATGCATCAGTATGTGAAATCCCCGCTGCCGTCATGCTGCGTGCCGTGACAGTTCAGGAAGCACCGCCCGCTCTGAACGCCGAGATCCTCGAAGGTCGGCTCGGGCCGGCCGCAGGAGCCGGGGCCGCCGCCGCAATCGCTGGTAACCGTCCAGGTGCCGCCGCTGGTCGTGAACAACAGAAAGTTGATAAGATGGGGAAACTTCTGCGAGCCGTGCGGATCGTGGCAGCCGACGCAGGTTATCGCGCCTCCCTGCATATGGATCTCGTGGTCGAAAGCGCCCGGGGTCGGACTGCCGAACCGGGTTTCGTCGTGGCACTTGAAGCACAGATCGAAAATCGCGGGTGAATAGTTGGCCTCGCCGTTCACGACATACTGCTGGCCAAGCATGAACTGATAGGTCGAGCCGTGCGGCCCGTCCGGCCCGAGGCCGCCCGACGCACTGGACTGGTCGTTGTTGTGGCAGTCCGTGCAGTAGATCAGGCTGCTGACCGTGTTGAGCGGGCTCAGAAGGCTCTGCACCTCGCCATTGTTTGCCGGGTTGTTGGTCTCTATGGGATGCCATGAAACCAGCGCGGGGTTGTTGCTGTTGACCTTGTCGCGGATGTTGTAGACCCCGTCGGACCGGACCATCGAGTACATATCCGCCGTTGTACAGCGATCGCCGGGAAGGTCGCCGCACGGGCCCCGCCCGGGCCGGCCGTGGCATTTGAAGCACAGCTCGTACTGGTCGGTAATCTCGGTCACCGGGGTGCCGTTCAGATCGATGCCCGTGACCCCCGCGATCAAGGCGTTCGCGGCGGGCGCCGTGGTGTGGGGCGCCACCAGGTCGACGGGATTGAGCGAAATCATCGGATCCGCAGCCGCGACGGCATGGGAATTGTGGCAATCCATGCATTCGACGTGCATAGGCATCGACAACGGATCTTCGACCTTGGTGGCGTCGTGGTCCGGGTTGGGCGTGCTGAACGCGACCGGATGCCGGTTCATCTTGCCGAATTCGAACTGCATGTCGGTGGCCGCGACCGTGCCGTTGTGGCAGGCGTAACAGGTGTTCTCCTCGACCTTGGTGACAAGCCGCTGCGGAACAGCGGCGGTGTGCAGGTCGTGGCAGGACAGGCAGCCGTTCGCTGCCACGGTCGCGCCGGGCCATTCCGGCTGGCGCTCCGGCCAGACGGTCGCAGGCGTCGCCGCCCCGGATGTCGCGTGCGACGAGGTCGCCCAGTCCCAGTTGGCGCCCGACCGTCCATGGCAGGTGGTGCAGAGCAGGCCGTCGGCGGTGGTCTTCTGGAGGAACGGCACGAGGTCTCTTTCGTGCGGGTCGTGGCAGGTCGTGCATTGCAGCTGGGTGCCCTCGAGCGGCAGGTCGATGGTGACCGGATCGACCAGCTCGCCCGGCACGGCGGCGTCGTAGTCGAAGGATATCGGGTGGTCGTCGGAAAGGTCCGTGCCGAGGTGGGTGCGCCCGGTCAACAGCGTCGCGGCCATGTCGTTGCCGGCCGGCGGGTTGTTCAGCGCCCCCAGGGCGACGGTGCCGTCATGGCAGGCAAGGCAGAGCCGCGACTTGCCGGTCGGCTGGCCGGGCGATGCCGTCATTGTGGTGCTGCTGTAGCGCGTGTAGCTCACCGCCGCGGTCGGCAGGTGGTTCCACAGCGGCGCCGCGGGCAGCGAGTTGTGCGGCGTGTGGCAGAACACGCAGATCTCCTCGATCGTGGTGCTGGCGAACGTCCGTGTGACTCCGACCGGCGTCACCGTCGAAAGATTGTGCCGCGTATTCGCCACATCCTGCGCCGCCCACGCGTCCGGCGCGACGAGCGTGGCGATCAATCCCAATGCCCAATAAAATCTTTTCATATCAATTATATACCCCTGGTCGATTACGTTCCTCCCAGGAACTCAAAGATCTGGATGCGCCGGTTGTAGGAATCGGCGACGTAAATACGATCCTGCGCAATATGCAGGCCGCTGGGCAGCCAGAAGCCGCCGGGCGCCCCGCCGTCGTCTCCGAAGACCAGCAACAGTTTCCCCTTGTCGTCGAAGATCTGGACCCGGTTGAACAGCGCGTCGACGACGTAGACATGGCCTTCGCTGTCGACACCGACTCCCTTGGGCTGGGCGAAGTCGCCCGAGCCGTCTCCGTGGCTGCCGAACGAGGAGACGAACGTCCCGTCGAGATCGAAGACCTGAAGCCGGAAATTCATCGTATCGTTGACGTACAGCCGGTCGCCCCGGATCGTCACGTGCGACGGGAAATTGAACTCCCCGTTCCCCGTCCCGCGGCGGCCGAATTCCAATAGCCGCCGGCCGTCCGGGCCGAAGGCGACGACCTTGTGGTCCGTGGTGTCCACCACGTAGAGCCGGCCGCTCTGCCGGTCCCAGGCGAGCCCCGTGGGCCGCTGCATCCCTTTGATCGTGCGGACCAGCTTGCCCTTCGGATTGAAGACGAAAACCTTGCCCAGCGCCGAATCGGCGACGTAAATCACCTCGCCGGCCAGGGCGACGCCAACCGGCGAGGCGAGCAACTCTCCGTCCGCGTTGTCGATGCGCCGATAATCCCGTTTTTTCGTGTCGAACACATGAACGACGCCGCTGCCCGGGTCGGTGACGGCGAGAAGCTGTCCTTCCGCGGCGACACCATACGGGCGGGCCATCTCGCGCGGTGCGGCGCCGGCGATCCAGCCCCAGAATCGGCTGAAGATCGATCGCTGAATACCGAGGTCGTCCGGCTCGCCAAACATCCCGACGAGGCGGATCCGGGCCGTCTGGGGTGGTCCCGGCCAGACCACGGACTCATACATGGCGGCCTGCTTCTCCTGTTCGTCCTCGCCCGGCGCGCAGGTTGCAAGGGCAAATGCGAGAAGGACAATGGGCCAGCGATTCATCAGAACCGTCTCCTTATGTTCATAATCACGCGATCGTCTATCCGGACATCGTTGTCGGTGTTGTGATCCCGGTGAGAATAACGTAATTCGAAGCTGAGTCGACGCCAGTTCCAGCGCGTGTTCACCCCCGTTTCAACCACTCTCTCCAGTGACGAAGGTTCTGTCGCCCGGTAGAAACCGTTCAGGTACGGACTGATCCACAAACCGCGGACAGGGTACCAGTTGGCCAGTAGGTCGGCGGTATAGACCGTGACTTCGGAGCCGTCGAAGAGGAAACTCTGGCCCAGACTTCCGCTCACCGACAAGTTCGGCGCGACGGTGTAGAATGCCGATTGCCTGAAGATGTACTCGGTCGTTTCCCAGTCAGGCCTCATGGTGTACCGCCGCTCCGCACTGGCGGCCAGTCGCGTCGTATCCGGGGACCACACGAATTCAACGCCTGTCGTGTCGGTACGCTGGTCGCCCACCGCGCTCGGATCCGGACCGGAAATGAAATTCTGCGTCTCGCCGCCCGTCCGGTGGTAGAAGGCGGCCCAGCCGTAATCGAGGCGGAGGCCGAACCGGTAAGGGATGCCGTCATACTTGGCGGTCGGCGGTTCAAAGGTATAGTCCACGGTGATGGTGTCGCCTATACTTATCCGGCTTCCGCCGGGGATTCTCAACTGTGTGCGATCGCCGCCCGCGTCCTCCACCAGATAGTCCAGGCCCTCGGTGCACGGGTTGCAGGCGGGCGGCGACGCCACGAAGATCGTCGACCAGATGATGTAGCGCTGGTTGAGGAGGACGATGCCGGTGGCGGGCACGTTTGGTGACTCGCTGAAATCGAGCGGGCCGCCGTCCCGGTCGCTAAGACGGTAGCCGCCGCCAACATTGGCCTGGACCTTTAGGTCCGGTTCGAATTCCTTGCGGTATGAGAAATCGAGAGTGCCCTCGTAGATTCTGTCGTTAAACTGGTCGGCCTTCGTGGTCGCCCCGTGCAGCTTGAATCGCGTGCTGAGGTTGTCATAGAGCTGATGGTTCAGTTCGAAGTCGCCCCTATGCGCCTTGGTGTCGATGTTGCGTTCCAGCCGCTCGAATTCATAGGAATAGGAACTGTACAGGCTTTCAAGGTGCTGTATGCGCAGGTTCTGGTCGACGTTCGCTCTGTTGTACGCGTTGAACCCTTCGCGCGTGAAGTAGCCCAGCTGTGAGGTATAGCTGCTGCCCTTTCCCCATCGCAGATAATTGTTCAGGCGCGCCTCCTGCGATTGATAGTCATTGTCCGTGCGCGTCCGGTCGTCGAAATCGATCCCCTCGAGCAGCACCTCCATCTTGGTGCTTTTTCCCCTGTACCGGACCGTTTGCCAGGACTCCGCGCGCTCCACCGGTGCGCTGAACGGCGCGAAGAACGTTTCGTCGATCGACTGCTCAAGGTAGCTGAAAGTCGATGGAAAGGCCCTGAGTTTCCAGCGCAGGTCGATCCCGCTGAATGTGGTGAGAAGCTGCCTCCGCGTCCCCAGGTCGCCATCCAGATCGTCGTCCGAGCTCAGGAAATGGCCGTTGAGGCTGAACGGCGACGCCGGCGTGCCGTGCAGAAAACTAAAGCGGCCGCCGTAATTCAGGTTCTGGCTATTGGTGTCCTCGGCTCTCCCGGAGGAATCGTTGTTGACCTGCGTAAAGGTCGGTTCGAGATTCAGGTTGAAGTTGAAGATTCGCGGATCCAGGCTATAGCCGCCAAGCAGAAGATTGATCCTCTGTTCATACTCCATTCGCCGGAAGATTTCGCTGCCGCCGCTCTGCTGCCATTCGCCGTCGAATCCGAGGAACACCTCGCCCCGCGTTGGATAGAAAACGAGCCACCTATCCTCCGCCTGCGCATTCGCGACGCCGGCCAACGAGGCCGTCAAAATCATTGCAAATGCAGTTGGCCGGAATTCGATCATTAGAGCACTCGGAAATCATCTTTTTGTCAGTACGCTGCAGCAAGTTTCACACAATGTAGCGAAGGATGGTTCCGGTCTCGTCCGGCTGTTCCCGTCGGAAATCTCGTAAATAGATCGATGTTGCGATCGGCCGTGCTCCTCATCCGCCCCGTATTCCCGTTACCTCGAATTTCCGGCAGGACTTATTCCTCCGACTCCTTGTGACAGCGGGCGCAGCTTTGAAAATCGACATCGAATGCGATCCGCCCGTTGTGACATGCGCCGCACAACTCCCCATTCTGGATCGCCTGCATGGTGATCGCGTTCGCGCCCTGCTGCATCTCGAACGGCTTGGGATGGCACACATAGCAGCGGTACCGCGCCCGATGCACCCAGTGCGGAAAGACCGCCGGCAGAATGCTTTCCGTCGCGGCGTCCCCGCCCTCTCTCTCGAACACCAGATCCCCCAGCGCGCCATATACCGCGCCGCCCCCGGCGAGCGACACGCCTGCCAGGATCAAAAGCATCACCGCGGCCTTTCTTCTTGTCATGTTCCCTATGTCCCCCGCGCTCTTCGTTCTTCAAAACATCTTGGTGTGGCAACGGCCGCAGGAATCGAGGGCGAATGCGACGACGCCGTGGCACTTTCCGCAATATTCCCCTTCGAACACCCGGTCCATCGAGATTGTGTAGTTTTCGGACCCTTCCATTCCGAGTTCACGATACGGAAATATCGCCGGATGGCAGCTCTCGCAGGTCAGCCACTCGGTGTGAGACGAGTGCGGGAAAAAAGCGTCGGATTCGGGGTCAGGGCCGGCAAAGAAGAAGTCCCACTTGAACACGCGGGCATCCGGATTTCCCTGCTTTGACATCTCCGCCCGGGGCTTGATAACGCCCTGGCGCATCGCCGCCATCCAGTCGACCTCGTCGATATCGTCCTTGGGCAGCATTTCCGACGCCTGTTCCCAATCGAAAATGCTTTCGAACTCCGGCCGCTCTCCTTCCGGCTCGGCTGCTGACGATTCCGCCGCCGCCCCAGCCGCGGCAGCCGGGGCCGGCTTCGGAGCCTGCTTCGCAGCGGCCTCCGCCGCCTTCTCCTCCTCGGTCTTCTGCGGGATATCGAAGAACAGCGACAGCGTCTTGTCGCTGCACGACACTGCAAAGAAGAGGGGAAGAAGCAGGATATACCACCTGCCTCTTCCCCGTTGTCGCGTAGCCATCTTCAAGGCCGGTAACTTTCCATTACGCTCACTTGATGTGGCATTCGAGGCACAGCGCGCTTGCCGCGTTGGTGCCGCGCAGGAACATCGGGTTGGTACTGTCATGCGGGTTGTGGCAGCTCGAGCACTCGACCGCGCCGTTCGCCAGCGTGACATTGGTAAAGGTACCCGGTGCGTTGAACGCGGTATCGCCGGTCACGGTGTTGTCGTACGTCACCGAGATCGGGTGGTCGTTCCGCAGGTCCGCACCCAGCATCGCGAAACTCGCCGCCGGGAACAGGTTGCCGGCGTCCGCGCCGACGAAGGCATAGCCCTCAGTGCCGGCACCGCCGCCACCGGCGCCCGGGGCGTTCTGGAACGCGTCGAGCGCGACCGTGCCGTCATGGCAGGACAGGCAGGCCAGCGAAACGCCCTGGGGCGAACCGGCGACCGTCATATCGATCGTCGAACTCCAGGTGCTGTTGTACATCTGATACGCGGCCGCCGAGTCCTCGCGGTTCCACAAGGGTTTCGCCGTCGTCGAAGCCGCATGCGGCGTATGGCAGAATACGCAGATCTGGGCCGTGGTCGTCTGATACACGGCGTTCGTCGCCAGCGCCAGGTTGTGTTTGGTCGTGGACACGTCGTCCTGCGCTATCGCGGCGCCAGCCATCCCAAATACTGCCAGAGCCACTGTCGTGCCAACTAAATGTTTTAAGGTTCTCATATCGCCAACTTCCCAATAGTGGTTGATCCACACAAAATTCCCCCGAACGCCCAGCTCCTGTCGTCCATTCTTCGGCAAGGGGGGCATAGGCTCGGACGCCACCTTATACCTCTTTGCCGGAAGCTATATTGACTCAGATCAAAATCGTACTCTATTTACTCTCAGTTTTTTAAGGATCTGCGCCGAAATGGCGCGCATCCGACGCCATTCTGCAAGTCACAGTAGATACATACATTTGGACACAATTTCGATACACATTGATACATTTTGATACAATTTTTATATATTCCAGATTTTGATGTTTTACTTGCTATAACCGTTTAGCCGAGGCCGCTGTCACTCGGTATACCGTACAAATTTTAAAGAGATTCTTAAGGCAGACCCTGATTTGATCCAGATCAAAACTTCAGGGTCCCAAGTGGCGGGGTCCACCGGACGCGCTGTCCGGGGCCCAGCGCCGCATAAATCCATCGGGTCGGGCTCATCCGGAACGAAAGCGATAACTGCCGCAGCCGGGCTCTGCGGCCATTGGACGCAGGGCGGCCCGCCGGCTATTGCGGCATTGGAGCGACCGCGGAGGGTTCTGCTGCCGGCGCGGCAGCGTCTCCGCCGAGATATTGGAACACCTGCACCCGGAAGTTGTACTGGTCCACCACGTAGAGCTTGTCGTCCGGGCCCATATACGCCCCGGCCGGCAGCCAGAACTGGCCGTCACCCTGGCCAATCGAGCCGACGTAAAGCATGAGCCGGCCGTCCTCGTCGAAAATCTGGTAATTGTTGAATGCCGCGTCGACCACGTAGATATGGCCATCGGAGTCGACCGCGATCCCCTTGGCGCGGGAAAACTGGCCGGGACGGTCGCCGTTCGAGCCGAACGTCTTCAGGGGTCTGCCGTCCGGAGCAAGGATCTGCACCCGGAAATTCATCGAGTCGGAGACGTAGAGCTTGCCGTCCGGGCCCACGGCCAGATTGGTGGGGTAGTTGAACTGACCGGCCTCGGGGCCCCGCTCACCGATCGTGGAGACCCGCCTTCCGTCGAAATCGTACACCGCGATGTGATGTTTCCTCGTGTCGACGACATAGAGGCGCCGCCGGCTCTCGTCGAGGGCAATTCCGGCCGGTGTGTGGAGCTCCCCGGCCCCGCCCATGGCGGTAACGAACTCACCATTCCCGTCGTACACCATGACGCGCTGTTGCGCGATATCGGTGATGTAGACGCGTCCCGAACTGTCCGATGTGACGCCGATCGGCTTCAACAGGGTTCCCTGGCCCGCCAGGCCCCATACATCGAACTTCTTGTTCGCCGGGTCGAAGACCAGCACCTTTCCCCAGCCCGTATCGGTAACGAAGATCCGCCCATTCATGTCGACGTGGACGCCATACGGTTTTTTCAGGGCCTTGATGGGCGCCTGGTCCCGTTCTCCGAGCAGCGAGTCCGCCAGCGACCGATCGCCGGTCACGCCGATATCGCGGCGGTCGCGAATGCTGCGTACATACTTTATGCGCGGCTGTTCCGGTGGCAGCGGCCAGTAAAGCTCGGTGACGGTCTCATCCCCGGCCCGCTCGGAACCGCCCGTACAGCCGCCGAGCGCCAGAACTGCGATGCCCAGGGCGACCGCGACCCTGCGGCCCGAAAGACGGCTCGGCAAACGCGGGGCCGGCGCGAGATATCCACTCTTCGTATAACGCATCGCTAGGCAACCTGTGTTATTACCGAAATAACGCTCATGGCCATACCGGCTTCTGCGTCCGGGGAACATGACCGGGATCATATACACGGTGTTGTAACAAATCCTTACCCGGCGGCGGCGCCTGCATCCGAAGGAAATCCGGGGGCACCGTATCCGGCGCGCTCCGATGCCCGTAAACGGCCGCTCTCCGGAGGCCGTTCCCGCAAAATACATCGGGGACGGGACATCAGAAAGACATATAGACGCTCTGACTTCCGTCGGCCGCGAAAGTGAGCACCTGGTAGGGCTCGGGATTGACGCTGGGCATTCCGGGCGAACCGGCGGGCATGCCCGGAACGGCGATTCCGAGAACCTTCGGACGCTCGTCCAGGAGTTTGGCGATCGCCGGAAGCGGCACATGGCCCTCGACGACGTAGTCACCCATGAACGCCGTATGGCAGGTCTGAAGATCGTCGGGTACCCGGGCCTTGCGCTTGATCGGATCCATGTCGTCCGTCATCACGACCTTGACCTTGAATCCCCGCGCCTGAAGATATGTCGTCCAGATGCCGCAACACCCGCAGTTCGGATCCTTGTATATGGTGACGGGCGGCAGGGTCGCCGCTCCAACCGTCAGCGGCCGTGCGGCCAGCGCGGCAAGGCCGGCAAATATGCCCGAACCGATGAGCCTGAGCGTCTGGCGCCGGCCGGACAATCGATCGTCAAAGAACTTCATTGGTTTTCTCCTGCGTGACCGGCGTTTGAGCCTTCCCGCCGCCGGCCCGGTCATTCCGCCGATCCGGCGTCTCGCGGCCGGGCCTGAACGTGGCTGCATCCACACGCCATACGTACGATGGCAGGGCGGTATTGCCGCAGCATTGACCCAGGTCATTTCAACCGCCGCACGGCGGCGGCGCCCACCAGCCTCATGCGACACCCGTGCGCGCCCGGCAACGAGGGCCGCCCGGCAACACACAAAAGACGGCCCGCCCGCACCGGTGCAATCGCATCCGGTGCGGACGGGCCCTTGTCTCGACCGGCCGGGCCGGCGCGGTCTATTTCAGCGAGGCGTAATAGGCCGCCAGATTGGCGACGTCGTCGTCGCTCAACTTTTTGGCAGTCCGGACCATCGTCTTGTTGTCGCGTGCACCCGAACTGTAATCCTGCATCGCTTTCGTGAAGTCCGCGGTCGCCATGCCGGCGAGCGGCGGGTTCTTGCCCTTGCCCTCGCCGTTGGCCCCGTGGCAGCCGCCGCAGGCCTTCGCCTTTGCCTTGCCCGCTTCGACATCGCCGGCCGCCATGGCCGAACCGGACATGCCGAACACAAGCGCGGCCGCCGCTATCATCAACATACTGGTCTTCATTTCACACTCCTCGTATTTATTTGCACCCCCGATAACAAACCAAAAACTCCCATACGTTCTTCCCTGCCGCTGCGCGCGCGGCGCTCCGTCTTATTTTCGGCAGCCGTTGGAGTTGGGCCGTTGAACGTCAGTTGTCCTTCGCGCCCTGGTTCACCCAGAACCGCAGCAGCAGCCGCTCACATTTCGACATCCGTTTCCGGTTGTGAGGCATCCAGAGTTCCGGGTCGGTCCGCTGGTCGATCACCGCAATCAGGTTGCTCTCGAACGCCCGCCCCGGCGTAACAACCGGGCCGTGCTTGGTTCCCTTCATGAGGCTCTCATAGGTCCTGAGATCCAATCCACTCTTCTCGTATCCTTCGGCGCCCGGCACATGACATTCCAGACACCGCAACTCGAGGATCGGAAACACGTCCTCGCCGTAACTGACGGCATCCTGCGCCGCCGCGCCAAAAGACCACATACCCCCCGCGAACAAGGCTGACAGTGCCGCCACCCATGAGAAAAATCCGTTGGGTCGCCGAATCGCCATAGCAATTGTCCTTTCTTTTATTGGGCCGGCTGTGAAAGGCGGCCACGTTTTCGCTCAAACCATAACAGAAAGCCTCGTCCCGCGATATTGATTCAGATCAAGACGATCGCTTCCCTATCTCCTATATTGACCCAGATCAAGGGATTACTGTGGAGGCCAAGGCTAGTACGGTGGTGCAGTTCGGCCTCGTCACACCGTGCCGCTGGACGGGTGACGTGGACGCCATGAGACCGGTACCGGCGTATTGAACGGCAGCATCCCCGCCGCCGGCATTTTGGGCAGGACGGATCGCGTCCTGTGGGGATACAAGTGTTATCGTCTTAATGCGCGAGCATCACTTTCTTGTGTAAATAACCGGATCGGGGAAATGCGGCGATGGTTCAAGTGCACCGAATGTTCTTTCACTACAGCGAATTTCCGCTCAGCATGCGGACGCTCTTCACCGGCACGCTGATCGTGCTCGGCATCGGCTACCTGTTCGCCATGATCCAGATCTACAGTGCCCACGCCGGGCGGGACGGCAAGCCCGGCCTGTCCGTAGAAGACATCAGAATCGCCTATAGCGGCCAAAAGGACGCGACCAAACTGGAAGGGGCCCTGATGGGCCCCATGTCCGGGATGCTGCCGCTCAATGAGCGGGGCGATGTCATCGGGTGGGTGCGCCGGGGCCTGGATGAGAAAGAATACGAGGACCGGATCAGACCGATCTTCGACAAGCGCTGTATCGCCTGTCATGACGGAAGCAACCCCCATATCCCCAGTCTCAACGGATACCATGAGGTAGCCGAAGAGGCCGAGATCGACACCGGGATGGACCTCTTTACGCTGGTGCGCGTCTCGCATATCCACATGTTCGGACTTACCTTCATCTTCTTCATCATGGGGCTGATCTTCAGCCATGCGTTCTTCCGTCCCGTCTGGATCAAGTCAGTTGTCATCGCCGCGCCGTTCGCCGCAATTGTCCTTGACATTGCGTCCTGGTACCTGACCAAGCTGGCCCCCGGCCTGGCTTGGATCGTTATCGCGTCCGGGGCCCTGATGGGAACGAGTTTTGCGTTCCAGTGGGTCGTCTCGATGTATCAGATATGGTTTTACAAATACTCGGCCAGGGAGCGCGAACTCGATGCAACCACGATCTGATCCCCGATTGGACGGACGCCGAGGCGGTCGGGGCGCTCCAGGGCGTCCCCCGCGTGAACAACCCGAGGATGCCATGAGACATACGGCAATTCTGAGTATTGCGGCCGCACTGATTTGGATCGTCGGCGTGGGCACGGCCTACTCACAGAAGGACACACAGCCGATCGGCGACATCGCGGCCGGCAAAGCGACCGCTGCCGCCAGCTGCGCCAGGTGCCACGGCCTGGAAGGCATCAGCAAGGCGCCCGGCACCCCGCATTTGTCCGGCCAGCACGCCACCTATATCTGGGCCGGGCTGTCGGTCTACAAGAAGGGCGAACGGCGCAACCGGACGATGCACGGCATCGTCGACAAGCTGAGCCAATCCGACATGGCCAATGTCGCCGCCTATTACGGGAGTTTGAAGCCGTTCAGCCGGATCCCGCATGGAACGGCCGCGCCGCTGCCCGCCGAAGAGGATCCCTTCGCGGCGGTCAGGGAACTCACGGCGGATTGCGAGGGCTGCCACGGTGAGGACGGCAATTCCGACATCCCCGGCACGCCCAGCCTTGCCGGACAGCACGTGACGTATCTGATCAATGCATTGAGAGCCTACCAGGACGGCTTGCGGAAGAACGAGGAAATGCAGATCTTCGCTGAGCCGCTCACAGGCGCCGATATCGAGGATATGGCGTATTATTACGCCGCGATGATACCAAAACGGGCAGAGCCGCCGGCAGAAGGCGATGCCTTTGCCGGCCTGGCGGTCACCGCGCCCTGCGCCGGGTGCCATGCCGATGACGGCAACAACAAGGACCCGAAGACGCCGCGGCTCGCCGGACTGGATGCGGAATACCTGGTCGCGGCGGTCGAAGCGTACAAAGATGGCAGCCGGGACCACGACGTAATGCGCGAGGCGGTCGCCACACTGCGCGAATCGGACATCAAGGACCTGGCGGCCTACTATGCGAGCAAGGAGCCCAGGGCCCTGCCCCTGCGCAAGCCTTTGACAATCAAGGAGTGGGTGTCGCGGTGCAACCGGTGCCACGGTGTGGAAGGCCGCAGCACGGATTCCCGCTTTCCGATCCTGGCCGGTCAGGACGAGGCGTATCTGGTGAAAACCCTGAAGCTGTATCACGGCGGCGAACGGCCGAGTTCCGCGATGCAGGCCATGTCGTTCCTGATGGCGGAATCGGACATCACGAAACTGGCGGCCTATTACGCGCGGCAGCCGGCCCGGTAAGCCTCCTGCGACGAGACGCCCCCGCTGCCTTTGGGGTGAGGGCGCAATGCTTCTGTTCGCCGCCCGGCAAGGACCCTCGGGACCGGGGCCGAAACTTACCGCGCGGGCTGGCTCGCGTACAGCGAGGCGATACTTTCGATCAGCGCTTCGCTGTAGGGCAGGCTCATGTTGTGCATCATCGAACTGCCGCGCCGGCCGTCGCGATATGCCCGCAGGGCCATGATGAGATACACCCTGTCCTGGCCGCTGATTTTCGGTATTACCAAAGCCGGGTTGTCGACGCCGGCTCCGTGACAGCGGTCGCATTTCTCGGCCAGCTCCTGAACGGTTACCGGCCCGCCCTCGGCCGCCTCGGATCCCTGTGCGGCATAGAACGCGGCAATATTCTCGATTTCCTCGTCGGTGTTGTCGTCACGCATGACCTCGTGATGGCGTGAGCGATCCCGGTACGCCTTGATCGCACTGACCAGGTATTCGGGATCCTGGCCGGCAAGGCTCGGCGTCGCCGCATCCGTGCTCACGCCCTGGGCACCGTGGCAGCCGCCGCAACCGGCGGTCAGCGGCTCCCCTGCCGCCGGGTCGCCGAAAACGGGCGCTTCACGAACGGCCGGAGTCTGGGATGCATAATAAAACGCCAGGCTCTCCAGATCGACCCGGTCGAGCGCCCGCAGCATCTCCATTGTGGGCTTGTCGCGCGTGCCGTCCAGATAGGCCCGTACGGCGGCAACGAAATAAATCGGCTGCTGGCCCGCCAGGCTGGGAATGCCGGGGGTCGTGCTGTTGCCGTCTTCGCCATGGCATGCGGCGCAGGCCGCGGCCGCGGCTTTGCCCTTGTCGTAGGGAGACAGGATATCCGGCGTCGCCGAGCCGGTGGCTTCAGGCGGCGGCAGACTGGCATAGTAGGCCGCGACGTTGCGGAAATCCGCCGGGCTCAACTCTTTGGTCAGGTTCTTGAGTGCGGCGTGGGTCCTGACCCCTTCCTCATAGGCACGAAACGAGTCGAGCAGGTATTCTTCCACCTGCGCAGCCAGATTCGGGATGCCGTGGGCCTTCCCCTTGCCATCCAGACCATGGCACCCGATGCATTGCGTTTCGGCAATGGACTTGCCGGCGGCGATGTCGCCCGGCGCCGCAGCCTGTTCTTCTTCATCGCAGCCGACCAATGCCAACGCCAGCACGACACTCAGCGCAAGATATCTCATTACCGGTCTCCAATTGAAACTTGATCGAACAAGACGGTGCGCGCGTCCCGCAACCATGCGCAACCGGCGCCGCGGTCTCCGTTGAGGTTACTTGCCATGAACCCACTCCACAATATGCAGGGCTAGCCCCTAAATGACTCCATGCTGCGAGAACCCGTACAGGACGAGAACCAGTAGCGTCAGCCCGGTCAAGATAAGGGTCGCCCCGAGGATCTTGGAGAACTTGGTCATCGGTGCCGAAGGGGCGTCGACCAGATAGTTCTCCAATTCGCCGGTCTCGACCAGGCGCCGGTATTCCAGCGTGTGTTCGTGTTTGAATTCCTCCAGCGGCATGACACCGGTGAACATGACGATATCCTGCGGAAACTTGTCCGGCCGGAAATGCACATTGAAGAAGTGGACCGAGAACAGGAACACGGCGGCGAGGAACGCTTCCTCACCGTGAACGATGGTCGCGACGTTGAATATCCAGCCGGGCAGCACCGAAGCCGTTACCGCCGGGAACCACATCATCGCACCGCTGATGCCGATGACCGCCATGCCCCAGAACGGCGCCCAGTAGTCAAATTTCTCCCAGTAGGAATAGCGGTCGAACACCGGGCGCGGCCCCTGACCGAAGAACCATTTGAACATGTCCGCCGCATCGCGCATGTCCTGGAGATTGGGCACCAGCGAATGCGGCCCGAAGAACTTGAACTCCCTCCAGTTCCGCATCAGTTTGACGAAGAAGTACCCAAGATGCCCGAAGAACAGGACGATGAAGGTGCCGGCGGCGATGCGATGCAGGATTGCCGCCACCTCGGGCCCGCCGATCACTTTCATGACGGCACGGGCCCAGCCGGTTTCCGCGTAGAGCACCGCGGTGCCGGTCAGCACCAGCGTCATCACCGCGAGCGCCAGCAGCAGATGGGCGATCCGCCAGACCAGGGGCCAGCGCCGCACGTACTTGCCTTCCATGCCCGGCACCAGGTCGGTCTGGACGTGCGGTTTGTTCTTGCCGTCCTTTCGCTCCTTGTATTCCCTGTAGAACCACAGCGCGGAATGCGTCCAGAAGAAGGCAAAGACGCCAAGCAGCAGCAGGATCATGAATTTCGCGGCGATCCACATATAGGGATAGCTCTCGAAGTCGCCTGTGTTGCCATGGGGCTGGAACGATACGAAGCCCGCTGTCGCGTCGGCATGGCATTTCCGGCATGTCTCGAGACGGTTGCTCGCATGCACCGTGGACGCCGGATCGTCGACCCGCTGGATTTCGTGATATCCGTGGCAGTCGAAGCACTTCGCGGTGTAGGCGTATCCCAGCGTGTTGACCTGGCCATGATACGTACCCGTGTAGGTCTCGAATTCCCGGTCGTGGCAGTTGCCGCAATTCTTCGTGATTGCCAGCCTGATCGAATCGCCGGCCGGCGAGTCGATGGTGTGCGTGGTGTGGCAGTCTATGCACACGGCCGCGTATGTATTGGCGTTGAGCGCGACCTCCTTTCCGTGCACCGACGTGAAATAGGCGGCTGCCTCCTCGGCGTGGCACTTCCCGCAGATATCCGGGATTCCCAGCCGCGACATCGCGCCGACCTCGCCCTCGATCGGCGTGATGTAATGGGCATTATGGCAATCGTAACAGGTCGCATTCGTTCGCGACTGGTCTTCTATGTTCGGTCGTGCGTGGACAGAGCTCATGTAGCTGTCGATCTGCTGCACGACCTCTCCCAGACGCGCGAACTCCTCGGTCCGGCCCTCGCGTTGGGCGGTGTCCCACAGATTCCGGTGGCACTGTACGCAGCTGACTTTTCGATCCACAAATTCCCGGTGAGGAAGTTCTGTGACGTCCTTGTGACACTCGACGCAGAAGCGCTTGCCATGCACGCTCTGTCCGAATCGATCCGGCGATATATGGATCTGGCGCGGTTCCCCGCTCGGGGTTTCCGTATCGAACCCCTCGATTCCATGACAATCCAGGCAGAATTCATTGTCCCAGCTTTCGGGATCGTCGGCCGCCGTCTGGGCATATGCAGCGCCCGACCAGCCAACAGGCGACGCGGTCAGCAGGACGACGCTTGCCAGAAGGACAAATATCGAAACAACAGCAGGGCGCATTACGCGGGACTCCGCTTCTTGAACCGGCAGGGGATCCTCCCGTCGAACGGGAGGTTATGAGAATTGGTGCGGATTAGCACATGGGTTGTCTGCCAAATCCTTGATCCACGTCAAATAGAATCCGCACACCCCAGGTACCGGCCGCGAACCCGGCGCTGGCCGGCATGCCCCGGCTGTCGAACGGGTAATACCAAAGGTCGCCACAAATACACGGCAGGTCCAGTATTTATTCGGCGATTATCAGGAAAGGCAATATGTCGCAAATTCCGATGGCGTACCGGAGAATAGCGACTGCCGGGGGATAGAATCGGCGTCGTGAAGAGGCGGCAGCGAAGGTGCTTTGATCTAGATCAATACGCAAACAATCCACTCCCCTATATTTGATCAGGAACTAAATACAATGGGCGTGCCGCCACTATGCCGACTCACATCCTGCGACTCATCCTCTTGGTAGTTGGGTTTATCATCCTGGCGATTGCCGCGGCGATCTACCTCACACCAGAATCGTTTTACGAGTTTGGTCATTATCGGGCCGACTCGGTGGGTGAGATCGCAGCGGACACGCCGCAGTTCCAGGGCCCGGATTACTGCGAGGCGTGTCATGAGGAACAACATACCGACTGGACCGCGGGCGTCCACACGGTGGTGAAATGCGAGGTCTGCCACGGCGCGGCGCGCGAACATCCCGCCGACGGCGGCAAGCTGCCCATTCCGGATGATACGGTCAAACTGTGCACCCTTTGCCACGAGAAAATGCCGGCAAGGCCCGCGGCCCAGCCGCAGATCGTCGTGAGCGAACATGCCGGGGAGGAGCAGTGCGTCACCTGCCATGACCCTCATTCTCCGGCGCTCGGCGGCGACCAGGCGGGCGAAGAGTCCGATCCGGCTGCGGCATGCGCAGGTTGTCACGGCGATGAAGGACGCGGGACCGGCGATTTCCCGTCCCTGGCCGGCAAGGATGCCGACTATCTTGCGATGCAGCTGCGGAACTACCGATCCGGGGCGCGTGAAAACGCGATGATGAACACGATCGCGGAATCGCTGAGCGATGCGGACATCGTCGGGTTTGCCGCCTTTTACGCCGCCCTCGAAGGCGGGGCAGGACAGTGATTCGATGGCGGGGGAAATATCGAACCAGGCCGGCTGCGAGCCGGTACGATCCGTGATCTCGCATCAACGGGTTCAGCGCGGCGTGCGGGGAAAGTCCGCAGCAGTTCTTGAGGGAAGACGATGAAGCAGAAGAACGACAAGTCACGAGCAGGACGGCGCACATTCCTTCGCACGGCCGGGAAAGCCGCCGTTGCCGCCGCGGCCCTTGTGGGCGCCAGGAGCGTCGGCGCCCAGGACAAACCAGGCACCAGAGCCGCTGCGGGCCCGGTCGAGGGCTATAACTGGAATGAACATCGCTGGGCCTACGGCATCGACACCTATCGCTGCATCGGCTGCCTTCGGTGCGTCGAGGCCTGCAAGGCAGAGAACGGCGTGTCCCTGGACGCCCATCATTTCCGGACCTGGGTCGAACGCTACGTGTATCTCGAAGGCGAAGAAACGGCCCGTGTCGACAGCCAGGCCGATTCGCAGAACATCGCCGCCTCGGGCTCCGAAAAGGAGTACCGCTTCGACAACCGGTACAAGGACAAGAAGGTCGAAAAAGCGTTCTTCGTGCCGAAAATGTGCAACCACTGCAGCCGTCCGTCCTGCGTTCAGGTGTGCCCGACCGGGGCCACATACAAGACAAAGGACGGCGCGGTGCTGATCGACCACGAGCACTGTATCGGCTGCCAGTATTGCGTCCAGGCCTGCCCTTACGGCGCCCGTTTCTTCAACGACGAGGAGCGGGTCACGGACAAGTGCACATGGTGCTACCACCGCATCACCAAGGGACTGATGCCCGCGTGCGTGGAGGTCTGCCCGACCGGCACGCGGATCTTCGGCGATCTGAACGATAAAGAGAGCGAGATCAGCAAATTCGTTCGCGACAACCGGGTGCAGGTCCTCAAACCCGAGCAAGGCAACGCGCCGACCTGCTTCTACATTGGCCTCGACAAGGATGTGTCGTGATGGAACAGCTGTTTCACGTCGCCCCGTATACCGGCTACGTCTATCCCAACGAGACGGTATTCCCATGGACGGTCATGATCGTCGTCTACCCCTACCTGACCGGCCTGGTCGCGGGCGCCTTCACGGTGTCGAGTTTTTATCATGTGTTCGGGATGGAGCAATTCAGGCCGGTATCCAGGCTCGCCCTCCTGACGGCATTGTCATTCATGATCTTCGTGCCGTACCCGCTGCTGATGCATCTGGGCCATCCGGAGCGGGCGTTCAACGCGATGATAACGCCCCATATCACTTCGGCCTTCGTTGCCTTCGGCTATTTCGCCCTGTTCTACGTATGCCTTCTGGTGCTTGAGATCTGGTTTGTTTTCCGCGTCGACGTCGTGGCGCACGCCCAAAACGCGACGGGGCTGGCCAGGCAGTTTTACCGGGCGCTTTCGCTGTGGTCGGACGACACCTCGGAAAGGGCCCGCGCGATCGACCGCAAGTTCATGTTCGTGCTGGCGGTCGTCGGAATTCCCGCCGCCCACGGATTGCACGGTTATGTCGGGTTCGTCTTCGCGTCGCTCAAATCCAGGGAGTGGTGGGGATCGGACATGATGCCGGCGGTCTTTCTGTTCTCGGCGATCATTTCGGGCGTCGCGCTGTTGATCGTCCTCTACATCACCATCGCGAAAATCCGCAGGGTGCCGATCGACGAAGCCTGCGTGCGCGGGCTTGTCTATGCGCTGTGGGGGTTCATGATGTTCACCCTTCTTCTGGAGGGCGTCGAGTTCGCGACCCTCGTCTACAAGGGCAAGGAGGGCATCGACATCATCCTGGAATATGTGGCGCATGATCTGTTCTACCGGTTCTTCGTGTTCCAGTTCGGCGTCGGGGCCATATTGCCGATCATCCTGATCACCTACATGGTGTTCCGCAAGGTTCGGGGCAAAACCTTCATCACCGTGGCGTTCATCTGCGGCCTCCTGGTCCTGCTGCAGGTGTTCCTGATGCGCTGGAATGTCGTCATCAGCGGCCAGGAGATCGCCAAGACCATGAAGGGACTTCTTTACTATCACGTGCCGGTGCTGGGACGCGAAGGCCTGATCGTGTCGTTGAGCGCGCTGTTCGGTCCGCTCGTCCTGCTCTGGATCTTTACGCGGGTCCTGCCACCCTGGCTCGACCGGCCCGCGACGGCCGGACCGCAGTAAAACGGCCCCCCTGTCGAGGCGCCGATTTCGGGTTGCGTGCGATCAATCCGAATCGCGTGCCGTGCCGGCCGTGTGCGGTCCCGGATGGCGCAGTGCGGCGCCTGGCGCTTGTCACTCCGGCAATTGCAATTTGCCGACGGCGGACCTGTCCGGGATGTGACCGGCCGGCGCTACTCTGCCGCTTCGGCGGCCGGATTGGGGAACTCCTCGGGCCAGTTGTTCAGGACGGTCTCGAAATACGCCCGAACATTCTCGGTATCGATGTCGAGCGAGCGCTTGATCTTGTCGATCTCGTCCTGCGGCTCCAGCGGAATCCGCAGCGAATCCATGAAGCGGTTGAACATGTTGAACATGCCGCTGATCAGCGTCAGCTCGACGATCTCGGCATCGGCGAAATGCTCGCGCAACGCGGCGAACACATCGTCGCGTTTGCTGGCGGTGTTGCGGGTGACATGCTCGGCCCACTGGACGGCGGCCTTCTCGCGCGGGCTGAGCAGCGGCGAGTTCATATAGTCGTCCGAATCGATCGCCCGCACCTGTTCCTCGGTAATGCCGGCCGCCATGCCGAGCGAGGTGTTGTGCGCGTAGCAGTAAGCGCAGCCGTTCACCGCGCTGGTCTTGATCACCACCATCTCCTTGATCTTGGCCGGCAGCACGCTGCCGCCGCCCTGGCGCTGCAGCACCGCGTTGAAGGGCAGCAGCATCTTGGCGACCAGCGGCGAGTTCGCAAGGTAGCGGTAGAAGTTCGGCGCGCGTCCCAGCAGCGCTTCGGCGGCCTGGAAAAGCCGTTCGGTCTCGCCGGTTGCGCCTTCGCGCTCGATCTTGCCTATGCGGGCCATGTCGTCCTCCTCTTCATCCGCCGGTCCACGCGGCGCATCTGACGGCCGGCGCAGGCGTCTTGTCAAGAGCCGAACGCCGGAGCCGGCGCCGATCCGGGTCGCGTGGACGCGCCTTCGGTGATCCGCCAACCCGTTCGATTGGGCGCAACGGTGCGGGCCGGATTGCGGTCCGGACAGTGTCCCGCGATCGCCGTTAACCACTCGTTTCCTGTCCATCGATAGCATAGGCGTTCGGTCCCGTGGCCTTCGCGGGGGAACCGCGCAGCAAGAGGAGACGAATGGGCAGTCTCAAGCAACCCGCCGAGAGTCTGGCCGAACTCGCCGTTTATACGCTGAAGCACGCGTTTTACAGCCTCGGCGCGGGCGATGGCGTTCTCGTCCCCTTCGTGATGGCCGACAGCGACAGCGAAGGCCGGGTCCTGCACAGATTCGATGCCGGGACGCGCGACCATGCCAAGGAACGCGCGCACGAATGGCTTGACGGCGCCGATCCCGCGATTGCGCGCTACGCGTTCGCCTGGGACGGCCGCATCACCATCGACGAAATCCGCTGGGATGCGGTTTTCGTGGAAGCCGGCGACCGCGTCCTCCCGAACGGCGTGGTGCTGTGCCAGCGCTACGAGGCCGGATGCGATACGGAGGATGTCAACGTGGCGGTCGGCGAACCGATGCTGATCGACAAACCACTGTCGCGCCTGCGGGCAGGCTGACGCCGCCGCATCACCCCCGTTCCATGACACGACCATGTTCCCGGGCAAGTCGGCATCGTGCACCCGCCATTCCGGGGCGGGAGCTTCGCCTGTCTGGCTCAGGCATGGTGGTCGTGCGCCAGCGCATGGCCGCGGCCACGTGCGATCAGCCACCGGTTTACCGGGAAGGCGGCGGCGCCGGCCACGGCAAGCGCCAGCGCCATGGAGGACCAGAACAGCAGCGAATTCAGTGGTGCGCCCATGGCGCCGGGGATGACCAGCAGAATGAGATTGTCGACGATTTCCATGATCGTGATCGACGCGGTGTCGGCGGCAAGCGCAATGCGCAGGCTCTTCCCAAGGCCAAGGGCGGAGCGGAGTAGCGGCACCAGCGTGAACGAGTAGCCGAACAGGAACGCCAGGACGACGGCCAGCACGATGGTTGCGGCGTTTCCCCAGCCAAGCGCCGTTCCGATCACCATGCCGAGGACCTCGCCGATCCCGCAACCGGTCAGGCAATGCACCGTCGCGCTGAGCGCAAGTCGGTTGAGCGAGACCCCGTCATGGCGCCCGGGGGCATGCGTGGGTTCGTTGTGCTGGCCGTGGCCGGTTGCCGTCCCTTTGTCACCCATCGCTGCTTCTCCACCTGAAATCAGTGGGACGCACGATAGACCTTCCCGATACCGGAAGGTCAAGCCGTCGCGCCGCAGGGGGCAGGACAAAGAAGCGGCCCGGGACGGGCCGGCGTCCACCGGGACAGGGCAGGATAGTCCGGCAGGGGTACTGGCCCTGGGGCTGGGAGGAACGGCCCGCACGTGCGGTCTATCCCTTTGAGGCCGTACACCCTGCCGGTCGTTCGGCGGGTCGGTGACACCAGGTCCGGTTTCAGCCGGCCGCCGGCGATGTTGTGCCGGAACGAACAGCGGCGGAAGTGCTTCGCGGGGTCTTCCGGTGCGCGAGGCGGCCCGCCCGTCGACTCATGACATTCCCGTCCGTCCTGCAAGTTTCTTGCAACGGATCATGGCGCGGTCCGGGGACATGCGCTGTGGCATTTCCCACAAGCAGGACGTTTTTTCGCGATTCTTTAAGAGAACCGGCGGTCAGGCCATCTCCGCCGGTTCCAGGCCGAGCACCTCGTGCACCATCTGTGCGAGCTTCGGCAGGTCGAGAATATGCAGGGCGTCGCGATCCTGTCTCAGCACCTCGGCCCGGGCCAGCACATTCATCTCACGCG
>CAMYKU010000015.1 GCA_947259105.1 uncultured Alphaproteobacteria bacterium
CGCCGCCGTCAGCGTCGTCTTCCCGTGGTCAACATGGCCAATCGTTCCAATGTTGCAATGCGGCTTCGTACGCTCAAACTTCGCTTTCGCCATCGGTCTCGTAAATCCTGTTCTGACGTTAACTCGAACCGGCCGCCCGGGCCTCGTTGATCAATTCGCGTCGCAGCGTCCCGCAAAGCCTTTACGGCGGTTCGGGACGGTATGTTGGAGCGGGTGATGGGAATCGAACCCACACTACCAGCTTGGAAGGCTGGGGCTCTACCTTTGAGCTACACCCGCATGAGTTCCTCAGCCCCCAATACCCGCCTGTTACCGTCTGGCACCGCCATAATCCGCCGCAAATCTGGTGGAGGGGGTTGGATTCGAACCAACGTAGGCTAAGCCAACGGGTTTACAGCCCGTCCCCTTTAACCACTCGGGCACCCCTCCATTACTGCGCGCCGAAACGTCGGTGTGCCCGTCCGCGCACCGCTACGACGGGTCGGATGTATGGCGATTTTTGGTCGCTTGTCAACTTCAAAAAGACACAACGAAGCGCACCACCCCCTCCGTCGCCGACAAAATCAAATCGGCACTGCGGAATGGCGACGCTTGTGGAACCACTCACGTCTGCAATATTAAGGTCGGCCATGGGCAAATTCAAGACATCAGGCGCCGGACCGGCTGGACGCGACCGACATCGCGGGGGCGGAACGGCAAAAGAGCGCGGCGTGTGGCTCTATGGCCTGCACGCGGTCGCGGCAGCGCTCACCAACCCGGCCCGCCATGTCCGGCGACTGGCCGCAACCCCGGAAGGCGCGGCGAAGCTTTCGCGCATGGCGCCGGCGGCGACCCCGGACACCCTCGACCGGCAGGCGCTCGAACGCCTGTTGCCGCCGGGCGCGGTCCATCAGGGCGTCGCGCTGTCGGCCGACGCGTTGGAACAGCCGGATCTGGAAGACGTCGTCGCGCGGGCCGGCGACACCGCAACGCTCGTGATCCTCGACCAAGTCACCGACCCGCACAATATCGGCGCCGTCCTGCGCAGCGCCGCCGCCTTCGGCGCGCTGGCGGTGCTTCAAACCGAACGCGGCGCGCCCGCCGCCACCGGCATCGTCGCCAAATCTGCCAGCGGCGCGCTGGAGGCAGTGCCGCTGGTTGCGGTCACCAACCTCGCCCGCGCGCTGGAGCGCCTGAAAGCAGAAAATTTCTGGTGTGTCGGACTCGACGGCGATGCCGACCAGACCCTGGCGGAGGCGGCGCCGTCCGGCCGCGTTGCCCTGGTGCTCGGGGCGGAGGGAAAGGGGTTGCGCCGGCTGACCCGTGCACACTGCGATCTGCTGGCGCGGCTGCCGACCCGCCCGCCGGTCTCCAGCCTTAACGTTTCGAACGCGGCCGCCGTCGCCCTCTACGAGCTGACCCGGACATGAGCCCCTACTTGTCCTTCGACTGTTTCCGGAGCCCGCTCAAAGTCGCGGTCGGGGTGATCGCCTGCGGGTCGATGCGCAGCTCGATCAGGCTCGGCCGTTCGGCGGCCAGCGCCCGCTCGAAGGCCGGCGCGAACTCCGCGGTGCGCTCCACCACCTCGCCGTTCGCGCCATAGGCCCGCGCCAGCGCCGCGAAATCGGGGTTGGCGAGGTCGGTGCCGAAGACCCGGCCCGGATAGTGGCGTTCCTGGTGCATGCGGATGGTGCCGTACATGCCGTTGTTGATCACCAGGAAGATCGCGTTCGCACCGTGCTGCACGGCCGTTGCCAGCTCCTGCCCGTTCATCATGAAGCAGCCGTCGCCATTGAACGACACGACAGTGCGGTCGGGCCACGCGAGTTTCGCCGCCACCGCGGCGGGCACGCCGTAGCCCATGGACCCCAGCGTCGGCGCGACCTGGGTGCCGAAGCGACGCCAGCGGTAGAACCGGTGCAGCCAGATCGAATAGTTGCCGGCGCCGTTGGTCATGATGGCGGTGTCCGGCAGGGTCTCGTTCAGCCAGGCCACGACTTCGGCCAGTTGCAGATCGCCGGGACTCACGACAGGCTCCACATACTGCAGGTAGTCGGCGCGTGCCGCACCGGTCCAGTCGTCCCAAACGGCATGGTCGGCCCGCCTGGTCGACCGCGCCGCCGCGGCGAACTCGGCCGGGCTCGCCGCGATCGCCAGCGTCGCCCGGTACACACTGTTCAGCTCGGCCGGATCGGGATGGACGTGAACCAGGGTCTGCGCCGGCACCGGCGGCTCCAGCAACGTATACCCCGAAGTCGTGATCTCGCCGAGCCGCGGACCCACGGCGACGACCAGGTCGGCGTCGCGCACCCGCTGCCCGAGCGCCGGATTGATGCCGATACCGATATGGCCGACATAGCGCGGATCGTAATTGTCGAAACAATCCTGGCGGCGAAAGGCGGCGCCGGCCGGGATGTTGTTGGCCTTGGCCCAGGCCTGGATATCGGTGCTGGCCTGTTCCGTCCAGCCGCCGCCACCGACGATCAGCAGCGGCCGTTGCGCTTTTTCCAGGATCGCCCGCAGCATGGCCATGTCGGCCCGTCCCGGCGACACCCGCACCGGCCGGGCCGCGGCCACGTCGACCGCCGCCGCCGTTTCCCGCAGCATGTCCTCCGGCAGGGCCAGGACGACCGGCCCGGGCCGCCCCGACATCGCGGTGTGAAAGGCGCGGCTGACATATTCGGGGATCCGCGCCGCGTCCTCGATCTGCGCCACCCACTTGGCGACCGGCGCGAACATGCGGCGATAGTCGATCTCCTGGAACGCCTCGCGATCGGCCTGGTTGCGCGCCACCTGGCCGACCAGCAGAATCATCGGCGTCGAATCCTGCATGGCGGCGTGGACACCGATACCGGCGTTGGTGGCGCCGGGACCGCGGGTCACGAAGCAGATGCCGGGCTGACCGGTCAGCTTGCCCCAGGCTTCCGCCATATAGGCGGCGCCGCCTTCCTGACGGCAAACGGTGAACTCGATCCGGTTGCGCGCGCCGTACAACGCGTCGAGCGCGGCAAGGTAGCTCTCGCCCGGCACGCCGAAGATCCGCTCGACCCCGTGTCCCTGCAGGGCGTCGACCAGGATCTCCCCGCCCGTCCGTTTCGCCGCTCTGTTTCCGGCCATCGCTGTCAATCCGCCTCCGTGGTCCCGGCGCAGATGCCCCGCGCCATCAAATCCTCGACTGCCGCCGCATCCCGGCCCAACAGGCCGCACAGCACCTCGCGGGTATGCTGCCCCAGCAGCGGCGGCGCGCGATCGTATTCTATCGCCGTCCCGGAAAAGCGCATCGGGCTTGCGGTCAGCGGCACCGTGCCGGCAAGCGGGTGATCGAGCTCGATCCGCATGCCGCGATGCCGCACCTGCGGATCGTCGAACACCTGGTCAAGGCTGTTGATCGGGCCGCATGGGACATGCACCGCCTCCATGGCCGCAATCCAGTCGGCGCTGGCGCGAGTCCGTGTGATCTCGCAAATGACCGGCATCAACGCCTCCCTGTTGGCGACGCGCGCGGCGTTGCCGGCGAAGCGCGGATCGCCGATCAATTCCGGCCGCCCCGCGACTTCGCAGAACCTGGCGTATTGCCGGTCGTTGCCGATGGCAAGGATGATGTGGCCGTCCGCCGTGGGCACCGCCTGGTAGGGCACGATATTGGGATGCGCGTTGCCCATCCGGACGGGCGCCGTGCCGGAGATGTGAAAATTCGAGGTCTGGTTGGCCAGCGCCGCGACCTGGCAGTCGAGCAGCGCCATGTCGATATGCTGGCCGGCGCCGCTCCGTTCGCGATGGCTCAGCGCCGCCAGAATGGCCACCGTCGCATAGAGGCCGGCGAACAGGTCCGAGACCGCGACGCCGACCTTCATCGGCATACCCTCGGCATCGCCGGTGACGCTCATCAGGCCGCTCATGCCCTGGATCATGAAGTCGTAGCCGGCGCGCCCGGCGTAAGGACCGTCCTGTCCGAACCCGGTGATCGAGCAGTAGACGAGGCCGGGATTGACGGATTGGAGACTCCCGTAGTCGAGGCCGTATTTCGCCAGCCCCCCGACCTTGTAGTTCTCCAGCAGCACGTCGGACTGCGCGGCGAGGTCGCGCACGATCCGCTGGCCTTCGGGCGTGCCGAGATCGACGGCGACGGATTTCTTGCCGCGGTTGGCCGACAGGAAATAGGCCGATTCGCCTGTCGGCTCGCCGTTGCGGCCGGCAAGAAATGGCGGCCCCCAGCCGCGCGTCTCGTCACCCGAACCCGGGCGCTCCACCTTGATGACCTCGGCGCCGAGATCGGCCATCGTCTGGCCCACCCAGGGCGCCGCCAGCACCCGGCTGAGATCGAGGACCCGATAGGGCGCGAGCGGTCCGGCCATGGCGATGTCGTCTCCCGCGGAATAGCAGCGGCCGAGAGCCTAGCCGCGCGCCCCGCCCCGCGCCAGCCGGAATTTTCGCCACGACGCCGGCCCGGATTGCCCGCCCTGCCGCGACCGCGGCGGGAAGCCAGGTTACGCGTTGCAGCAGCCGCCTTCGGGCAGAATCGCCGGCGATGGGATGGCGCAGGCGCCATTTGCGCGAAACAACCCCATGCGCCAGGGTTTTCTGCGGGTTTCAGGCGCGCCGTTTCCCGTGCCTCACCGTGTTTGCTTGTCCCCCCGGCCGACCGGCGCTATATGATGCGCCACGCGCATACCGCACGCACACGCGCCATGCCGGCTTAGCTCAGTTGGTAGAGCGGCTGATTTGTAATCAGCAGGTCGGGGGTTCGAATCCCTCAGCCGGCACCATGTTTTGCCGCGGACCCGGGTTTCTTCGCGGATCGGGTGGACCGGCCCCGCTCGTGGACAATTCCGCGACCGGCGGCACACGCACCGTCCGGTCAGCGTGCGATTAAACCCTGCCTGTTTTGTTCCGCGAATTCGCCGTCCGAAATTCTTCCCCGGGGCAGGTGAATGCTCACCGTCGTTCCCTCGCCGGGGATGCTCTTGAGCTCAAGGGTGCCGCCCAGCAATTCGGTCAGGGACTTCACCAGCGGCAGCCCAAGTCCCGTGCCGTCGACCCTGTAGCCGACCACGTCCCTCACCTGGCCGAACGGCTCCAGCACCCGGGCGATATCCTCCGGCGCGATGCCGACCCCGGTGTCGGTCACCGAAATGCGAATTCCATGCTCGTGCGCCGGCTCGACCCTGAGCCAGACCTTGCCGTAGTTGGGCGTGAATTTCACCGCGTTCGAGAGCAGATTCAGGACGATCTGCTTGATCGCCCGGCGATCGACGGAGAGATACGATAGATCGGGATCGACTTCGCAGGTTACCGACAGCCGTGCGGCGGCCGCCCGTTCGTCGATCATGCGCGTGCAACTCTCGACGATGGCGGCGGTCTCGACCGGTTCCTCGTGCAGGTCGTAATTTCCCGATTCGATGGTCGAGACGTCGAGAATATCGTTTATCAGGTTCAGCAGGTGCTCACCGCCCTGCTTTATGTCGCCGGCATAGGCGACATACCCCGGGTCGCCGACCGGGCCCCTGATCTCAAGCAGAATGAGTTCGGAAAATCCGATGATGGCGTTGAGCGGCGTGCGCAATTCGTGGCTGACATTGGCCAGAAACTCGGTCTTCGTGCGGTTGGCGAGCTCCGCCGCCGTCTTCGACTCGATAAGCGTCGTCTCGAACGACTTCCGCTCTGTTACGTCAATGCAGATGATCACGTTGCCGTTTTCGCGGGTCCGGTTGTTTCTGATTTCAAGAACGCCCCCGTCCGCCCCGATGTGCTCCGACCGATCCCCGTCCAGCCTGCGCCCCAGCTTCAGGCATTCGGCGACCCGTTTGCTCAGCAGATCGATCTCGGGCGCCGCGCGGCCCTCAAACCCGTCCAGATGTTCGAAGCCCTTTTCCAGCCCGAGCATCTGCAAAAAACGGCCGTTCCAGGCAACCAGACGGTTCGACGCGTCGAATACGGCGATGCCGGAGCCGGTGTTGTCCAGCGTCGTCCGCAGGAGCGCCGACTTCTCCAGCAAAGCCGTCCGTGCCTGGGCAGCGCTCACGGCGTACCGGATCGACCGCTCCAGCAGTTGCGGGGTCAGGCTGTCCTTCTCGAGGTAGTCCGCGGCCCCGGCCTCCATTGCCGCGAAGTCCACGTCCCGGTCGCCAAGACCGGTGAGCAGGATGACGGGCGTGGTGCACCCTTCGGCGATCGCCTCGCGCAGGATCTCCACGCCGGTGCGGCCGCCGAAATAGTAGTCCATCAGGATGATGTCGTAGTCCGCGGAGTCGAGATCGGCGAATCCCGCCTCGAGATCGCTGATCCAGTGCAGATCGTAATGCGACCCGTCGACCTCCTCGAGCACGCTGCGCGTCAGGATGTAGTCGTCTTCATCGTCGTCCACCATCAGGACGCGAAACGATCGTTTCGGCGACATGGCCCCCGATCCTAGGCGTTGGCTGTCTGTTCGGGAGGCAACTCGACGACCTCGAGCCAGTAGGCGTTGAGCACCTTCACGACGTTTACCAGCCCCTCGAACGTGACCGGTTTGGAAATATACGAGCTCACACCCAGCCTGTACGCGTAGAAGACATCGTCCTCTTCTGCCGACGTGGTAAGGACGACCACGGGAATCGACCTGAGCACCGCGTCGTTCTTGATGATCGTCAAGGCTTCCCGGCCGTCCATCTTCGGCATGTTGAGATCGAGAAGTATCAAACCGGCAATCGGCGCTTCGCCCGGGTCGGCGAACTCTCCTTCGCGACGCAGATACGCGAGCAACTGTTCGCCATCCTCGACAAAGCGAAGCTCGTTGGCGAGGCTGCTTTCCTGGAAGGCGTCCTTCAGCAGGAGGCGATCGTCGGCATCGTCTTCCGCGACCAGGATGGTTACCGGCTTGGATTGTGGCGTCATCTTCAGGCCTCAGTCAGCATCTGTTTTACGGGTAGAATTGCGGTAACTGTCGTGCCGTGGCCGGGCTCGCTCGTCGCGCGCAGCGCGCCGCCGTGTCTTTCGACGATCTTGCGGCAGGTGGCCAGTCCGATGCCGGTGCCGTCGTACTCGCTGCGATTGTGCAAACGTTGGAAAATATTGAAGATCCGCTCGACGTATTTCATGTCGAAACCGATCCCGTTGTCGGAAATACTCAACTCCAGCAGGTCCCCGGCAGGCGCTACCGGCCCGGCCGGACGATTGTCGCCGCTTACGATCTGACCCGACACCGTTACGACCGGGGGAACATCCTTGCGGCGGAATTTCAGGGCATTGCTGATCAGGTTTTGCAGCAACTGCCGCATTTGCATTGCATCGGCTTCGACAACGGGCAGGTCCGCAACTTCCACCCGGCCGCCGGATTCCTCGATCTGAATCTGGAGATCGGACACGACCTCCCCGGCAATGGCCTTGAAGTTACAGGCCTCGAACGGCCGGGGCTTGGTGGTTACCCGGGAATAGGCGAGGAGGTCGTTGATCAGTTTCCGCATGCGTTTGGTGGAAGACAGCATCCTGTCCAGATAGAGGGTCGCTTCCTCCCCGAGTGAACTGCCGCACATTTTGTGCAGCCGGTCGCCGAAGGCTTCGATCTTGCGCAGAGGTTCCTGCAGGTCATGCGAGGCGACCGACGCGAACTGCTGCAGTTCGTGGTTGCTTGTCTCCAGCTTCGCTTCGCGCTTCTTCAACTCGGTAACGTCGGTGTGCACGATGGCGGTGCCGCCGTGCTCCGTCCGGTGCTCGGTGATCAGGACCCATCGGCCGTTCGGAAGACGCCTTTCGGCCGCGTGACCGCCGGACCGGTGCAATTGCATGTGCTGCTGCAACAATTCGTCCCGTTGCGACGGCGGCGCCTCGGCGTCGAGGCTGCTGTCGATCAACGCCCGGGCGACGGTTTCGTAACCCACGCCAGGCCGGATCACGTCATCGAGTTCCGGGTTCAGATCCAGAAAATGGCTGTTGCAGACGACAAGCGTGTCATCCTCGTCGTATAGGGCGAGACCCTGAGAGATGCTCTCCAGTATTACCTCGCGCGTCCGCGCCTCGATCGACGCGGCTTCAAGCTCCGCCTGCTTGATCCTTGTCGCATCGAGGATCACACCGTCCCAGAACACCGTGCCGTCAGGCGTACGGTGCGGCCGTGCAATCGCGTGCGTGTACTTCTGCTCGCCGTCCTTGGTTACGATCGTCGCCTCGACGTCCCACATCTTGAGTTCACGTGAAGCTTCGAGCAGTCTTTCCCGGAACGTTTCGCGGTATTGCGGGCCGTGGCAGTCGAACAGGGCGTTCGGATCGGAGACAATCTCCTCCGGCGACACGCCGAACAGATCCTTCGCTCCATCGCTGATATAGGTGTAGCGAATCTGCCCGTCCGGCGTCACCATGCGCTGATAAACCACACCCGGAATGCTGGCGGCGAGGGCGCCGAAACGCTGATCGGCAGAGCGCAACGCCTCGTTCGAGCGGTGATGTTCGATAGCGAAACGCGCCAGGCTTGCCAGGGCCCGAACAATCCGATCGACCCGCGGATTGCCGTCCTGCGCTGTCTGGCAATACAGCGACAGCACGCCGAGCGGCTCTCCGGACTGGTCGAGCATCGGATGCGCCCAGACGGCGCTCAGGCCATGCGACCCGGCGAGGTCGCGAAGATACGCTGGCGTCTCGGGAGATTCGGCCGACAGATCCAGGATATTTAGGGGTTTTTTGGACACGGCGCAGATCGCCTCGACTGACGCCCCGCTGCCGATACTGCCCGCGTTGATATGGCGTATATAGTCGTCGGGCAGGTTTGGTGCGACAACATCGACAAACCGCTCGCCGCCCCGGTCCAGCACCTGGACCGAACAACAGGCATTCTCGATAACCAGCTCGGCAAGAGCCGCCGTACGGTCCAGCGTCTCCTTCAGAGGGGCCCGGCTGGCGATCAGATCGAGAATGTCGGACTGACCCTGCAGCAGCAGGAAAATCGGTTTTTGGTCCTGCCCGTTCTCGTCGACCAGAGATCCGGAAGGCGTCTGCGGGACCACGGCAATTCTGTCGCACGCGGTCGCGCTCAGGCGTGCCTCGACTGGGCCCGTGCTCGTCTCCGATACAGGCTCCGTGTTGTCCCGTTTTATGCTCATACTCGGCCCAAGTACCACGCTGGCGTGAAACGCAAAAAAAGTTAATGAAAATCTATTTGTGTCCCAAAGTGTATTAAGTGATCTTTGCGCGAATGACATTAACAACCGGTTAAGAGCGCGACATGTTCGAGCGTGAATACCAAACGTTTATCCGTTGATACTCAAGCTTTGCGAGACCGCCCAGACGCGAAAAGTAAGGATTTCTTAACTATTGTGCATAAAACTAATTGTGCAAATAGTCGGATGGGGACTTTTTAGTAAAATGTTAGATAAAACAATGAATACGAAATATTCGGCGAATCAAGTTGCGTTTGGGGATTCCACAGAGGAGCCGGAGCCAAATACGGCTCGCCCACCCCGGCGATCGGGACGTCTTGAACAGCTTGAATCCCAGGTGGCGCGTCTGCTTGGGCGGATGAATATCGCAGTGATCCACGGCGGCGATAAATCCGTTGAGGGCGCCGTGATCAACAAAACCCAGAACCCGCGTTCATGGAAGAGTTACGAGAGCGTCGCGGCGGATATCGCGGAGGCGCTGAGGCGGCTCGGCTGCAAGAGCGTGCATTTGATGCCCGACGACATGAGGCTTGGCGAACGGCTCCGTGAACACGGTATCCATATGGGCTGGCTGAACACCGGCGGCGTGCAGGGCTACGATTCGATGCTGCATGGCGCGGCGCTGCTCGAAATGGCCGGCATCCCATATGTCGGCCACGACCCGCTTACGGCCGGAATCCTGGACAACAAGCACACGTTCAAACGCCAGTTGAACGCCTTCGGAATTCCCACCGCGACGTTCATGACCTGGCATCTTTCGCGGGGGCCGTTTTGTGCCCAGACCAACGTCCGGTTCAAACAGTGCTTCGAAGGATATCCCGGTCCATTCATCGTAAAACCCGTGTGCGGCCGCGCCTCGCAGAATATCGCCGTGATCGACGATGCCAGCGAGCTGATGGACGCCGTCGACGCGATCTATCGGGCGACCGAAAATCACGTCCTCATAGAAAAGTTCCTGCCGGGTCGCGAATTCACTGCCGCAGTCTGCGGACAGATCATCGCGCGGGAGCGGAAACTCGCCCGATCGACCCGGCCGTTCGTATTCTCCGTGGTCGAGCGGGTGCTGTCGGAAGAGGAACGCATTTTCACATCGATGGACGTCTCCCCCATTACCATGGACCGGCTGCGGCTGCTCGGTCCGGAGAGCGATTCCGACACCTTCAAGAAGATCGTGGAGGCCGCCCGCACGATATATGAAGAACTGGATATAGACACGCTGATCCGGCTCGACCTGCGGATGGATGCCAATGGCGAGCTCAATATTCTCGAGGTCAATCCAAAACCCGACATCAAGAAACCAAGCGGCCAAACGACGAGCATCGTGTGCGCCGGACTGCAGGCATGCGGGATGGACTACGACGATCTGATCCTGTCGCTGTTCGCCGACCGGATTGACCGCCTGTTCTGCGAGCGCCGTCACATCGTGACGAGCTTCAACTTGCTGCTGGATTGAGCAGGCGACGCGGCGTGCTGCTGAGAGCGAATTAGAATGCACTCAACGAACACAGTCCGTAGAGCGCTTGTGAGCGGCGTGGGCATGGCATTCGTCTCCGGCCTGTCGCTGTTCCTGCTTATCTATGTCGGCCATGGTGAGGCGAAGCGCACGTACCAGCAGTTTCAGGTCGAGAAACTGATGGCGCAGGGCCAGATCATCCAGAAAACGATGGATACGTTCCTTCGTGGCGGCTATTCGGTCAGGCAGTTCGTCGGCTTCAGCATGAAGGTCGGTCCGATCCTGGCCTCCGACCAGTCGATCGCGGCAATGAGCGTATTCGATCAGTCGGGTCAGCCGGTTTTCGTCGGCGGCGAAGACTCGATCCCCCTGTTGCCCATGCCGCGGCAAACAGCCGGCGCCGTATCGGCGGATTTCGACCTCCGGGAAAACGAGCAGTATCTTCAGGTTGTATTGCCCCTGCGCAACCGGTTCGAGCAGGTGGGCAGCCTGGCCGTCACTACGCCCAAGGCGACCATCGTCGACCAGGTCATGGCGAAATTCGAGCCTCTGTTGATCGTTGCGGCGATTTCGGCGGCTTGCTTCGGGCTGTTCGTCGCCGTCGGAGCGCCGTTCCTCGCCGGCCGGCGGGAGCGCTGGCTGCAATACGGATATGCGCTGACCTTCCTGGGGGTGTCCATTTTTGTCATTGCGACACTCATTTCGCTGTACTCGGAGGGGGCCCAGGCGAAGACAAAGGCGCTGGCAGACTCGTTGGGCGAGCGAATGAACAGCATCGTGCAGTTTGGCCTGAACATCACGGAAATCGAGGGGCTGGACCAGGTCATCAACGATTATCAGCGCCTCAATCCCGATATCAGCGCCGCGGGGCTGATGGTCGACGGATTCGTAATGATACATACCGACAAGCAAGCCGTCGGCCAGCCATGGAAAAGTCAAAGCCGCGTCTACGAATACATTGTCGATCTTACCCCGCCCGGCGGGCGGGACATCCGCATCGCCGTCGCCACGCCCGCGGATATCGTGTATCGGCAGATACTGCGCAGCGTAAAGAACTTTGCCGCGGTTTTCGTGGCCTCGGCGTTTGCGGCGGGCATCTTCCTGCAACTGGCGGGATCGGTGCGGCGCGCCGGAACGTCCAATGACCAGGACGATGCCCCGAGGGCCGACCAGGACACCGAGGAATCGGACCTCAAGCTCGTCAAGCCGGTGTTCTTCATAGCCGTCGTCGCGGAACACCTGAGCTACGCGTTTCTTCCGCAGTTCATGTACCGGGTCGTCGAGAACTCCGGAATGCACCCGGGCTCCGTTTCCCTGATCTTCATGGTCTACTATCTGTGTTTCGCACTCAGCCTGGTGCCCGCCGGACACTTTGCGCAGCATTTCAGCCCGCGGCCGCTCATGTATCTGGGCATGTCCCTGGCGGCGATCGGGCTCGGACTCCTGGTGCTCGAACCCAACTACTATGTGGTGCTCCTGGCGCGCGCGCTATCGGGCGTCGGCCAGGGCATGCTCTTCATCGGGGTCCAGTCCTTCATTCTGGCCACGGCTGCCGAAAACAGAAAAACCCGGGGCGCGGCAATCATCGTCTTCGGGTTCCAGGGCGGTATGATCTCCGGCATGGCGATCGGCTCGCTGCTGGTGACCCAGATGGGTCCCACTGGTGTTTTCGCCCTCGCCGCACTGATGGCGGCCTTGATGGCCCTCTACACCATCGCACTGGTGCCGAAGGTTTCGAGTCGACCGTTCCTGGATCCGGAGCACGGCGGATCGCTCAAGGTCCTTTTCGGGGACCTCAGCAAGGTCTTGCGGAATTCCGAGTTCCTGCGGACCATGTTCCTGGTCGGCGTGCCGGCGAAGGCCGTGCTGACCGGCGTCGTCATATTCGGCCTGCCCATTCTGATGACGCAGGCGCATTACGCGCAAGAGGATATCGGCCAGGTTCTCATGGTTTACGCCGGCGCCGTCGTGCTGGCGAGCGGACATGCGTCGCGCGCGGTTGACCATTCAGGCAAGACGGTTTCCGCGCTCTTCTTCGGCACTGTCCTCAGTGGCGCCGGCCTCGTCATGATCGGCCTGACGGGCTGGAATCCCCTCGCCTATCAGGCGGACAACACGGTCTTCATGACGCTGCTGCTGATCGCCGGCGTAGCGATTGTCGGCATCGCGCACGGATACATAAACGCACCCGTGGTCACGCATGTCGCAAATTCCGAGCTTGCCGCCGCGACAGGGGAAACCTCGGCGACCGCCGCCTACCGGTTCCTCGAGCGTATCGGCCACGTCGCCGGGCCCTTTGTCGTCGGGCAGCTTTTCATTTTCAGCGGACAGGACCCCATTGTGATCGCGTGGATCGGCGGGGCGATTGCATTGCTCGGTGTCTTGTTTCTCATCAAGTTCACCCCCGCGCAAGCCAGGTATTCATGATCAAGGAGATCAACGGTGTACCCTTTGTTCTCATCAAAGCATCCGGCAAGGTCGCTCGCGACGGCGGCGGCCCTGGCCTTCACAATCATCGCGGCGCCGCATCCGGCGGTCGCCGAACCGGCCTATTCGGACTGGTTCCGTTACGGCGAGAGCGTTGAGAAGACCTGGCACGTCAACGAAGTTGCCGGGGACCCCAACGAAGTGCAGATCCGGCCGCGGTATGCCAACCACAAGGCGCCCAAAAGAAAGGTGATGGTCATCTATCCGCGGCCGTCGTCCGCCTATGACACGGCGATCACCAAGATTCTCGAAATCCTTGGCGAAAAGGACATCAACACCGAGATCGATGTCGTCAACTTCAGGAAGAGCGACGCGCGCGGCAGGAAGGTGATCGACCGCGTCGACAAGGAAGGTTACGAGCTTGTTTTCTCGATGGGCTCCGAATCCACCGAGTGGCTGTTCAGGCATTACAGCGACGGATCGGTTCCCGTCGTTTCGGTATGCTCCAAGGATCCGGTGTTGCTTGGGCAGGCCGAAAGCTATGATGCGGGAACAGGCACCAACTTCGCGTTCACATCGTTGAACATGCCGGTCGAAGTGCAGATGGCCTATATTCTCGAGCTCATGCCCCGTATCAAAAACTTCGCGATACTGGTCGACAGCAAGAATGTCAGCGCCGTGGAAACGCAGGCAAAGCCGATGGCGGAGTTCGCGCGGCTGCGCGGCATGCGGGTCCTCGAGCTGGCGGTGCAGGACCCGAAACTGGCGAAGGAAGAGCTGTACGGACTGGTCCGGTCAGCCGTCGCGACGATGCGCAAGAACGACCCTACACTGAGCAACAGCCTGTTCTGGATCACCGGCAGCACGTCGGTCTTTCGTGAGATTGCCACGATCAACAAATACTCCGATCGCGTCCCCGTCCTGAGCGTGGTGCCGGAGGTCGTAACCGCAGGCGACGACAGCGCCGTGCTGTCCATCGGTATAAGTTTCGAGAGCAACGCGCATCTCGCCGCGATCTATGGTGCGCAGGTGCTGTCGGGCGAAAGCCGGCCCGGCGATATGGCCGTCGGCATCGTGTCGCCGCCGGATATCGCGGTGAATTTCCGCAAGGCGCGTGAGATCGGCCTGAAAATCCCCTTCAATTTCCTTGAAAGCGCGACGTACATTTACGACTACGACGGCAAGGTCGTGCGGAATTCGAGGACATCGGTGCTACTGAATAACTAGTCCCGGATCGTCTCTGTGTGGTGATGGATCGCGACGACGATCAGTCGCGATCCGCTCCGGGCGTCCTGCCGCAACCCGCCTGATGCAGCGGCGGCCCATTCGCGGCGCCATGCTTCGGCACGGTTCAGGACCGCCGTGCCCCGATATCGTTGACGCAGGTTCGCACGACATCGGCAATTGCCGCCGCGGCGCGGCCCTGCCAGTATCCGCCGGAACCGTCCTCAAGGCCCAAAACGCCAGCAACAAGGAATTCCGGCCATGCCCCTCTACCGACATATCGTCGATTTCCCCGCCCTGCCCGCCGAGACCGTCGCCGCGGCGCGGGATGTGGCGGCGAGCCTGCTGGGCGATGCGATGAACCGCGCCGGCATAATGGCGGCGGCGATCGGGCCGATCGCGCCGGGCACGCGGCTGGCCGGGCAGGCACGCACCGTAACGTCGATGGCGGGCGATAACGGAATCATCCATGCCGCGATCCCGCATATGCGGGCCGGAGAGGTGCTGGTCGTCGATGCGGCGCGCGTCGACGACGTGGCGGTATGGGGCGAGATCATGACCCATTCGGCGATGCAGCGCGGCGTCGCCGGGCTGGTGCTGGACGGTGCGATCCGGGACGTCGAGGCGATCCGCGAGATGGGCTTTCCGGTCTATTGCCGCGCCGTGGTGCCGCGCGGCCCGCACAAGGGCTTCGGCGGCACAATCGACGCGCCGATCGCCTGCGGCGGGGTGTCGGTGGCGCCCGGCGACCTGATCGTCGGCGACGATGACGGCGTCGCCGTGGTGCCGCTGGCCGACGTCGGCCGGGTCCTGGCGGCGGCGCAGGCCGCCCGGGCGCGCGAGGCCGAGACGATCGCGAAGATCGAGGGCGGCATGACCAGCGCCGAACTCCTCGGCATCCCGGAGCCGGATGTGATCGGCGGGGACTGAATTTCAGAACCTCGCCGCCGAGAACGGCGCGAGGTCTATGCCGGGGTCGCGGGCGGCGACAAGGTCTGCGGTGATGCGCCCGCAGGTCGCGGCCAGGGTCAGGCCGAGATGGCCATGCCCGAAATTGAGCCAGACGCCGCGGCGACCGGGGACCGGGCCGAGCACCGGCAGCGAATCCGGCATCGAGGGGCGAAAGCCGATCCAGTCGGACAGTTTCCCGCCGGCGTCCGGCAGCAGGCGCCTGGCCTGCCGTTCGATCGCATCCGCGCGCCTGGGATCCGCCGGCGCGTCGAGCCCGCCCAGCTCCACCGTGCCGGCGCAGCGCAGGCCGCCCGCCATCGGCGTCATGTAGAACCCGCGGTCGTTGAGGTTGACCGGCCGGCCGAGCAGACCCGCGCCGTGGTCGAGCATGACGTGGTAGCCGCGCTCGGTGCCAAGCGGAACCGGCGCGCCCAGCATGGCGGCCAGCGGCCGCGACCAGGCGCCGGCAGCGAGCACGACGTCGTCCCATGCGGACGCGCCGCCGTCGGTCTCCAGGACGGCGCCGCCCTCGACCCTCGGCCGGGCGGCCCTTACCCGCTCGGCGCGGATTTCGCCACCCAGGGCCCGAAGCCGGCCGGCCAGGCCGCGGGTCAGCGCCAGCGGGTCGACGCACCAGGACAGGTCGGGTATCAGCGCCGCCCGAACGAAGACCGGAGCGAGGGCGGGCTCAAGCCGTAGCGCCTCGGCGGCCGGAATTTCCTCGGTCGGGACGCCGCGGCGGCGGCGCAAATCCAGGCTGAACTGCGCATCGCGCCAGCCCTTCTCGCTGCCGAACAGCATCAGCACCTCGCCGTCGATCAGAAGCCCGGCCGTACCGGCCTCGCCTGCCAGATCCTTCCAGGCATCGCGGACCCGGGGCAGGAGCGACGCCAGCGCCTTCGAAACCGCATCGACCCGGGACGGCCTGCTGGCCCGGGCGAAGCGAACGAGCCACGGCACGAGCGGCAGGAAATGCGCCCAGCGCACCGCCAGCGGCGACAGCGGATCGATCAGCATGCCGGGCACGTCCCACAGGATCCCCGGCGTCTGGACCGGCACCACCGCGTAGGGTGCGATGATGCCCGCGTTGCCCAGCGAGCAGCCTTCCCCCGGCGGCTCCGGATCGAACACCGTAACGCTGCGCCCTTCGCGCTGCAGCGACAACGCGGCGGCCATGCCGACCACGCCGGCGCCGATGACGGCGACGGGCTGCGCGCTGCTGTCCGGTTCCCGGGCGTTCATGCCGTAAGTCGTACCGCATTCCCGCGTCGCGGAGAAACCCCCCGCGACACAAATTCGCTTTCATCCGGCCACACTCCGCCGCTATACCGGGGCGGCCTTTCACGAACCGCGGCAGAAGAGAACAATGCAGCGCACGAAACACTCCCGGATGAAACTGGCGGCGATGCTCGTTCTCGCCCTGGCGGCGTTGCCGGCCGTCCTGCGGGCGGCCGAGGAGGACATCCGCTATTTCACCATCGGCACGGGGGCCAGCAGCAGCACGTATTTCCTGACCGGGGCGCTGCTCGGCAACATCATCAGCAACCCGCCGGGCTCGCGGCCCTGCGATCGCGGCGGCAGCTGCGGCGTGCCCGGCCTGATCGCCGTCGGCCAGTCGACCCAGGGGTCGGTGGAGAACATGCGGCGGATCGGCGCGGGCAGCCTGGAGTCCGGTTTGAGCCGGGCCAATATCGTCGACTGGGCGTACAACGGGACATGGATTTTCGCGGGCGAAACCGCCATAGACAGCCTCCGCGCCATCGCCAATCTGTATCCCGAGGAACTCCACATCGTGGTGCGGGCGGACTCCGGGATCGAGTCGATCGCCGACCTGAAGGGCCACAGGGTGTCACTCGGCGAAGAGCAGTCCGGCACCCGTTTCGAAGCCCTGCTCGTGCTGCGGTATTACGGGCTGACCGTCGACGACCTCGAGCCGGTCTATGCGACGCCGGGCCATGCGGCGGACTTGCTGGAAGTCGGCGTAATAGACGCATTTTTCGTGATCGCCAGTTCCCCCGTCGCCGCCGTCACGGAACTGGCCAGGCGGGTCGAGATCGATTTGCTGCAGATCGAAGAGGCCAGGGCTATAGAGATCGTCCGGGATCATCCGTTCTTCACGACGACCGCCATTCCGATGGGCGCCTATGAGAACGTATCGCTGACCGGCACCCTCGGCATCGGCACGATCTGGGTGACGTCGGCGGATGTGGAGGATGATCTCATCTATGGGATCACCAGGGCGCTCTGGCATGAGCGAAACCGGGAACTGCTGGACCGGGGCCACCCCAAAGGCCAGTTCATCGACCAGACGATGGCGCTTGAGGGCCTCGGCATCCCGCTGCATCCCGGGGCCGAACGCTATTACCGCGAAGCCGGGCTCGTCCACTGAACGGCAGGCCGGCCGCCGCGAGATTGACGGTTGCGTAGCGTCTTCGCATACCCGAGTTCAGGATAGAAACATTACGATTCGCTCATTTAAGCTTGAATAAACCGGCAAACGGTATCATTACCACCCTGCGGTCCCGCGGGTTCCGGCACACAGGCGCGGACAGCGGGACATAACGGGTGCGCCGGCGGTCGCCGGCTTTCCTTCGATCATTTTCAACGAGCCGCGGAACGCTCCTGCCGCCAATGCATGTTTATCTGCCGATTGCCGAAATTTCGCTGAACATCCTGGTCCTGCTCGGCCTGGGCGCCGGCGTCGGCATGATGTCGGGCATCTTCGGCGTCGGCGGCGGGTTTCTGATGACGCCGCTGTTGATATTCATGGGTGTTCCGGCGCCTGTCGCGGTCGGCACCGAGGCCAACCAGATCGTCGCCTCGTCGGTGTCCGGAGCGCTGGCCCATTTCCGCCGCGGCAATATCGACCTGAAGATGGGGCTCATGCTGCTGATCGGCGGCATCATCGGTTCGACCTTCGGTGTTTCGCTGTTCAAGTTCCTGAGCGCGCTGGGCCAGATCGACGTGGTGATCCGCCTCGCCTATGTGGTGTTTCTGGGAATCATCGGCTCGCTGATGGCCTATGAGAGCGTCAAATCGATCTGGCGCACGCGCAAACCCGGCGCCGGCCGGCGCAGGCTGCACGAGCACCGCTGGTTCCACGGCCTGCCCTTCAAGATGCGGTTCCGCCGCTCGAAGCTCTACATCAGCGCCCTGCTGCCGCTGACGGTCGGCGCGCTGGTCGGGCTGCTGGCGGCGATCATGGGCGTCGGCGGCGGCTTCATCATGGTGCCGGCGATGATCTATGTGCTGGGCATGCCGACCTCGGTGGTCATCGGCACTTCGCTGTTCCAGATCGTCTTCGTCACCGCGAACGTGACCTTCCTGCAGGCCTACCAGAACCAGACGGTGGATATCCTCTTGGGCCTGTTCCTGATCGTCGGCGGGGTGATCGGAGCGCAGGTCGGCACGAGGGTCGGCGCCAAGCTGCCGGGCGAGAAGATGCGCTTCCTGCTGGCGGCGATGGTGATCGGCGTCTGCGGCAAGATGCTGGTCGACCTGGTGTCGACCCCGGCCGATATCTTCTCGCTGGCGCTGGCGGGAGGGCACTGACGATGAAGCGCCTCCTCGCAGCGTTTGTCCTCGCACTCGGCGCCGCCCCGGCGATGGCCGCCGAACAGCCGCTGGTCGCCGACCTGTCCGAGCACCTGGTGAAGATCACCATGGGATTCGAGGGCGCCGAACTGCTGCTGTTCGGGGCCGTCGAGGGCGAAGGCGACGTCGTCGTCCTGGTGCACGGCCCGCTGGAAACGCTGACCGTCCGCCGCAAGGCCCGCACCGCCGGAATCTGGATGAACCGGGACGAAATGACCTTCGAGGAAATCCCGGCCTTCTACCAGGTGATGGCGACCTCGCAACCCGGCGACTGGCTGCCCGATGCGGTGCGCGAACGCCACCAGATCGGCGTCCCCCATCTGGAATTGCCGCTGGCGAAGGATCCGCGCCGGGATGCCAGGCCCGCGGTGGTGGCCGACTTCCGGGACGCGTTGATCCGGGGCAAACAGGAACTCGGCCATTACGGGGTCGGCGTGGGGTCGGTGAAGATGTTAAGCGCCCGCCTGTTCCGCGGCGATGTGCTATTCCCGACCAACGTTCCGACCGGAACCTATACGGTCGAGGTCCTGCTGGTCCGGGACGGCGAGGTGATCAGCGCCCAGAGCACCCCGCTCTATGTCAGCAAGATCGGCGTGCTGGCGGAACTCTTCAGCTTCGCCCACGACTATGCGGCCTTCTACGGCATCCTCGCCATCGTCTTCGCCGTGCTCGCCGGCCTCGGCGCCAACGCGGCCTTCCGGAAGGTCTAGCGGTATGGATCTGGCCGCCCCGCCGCCGCTTTTAACGAGGGAGTCCCGCGGATGGAAAGCCTGTTGAACAGGGCATTCGAAGCCCTGAAATCCTTGCCCGAAGTCGATCGCGAGCGGATCGCCTGGGAGATCATCGAGCGCGTCGAGGACAAGACCGAATGGGACCGGATCATTTCTTCGCCGGAAGCGCAGCGATGGCTGGAGCAGCAGGCGAAGAAGGCGCTGCAGGTCTTCCGCAAGATGCGGGACAAGCTGTCCATGACCTTCGTCTCGGTGGCGCAGGACAAGCTGCTGCGCGAGGAGGCCTACTGGACGCAGTTCGACGACCTGCCCCGGGACATCAGGAAACTGGCCGAGGAAAACTACCATTCGTGGAAGGAAAACCCGCGAAATCCGGGCCTGCGCTTCAAGCAGATCCACGGCAAACTGCCGATCTTCTCGTTCCGCGTCGGCATGCGCCACCGGACGGTCGGCGTCGAGACCGACGACGGCAAGATCGTCTGGTTCTGGGTCGGCTCGTTCGAGACCTTCGAGAAATCGATCAATGCATAGGACCGGTTGGCCGGGCGGCGCGAACAGGTTTCCTGCGTCTGCCCTCCGGTTCGCGGTTCAACCCCATGCACCGAGGTTTTCCGCGGGTTTCCGGACGGCCGACCCGCCGCCACCCGGCAACGTCATTGCGAGCGGAGCGAAGCCACCCAGAAAGGATGGAGAGGCACGATTGCCGCGGCGCCCTTATCCTGAGCCCGTCGAAGAACGCGCCTCGCAATAACCGGCGGAACGGATGCGTTGGTGCTTTACGCACATGGCAATAGCGGGCTAGACATCGATAATCTGGTTCTTTACATTAAGAAATTCTCATATAACGGCTATCTTCAAGAAGGCCGGGTTGGAGCGGACCGCGGCGCGGCTTTGCCAGTGCGGCGGTTTGGCGGCAAACGAGGGAATTGGATATGGACGCAGGGCGGAAGGGCCTTTTGCAGCAGGAAGCGGTCGACACCTCGCCGGTGGTGGCCGACGAGGTCAAGCACACGACCTGTTACATGTGCGCCTGCCGCTGCGGCATCCGCGTGCATCTCAAGCACGGCAAAATCCGTTACATCGAGGGCAACCCGGACCATCCGGTGAACCAGGGCGTGCTCTGCGCCAAGGGCTCGGCCGGCATCATGCAGCATTATTCGCCGGCGCGGCTGAAGAAACCGCTGCTGCGCACCGGCGAGCGCGGCAAGGGCGAGTTCAAGGAGATCGAGTGGGACGAGGCGCTGTCGATCGCCACGGGCTGGATGGGCCAAATCCGCAAGACCGACCCGAAGCGCCTCGCCTTCTTCACCGGGCGCGACCAGAGCCAGTCCCTGACCGGCTGGTGGGCGAGTCAGTTCGGCACGCCCAACTACGCCGCCCATGGCGGGTTCTGTTCGGTGAACATGGCGGCGGCCGGGCTGTACAGCATCGGGGGCGCGTTCTGGGAATTCGGCGAGGCGGACTGGGAGCACACCCGCTATTTCCTGATGTTCGGGGTCGCCGAGGACCACGATTCCAACCCGATCAAGGCCGGCATCGGCAAGATGAAGACGCTGGGCAAGGCGAAATTCGTCTCGGTCAACCCGGTGCGCAGCGGCTATTCCGCGGTGGCGGACGAATGGGTCGGCATCCGCCCGGGCACCGACGGGTTGTTCGTCTTCGCGCTGATCCACGAGCTCTTGCACGCAGACAAGGTCGACTGGGATTTCCTGGTCCGCTACACCAATGCTGCCTGGCTGGTGATCCAGCACCCCGGCGCCGCCGACGACGGGTTGTTCGCGCGGGACAAGGACGGCAACCCGCTCTGTTTCGACGGCAAGACCAACAAGCTGGCCAACGCGCTGTCGCCCGACGCGACCCCCTCGCTGGTGGGAAGGCGGAAACTGGCCGACGGACGCGCCGCCCTGCCGGCCTTCGAGTTGCTGGCGCGGCGCTACATGGACCAGCGCTATGCGCCCGACAACGTGGCGGAGACAGTTGGCATCCCGGCCGCGACGATCCGCAGGATCGCCGCCGAACTGGCCGACGCCGCCTTCGCCCAGACCATCGAGCTGGACATCGAATGGACCGACTGGGCCGGCCGCACCCACGAAAAGATGATCGGCCGCCCGGTCTCGATGCATGCGATGCGGGGCATCTCGGCCCATTCCAACGGGTTCCACACCTGCCGGGGGATCCACGTGCTGCAGATGCTGCTCGGCTCGGTCGATACGCCGGGCGGCTTCCGCTACAAGCCCCCCTTCCCCAAGCCGGTCCCGCCGATGGGCCAGCCGACCGCCGGCACCGGCAAACCGGACACGCCGCTGGGCGGGCCGCCGCTCGGTTTTCCGCTGGGCCCCGAAGACCTGCTGCTCGACGATGACGGAACACCCAAGCGCATCGACAAGGCGTTCAGCTGGGAACACCCGCTGGCCGTGCACGGGCTGATGCACATGGTGATCCACAATGCCTGGAAGGGCGATCCGTACACCATCGACACGCTGTTCCTGTACATGGCGAACATGAGCTGGAACTCGGCGATGAACGTGCCGGGAACGATCCATGCGCTGACCGACAAGGACCCGGCCACCGGCGAGTACAGGATTCCGCACATCATCTATTCTGACGCCTATTCGTCCGAGATGGTGGCCTATGCGGACCTCGTGCTGCCCGACACCACGTATCTCGAGCGCTGGGACTGCATCTCGCTGCTCGACCGCCCGATCTGCACCGCCGAGGGCCCGGCCGATGCGATTCGCCAGCCGGTCGTGAAGCCGGACCGCGACGTGCGCCCGTTCCAGGAAGTGCTGCTGGATCTGGGCGCGCGCCTGGGCCTGCCGGGCATGGTCAACACGGACGGCAGCCCGAAGTATCCGGGCGGCTACCCCGACTACATCGTCAATCACGAACGCGGCCCCGGCGTCGGGCCGCTGGCGGGCTGGCGCGGCCAAGACGGCCGTGCGCAGGGACGCGGGGCGCCCAACCCGAAGCAACTCGAGCACTACATCGAGAATGGCTGTTTCTGGAACGACCCGCTGCCGAAGGACCGGCACTACTACAAGCACGCCAACATGGGGTATCTGAATTACGCCCAGGACATGGGCTGGATCCAGAACAACCGGCAGATCGTGCTGCAGCTCTACAGCGAGGTGCTGCAGAAGTTCCGGCTGGCGGCGCGCGGCCATGGCGACGTCCAGCCGCCCGAGAGCGAGCGCGAGCGCATCGAGACCTATTTCGATCCGCTGCCGCTCTGGCACCGGCCGTTCGAGGAGGCGCTCGTCAGCCAGACCGACTTCCCGATGCACGCGCTGACCCAGCGGCCGATGCAGATGTATCATTCCTGGGGCTCGCAGAACGCCTGGCTGCGCCAGATCACGGCCCGGAACCGGCTCTACATGTCGCGCGAGATGGCCGCGCGCCTCGAGATCGCCGACGAGGACTGGGTCTGGATCGTCAGCCACCACGGGCGCGTCAAGGGCCAGGTGCAGCTGATGGACGGGGTCAATCCCGATACGGTCTGGACGTGGAACGCGATCGGCAAGCGCCAGGGAGCCTGGGCGCTGGACGGTGACGCGCCGGAAATGAAGAAGGGTTTCCTCCTGAATCATGTCATATCGGAGCTGCTGCCGCCCCGCGGCGACGGATACCGCTATTCGAATTCGGACCCGGTCACGGGACAGGCCGCCTGGTTCGATCTGCGCGTCCGCGTCGAAAAATGCCGACCCGGGGAGGCCGGCGAAACGGCGCCGATGTTCGAGCGCCTGAGCCCGCCGCCGGGCATCGGCCGGACACCGAAGATCCTGCGTTACGGCAAGGATCTCAAGCCCGCGCACAGCGGCCACACCGGCGGCTTCCACCGCGAATTCATCGGCAACCGCGAGGCGGTGGCGGAGACGGTACCCGGCGTCGCGACGGGCCGCGGCAACCGCAGCGACGGTGAATCGGGCGGAGGTGAATCGTGACCAGCCTTCCGCAGCGGACCGACCGCCGGCTGGGGCTGGTCATCGACCTGGATATCTGCGTCGGCTGCCACGCCTGCGCGGTGAACTGCAAGGAATGGAACACCGGCGGCCACTCGGCGCCCTTGACCGACCATGACCCCTACGGTGCGGACCCCTCCGGCGTGTGGTTCAACCGCATCCACAGCTTCGAGGTGGAGAGCGACGATGCGGGCATGCGTGGCCGCACCGTCCATTTTCCCAAATCCTGCCTGCATTGCGAGGATGCGCCGTGCGTTACGGTCTGCCCGACCGGCGCCTCCTACAAGCGCGAGGAAGACGGCATCGTGCTGGTCAACGGCGACTGGTGCATCGGCTGCAAGCTGTGCTCATGGGCCTGCCCGTACGGCGCGCGGGAGTACGATACGGACGCGGGCGTGATGAAGAAATGCACGCTGTGCGTCGACAAGATCTACAACGAGACGCTGCCGCCGGAAAGCCGCGTGCCGGCCTGTGTCTCCACATGCCCCGCGGGGGCGCGCCATTTCGGCGACCTCGGCGATTCCCGGTCCGGCGTCTCGAAGCTGGTGGCGGCGCGCGGCGGCTACGACCTGATGCCCGAGCAGGGCTGCAGACCGACCAACAAATACCTGCCGCCACGCCCGCGCGAGGACAAGGACCTGCGCAATGAATCGGGCGGCCCGGCGGCGCTGCAGCCGGCCGCGGACGACATCGACGGCGCACTGCTGCGCTGGGTCGACCGGCTGTTGTCGCGTTAGGATGGGCGTTATGGTTGTTATGGCGAAACGGGAATATAGCCGCCGGCCTTGCCGGCGAATCGCCATGGTTCCACCCCCTCCCCGGCCCTCCCCCATCAAGGGGGAGGGAGAAATTGCGCGCGAAATGGATGCCCTCCCCCTTGATGGGGGAGGGTTGGGAGGGGGTGGCCGCCAGGCAAGCTGCCGGCGAAGGCCGGCGCCGCACAAGCAAACGTTAAAAGATTCACACATCCTGAGAGGAAGGTAGCCGGTGCATCCCGCCTTCTCCGTTATCTTCTTTACCACCGCGTCCGGCGCCGGTTATGGCCTGCTGGCGCTGCTGGGAGCGTTCGGCGCACTGGGACTGCTGCCGGCGGAGCGCTGGTTCGGCGTCGTCGCGTTCGGGAGCGGTTTCGCGCTGATAACCGCGGGCCTGCTGTCCTCGACCTTCCATCTCGGTCATCCGGAACGCGCCTGGCGGGCGATGACCCAGTGGCGGTCGTCGTGGCTCAGCCGCGAGGGCGTGATGGCGGTGCTGACGTACATTCCCACAGGCCTCTACGCGATCGGCTGGGTGTATCTCGAGCGGACCGACGGGGTCTTCGCGGCGCTGGGGCTTGCCGGCGCGGCGCTGTGCGTGGTGACCGTCTACTGCACGGCGATGATCTATGCTTCGCTCAACAGCATCCCGCGCTGGGCGAACCCGTTTGTGCCGCCGGCCTATCTGCTGCTCGGGCTGGCGACGGGCGCCCTGTTCCTGATGCTGCTGACCCATCTGTTCGCGGTGAACACCATGGCGATCGACCTTACCGCGGCCCTGTCGGTGCTGTTTGCGGCGGCGGTCAAGCTCGCCTACTGGCGGGCCATTCGCCGGGACGGCGGCAGCACGGCGGCCAGCGCCACGGGCCTCGGCAAGCCGGGTCTGGTCAGCCTGCTCGACGCGCCGCATACCGAATCGAACTACCTGTTGCAGGAAATGGGCTATCGCGTCGGCCGCAAGCATGCGGTCCGGCTGAGGATTATCGCCGCCATTACCTTGTTTGCCGTTCCGGTCGCACTGATACTTGCGATGATCGCTTCGGGCGCCGGACCCCTGGCCATGGCACTGGCCGCCATCGCGGTGGCTTCCGCCGTAATCGGCATCCTGACCGAACGCTGGCTGTTCTTTGCCGAGGCCAAACATACGGTCACGCTTTATTACGGCGCCGAGTCCGTGTGAGGCCTTGAAGCGTGCAGGTTTTGTACCACATATAAGAAATAACTAATATAGAGAGGGACGACGATGCCAACCAGAATCGAGACGATCGACGCGCATACGCTGCACGACTGGATCGAGAACGACGAGGCCCTGCTGATCGACGTGCGCGAAGCACACGAGCATGCGCGGGCCCATATCCCGGCCGCGACACTGCAACCGCTGTCGCGCCTGGGCTCGGCGGCGCTGCCGGAGGCGAACGGCCGCAAGGTCGTGGTCTGCTGCGCGTCGGGCGCCCGTTCGCTGATGGCGGCGGACCGGATGCTGGCCAATCACTACGGCAGTGTCTGCAACCTCGACGGCGGGATCGCCGCCTGGCAGCTTGCCGGCTACGAGATCGCGCAGGACGAAAACGCCGCGGCCATCGCCTTCCCGGGCCTCTTTTCGCTGTTTCGCAACGCCGGCTGATATTTCGTATCGCGCATTATCCGTTATGTTGGGTTCGGTTGGACTGGCGCGACCTCATACTTCGAGACGCGGCTACGCCGCTCCTCAGCATGAGGCTCCAACGCCTGTGTCCTCATCCTGAGGAGGTTGCGTAGCAACCGTCTCGAAGGGTGAGGTCGCGCCGGCGGCCGGAGCCGATTCCACTTAAGTGGATAATGAGCTAAATATGCACCAACGGACCGAGCAGCTACTTCGGCGGCAGGGTATCGGCGAAATCGGCGGCGCGGTTGACCCGGCGGTACAGATCGTCGTCCGCGGCAATCCCGCCGGGCCCGACATAGACCATCGACTTCATCGGCTTGCCGGTGAAGTCCATCGGCCTCGTGTGCGGCTCCTCGAGGGCCGCCGCCGCGCCGTCGTTGCCGAGCCGCAGCATCAGCGTATCGCCCACCACCCCGCAGCACATGTTGCCGCGCAGCATGAAGGCGAGGCCGCCGAACATCTTGCGCTCGTCGATATCGGGCCGCGGCGCCAGCGCCCGGCGGACCCGCGCGGCGAGCGATTCGTCATATGCCAAAACGGTCCTCCATGCCGGCGTTGCCGGCCAACCGCACCACCGGAACGTCAGGCGACCGGCCCGGTCCAGTCCCGTGTGAACTTGGTCGCGTCGGGCCGCCTCTTGGGACGCATCTTGCCTTCCGGCGTGCCGATGTAGACGAAGGCGACGATCTGGTCCTTGTCCTTCAGGCCCAGCGCCGCCTTGACGGTCGAATCGTAGGCATGGTCGCCGGTCAGCATGACGCCGCCATAGCCCTTTGCCTGCGCCGCCAGCAGGAGCGCCTGCGCGGCAAGCCCGGTGGCGACGAGCTGTTCCGACGGCGGGACCTTCGGATGGTTCTCCATGATCGAGGCGGCGACCACGATCAAGAGCGGCACGCGCCGCATGCGGTCCCGGTCTTTCTCGACGGTCGCCTCGTCGGCGTCGGGCTTGCGTTTCAGGAGGGCTTCGGTGAACACCTCACCCATCGCCTCGCGCGCACCGCCCCGCACCACGAAGAACCGCCACGGCCGGATCGCCCCATGGTCCGGCGCCGTGACCGCGGCCGCCAGAAACTCCTGGATCTCTTCTTCCGAGGGCCCGGGATCGCCGAGCACCCGCCACGGCGTCGACCCGCGCGCCTTTAGAAAATCGACGATATCCATTGCTGCTGCCCGTCAAGCCCCTTTGTTTCCCCGCCTCGCGGCGCCAGTTGCGGCTGGCCTGCCGTCAACCCTATTCAGGACGCAGTCTCACGGCAAGCCCCCGCTCCGTTTTGGGGTCAGACCAGTTCGATCTTCAGGGTCGTACCGTCGACATCGACGACTTTCACGCGGCTGCCCGACGCAATATCCTCGCCCCCATCGCAGACCGCGCGCCAGGTCGTGTCGTCGACGTGTATCTTGCCCCGCCCCACCGGCATGTCGGTATCCAGGATGAAAACGCGGCCAACATACTGCGCGCCCCGTCGGTTGAGCAGCGGCTCGTCCGTCTCCGTCGGGTTTTTCCGGAGATAGATGCGCCACGCGACGATCGAAACGACCGACAGCACCGCGAATACCAGGATCTGATATTCCCAGGCCAGGTCCGGCGCAAACAGGACTACAAAGCCAACGACGCCGGCGGCCACTGCCAACCAGAGGAAAAAGGCGCCGGGCGCCATCATCTCGAGGACGAGAAGACCGACGCCGAGCACCCACCAGTGCCAGAAAACGAACTTTCCAAGCCAGGGAATCATTGCTCCTCCTTACCGAACGCCTGTCTGGCGATCTCGGCGATGCCGCCGATCGAGCCGATGACACCGGCGGCCTCGACGGGCAGGAAGAATACCTTCTGGTTTGGCGAATCGGCGAACTTGCCAAGCGCCTCGACATATTTGCCGGCGACGAAATAGTTGATCGCCTGCACGTCGCCGCCGGCGATCGCCTGCGAGACCATCGCGGTCGCCTTGGCCTCGGCTTCCGCCTCGCGTTCGCGCGCCTCGGCATCGCGGAACGCCGCTTCCCTGCGGCCCTCGGCCTCCAGGATCGCCGCCTGCTTCTGGCCCTCCGCCGCCAGGATCGCCGACTGTCGCGTACCCTCGGCCTCGAGGATCTGGGCGCGCTTTTCGCGCTCCGCCTTCATCTGCCGCGCCATCGAGTCGACCAGATCGTGCGGCGGACTGATATCCTTGATCTCGATGCGGGTCACCTTGACGCCCCAGGGCTCCGTCGCCTGGTCGACCACGGTCAGCAGCTGCTGGTTTATGTCATCGCGGCGCGACAGCAGATCGTCCAGGTCCATTGAGCCCATCACGGTCCGGATGTTGGTCATCGTCAGATTGAGAATCGCACGGTTCAGGTCGTTGACCTCGTAGGCCGCCTTGGCGGCGTTGAGGACCTGGAAAAACACCACCCCGTCCACCTTGATCATGGCGTTGTCGCGGCTGATCACCTCCTGGCTCGGCACGTCCATCACCGTTTCGCGCATGTTCACCTTCATGCCGACCCGGTCGATCAGCGGGATGATGAGGTTGAGCCCCGGCGCCAGCGTCCTCGTGTAGCGGCCGAACCGTTCCGTCGTGTATTCCATGCCCTGCGATACGGATTTCACGCCCATGAACAAGAGAAAAACCGCAAATACCAGTGCGGCAACAACGAAAATCGCAAAACCTTCGATCATCTGCAGACTCCCCTTTCTTGGCAGCCGAAGGCGCGACCGTGCGCTTCGACTGAAAAAGCCGATTTTACTTCCCCTATTACTAATATATAGTTGCCAAGGGGGTATAATTACAAGATGCGGGATTTCAATTTCCGCGCGTGGAGCGCCGGAACAACACCGGCGCGATGGCGACGACCAGGATGATGCGGGCGACGTGGTGGGTCACGACGAAGGCGACATCGACGCCAAGCGCCAGCGCCATCAGCGTCATCTCCGGCAGGCCGCCGGGCGAGAACGCCAGTATCGCCGCCGGCAGGCTCGCCGCGCCGATCTGGTTCACCGCCGCCGCGAAGACGGCGGCGATCGCCAGCATGATCACCGTCAGCCCGGTCCCGACCGCCAGCGCCCGCATGACTTCGCGGGTCGGAACGTCGGCGAAGCGGCAGCCGACGGACGCACCGATGATCAACTGGGCGAGGTTGACCAGCTCGCGCGGCGGCTGCGATTCGCTGACGCCCGTGATATGCAGCGCGGCGCTGACGATCAGCGGACCCATCGTGGCCGCGGACGGCAGTTTCAGCTTCCACGCCAGCGCCCAGCCCAGTGCGCCGGCCCCGGCAAGGACCAGCAGGTCACCGATTTCGACGCTCGCCAGCCCGACACCGAGCGTCGAGCGGTCGACATTCCCCAATTCCCCGGTGATCTGGAACCAGATCGGAATGGTGAAGACGACCAGCAGCACGCGGCTGCCGTGGATCAGGCCGATCTTCCCCTCGTCGCCGCCCATCGCGCCGCCGATCGGCACCATCTGGCTCATCCCGCCCGGCATGGCACAGAAGAACGCGGTGACCGGATCGAACCGGGCGACCCTGCGGAAATAGGGATAGGCGATGGCCCCGGTTACGATCACACACACGAGCAACAGCAATATGCTGCTCAGCCAGTGTCCGACGCGGTCCAGTATGTCGGGTGCGAAGGTGCTGCCCAGCATGACGCCGAGCACCATGAACATGAGCGGCCGGATTCTGGTGGGCCCCGCGACCGGCGCGCCCAGAAGCGCCGCGATTGTGGTCGTGGTCATCGCGCCCAGCATCCACGGCAGCGGCAGTCTCAGCCACGAGAACAGCAGCGCGCCCACCACACCGATGGCCAGCGCCAGCACGACCCGCGCGGCCGGGCGGCCCATGATGCGACCGGTATTCAAGGGGATGCCCTGCCCCAGGAGCAGTAGGCCAGGAACCGGGGGCCCGCCAGATAGCCCGACTCGGTATCCATCAGCGTAAAGCCGCGCTCTTGGATCATGCGGTTGATCGGCCGGTTCAGATGGCAGCCGCCGGCAAAATGCTTCCAGGCCGGTGTGATCCGGTCCTGCCAGCGTGCGACGCCGGCGTCCGGCGCCTGGCCATGCTCGAAATACAGGAGCTGCCCGCCGGGTTTCAGGACGCGCCTGATCTCGTCGAGCGCCCGACGGCCGTCGGGAATGCTGCACAGCGTCCAGGTCATGACGGCGGTGTCGAAACTGGCGTCCTCCTGGGACAGCTCCTCGGCCGACCCCCTGAACAGGGTCACCGGTACGCGGGCGTCGCCGATTCGCTGCTCCGCCATGCGGTTCAGCGTCTCATGCGGGTCGATCCCGACGACCTCGCTGACCGCCTCGCCGTAAAGCGGCAGATTGAGCCCCGATCCGACGCCGACCTCCAGCACGCGGCCCTCGGCGCACGAAACGACCCATTTCCGGTATTCGGCGACATCGCGGCGGCTAAGCGTCCAATGCATCAGCCGGGGGAAGACCACCCGATCATAGAAGGCCATGGCTCAGGCGACCCGGTCGTGCGGCTCACGCCCGGCGAACCAGGCATCGAGATTGTCGAGCGCCCGGAAGCCCATCCCATTGCGGGTCTCGATCGTGGCGCTGCCGATATGCGGCAGAAGGAACACGTTGGACAATGAGAGGTAGCGCTTGTCGAGGTTCGGCTCGCCCGCGAAAACGTCGAGTCCCGCGGCCGCCAGTTTGCCCGACTGCAGGGCCTGTATCAGCGCGTCATCGTCGATCACCGAACCGCGCGCGGTGTTGACCACGACGGCGCCGTCCGGCAACAGCTCTATACGCCGCTCGTTGACGAAATGCCTCGTCTCGACCGAGCCCGGGCAGTTGATCGACAGGAAATCGCAGTGCGGCAGCATCTTGTGGGGATCGGCATGATAGATCGCGCCCTGCTCGGTTTCGGGCGGCAGCCGGTTGCGGTTGCTGTAGTGAATCTCCATGTCGAACCCGCGGGCGCGCCGGGCCACCGCCTGGCCGATCCGGCCCATGCCGTATATGCCCAGCCGCTTGCCGGTGACCTCGACGCCAAGCATGTCCATCGATGCCCACCTGCCCCAGCGTCCCTGGCGGAGGACGCGTTCCGCGTTCTGGGCCTGGCGCGCGGCGCCCAAAAGACACAGCATCGTGGTGTCAGCCGTCGCATTGGTCAGCACGTCCGGCGTATTGGTGACGACGAGGCCGCGGGCGCTGGCCGCCGCAACGTCGATATGGTCGTAACCGACCGAGAACGTCGCCAGGATCTTCACGTTGCCGGGCAGCCTTTCGATCACGTCGGCCGTGAACCGCTCGGTGCCGCAGGTCAGTATCGCATCGGCGCCGGCGTCCCGGCTCATGTTGATCAGATCGTCCGCGCCCCAGGCTGCATCGCCGTCGTTCAGCACGGCGCGGTAATCACGCGTCAACCGCGCCTCGACATCGGGCGGAAGCCGGCGGGTCACCAACAGGGTCGGTTTTTCGGTCATGCGGGCGGGCCCTTCCTTTTGCGTTGCGCCGTCTCGGCGGTTCCTTATTACTTTGAGCCGTGACATAATCAAGAACACGGGTCGCCGCCAAGCCCCGTCCTGCAAATTTCCCGGGAGCCATCGATGGTCAGGATGACAGCCGCATCAGCCGCGGTCCTTATTGCGCTAACCGCCGCCGCACCGGCAACCGCTGCTGAAATGGTCTCTCACCGGGCCTTCTATCGACTCTCGTTGGCTTCGCTTAGCTCGGACAGCGAAGTTTCCGACGTGCAGGGCGGTATAGGATACGAAATCTCGGACGGATGCGACGGCTGGATCGTCGAACAGCAATATGCCATGCGCGTTCTCTGGTCAAACGGGAACGAGATGGACAGTTCCGACAGTTTTACCTCCTGGGAATCGAAGGACGGGCTGAACTACAGATTCAACGTCAGGAAATTCCGGGACGGCACGGAATACATGCTGATCAGCGGCAACGCCGAGCTCGAGTCGAAGGGTGGCGCCGGCATGGCGCGGTTCGAAGAGCCCGAAAGCGACAGGATCGCCCTGCCCAAGGGAACCGTGTTTCCGACGGAACACACGGTCAACCTTCTGGAAAGCGCCCGGAAAGGTGAGAAGTTCGATCGCCAGCTGGTGTTCGACGGCTCGGAAATCGAAAGCGCCGCACCTGTAACGACCATCCTTTTTACCCAGCGGCCGGCGAAAGACGACGGCATTCTCAAACCGCCCCTCGGGCCCCATACCGTGTGGCCCATGAAGCTTGCCTTCTATGCCGCCGCGGGCAAGGCGGGTCCGGGCGAGGAACTGCCGGAGTTCGAGCTTTCCATGGACCTGCAGGAGAACGGCATCGCCACCGCGCTGGTCCTGCAGTTCGACGACTTTTCACTACGTGGCACGCTGGAGAGCCTCGAAGCGTTGCCTCACTCCGGCTGTTGATTCATCCGGGCCGCCCGCCCGAACCGCGGAAACACCCGGTCACAGACTTCGGCCCTTCACGATGGCGTTCGCGCCCAGCTTCCGCCGCACCTCGTCGATCGCGCCCTCTATGTCAGCGCGGCGCCTGGCGCCGGAATCCAGAAGGTCCGGCTGAGCCGCGGCATCGGCGCCGCAAAGCTCCTCGGCCCCGACGCCGATCAGCCGGAACGCCTGCCCGTCGGCCTCCCGGTCCAGCAACGGCAGCGCGGCCCGGTAGATCTCCTCCGCAAGATCGGTCGGCACCGACAGCGTGCGGCTGCGGGTCATCAGCCTGAAATCGGCGGACTTGAGTTTCAGCGTGACCCGCTGCCCCAACAGTTCCCGCTTCTTCAGGCGCCGCCCGACATCCTCGCAAAGCGGCCACAGGGCGTGCGCAAGCACCGCCGGGTCGCCGCTATCGGCGGTAAAGGTCGTTTCGCTGGAGACGCTCTTGGTCCGCTGCTCGGGATCGACACTGCGATCGTCCCGCCCCCGCGAAAACCAGTGCAGCCGGTGCCCGATGGCCCCGTAGCGGCGCATCAGGACCGCCTCATCCACCTGCCGCAGATCGCCGATGGTGGCGATCCCGTCACGCCGCATCTTCGCCTCCAGCGCCCGACCGACGCCGTAGATCATGCCAACCGGGCGCGGCGCCAGAAAGTCCTGCGCTTCGGCCCGGCCGATGGCGGCGAAGCCACGCGGCTTGTCGAGATCGGATGCGGTCTTCGCAAGGAACTTGTTGTAGCTGAGCCCGATGCTGACGCCGACCCCGATCGTCCGCTCGATATCCAGCGCCAGCCTGGCCAGTGTTCGCGCCGGGATGCTGTGGTGAATCGCTTCCGTGCCGCTGAGATCGAGAAACGCCTCGTCGATCGACAGCGGCTCCACCAGGGGTGTTGCGGCGCGCATCATCTCCCGCACCTGGCGACCCACCGCCGCGTATTTCGCCATGTCGGGGCGGACCACCACCGCGTCGGGGCATGCCTCCAGGGCCTTGAACATCGGCATGGCCGACCGCACCCCATAGACCCTTGCAAGATAGCACGCCGCCGCGACGACGCCGCGCCGGCCGCCGCCCACGATGACGGGCCTGTCTGCAAGCTCCGGATTGTCGCGCTTTTCCACCGAGGCATAGAACGCGTCGCAGTCGATATGGGCGATGGCCAGCTCATTCAGTTCCGGATGACTCACGACCCGCGGGGAACCGCAGTCCGGACATCGGTGGTCGGCGGTCTCGTCCGGCCGGGCGAGGCAATCCCGACAGAGGTATGTGCCCGGGACACTCATGACCGGGCATCCGCGGGCCACAACCAGGCCGCCCCGCGCACCCCGCTCGAGTCGCCATGTTTCGGCGGAACAAGGCGGGTGTCCACCCGGTCCGAGAAGATCCACCTGCCCCAGATTGCCGGGACGTTTTGATACAGGCGCGCAACATTCGACATGCCGCCGCCGAGCACCACGATGTCGGGATCGACGATGTTGATCACATGTGCCAGCGCCCGTGCGAGCCTCTCTTCGTAACGCGCCAGGCTGGCCGCGCTGTCGCGGTCCGCAGCGGCCGCGCGCGCGACAAGAACCTCCGCCTCCAGGTGCCGGGCGGTCCGGCCCTCATGGTCCCGTGACAGCCCCGGACCGGAGAGAAACGTTTCTATGCACCCATGCCGCCCGCACCAGCATGGCGGACCCGGCGATTCGTCCGTCCCCGGCCAGGGCAGCGGATTGTGCCCCCATTCGCCGGCGATGGCGTTGGCGCCGATGTGCCCTTTCCCATCGATAACGAGGCCGCCGCCGACGCCGGTGCCGAGGATCACGCCGAACACCGAATCCGCCCCCTCAGCCGCGCCATCCCGGGCTTCCGACAGGGCAAAGCAGTTCGCGTCATTGGCGATTCGGACCGCCTGGCCGAGTATTTCCGCGAGGTCCTGCGCAAGGGGCCTGCCGTTCAGCCAGGTGGAATTCGCATTCTTCACCAGGCCCGTCGCGGGAGAAATCGTGCCCGGGATGCCGAGCCCGACACTGCATGGTTCCCCCGCCTCCTGCGCCGCCTCTCCGACCAGTGGCACGAGCGACTCGAGAACTGCCCGATAACTGCGCGGGGTCGCGGTACGACGGCGGTACAGCACATCGCCGCCGGGCGACAGCAGGGCCACCTCGATCTTGCTTCCCCCGAGATCGACGCCGATCTGCACCTGATTCCGCCTCCCGTGACAAATCGCCGAGCCGATTGTCTGCACCATGCGTATTGCTTATCCGACGAATTATGATAGGAATCAAAACAATCCAGTCTAATTTAACCTTCTGTGTACCAATAGATGCGACCATTTCATTTCGGACAACCGAAAAGACCGTCCGCTCCGACCGAGGGATAACGTATGGCCAAGACGATCCTGATCGTCGAGGACAACGAGCTGAACATGAAGCTCTTCCGCGATCTTCTGGAAGCCCAGGGGTACGGTATCCTCCAGACGCGCGACGGCATGCAGGCGCTCGACCTTGCCCGCAAGGAACGGCCCGACCTTATCGTCATGGATATCCAGTTGCCCCAGGTTTCCGGTCTCGAAGTCACGAAATGGATCAAGGCGGACGACAATCTCAAGCATATCCCGGTTGTCGCGGTGACCGCCTTCGCCATGAAGGGCGACGAGGAAAAGATCCGCGAGGGCGGCTGCGAGGCCTATGTCGCCAAGCCCATATCGGTCAAGGATTTCCTGGCGACGATCGAGCGCTTCCTGGGCTGACTCGCGACCGGCCGGAATTCAACCGGATGCCGCGGGCCCCTTGAGGCCATATTCGGAATTCCCGTTGCCCGCAGCCGGACGGTCGAAGAACCCGCCGACGAAACTTAAGCGAACCTGAAATCCGCCATCAGCGAAGGTTCAGGCACCGCGCCGTATCCTCATGCGGCATTTTGGACCACCCCAATCGAAGCATGGAGATTACTCGCATGAAGGACATCAAGAACAAGACGCTGGTGGGTACTGGCCCCGCGAGCGATACCGAGACGGTCGATACCGGCCGCCGCCAGGCATTGACCCGGCTGGGCCTTACGGCGGCGATCGCCTATGCCGCGCCGACACTGCTACCCCTCACTCCGGCTTCGGCAGACAGGGGTTCGAGCAGCCATGGCAGCAGTTCCAGCGGTTCAAGCAGCCATGACAGAAGTTCCAGCGGTTCGAGCAGCCATGAAGGCAGTTCCAGCGGTTCGAGCAGCCATGAAGGCAGTTCCAGCGGTTCGAGCAGCCATGACGGCAGTTCCAGCGGTTCGAGCAGCCATGACGGCAGTTCCAGCGGTTCGAGCAGCCATGAAGGCAGTTCCAGCGGTTCGAGCAGCCATGAAGGCAGTTCCAGCGGTTCGAGCAGCCATGACAACAATTCCGGATCGACGGCACCCCTTCCGCCCTCCGGTTCCGCAAACTAGAGGCAAATCTGACTTGAAGACTCGGGGGCGGCGCACTCCGCCGTCCCCCTCTTCGAACGATCCAACGCACGCGCGCCGCCGGGCTACAGGGCCGACGTAACGACGACACGCATGATACTAAGGTTCGACAGGATATCCCGCCCTGTTCAAATCGACGACAGCCGTGCCCTGTTGTCGCCGCTTTTGGGCGTGTTCCGATACTGGCCGTTCTTTGAGGTTGAGGAAGACGCCGCGGCAGAACCGGTGATTACGGTACGGCGGGATGGCGACGGTTACTGGCTCCATGCGGACTGGCAGGCGGAGCCCCTACATTATTCGGACCCCGTCAATCTGGCCTGCGGGCTCGCCCTCAATGTCAACCGCGCAATGTTGCAGGAGCACGAATCCTATCTTTGCCTGCACGGCGCCGGAATCGAAATCGGCGGGCGGCTGGTCGTCCTTCCCAATTATTATCGTGCAGGAAAGAGTGCCCTGACCGTCTGCCTCGCCGCGGCCGGTGCACGGGTTTTCAGTGACGATATCCTACCGTTGCTGCCGGACGGCTCGGCCATGTCTCTGGGGGTATCGCCACGGCTCCGGTTGCCGCTGCCCGATCGGCTGGGCGCGCGGTCACTCCGGTTCATCGAACGCCGGCGTGGCGCAGCGAACAAACAATATCTTTACGTCGAACTCGAGGAGCACGAACAGGCGCCGTTCGGCACGACGGCGCCGTTCGGCGGTTTTGTGTTGCTCAATCGTCGCGAGTCGGGTGCGGCCGACCTGTCGCCGGCGGGCGGCGGCGAGGTCCTGAAGCAGGTTGTCCTGCGCAACTTCGCCCGGCAGGTCCCCGCCGAGACGTCTCTCGACCGGCTCCACGGTTTGGTGGCCGCGTCGGCCTGCTACAAACTCACCTATGCGAATGGCGACGATGCGGCCGACCTGCTGACGGAACGGTTTTCGGACGCTGACTCGACGGGCGGCGATTTGCAGCCTGCGGCGGAAGGTGCGGGAGTCGATCCGGTCCCGCCGGAGATGCCAACGATTGCGGGCAAGCATCCCGGGCGGAAGCCCGGTATCAGCGAACGGCTGGTCGATGGCGACCTGTTCCTGGTGGATGGCGCCGGCCAGACGATTTATCATCTGAACCCGGTCGGCGCCGGGTTGTGGCGGCTGATGGACGGCAGCTGCGGCGCTGACGAGGCCATTGCACTTCTGCAACAGGCCTTTCCGCAGGTTGAGAGCGGGGTAATCGCGCACGATGTTGCGGCCCTCATTGCGGATCTGCTCAATCGCGGGCTGCTGCACCACGGAAGCGACCCGCCCCCGAATATCCGGGCATGAACCGGACTGCGCGATTTATTTTCGCCGATCGGGAATTTTCTTGATTTCGTAACAAATTGGAAACGATTGCGCTAACCGCTACGCTCGCCGTCTGTTATCGTATACCCATAACAATCCATCGCCGAGACCGCCGAAATAGGGGCTTTCAGGGTAGCGGTCATGGCGAAAAAGCGGATCGTCCGGCCGGGTCTGGCCGGCTATCGGCCCGCCCCTTCAGGACAGGTCAGGCATTGGAGTCCGGCGCCACGGTAGCGGCGCATTCCGCACGGGGGAACATTTGTCCCCGAATGCGAGGTCAACCGCATTCATACGGAGCGGAACAATGGACGTGAAACTGAAACTGCATCCCGATAACGGCCCGCCCACGCGCGCAGGTGGCGCCGTCGACACCAGACAGCGGCGCGCACTGGCCCGGCTTGGCCTTGCCAGCGCCACCGCCTACGCCGCGCCGACCCTGCTTGCTCTCAGGTCGGCCCCGCGGACTGCGGCTGCGCCCGGGCGCATCGTAATCGCCGCCTGAGCGTGTTGCCGCCAGATTCATCGATACCGGCAATCCCGCGTGCTGTCTGCCGCGGCATCGGTGCTTTCGCAATGCAACATCCCGGGTGCTAGGGCGGCCCGTGTCGACTGACGGAAGGGGGGAGGATGTATCTGAAGTTCGAGTCCGTATCCCAGCCCGTGCTGCTGGCACAGGGACTCAAACTCCTGCCGCATCTGGCACGGATGTTTGCGAAATGGCCATTTCGGGAAGTTTCCGGCGAGGGTTACGGCGATCCGACGATCAACGTGTTGCAGGACGGCGACGGCGGCGCTATCCAGGCGCCCTGGATCGAATCGGAGCAGCGGTACGGGACCGCCGCCAATCTTGCCGACGGCCTGTCGTACCACCTGACACGATGCTGGATGGAGGAGAGCACCGCTGTTCTCGGCATCACGGCGGCGGCCGCACGGTTCGGCAATGACCTGGCGGTATTCGTCGGTGGCCCGCAATCGGGCAAGAGCCTGCTGGTTTCGTGCCTGTCGGTGTCGGGCCATACCGTATTCGCCGACTCGATCCTGCCGATTTCAGCGGCGACCCGCCAGGGTGTCGGCCTTGGCGTCGCACCGCGACTCAAGCTGCCGTTGCCGAATGCGTTTTCGGGCTCCCTTCGCGCGCAGGTCGAGCGGTGTATCGACCGCTGCGGCGCCCACCGGGGATATCTCGGGCCGCGCGAAGCGGACATGGCTGCCTTCGGAGAGCGGGCATCGATCCGCGCATTCATCCTTCTCGATCGTGCGGATGGCAGCGCAACCGCGTTGCGGCCCGCGGCCGCCAACACGCTGCTCAAACGGCTGCTGCTGGGCAGCTTCGATGCATTGCCGTCGGCGCGCGCGGCATTGGGGCTGCTGCACGAGATGGTCGCCGATACCCCCTGTTACCGGTTGACCTGGTCCAATCCGCTGGAAGCGGTCAACGCATTACGGGCGCGGCTTGCGATCAGCCGTCCGCTCGATGTCGACGACAATTCCCATGCCGGTGCGCACGTCAGCATGCTGCGGCGGCGGGCTTCGGGCCCGCGCATTCCGGCGGGCCAGCGTTTCCGCCATGTCGATGGCCTTGATGAGCGTGTCGTCGGTGGCGACATGTTCCTGGTCGATCCCGACGGAGAGGCGATCTATCACCTCAATGGGCTGGGTACCGGCCTGTGGCGCCTGCTCGATGGATCATACGGGCTGGACGATGCGGTTTCGGTTCTGCGGGACGCGTTTCCGACGGTGGACCGAAAGTCGATCGAAGGCGATGTCGCGCGCCTGATCGCCGATCTCACCGACCGCGGCCTTCTCGTCGAGCAATCCGGCGCCGCGGGCTGATACCAAGGAGCGCTGATAATGAGCCAGCCCGGTGTCCCCTACCCCTTGATGCATACGAGCGGCCTGAGTTCGGCCACCTTGCGCGCCAGCCCGGCGTTGTGCGTGGCATCGATGACCGCAGCCACGTCCTTGTATGCGCCCGGCGCCTCTTCGGCCACGCCACGCATCGACGGGCTTCGGATGACGGTTCCGCGCCGCGCCAGCATTTCAACGACATCGCTGCCCCGCCAGTTTCTGCGCGCCTGATGCCGGCTCATGCTGCGGCCGGCGCCGTGGCAGGCCGAGCTGAAGGCGCGGTTCTCGCTTGCGGCCGTCCCTGCGAGGATCCATGACGCCGTGCCCATGCTGCCGCCGACGAACACCGGCTGCCCGGCCGCGCGCAGGGGTTCGGGCAGGGTCGGGTGTCCCGGCCCGAAGGCGCGGGTCGCGCCCTTGCGATGCACGAACAGGCTGCGCGGCCGGCCGTCGATCTCGTGGTCCTCCACCTTGCAGGTGTTGTGCGAGACGTCGAACAGAAGGCTTGCGGCGGCGCCGGGCAACACGGCGGACAGCGCACGGCGCAGCAGATGCCCGATGATCTGGCGGTTCGCGAACGCGCAGTTGATGGCCGCGCGCATGGCGCCGAGATACCGGCGACCGAGAGCACTGTCGATCGGACTGCAGGCCAGCTCGCGGTCGGGAAGCAACAGACCCAGACGCGAGTCCTCGATCGCCATGTCGCGCAGAAACTCCGTGCCGATCTGATGCCCGAGGCCCCGTGAGCCGCAGTGGATGGCGACGACGATCTCCCCGACCGCAAGACCGAACGCCCGGGCCGCATCCGGGTCGCTGATGCCCACGATCTCCTGGACCTCGAGATAATGATTGCCTGAGCCCAGCGTTCCCATCTCCCGTTCCTGGCGCTGCCGGGCACGATCACTGACATATTCGGGCGTCGCACCCGCCATGCAGCCGCCCTCTTCGATGCGATCGAGATCGGCCGCCAGGCCATAGCCGCGATCGACGGCCCACCGCGCCCCGCCGGCAAGCATGGCGGTCATCTCCTCTTCCGACAGGCGGATGTCGCCCCTGCTGCCCAGACCCGCGGGAACGGCGGCGAACAACGCGTCGGCAAGCGCTTCCTTGCAGGGTTCCACGTCGCCGCGCGCAAGGCCGGTCACCATGGTCCTGACGCCGCACGAGATATCGAACCCGACGCCGCCGGCCGATATGATCCCGCCGGCCTGCGGGTCGAACGCCGCGACGCCGCCGATCGGGAACCCGTATCCCCAATGTGCGTCCGGCATGGCGTAGGACGCCGATACGATGCCCGGCAGAGTCGCGACATTGGTGACCTGCTCGTAGACCTTGTCGTCCATATCGCGGATCAGGCCCTCGTCGGCGTAGATGATCGCCGGAACGCGCATGTCACCGTGCGGTGCGATGCGCCATTCATAGCGGGACGTTCTTTCGAGACGTCGCAGTTCCATGGTCGGGACCCCTCAGAGCCTGGCTCTCAGACATCGACGACGCAGCGGGCGGTCCATCCCCCGTTTTCCTGTCGCACGGCAAGCCCCGTGTAGGTCGCGCCCTTTATTTCGACGGCTGGCTGATGACGTTCGCGCGAGACCCGCTCGCCCCACGCGGCTCCGTCCAGCCGGTTCCCTTCGATGCGCACCTCGAACCGCCCGAAAAGCATGTCCTGCGTCGCCATTTCGAAGACCAGTGCATTGAGCCACTCGATCAGCAGCATCTCGACGTCGGGCGCCTCGCAGTGCACCGCAATCCTGTGCAGGGGCTGCACCAGGTCGGGATCCGTAACGGCGCCCGTCATCGCCGTCGCGACCTGCTCGAACACAGCTTCCAGTGTCGGTCCGGATCCGGCGAGGCCTATGTCCGCCTCGTGGGAGAAATGCGACCAGCTGCCTGCGCCTGCCGGCATTCCGTTTCTCCACGGTCACGGCGCACGGTGAAACGCCGCCGCTTGCGACCGCAGAATGAAGCCTAATGGCGTGAGTACGCCATGATTCAGATCAACCGGCCGTGCCGGCAGTCGCATCGTTCCCCGAATCCCGCTCGCCCAAACCGTTCTGAACGGCGGCACGCAGTACCGATTCATAGATGCCGATCGATGAAGAGAGATTCCAGTTCTTTTCGACGAAACTGCGTGCCGTCAACGTGGGCGATACTGAAAGCGCCTGATTCAAGGCGCCGGCGAGACCCGGCTGGAACTGCGCAGGCAGGAGATGTCCCGTGTGGGGACACAGAAAATTGGCCTCGGTCGGGGATGCGGCCACGACCGGCTTTCCGCACGCCTGCGCCGCGAGAACCGGCCTTGGGCTGCAGTCGTCCGACGGGCCGTGGTAATAGATATCGATGGCCTGGTGTATCAGTTCGGGAAGCGCCCAGCCGCCCAGCACATGAACGCGTTCCTCCAGATCCAGCTCGCGGATCAGTCTGCGCTCGACCGCGCCCGGCGAGGCCGGGCCAAATAGCGCAATGTGAACATCCGGCTCCAGCCTGGCGACGGCTTGGAACAGCGACTCGAGATTGGCGGCGGGGCTTGCGCAGCCGATAACCCGCGGCTCTTCGGGCAGGCCGGTTTTCTGCCGGGCTTTCGCCGGCGAACCCGGCTGGTATCGCGTACAGTCGACGCTCCGCGGCACGATCGCGACATTCTCCACGTCGCCGAGACGGCACGCGACGTCGAACGAAGGTGCGACCAGAACGGCCCCATGCATGTCCACAAGTTCCTTGAGCCGGTCCACTTTCAGACTGTCGGCCGACGCGATTTCGCCGCAGATCGTGTGTACCAGGGCGGGCACGCCGGCCTCGCGCGCCGCGGCGCCAACGATGGCGAGATCATCTGCCCGGTGCGTATGAACGACATCCAGCGGGACCCGCGCGAACAGAGACGCGAGATCGGCCTGAAGGGAAACGCCGTCCCCGGATATCCAGTGTATGTCGTTATGTCCGACAACCGGCGGGCAACTGTCGCCCATCCGCGCAAGATGCGTCTCAAACACACCGCCGAGACCGAAACGAACGTCCGATGCGGCCGTCAGATCCGCGCGCGCATCGCAATCGGACACGACCTCCAGAATCGTCGGCCGCGCCACACGCTCTGCATTCGTTCTATTTACGTTCTTGGTATGTAATACACTCATCTCAATATCGGCAATAAAAACGAAAAGAATCCGCATGGAGACAAGCACGATTCGTGCCAGACCGGACCTCGACCGTTAAGGCGGTATTCCGTTGATTTCCGTCCAAAAGGCGAATTTCCGGGCTGTTTTCATGCCCGGACACCGCAAATTGCGACTCCGTCCCGCGAATCGTTGCATCCGCACGGTCGCCGCGAGATGATCGGGGAGAGAATCCGGAGGTGATCGGCTCATGCCCACAAATCCCGCCACGGCGCACACCCGGGCCAAGACCGGCCTGGGAGTGCTGAAACCGTTGCTCTCCGGCCTTCGCGCACCCTCACGGCTGATCGAGTCCGCCCGGGTTCTGCGAGACATCCGGGCCGGACTCGGCGCGGGTCCGGCGGTTCATCGTGTGAGCCTTGCCTATCGGCCCCGTGGCGTATCGAGAACCGGCGACCTGTACCGGACGGGCGACCCGCTGGCCGGGCTCGTCCTGGTGCCAGGCGCGGCGCCGCTGGGCAAAGACGATCCGCGCCTGACGGCGTTCGCACAGGCTCTTGCACGGGCGCGCTTCGAGGTGCTGGTCCCGGATCTGCCGGGGCTGAACAGCCTTCAGGTCCGCGACGACGACGCCGACATCATCGCAGACGCGCTTTCGGTCCTCTCGCAGCACAGGGCGGCCCACGGCAACGCGACGGTCGGGATGGTCGCAATCTGCTATTCCACCGGCCCGGCGATGATTGCGCTTCTCGACGAGCGCGTCCGGGGCGCCGCCCAGTTCATGCTGTCGGTCGGCGGATATCGCGACATCGAGGCCGTCATTACGTTCATCACCACCGGCTGCTACCGCGACCCGTACGACAACGCCCGGCGCCATCGCCAGCCTGACGAGTACGGGAAATGGGTGTTCGCAATCAGCAACGCGAACGTGCTGAAGGACGATCGGGACCGGGAGCTGCTTGAATCGATGGCGCACAGAAGACTTGCCGACGACAAGGCGGGCGTTTCCGACCTTGCGGCCGGCCTGGGCGATGAGGGCCGCAGAATTTATGCGGTACTGGAAAACCGCGATCCCGACCGTGTGTCGGCCCTGATCGCGGCGTTGCCCCGGCATATCGTCGACGGCATCGCGAGGCTGGACCTCAAGCGGCGCGATTTTTCCGGACTGGACATGCGCTTCATCCTGATCCACGGGAACGACGATGCCGTCATCCCGGAGACAGAAAGCGTTGCGCTTGCCGGTGCGCTGCCTCGCGCCGACCTCTTTATCCTCGACTCGATCCGGCATGTGGACCCCGGACCCGCGGGGCTTGCCGACACGCTGAAGATGCTGGCGGCGATGCACGAGCTACTGCGGGAAAGAGACACGGCGCGGCCACTGAAAGCCGCTATCGGCAAGAGCCCTCTGCGGCTTCCCGCCAGCTCCTGCGGCGCCGGCTGACTCAGGACGGTCCACCCATCCAGTCCTTGTGATACCGGTTCGCGCAGTGTATTCGGACCGCATGAACGAGGCTCTCGATCCTCCCGGATTGCTCCGGCACATGTTCGACGCTGCGGTCGCCGCGGCGGACCCCGAGACCTGCCTGCCGGCGCACCTTCCCGCCGCCCCGTCCGGGCGCACCCTGGTCGTCGGCGCCGGCAAGGCGTCGGCCGCGATGGCGCGAGTGGTCGAGAGGAGCTGGGCGGGTGACCTATCGGGCCTCGTGGTGACCCGCTACGGCCATGCCGTCCCCTGCGCGCGTATCGAGATCGTCGAGGCGGCCCATCCGGTTCCCGACGAGAACGGCCTGATGGCCGCGACGCGCATCCTGGAGATGGTTCGGGGGCTGAGACCGGACGATCTGGTGATCTGCCTGATATCGGGTGGCGGATCCGCCCTGCTGACCCTGCCGGCGGACGGGCTGACCCTGGCGGACAAGCAGGCGGTCAACCGGGCGCTTCTGCGCTCCGGCGCAACGATCTCCGAGATGAACTGCGTGCGCAAGCACCTGTCCGCCATCAAGGGCGGACGCCTCGCCGCGGCCGCGTCGCCGGCGCGCGTGGTCAGCCTGCTGATCTCGGACGTGCCGGGCGACGACCCTGCGGTCATCGCATCCGGCCCGACGGTCGCCGATCCGACGACCTATGCCGACGCGCTGGCCGTGCTGCGCAAATACGATATTGCGGAGCCCGCCGCGGTGCTCTCGCATCTCGAGAAGGGCAGGGACGAAACCCCCGATCAGGGCGATTCGCGGCTCGCCGGCGCATCGGCGATCCTGGTGGCGACCCCGCAGGACTCCCTGGAGGCCGCGGCCGCCGTTGCCCGCCGGGCCGGGGTCACACCGGTCATCCTGAGCGACCGGATCGAAGGCGAGGCGGCGGAGGTCGCGAAGGTCCACGCCGCCATCGCACGCCAGATCGCGGCGCATGGCCAGCCGGCCGCGGCGCCCGCTGTTATCCTGTCCGGCGGCGAGACGACGGTGACCGTGCGCGGCGGCGGCCGCGGCGGACGCAACGCCGAATTCCTGCTGTCGCTCGCCGTCGCGCTGGAAGGGGCGGAGAAGATCCACGCCATCGCCTGCGATACCGACGGCATCGACGGTATGGAGGACAATGCGGGCGCGCTGATCGGACCCGACATCTGGCACCGCGCCGCGGCGGCCGGCATCGACCTGAAGGCCCGGCTGGCGGACAACGACGCCTACGGTGTCTTTGCGGCGCTGGATTCGCTCGTGACGACCGGGCCGACCCTGACCAACGTCAACGATTTCCGGGCAATCCTGGTCGAAAAGCCGGGTTAAGGTTGCTCGCTCACGCCTGACCGACACCGAGCGACCTCATACTTCGCGACGCGGCATCGCCGCCCTCAGCATGAGGGCATAAACGGTTGAGCCTCATGCTGAGGAGGCGCGGAGCGCCGTCTCGAAGTATGAGGTCGCGCCGCCGGTTCGGGTCCGGGATTCGCCCTAAAACGTCTCGCCGTCCATGGTCAGCAGCGGGTCGTAGAGGTCCGGGCGGCGGTCGCGGAACAGGCCCCAGGACGCACGCATCGCGCGGATTTCGTCGAGATCGAAGCTGGCGGCGATGACCGCCTGTTCCTCGCGCCCGGCCTCGGCGACCTTCTCCCCTCTCGGCCCGGCGATGAAGGACGAGCCGTAGAAGGTCATGGTCGCGCTGTCGTTTTCCTCGACGCCGATGCGGTTGGATGCCGCCAGGACCACCAGATTGGCCCCCGCGTGCCCCTGCATGACACGCTGCCAGTGGTCGCGGCTGTCGATACCCGGGTTGCCGGGCTCCGAGCCGATGGCGGTCGGATAGAGCAGGATGTCGGCGCCCAGCAACGCCATCGAACGGGCACATTCCGGGAACCACTGGTCCCAGCAGATCCCCACGCCGATGGTGCCGAAGCGCGTCTCCCAGGCCCTGAATCCGGTGTCGCCCGGATTGAAATAGAATTTCTCCTCGTACCCGGGCCCCTGCGGGATATGGCTCTTGCGGTAGTGGCCCAGCACGATGCCGTCGGCATCGACGATTGCGACCGCGTTGTAATAGGCGTTGTTTGCGCGCTCGAAGAAGCTGACCGGCAGGACGACACCCAGCTCGGCGGCGAGCCCGGCGAACCGGCCGATCAGCGGATTGCCCTCGAAAGGGTGCGCCAGGGCAAAATGCTCCTGCTTCTGGTCGGGACAGAAATAGGGGGTTTCGAACAGCTCCTGCAGCAGCACGATGTTGGCGCCCTTGCCGGCGGCCTCGCGGACCAACGCCTCGGCACGGCCGATATTCGCCTCGATGTCCCAGCCGCAGGCCATCTGGGTTGCGGCGACGGTAACGCGCGTCACGGCACCCGCCCCGTTCCGGGCTGCTGCTGGGTAATGCAGTGGATGCAGCCGCCGCCGCGGATAATGTCGGTGGACGGCACCTGCACGACATTGTGGTCGGGAAAGGCCTGGGCGACCGTGCGGTAGGCGGCGTTGTCGCGCCGGTCCTCGAACCCCGGCATGACGATTCCGCCATTGGCGATGTAGAAATTGACGTAAGAGCATGAAAGGCGTTTGCCGTCTTCTTCCATGCGGGCGGGCTGGTCGAGGGTGAGGACCGTCAGTTCGCGGCCCTTTGCGTCGGTGCTGGCCCGCAGAATTTCCAGATTGGCGTTGAACGTCTCGTAATTCGGGTCGCTCCGGTCGGGGCAGGATGCGGCCAGGACGACGCCCGGGCCGGCGAAACAGGCGATATTGTCGATATGTCCGTCGGTCTCGTCCTCGTAGTAGCCATCCGGCAGCCAGATGATCTTTTCGACGCCGAGCCAGTCGCGCAGCGCCTGCTCGGTTTCCTGCTTGCTCATGCCCGGATTGCGGTTCGGGTTCAAGAGCACGGATTCCGTGGTCAACAATGTTCCCTCGCCGTCGGTATGGACCGCCCCGCCCTCCAGCACGAACGGCGCATCGAGGCGCCGGATGCCCTGATGGGTCAGCAGCAGCTCCGCCAACCGCGCATCGTTGTTGTAGAATTCGTACACATTCCCCCAGGCATTGAAATGCCAGTCGCAACCGGCGATCCCACCCTTGCCGTCGACGACATAGGTCGGCCCGACATCCCGCATCCACGAGTCGTCGATATCCATCGGCAGGATTTCGACCCCGCGCCCGCAGGCCAGCGACGCCGCGGCGACATCGGCCGGATTGGCGATCATGGTGACGGGTTCGAACTCCGCGATCGCGCGTGCAACCTCGGCAAAGGCCTGCCGGGTGTCCTCGATGCGGCCGTCCCAGATCTCTTCGCGGCACGGCCATGCCATCCAGCAGCGCTCGTGCGGCTGCCATTCGGCGGGCATATGGAAACCTTCGGCGGCAGGCACAGTCATCTGCGTCTCCTCATTCGGACAACACCAGCGTGTCTTCGGGTGACCAGGAAATCCACAGATTGTCCCCGATCAGGACACTCGAATCGGTACGCCGCACCTCGTTCTGCACCGTCGTCGTGAACCGTACGCCGGTGTCGGTATCGAGCAGGACATGGCTTTCGTTGCCGTAATAGGCGACATCGCTGACCTTGCCCTTCAGGCCGATCAGGTCGCCCGCAGGCGGCTCCTTCGACAGACGCGTCTTTTCCGGCCGCACGGCAATGCCGATCTCGCCCGAAGCGTCGCCCTCATGCGGCACGTCGATGCGGCCCAGGCCATCGATCTCGACCGCGAGCCGGCCGCCCGATACACCGGCCACCTTGGCCTCCAGGAGGTTCATCTTGCCGATGAAGTCGGCGACGAACCGGCTGTTGGGATGCTCGTAAAGGGTGCCGGGCGCGGCGATCTGCCGGACCACGCCATGATCCATTACGGCCGCGCGGTCGGCCATCGACAGCGCTTCGTCCTGGTCGTGCGTGACGATGACGAAGGTGATGCCGACCGAATGCTGCAGGTGAACCAGTTCCAGCCGCATGGCCTCGCGCAGCTTGGCGTCAAGCGCGCTCAGGGGCTCGTCCAGCAGCAGCACCTTGGGTTTCTTGACCAGCGCCCGGGCCAGCGCCACGCGCTGCCGCTGGCCGCCCGACAACTGGTCGGGCTTGCGGCGGCCGTAGTCTTCCAGATGGACCAGCGCCAGCGCTTCCCTGACCTGCCCGGCGACCTGCGCCTTCGGAACGCCAGTCACCTTCAGCCCGTAGGCGACGTTGTCGAACACGGTCATGTGCGGGAACACCGCGTAGGACTGGAACACCATATTGACCGGCCGCCGGTTGGGCGGGACGCTCAGCATCGGCTGCCCGTCGATCTCGATCGACCCCTCGCTGGCCGTCTCGAATCCGGCGAGCATGCGCAGCAGCGTGGTCTTGCCGCAGCCCGACGGCCCCAGCAGCGCAAAGAACTCGCCCCTCTTTATGTCGATGCTGACGTCGTCGACCGCCGTCACCGTGCCGAAACGCTTGGTGACATTGCGGATACTGATGATCGGTGGCTGATCGGTCATTGCTGCCGTCCCTTTGCCCAGCGCGATTGCACGATCATGGCGACCAGCGTCAGCGAGAGCGTGATGACGATGAGTACGGTGGAGGCCGCGTTGACCTCCGGCGTCACGCTGAACCGCAACATCGAATAGATCTTGATCGGGAACGTGGTGGAGCCCACGCCCGCGGTAAAGAAGGTGATGACGAAATCGTCCAGCGACAGCACGAAGGCCATCAGCGCGCCCGCGACCAGCCCCGGGATCATGTAGGGAAAGGTCACGTGCCAGAAGGTCTGCCATTCGCTGGCGCCGAGATCACGGCTGGCCTCTTCCAGCGAGACGTCGAAACCCGTCATGCGCGCGCGGATCACGACCGCGACGAACGGGATGGTAAAGGCGATGTGGCTGACCGTGATGGTGGTCAGGCTGAGTTTCATGCCGATGGCGTTGAAGAACACCAGCATCGCAACGCCCATGCAGATCTCCGGGATGACGATGGGCAGATGCGCCACCCCTTCATAGGTTCCCTTCCAGGGGAAACGGTAGCGGTGCAGCGCCAGCCCGAGCATCGCGCCGAGCGCGGTCGACACCACCGTTGAGGTGCCGGCGACGATCATCGAGTTGACGAACGCGTCGTGCAGCGAGTCGTTGTTCAGGGCCTTCTCGTAGTATTTCCACGTGAAGCCCTTCCAGGTGATGTTGCGCTTGGAATCGTTGAAGCTGAAGGCGACCAGGGTGACGATCGGAAAATAGAGAAAAAGGAAGCTGAGAAACAGGGTCAACTGCATCCACGGCCGCTTGAGATAGTCCAGCGGGTTGATTTCGCTGCGGCTGCGCCGGCGGCGCGGGGGCCGGATGGTTGCCTCGGTCATGCTGCCGCCCTCTTGTGTGTCCGGTATCGCGCCGCCATCGCGTTGATCACGAAGAAGATGAAAACCGGGTACATGATCATGAAGGACAGCGCAGAGCCGAACGGCCAGTCGCGCGCGGCACCGTATTCGCGGGCGATCAGATTACCGATCATCAGGCTGTCGGTGCCGCCCAGCAGGTCGGGCACCAGGAAATTTCCCATCGACAGGATGAAGACCAGCAGCGCGCCGGAGACGATGCCCGGCATGACCAGCGGCACCAGCACCGAGAAGAAGGTGCGCCACTGGCCGGCGCCAAGGTCGAGGCTCGCCTCCATATAGGACCGGTCAAGCTTTTCCAGCGTCGCGTAGAGCGGCAGGATCAGGAACGGCAGGTGCACGTAGACAAGGCCGATGATCACCGCATACTGATTGTAGAGCAGTTCCAGCGGCACGAAATCGCCCATTGCCTCCGGGAATCCGGCCAGCGTGGCCAGCCCGTCCAGCTTCTCGTGGGTCCACTCGATCCCGAAATTCAGGAAGCCGCGGGTGCGCAGCACCGCGATCCAGGCATAGGTGCGGATCAGCAGGTTGGTGAAGAACGGCAGAACGACGATCAGCAGCAGCGGATTCTTCCACCGGCTCGGGGCGAAGGCGATCCCCATCGCCACGGGGAAGCCGACCACCAGGCAGACGGCGGTGCTGATCGCGCCGATCCAGACGGACTTCCAGAAGATTCCGAGATGGATCGGCTCGATCGCACGCAAGTAGTTCTCGAAGTTGAGCGCCAGGTAGGTCTGCCCCTGCGGCCCACGCTCGCCGAAGCTGTAGACCCAGACCAGAATCAGCGGAATCACGAAGAACACCAGCAGCCAAAAACTGGCCGGGCCCAGGAAGGTCGCAAACGCGCCCTTGTTCTTGCGCCAGTCCTCCATGCTCTTCCCTCAGTCCACGGGATTCACGCCACGCGTCCGGTCAGCTCTTCGGCGCATGTTGCAAATACCGCATTGTGCCGGTCGACATCATCCGCCGTCGTCTCCGGCGAGATCAATAACATATTGTGGAACGGCGTCACCAGAATGCCGCGGTTCCGAAAATAAAGATGGATCAGACGGTCGAAACCGTGGTCGACACCCCCCGAAGCTTCGGTGTCTCGCACACGGAACGGTCACGAACGGGGCGGGAAGCGTCAGACGCGCTTCCCGCCCGTATCGAAACGGACCGGACCGGTTCAGGAGGCCTGTATCGCAGTCCACGCCTCGTCGTAAAGGCGCGTATGCTCGCCGACGCTGAGCAACGCCTCGCAGTTGGCCAGGACATCCGTGGACGCGAAGACCGCGGGGTTTTCCGTGTAGTCCGGCGACATCCTGTCCTTGGCGGACTTGTTCGGCGTCGCGAAGTAGATCGTCTCGGCGATCTCCATATGGACATCCACGTCGTGCACGAAATTGATGAAGTTGTGCGCGTTTTCCGGATGCGGCGCGCCGGTCGGAATACAAAGGTTGTCGACCCAGACGTTCGAGCCTTCCTTCGGCACGACATAGGTCAGGTCGTCATCCTCTTCCATTACGGCGGCGATGTCGCCGCTCCACTCCATCGTGATGTCCACCTCGCCGGACAGCAGCAGATCCTGGCCGTTGTCCTCGGCGAACGTCTTGATGTGCGGCTTGGCGGCGATCAGCATATCCCGGGCCCTGGCGATTTCGGCCGGGTTCGTCGTGTTCATGCCGTAGCCGAGATACTTCAGGGCGCAGCCCAGGACCGCCCGCATGTCGCCCAGATAGGCGATCCTGCCGGAATATCTCTTGGCGCGCTCCGGCTCGAAGACGTCGGCCCAGCTGACCAGCGGACCGTCGACTTTCGACTTGCGATAGCCCAGCCCGATCGTGCCCCACATATAGGGGATGGAATGCATCATTCCGGGGTCGTACGCCGGGTTGGTGAACGCCTTGTCGAGATGCTTGATGTTGGGAATCTTCGAATGGTCGAGCGGCATCAGCTTCTTCAGCGTCAGCATGTCCTCGACCATGTAGTCGCTGGGCACGATCACATCGTAACCGGGATTTCCCTCCTTCAGCTTGGCGAACAGTTCCTCGTTGTCGGCGTACAGGTCATACTGAATCACGATTCCCGTGCGCGCGTTGAAGGTACCCAGCGTGGTTTCGCCGATATAGGTGTCCCAGTTGTAGACGTTGAGGCGCTTCTCCTCCGCGCCCCAGCTTCGCTCGGCGCCGCCGACGAAGGTGATGCCGACTGCGGCGGCCGAACCCTGCATGAATGCCCGGCGCGAAACCTGCGACAAAAGCCTCCTGCCCATCTTTTTCATTTCATCATTCTCCCTGCTGGTTCCTCAGGACCAAAGGAGTCGCGCACATGGTCCGGTCCTGAAAATTGTACTGCTATCGCAATTGATACCGATATCCGGCGACCTGTCAATGAGCGCGAACGAAATGCGGCCGGAATTCGATTGTGCGGTCTTCTCCCGGCCTTCTCATTGCGCCGATCGCGGGACGATGCGCACTCCGCCTGCGATCAGATCGCTCGGGTGGAGGATAACGGTATCTCCCTCGGACAGGCCCGCGGTGACCTGGGCCTCCCTGCCGTTGGCGTGATCGATCTCGACATGCCGAAGCTGCGCGCGCCCCGTCTCGGCCACGAATACCGCCCAGCGGTCGCCATCGCGGAACAATGCGCCGAGCGGCAATTTGAGCACGTCCTGACCACGCCAGACCACGATATGCGCCTCGACGCGGTAGCCGTGGCCGAGGTCGCGCCAACGGTCCGGCGGGTCGGCGAAATCGATCAGCACATTGACCCGCTGCTCCTCGATCCCCAGCGCGGAAACCTTGGTAAACCCGGTGGGTTCCACGTGCCGAACCCGGCCGGACAGGGCGTTGTGCCCACCCCAGTCCTCGATCGCGACCTCCGCGCCTTCCGCGACCCTCACCGCATCGCTCGACAGCAGATCGACGACAACCTCAAGATCATGGGAATCGCCGACCTCGACCAGCGGCGCGCCGGCGGCCACCACGGTCTCGCTTTCATGCATGACGCGCAGCACCCGGCCGCTGACCGGCGAGACCACGTCGACGCAGCAAAGCTGGTCGTCGACCTGGCTGCCGGAGCCGCCCGGCTCGATCAGGCCCGCGCGTGCGGTCTCGAGCTCGAAGCGGCGTATCTCGACGGTCGCGTTTGCGGTCGCGACGGTGGCCTTTGCGGTCCGTACGGTCAGCTTCGCAAGGTCCAGGTCACGCTGGGAGACGGCGCCGCGCGTGGTGAGCCGTTCCGCGCGCACCAGCTCCGCCTGCGCGAAATCCAGTTCCGCGACAGCCCGCGCCTGCTCTGCCTCGGCCAGAACGAAAGCCGCCTCCGCCGCCTTGGCGAACGATTCGGCCTGTGCTCTGGCGCGGCGGTCGAGGAATGCGGGATCGCTCGGATGGATGACGGCCAGGATGGTCTGACTCGCAACCACCGCATCGCCGACATGGCGGTCGATGCGCAGTACACGGCCCGGCACCGGCGCCGAAACCACGTAGACCTCGCGCACCCGCGTCTGGCCGTCGCCGTCGATGGTGACGACCAGTTCGCCCCTGCCGATGACGGCGGTATCCACGGGCACAGGCTGCGGCCAGAAGGCGTAGATCAGCCCCGCCGCCACGGCGGCCGCGACGGCGGCGTACCAGATCACTTGCTTCACATTCATCGCTCTGATTCCCTATTCCCGGGTCTTCAGGACCGCGATCAGGTCCAGACGATCGATGCGCCTGCGCACGATGAGCCCGGTGACGGTCGCGGATGCGAGTACCACCAGCGCCGAAAATCCATAGGTCTCGCGCGAAACCGCCAGCGGAATGCGGAACAGCTCGGTCTCGAAGCTCAATGACATCGACCAGGCGAGCCCATAACCGATCAGAAATCCCGGCGCCAGAGCCACCAGCGTGAGCAGGGCGAACTCGCCGAGCAGGATTGACGAAACCTCTGCCCGCGTGAAACCGAGAACACGCAGGCTGGCCAGTTCCCGCCCCCTCTCCGACAGCGAGATCCGCGCGCTGTTATAGACCACGCCGAACGCGATCATGCCGGCGAACAGAATGTTGAACGAGGTCATAAGGAGCATATTCTCGGCCAGGGTTTCGCGGAAGCTCTGGACCGCCGTCGCCTCGACGGTCACGCCGGCGACGACCGGTGTATCCTTGAGTTCGTCATAGAGTTCCGCCTCGAAGCGCGAATCGACCTGCAAATAGGCGAGCGATATCATCGGCGGCTCCCGCATGAAACGGTTGAGGGCCGCCAGGTCCATATAGGCGGACGTGCCGAGGAACTCCTGGACGACGGCGGAAACCGTGATCTCGCCGACCGGCCGCTCGCCTTCCATCACCTCGACCCGCAGCCTGTCGCCGCGGCCAACGCCAAGCACATCCGCCAGTTTCGCCGAAAGGACAAGCCCCGATGGCGGCATCGAGACGGGCCGAAGGTCCCGGTCGAGCAGCCGGCCGAGATCGCCGGCGGCAGCCAGTCCGATCAGCGCCGTCAGCCGCGAGACATGGCCGCTGCGGAAACGCACGGGCACGGCGCGTACCGGCTCGACGCGCATGACCCCGGGCAACTGTTCAAGGTCACGGACGATTCGCGCCGGCTTGGCCTCGACCAGCGATACCGTCACGTCCTGCCGGTGAATGCGGTTGAACTGCACATCGATGATGACTTCGATGGAATCCATCATGAACATGGAACTGATGAGGACTGCGGCCGACATGGCGATGCCGAGCATCGTCAGCCCGGCGCGGACGGGCCGCCGCATGATATTGCGCAGGATCATGCGTGTCGCCTGGGCGAGATACATGTCGAGCCCGAGCCGCTCCATCAGCGTCTTGCGGTAAACCGGCGGCGGCGCCGGCTGCATCGCCACGGCCGGGGGCAGCAGGGCGGCGCGCCGAACCGCCCCCAGCGTTCCCAAGAGGCCGGCGCCGAAGCTGATCAACGCGGCAACGGCAAAAGTTCCGGGATCGATTCTGAAAAACAGGAAGGGGTACCGGAAGAACTCGGCGTAGAGTTCGGTGAGTCCGCGGCCGAGCCAGGCGCCACCGGCGAATCCGAAAAACACACCGACCGAAACGATGGCCAGCATCAACTTGGTATAGTGCCAGGCCACCGCCCGCCCGGTATATCCGAACGCCTTGAGGAGGCCAATCTGCTCCCGTTCCGTTGCGATCAGGCGCGAGGCGACGATGTTCAACAGAAACGCAGCGACACCAAGGAAAATAAGGGGCGCAACGGTACCCATCGATTGCAGCTGCTTGAGTTCGTTGGAGATATACCAGTGGGATGTCTGATCCTTCCGGCCGTAGGCGCCGACGCCGCCATAGGGCTCGAGAAGCCGGTCGAGATCGGCGATCACCCGCTGCTCCAGCGCCCCGCGCATCAGGGTCAGCGAGACGTCGTTGAAGGAGTCCTCCAGGTCATAGGCGGCGGCCAGCGTCTCCCGGCCAACCCACATCACACCGAAACGCAGGTCGTCGGGCACTATGGCGCCGGGGCCCAGGGAATAGATGTATTCGGGTGACAGTGCCACGCCAACAACGTTCAGCCGGCGTTTTCGGCCATTGATGATGGCGTGGAAATGATCGCCCGGCAGCAGCCCGTGCGCCTCCGAAAAGGCCTCGTTGAGGACGACGTCGCCGGTGCGGCCGGGTTCGATCGTACGCCCGATTCGTAGATGGAGGCCGTTCAGGGCCGGGGCATGACGCTCGGGAACCGAGATCAGAAGCCCGCGCGCCGGTTCGGCCATGCCGGCGATGTCCAGCGTCACGCCGGCAACGATCCGCGTTTCGACCCGCGCAACGCCCGGGATCTCTGCGATCCTGCGGCCCAGCCGGTCGGGCGCCCGCCGGACCGAGGCAAAGACCTGGGCAAACCGGTAACGCTCGTAATAGGCCGTGCGGGTTTCGTCCAGCGAGCGCAGCGTGCCCAGCGACATGACATACATCGCGACGCCGCAACCGATGACCAGGGCGATGGCCAGCGCTTGCAGCCAGATCCGGCGCAGATCACGGCGAAGCTTGCGGTCAAGCACGCGCATCAGTTCACCACACCAGTTCGCGGGCCGGACGGCGAACCTCGTTCACCCGGATCTCGACCACGGCGCCGTCGGCAAACCGGACCACCCGGTCGGCCATCTCGGCCATGCCGGCATTGTGGGTGATCAGGGCCGTGGTCGTGCCCAGTTCGCGGTTCACGGTTTCCAGCGCTTCCAGCACCACGATCCCGGTCTTGCTGTCGAGGGCGCCGGTCGGCTCGTCACAGAGCAGCACATCGGGGCGCTTGGCGATGGCGCGGGCGATCGCGACCCGCTGCTGCTCGCCACCGGACAGCTGGGCCGGGAAATGATCCATGCGCGCCGCGAGGCCGACCAGCGTCAGCGCCTCCTCCGGCTTCATCGGGTCACGCGCAATTTCGGTCACCAGCGCGACGTTTTCCAGCGCCGTCAGGCTGGGGATCAGGTTGTAGAACTGGAAGACGAAGCCGACATGGTCGCGGCGGTACGCGGTCAGCTCCGCCTCGCCGTAGGCGGTGAGTTCATGGTCGCGGAACCAGACCGTGCCGGCGCTCGGATGATCGAGCCCGCCCAGGATATTGAGAAACGTCGACTTGCCGCTGCCCGACGGCCCGAGCAGCGCCGCCATCTCACCCTCGTAGAGATCGAGGTCCACGCCGCGCAGGGCATGCACGTCGACGTCACCGGTGCGGTAGACCTTGGTCAGGTCACG
>CAMYKU010000016.1 GCA_947259105.1 uncultured Alphaproteobacteria bacterium
GGGCGGGGGAGGGTTGGGAGGGGGTGGGACCCGGCGAAGCCGGGAGAAACGATCCTGCGCATGGCTTCGCGGTCAGGCTTTCTCCAGCGCCGCGACCCCTGGCAGGGTCTTGCCCTCGAGCCATTCGAGGAAGGCGCCGCCCGCGGTCGAGACGTACGAGAAATCGCCCGCCGCACCGGCGTGGTTGAGCGCCGCCACCGTATCGCCGCCGCCGGCGACGGACACCAGGCCCCCTTCCCGCGTCAGCCGCCCGGCCTCGCGCGCGACGGCGACGGTGCCGGCGTCGAACGGCGCCACCTCGAACGCGCCGAGCGGCCCGTTCCACAGCAGCGTGCGCAACGCGCCGAGCCGCCGATTGAGGTCCTCGATGCTTTTCGGGCCGATATCGAGGATCATCATCCCGGCGGGCACGGCGTCGATGGCCACGGTCTCGGCCGCGGCGCCGGCCTCGAATTTCGCCGCGATGACGGCGTCCACCGGCAGCACGATCTCGCAGCCCGCCGCCGCGGCTTTCGCCTCGATGCCGCGCACCGTCTCGGCCAAATCGTGCTCGCACAGGCTGGCGCCGACATCGACGCCGCGCGCATGCAGGAAGGTGTTGGCCATGCCGCCGCCGATGATGATCGCATCGGCCCGGCCCGTGAGGTTGCCGAGCACGTCGAGCTTGCTTGAGACCTTGGCCCCGCCGATCAGCGCCGCGACCGGATGGGCGGGGCTCTCCAGCGCCGTGGCCAGCGCCTCGAGCTCCGCCTGCATGGCGCGGCCGGCGGCGGCGGGTAGCAGCCTCGCGATGGCCTCGGTCGAGGCGTGGGCGCGATGGGCGGCGGAAAACGCGTCGTCCACGTAGGCGTCGCCCAGCTTCGCGAGCTGCGCCGCGAAATCCGCGTCGTTCGCTTCCTCGCCCGGATGGAAGCGCAAATTCTCCAGCAGCGCCACACCGCCGGGCGCCAGCGCATCGACCACGGACGCCGCCGCATCGCCGATGCAGTCCGGCGCGAACGCGATATCCACGCCGCCCAGCGCCCGGGAGAGCGCCGCGGCCACGGGCTTCAGCGACATCTCCGCGACCACCTTGCCCTTGGGCCGGCCGAAATGCGACATCACGACGACCCGGGCGCCCTTGCCGCAAAGCTCGCGGATCGTCGGCGCCAGGCGCTCGATGCGCGTCGCATCGGTCACCCTGCCGCCGGCGACGGGCACGTTGAGGTCGCCGCGCACCAGCACGCGGCGTCCATCGAGATCGAGATCGTCGATCGTGTTGAACATCGGTGAAGCCCCCTTGATTTCGAGATTAAGCCCAAGCTGCGAGTCCAGTACAACGATAAGCATGTCCCCGGCAACGCTCGCGGGTGTAGGAATCTTCCCACCCGACGATTTGCCGCGGGCGGACAAGCAAGCGGTGGCGCGCCGTCCGCTGGGTGTTTTCTTTCCTTTACGTTCTTTCCACGCACGCCTCATCCTGGAGACCTTTGCGCGGGTGTGCGGACGGGGCATCGGTGGACCGATTTCCATTTCCCGCTCACCAAACACGCCTCATCCTGAGCCTGTCGAAGGATGTGTTGGGGGAATGGAAATCGGCGAAAGCGCTTTGAGAACGGCGCTTCCGCTGACTGTGCCCTCCCCGGGCGACGCATCCTTCGACAGGCTCAGGATGAGGCGTGTTTGGACGAAGGGTGTTGTGAGGCTTGCACCGGCGCCGAGTCCACCCAACCGCATTACGTACCGTCGGCAATCGATTCTTGTATGGCCCGGGCGGATCGGGCAATGTCCCGCGCGAATCCCGATTCACCGGCCATTGCGTTCACAAGAGAGCGGCATCCATGAGCGAGTCCCAATACGACCTCATCGTCATCGGCGCGGGCCCCGGCGGCTATGTCGCGGCGATCCGGGCGGCCCAGCTCGGTCTGAAGACGGCGTGCGTCGAGAAGCGCGACGCGTTGGGCGGCACCTGCCTGAACATCGGCTGCATCCCGTCCAAGGCGCTGCTGAACAGCTCCGAGAAGTTCGAGGAAGCCAACCACAGCTTCGCGGCCCATGGCGTGGACCTCGGCGCGGTGAAGCTGAACCTGAAGGCGATGATGGCGCGCAAGGACAAGGTCGTCGGCGACCTCACCAAGGGCGTCGCGTTCCTGTTCAAGAAGAACATGATCGACCACTTCAGGGGCGCCGGCAGCCTCGCAGGGCCCGGCAAGGTCGCGGTCACGCCGGCCGACGGCGGCAAGGCCGAGATCCTTCAGGCGAAGCACATCCTGATCGCCACCGGCTCCGACGTGATGACGCTGCCCGGCGTCGAGATCGACGAAAAACGCATCGTCTCGTCGACCGGCGCGCTGACGCTGGCCAGGGTGCCCAAGCACCTGGTGGTGGTCGGCGGCGGCGTCATCGGGCTCGAGCTGGGATCGGTCTGGCGGCGCCTCGGGGCGCAGGTCACGGTGGTCGAGTTCCTCGACCGGGTGCTGCCCGAGATGGACGGCGAGGTCTCGAAGAATTTCGGGCGGATCATGAAGAAGCAGGGCATGACCCTGCGGCTCGGCAGCAAGGTCACGTCCGCCAAGGCGGGCAAATCCGGCATCAAGCTTGGCGTCGAGCCCGCTTCCGGCGGCAAGGCCGAGACCGTCGACTGCGACGTGGCGCTGGTGTCGATCGGGCGCCGCCCCTACACCGACGGGCTGGGCCTGGAGAAGGCCGGCGTCAAAACCGACGAGCGCGGTTTCATCGTCGTCGACGATCGGTACCGGACGACGGCGGACGGGGTCTACGCCATCGGCGATTGCGTGCCGGGGCCGATGCTGGCCCACAAGGCCGAGGACGAGGGCGTCGCCTGCGTCGAGGCGATCGCCGGCCAGAAATCCCATGTGAACTACGATGCGATCCCCAGCATCGTCTACACCTGGCCCGAGGTCGCCGCGGTGGGCGCGACCGAACAGCAGCTCAAGGAAGCGGGAACCGAATACCGCGCCGGCAGTTTCCCGTTCACCGCCAACAGCCGGGCGCGCACCAACATGGAGACCGACGGGTTCGTCAAGATCCTCGCCGATGCAAAGACCGACCGCGTGCTCGGCGCCCATATCGTCGGCCCCGACGCCGGCACCATGATCCATGAGATCGTCGTGGTCATGGAATTCGGCGGCGCGGCGGAGGATATCGCGCGCAGCACCCATGGCCACCCGACGCTCTCCGAGGCGGTCAAGGAGGCGGCGCTGGCGGTGGCCGGCCGGCCGGTCCACATCTGACGATGACGAAGAAGGCGGCGGCAGCGAAGACGCGAGGCGGCTGAGATGATGCGCCGGGCGCCGCCGGCCGCCGTGATCTTCGCCATGTGCATGGCCGAAATCATGGGCATGGCGGCGTTCTCGACCTTCCCGGCGCTGCTGCCGACCTTCAACGCCGAGTGGGGGCTCAGCAACACCGCGGCGGGCTGGATCGGCGGCGTCTACTTCGTCGGCTACCTGCTCGCGGTGCCGGTGCTGGTCACGCTGACCGACCGGGTCGACCCGCGCCGCATCTACCTTGCCGCCATGGCGCTCAGCGTGGTCTCCGCGCTCGGCTTCGCGCTGGCCGCGGACGGGGTGGTCAGCGCCAGCGTCTGGCGCGGCCTGCAGGGCGTGGGTCTTGCCGGCACCTACATGCCCGGGCTGAAGGCGCTGACCGACATGCTGCCCGACCGCTTGCAGAGCCGTGCGGTCGCGTTCTATACCGCAAGCTTCGGGGTCGGATCCAGCCTCTCCTTCGTCGTCGCCGGCGAGCTCGAGGCCCTCCTCGACTGGCGCTGGGCCTTCGGCCTTTCGGCGATCGGCCCGGCCATCGCGGTCGCCATGGCGATGGGCATCCTGCGTCCCTCAAAGCCGGCAGCAGATGCCATGCCGACCACAAGGCTGCTCGATTTCCGGCCGGTGCTGGCCAACCGCCGGGCGCTCGCCTTCACCTTCGGCTACTGCGTCCATAACTGGGAGCTGTTCGGATACCGCACGTGGATCGTCGCCTTCCTGGTATTCGCCCAGGCGCAACAGCCGGCGGGCGCGCTGGGCGTGGCGTGGAGCGTCACCATCCTGGCCGCGCTGGTCAACCTGGTGGGCCTGCCGGCCAGCGTTCTCGGCAACGAGCTCGCCCACCGGTTCGGCCGCCGCAGGGTGCTGATCGCGGTGATGACGGCGTCGGCGGTGGCCGGCACCCTGTTCGGCATTTCCGGCGCGACCCTGCCGTTCATCGCCGTGCTGGCGCTCGCCTTCGTCTATGGCTGGACGGTGATCGGCGATTCCGCGACCCTGACCGCCGGCATGGTCGCCGCCGCCGACCCGCGCTACCGCGGCGCCACCATGGCGATGCACTCGATGATCGGCTTCGTCGGGTCGGCGCTCGGTCCACTCGCCTTCGGCATGACGCTCGATCTTGGCGGCGGGGCCGACAGCGGCTTTGCCTGGGGACTCGCCTTCGCCTCGCTCAGCGTGGTGATCCTGATCGGCCCCTTGCTCATGCTCACGATGGCGCGCCGCGCCGAGGAAGCCCACGAAGCGGCGCAGGCGAACACGCCTGGCTGAGCAGCCTCCCCCGTGTCCGGAATTGTCCGAATTGGCTGGCGCAATTTCCGTTAAGTTCGCTCCGGCCCGCTCCTCCACCCGGCCACCCACAGTGTACGATACCGTTGGGTGGCCGGGTGGAGGAGCGGGCCGGAGCCGCCTCCACATAAGTGGATAATGCGCTATCGCAGGGCGTCGGTCAGGACGTCGTGCACGATCTGCGTTGCGATATTGACCAGTAGGACGTCGTTGTCGACGATCACCCGCTCATAGCCCTTCGGCGGCGGCGGGAGCTGCGCGACCAGCGAGCCCGGCAGCTGCCGCTTGGCGATGCCCGGCGGCAGTTTGCCCTGCTTCGCCAGACCCGGCGGCATGCCCTGGTTGCCCACGCCCTTGTTCTTGTTTTTCTTGTCCTTGCCCTTGTCCGGATTGCCGCCGTGGCTGTCGTAGAAGCTGGCGATGATCGACTTTTCCTTCGCACTGAAGGCGATCTCCACCGCACCGGCCGGGCTGGCGGCGCCGATACAGGCGCTGACCGCGAACGCCGCGGCCATGACCGCCATAACGTATGACTTGCGCATCGTATTGTTACTCCTGGCTTGCTTTGAGCGCGGCAATCCTGACCGGACAAGAATGAATATAGGATGAATCGCCCGGTTTCCCGGAACACGGGCCTCAGTCGGCGCGCGGATGGGCGGCGCGATAAGTCGCCATCAGACTCTCCGAATCGACCTCGGTATAGCGCTGCGTCGTGGACAGCGAGGCATGTCCCAGCAGCTCCTGGATCGACCGCAGATCGACGCCCGCGCCCAGCAGGTGCGTCGCGAAGCTGTGCCGCAGCGCATGCGGCGTTACCGTCTGCGGCAGGCCCAGGAGGATCCGCAATTCCCGCAGCCGGCGCTGCGCGACTCCGGGATTGAGTCGCTTGCCGCGCCGGCCGAGGAACAGCGGCCCGTCATCGCCGGCCCCAAGCGGGCAGGCCGCGAGATACGCCCCGATCGCATCGCGCACAAGCGGCAGGACGGGCAGCATCCGCTCCTTGCCGCCCTTGCCGGTCACGCGGAGCGAGTCGCCCGTCGGCGCATCCCGCCGGGCCAGGCCCAGCGCCTCCGAAATGCGCAGGCCGCAGCCATAAAGCAGGGTGAACAGCGCCACGTCCCGCTGGGTCTCCCACGGCTCACCCGGCAGCAGATCGACCGACTGCAACAGCAGGTCGGCATCCGCGACCGGCAGCGGCCGTGGAATGCCGTGTGGCCGCTTCGGGCTGCGCATCGCGCGAATCGCGTGGTTGGCGCCATACCCGTTGCGCTCCAGCCAGCGAAAGAAATTGCGCAGCACCGACATCGCCCGGGCGGTCGAACTCCGGCTCAGGCCCGCGGCGGCCCGGCGCGCCATCCAGGCCCGGAAATCGGCCGCCGACAGGCCATCGAGGTCGCCGAGCCCCGGCGACCCGCCGAGATGCTGCCGCAGGAAGGCAAGAAAGCCGCCGAGATCGCGCGAATAGGCGTCGATCGTATGGGGGGATGCACGCTTCTCATGGATGAGCCAGCGCCGCCAGTCGTCGATCGCGCGGGACAGCGCCGTGTCGGCCGCCGGGCCGTCTAGGGCAGTTTCAGCCATAATCGGATGGCGCGCTCCAGGCTGCGGGCGAGGAACGCCAGCAATTCCACTGCCTGGCCGGCCTCGAACTTGCCCGCCCGGCGCGAACCGAAGGCGATCAGGCCGGGCGGCGTGCTCGGCGATATCGACAGCCGCGCCAGCCCGTCCGAGGCGACCAGCGGCGCGCCGCCGCCATAAATCTCGGGTTCGCCATCGACATGGCTGCGCAGCAGCACCGGCCGCCCGTCGCCGAGCAGCCGCTGCACGGTGCCGGCCGGCACGACGTGCAGGCCGCGCAGATGCGGCGTGGCCAGCTCGGACCCGTCCGCTTCGATGCACAGGGTTACGACGTCGAGATCCAGCAGCACCGCGAAATCCGTGGTCACCGCCTGGATCAGCTGCTCGAAGGAGGTCGCCGCCAGCATCGTGAGGATGCATTCATGGATTCGCGTCTGGCTGGAGAGGTTGGCCCGGCTGGTGGTGATCAGGTCGCGCTGGCGCTGGCGCGCCAGTTCCAGATCGCTGCGCAGCTTTTCGATCAGCGCCTGCTGCAGGTCGGAGATGCCGCCGCCGAGTTCGCGCGCCGGCGCGGGCACGCCGTCCAGCAGGTCCGGGTTCTGGGTCAGAAACTCGGGGTTGTCGCGCAGCCAGTCGGCGATTTCCTCTGCCGACAGGCCTTTTTCGCGTTCGTTCTTGCGGGTCTGGGTCATCGGGATGCGGTGTCCTCAGCGGTCCAGGATCGACTGGCCCGTTTTCTTCCAGTCGGCGAGAAAGGCGGCGAGACCCTTGTCGGTGAGCGGGTGGTTGAACATGGCGCGCAGCACGCCCGGCGGTATCGTTACGATATCGGCGCCCATCTTGGCGGCGTCGACCACATGCATCGGGTGGCGTACCGAGGCGACCAGGATTTCCGTCTCGAAATCAAGGTAGCCGGCGTAGATTTCGACGATATCGGCGATCAGCGCCATGCCGTCGGAGCCGACATCGTCGATCCGCCCCACGAAAGGCGAAACGAAACTCGCCCCCGCCTTGGCGGCGAGAATCGCCTGCGCCGCCGAAAAGCACAGCGTCACATTGACCATGATCCCCTCGGAGGTCAGCGCCTTGCAGGCCTTCAGGCCGTCGGGGGTCAGCGGCACCTTGACCGCGATATGGTCAGCGAGTTTCGACAGCGCCCGGCCCTCCGCCAGCATCGTATCGTAATCGGTTGCGGCCACTTCGGCGCTGATCGGCCCGTCGACGATGTCGCAGATCTCGCGCAGGACCTCGAAGAAGTCGCGGCCCGTCTTCGCGACCAGCGACGGATTCGTGGTCACGCCGTCGACCAGGCCGGTCGCCGCGAGCTCCTTGATTTCCGCGACGTCCGCGGTGTCGACGAAGAATTTCATGACCGTCCCTGCTCTCCCCTGTTGTCCCGCCGGCCCCTTCGCCATGGCGCCCGCGGCCCGCGGGGTGCTAGATGAAGGTGCGAGTCTAACCGATGCCGATGCGCCACGCCAGCAAGACCGAATTCGAACCGGCCGCCGCAAGGCGGGTATCGGTGCTGCTGCCGTTGCCGCTCGGCACCGCCTATGATTACCGGTTACCTCCTGACATGACGTTAACGCCCGGCGATTTCGTGTCGGTGCCGCTCGGCCGCCGCGCGGTCACAGGCGTGGTCTGGGGCGATGGCGATCCGGCCGGCATTGCGGACGGGCGCCTTAAGGACGTCGCTGCGCGGCTCGACTGCCCGCCGATGCCGGATGCGCTCCGCGATCTGGTCGACTGGATCGCGCGCTATACCCTCTCGCCGGCCGGCGCCGTGCTGCGCATGGCGATGAGCATCCCCGAGGCGCTCGAGCCCGCCCCGCCCCGGGTCGGTTACGCGATCGCCGGGAAGCTGCCGGAGATCCGCATGACGGCGGCGCGCGGACGGGTTCTGGAGACGATCGCCCGCGGCCCCGCACGCGGTGCAACGGACCTTGCCCGCGAAGCCGGGGTCAGCGTCGGCGTGATCACCGGCCTCGCCGCCGCGGGCGCGCTGGTCCGCGTCGCCCTGCCGGCGGATGGCGGCGCCGCCGCCGGGCCCGATCCCGGCCGGCCGGGACCCGCGCTGTCGCCGGAGCAGCAGGACGCCGCGACGGCTCTGCGGGACGCGGCCACGGCGGGATTCTCGGTCACCCTGCTGGACGGCGTCACCGGTTCCGGCAAGACCGAGGTCTATTTCGAGGCGGTCGCCGCCGCCCTGGAATCCGGCCGCCAGGTGCTGGTGCTGCTGCCCGAGATCGCGTTGACCGGCCAGTGCCTGGCGCGGTTCGCGGATCGCTTCGGCGTGGAGCCGGATGTCTGGCATTCGGATATTGCCCGCGGCGTGCGCCGGCGCTGCTGGCGCCGCGTCGCCGAGGGCAAGGCGCGTGTCGTGGTCGGCGCGCGGTCGGCCCTGTTCCTGCCGTTTCCAGACCTTGGACTGATCGTCGTCGACGAAGAACACGATGCCTCCTACAAGCAGGAGGACGGGGTGATCTACCATGCCCGCGACATGGCCGTGGTGCGGGCGCGTATCGGGGCGATCCCGATCGTGCTGGCGTCCGCGACACCGGCGCTGGAAACCGTCAGCAACTGCGAATCGGGGCGCTATCGCCGGCTCCATCTGCCGGTGCGCCATGGCGTCGCCGAGCTGCCCGATGTCGAGCTCCTCGACATGCGCCGCGATCCGCCGGCGCGCGGCAGGTGGCTTTCGGGCCCGCTGGTGCAAGCGCTGGGCGAGACCCTCGAGGCCGGCGAACAGGCGCTCTTGTTCCTGAACCGCAGGGGCTATGCGCCGCTGACCCTGTGCCGCGTTTGCGGCCACCGGCTGCAATGTCCGAACTGCACTTCCTGGCTGGTCGAGCACAGGCTGACCGGGCAGATGCAGTGCCATCACTGCGGCTACGCGGCGGCGCTGCCGTCGCTGTGCCCCGAATGCGGCGCCGAGGACCGCATGGCGGCGTGCGGGCCCGGCGTCGAGCGTCTCGCCGAAGAGGTCGTGACCCTGTTCCCGGACCGGCGGCTCGCGGTGATGACCAGCGATACCGTGCGCGGGCCGGCCGCCGCGGCCGCGTTCGTCGAGGCGGTCGCCAACCGGGACGTCGATATCATCATCGGCACGCAGATCGTCGCCAAGGGACACCATTTCCCGATGCTGACCCTGGTCGGCGTGGTCGATGCCGACCTCGGCCTGGTCGGCGGCGACCTGCGCGCGGCCGAACGCACCTTCCAGCTGCTACACCAGGTGGCCGGACGGGCAGGCCGAGAGGACCGGCCGGGGCGGGTGCTGCTGCAGACCTACCACCCGGACCACGCCGTCATGCAGGCGCTGGCCGACGGCGCCCGCGACCGCTTCCTCGCCGCCGAATCGGAGATGCGGCGGCAGGGCGGCTGGCCCCCCTTCGGCCGCCTCGCGGCGCTGATCGTCTCAGGACCCGAGGAGGCGCAGGTCGACAGGGCCGCCGCCGCCCTCGGTCGCGCTGCGCCGCATACCGGTGATATACGCGTGCTGGGTCCCGCCCCCGCGCCGCTCGCCATGCTGCGCGGCCGCCACCGCCGCCGCCTGCTGCTCAAGGCCTCCCGCGGCGTCGACGTGCAGAGGGCGCTGAAGGGCTGGCTGTCCCAGGTCCGCTGGCCCAACGGCGTGCGCGTGCAGGTGGACGTGGACCCATACAGTTTCCTGTGATTCAATCGCAGCCGCCGGTATCGCAAACGAGGGAAGACGGACATGGCCGACGAGACACCGATCGTAAGGGAACTGCGGGCGCGCCCGGTGAACGTGCCGATGTCGAAGCCGCTGGCGACGGCGGGCGGTTCGGTGACGACCGCGCCGCTGGTGCTGGTCGATCTGGAAACCGGCCGCGGGATCACCGGCTCGGCCTATGTGTTCTGCTATACACCGATGGCGCTGGCGCCGGTCGCGCGCCTGATTGAAGGCCTTGGCGCGGCGCTCAAGGGCGAGCCGCTGGCCCCCGGCCGCCTGATGGAAGGGGTGCAGGCGCGATTTCGCCTGCTCGGCCTGCAGGGACTGACCATGATGGCGGCATCCGCCATCGACATGGCGGCCTGGGACGCGCTGGCGAAGAGCCACGGATTGCCCCTGTGCCGCCTGCTCGGGGCCGAGCCGATGTCGATCCCTGCTTACAACAGCAAGGGGCTCGGCCTGATCGGCCTTGAACATGCGCCGGATGACGCCCGCGAACTGGCGGGAGAGGGTTACTCTGCCATCAAGCTGCGCCTCGGCTATCCGCATCTCGGCGACGACGTCGCGGTCGCCGAGGCGGTGCGCGAAGCGGTCGGCGAAAACATCCGCATCATGACCGACTACAACCAGGCGCTCGACCCGTCGGAAGCCGAAAAGCGCGCCCGGGCCCTCGGCCATCTCGGCCTCGAATGGATCGAGGAGCCGGTGCGCTTCGACGATTACGCCGGCTGCGCGCGGGTCCGTGAAGGATCGCCGGTGCCGATCCAGATCGGCGAAAACTGCTGGGGCGTGCACGACATGCAGAAGGCGCTCGACGCCGGGTCGTGCGACCTGTTCATGCCGGATGCCGGGAAGATCGGCGGCGTTTCCGGCTGGCTGCGCGCCGCCGGAATGGCGGAGCCGCGGGGCCTGCCACTGTCCTCCCATCTCTATCCCGAAATCAGCGCCCATCTCCTGGCCGTCACGCCGACCCGGCACTGGCTGGAGTTCGTCGACTGGGCGCAGCCGGTCCTGAAACACAAGCTGCCGGTGATCGACGGGCATGTGACGGCGCCGGATGTCCCCGGCATCGGCATCGAATGGGACGAAGAGGCGGTGTCGCGCTACGCGCTCTGAGTTGCGGGGATCGCATGCCTTCGGGCGCCGGCGGCGCGCATATCCAGCGTCGCCGAACCCCCCGGCCAGACTCGGCTTGCCACCCAATGTGGCGTGTGTTAAAGACGGCGCGCCGCGGACGGGCGGGCCTATTCTCGCCGTTTCGAGAGGTTTCGGGACCGCCCGCCGGCATGGCGGGGTCGACGGGTATTTTTCAGGGAGTTTCGGTTGGCAGGCAAGGCAAGTGAGTCCGGACTGGCCGGCCGCTATGCTGCGGCGCTGTATGAGCTGGCGGACGAAGGCAAGGCGCTCGACGGCGTCGCCGGGGACCTGTCGGCGCTTCAGGCCGCGCTGGACGGCAGCGAGGACATGCGGCGCCTGGTCCGCAGCCCGGTCCTCGACCGGGACGCACAATGGAACGCCATGTCCGCGCTGCTCGACAAGATGGGCGCGCATGAGCTGACCGGGAAGTTCCTCGGCGTGGTCACGGCGAACCGCCGGCTGTTCGTGCTTTCGGGTATCATCCGGGCCTATATGGCGGAACTCGCCTCGCGGCGCGGCGAAGTCACGGCGGACGTCGTCACGGCGCACCCGCTGAGCGACTCTCAGTCCAAGGCCCTGGAAGCGGCGCTCATGAAGGCGGTCGGCGGCAAGGTGGCGATCGCCGCCAGGGTGGACCCGTCGATCCTCGGCGGCCTGGTCGTCAAGGTCGGTAGCCGGATGATCGACTCCTCGCTGCGCACGCAGCTGCAGAAGCTCAAAATCGCGATGAAAGGGACAGGTTGATGGAAATCCGGGCTGCGGAAATTTCCAACATCATCAAGGAGCAGATCGCCAATTTCGGTACCGAGGCCGAAGTTGCCGAGGTCGGCCAGGTGATATCGGTCGGCGACGGCGTTGCGCGCATCTACGGCCTCGACCTGATCCAGGCCGGCGAGATGGTCGAGTTCCCGGGCGGCATCAAGGGCATGGCGCTGAACCTTGAGACCGACAATGTCGGTGTCGTGATTTTCGGCGACGACCGGGACATCAAGGAAGGCGATATCGTCAAGCGGACCGGCGCCATCGTGGACGTCCCGGTCGGCAAGGGCCTGCTGGGCCGCGTCGTCGACGGTCTCGGCAACCCGATCGACGGCAAGGGCCCGATCGAGGGCGCCGAGCGCAAGCGCGTCGAGGTCAAGGCGCCCGGCATCATCCCGCGCAAATCGGTGCACGAGCCGATGCAGACCGGCCTGAAGGCGGTCGACAGCCTGGTGCCGATCGGCCGCGGACAGCGCGAGCTGATCATCGGCGATCGCCAGACCGGCAAGACCGCCGTCGCGATCGATGCGTTCATCAACCAGAAGCCGATCAATGCCGGTGATGACGAATCGAAGAAGCTTTACTGCATCTATGTCGCGGTCGGCCAGAAGCGTTCCACCGTGGCGCAGATCGTCAAGACGCTGGAAGACAACGGCGCGCTGGAATACTCCATCGTCGTGGCGGCCACTGCCTCGGAGCCCGCGCCGCTGCAGTTCCTGGCGCCCTATACCGGCTGCACGATGGGCGAGTTTTTCCGCGACAACGGCATGCATGCGGTGATCGTCTACGACGACCTTTCCAAGCATGCCGTCGCCTACCGCCAGATGTCGCTGCTGCTGCGCCGGCCGCCGGGCCGCGAAGCCTACCCGGGCGACGTGTTCTATCTCCATTCGCGCCTGCTGGAGCGCGCGGCGAAGATGAACGACGACCACGGCAGCGGGTCGCTGACCGCATTGCCGGTCATCGAGACCCAGGCCGGCGACGTCTCCGCCTATATCCCGACAAATGTGATCTCGATCACCGACGGCCAGATCTTCCTGGAAACGGAACTGTTCTATTCGGGTATCCGCCCGGCCATCAACGTCGGCCTGTCGGTCAGCCGGGTGGGGTCGGCCGCGCAGGTCAAGGCGATGAAGAAGGTGGCCGGGAGCATCAAGCTGGAGCTTGCCCAGTATCGCGAGATGGCGGCCTTCGCGCAGTTCGCCTCGGATCTCGATGCCGCGACCCAGCGGCTCCTGAACCGCGGCGCGCGCCTGACCGAAGTCCTGAAGCAGGATCAGTACAGTCCGCTTCCGGTCGAGGAGCAGGTGATCTCGATCTTCGCCGGCGTGCGCGGTTACCTGGACCCGATCGCCGTTTCCGACGTCACCCGCTTCGAACACGGGCTGCTCGACGAAATCCGGGCCAAGGGAGAGGATATCCTGGCGGCGATCCGCACCGAGCAGGATATTTCGGACGATACCGACGCGAAGCTGACCGCCTTCATCGACGGTTACGCCAAGACCTTCGCCTGAGCATCGCGGCAATGCCGGGAATCGGATAACGAAAGGCGGGATCGGACGACATGCCGAGCCTCAAGGACCTCAAGATCCGGATCAGCAGCGTCACCTCGACGCGCAAGATCACGTCGGCCATGAAGATGGTCGCCGCGGCCAAATTGCGCCGCGCGCAGGAACAGGCCGAAGCCGCCCGCCCCTACGCCGAGCGCATGGAGCAGGTGCTGGGGGCGCTTGCGGTCGCGGCCGAGGGCCGCCCGGGCGCCCCGGCGATGCTGGCCGGAACCGGCAGGGACGATGTCCATCTGCTGGTCGTCGCCACCGCCGACCGCGGTCTGTGCGGCGGTTTCAACTCTTCCATCGTGCGTGCCGCGCGGGCGCGGATCCGCAGCCTCGTCGAGGCCGGCAAGACAGTGAAGATCCTGTGCGTCGGCAGGAAGGGCCGCGATCAGTTGCGCCGCGAATACGGCAAGCGGATCATCGATACGATGACCGACATCGGAAAGCCCAGCCTGACCTACGCGCATGTGGAATCGGTCGCCGACAAGGTGACTCGCATGTTCGAATCGGGTGAATTCGACGTCTGCACGGTGATCTATAACCGGTTCAAGTCGGCGATGACCCAGATCGTCACCCAGCAGCAGCTTATCCCCTTCGCCGCGCAGGAGGCCGAGGCCGGAGAGCCGGCCGTCCCTGCCGCAGGCACGCTCTACGAGTACGAGCCGGAGGAATCGGAAATCCTGGATGCCCTGCTGCCCAAGAACATATGCGTCCAGCTGTTCCGGGCGCTGCTCGAGAATGCCGCCAGCGAGCAGGGCGCGCGGATGACCGCGATGGACAGCGCGACCCGCAACGCCGGCGACATGATCGACAATCTGTCGATTCAGTACAATCGTGCGCGTCAGGCCGCGATCACCAAGGAACTCATCGAGATCATTTCGGGCGCGGAAGCGTTGTAGCCGGACCGGACCGGCGCGCGCGCGCGACAGTTTGCGAATAGGAGCTATATAAGATGGCGAAGAACCTTGTCGGCTCAGTCTCCCAGGTCATGGGCGCCGTGGTCGACGTGCGTTTCGAAGGCGACCTGCCGGCGATCCTGAACGCACTGCAATGCGAAAACCAGGGCCAGAAACTGGTGCTGGAAGTGGCGCAGCATCTCGGCCAGTCGATGGTCCGTACGGTAGCCATGGACTCCACGGAAGGCCTCGTGCGTGGCCTGGAAGTCACGGATACCGGCGGCCCGATCACCGTGCCGGTCGGCCCCGAGACGCTGGGACGCATCATTAACGTCATCGGCGATCCGGTCGACGAGCGCGGTCCGGTCGATGCCAAACACAAGCTCCCGATTCACCGCAGTGCGCCGGACTTCGTAAACCAGTCGACGGAATCGGAAATCCTGATCACCGGCATCAAGGTCGTTGATCTGCTGGCGCCCTACGCCAAGGGCGGCAAGATCGGCCTTTTCGGCGGCGCCGGCGTCGGCAAGACTGTCATCATCATGGAGCTGATCAACAACATCGCCAAGGCGCATGGCGGCTATTCGGTGTTCGCCGGGGTCGGAGAGCGGACCCGCGAGGGCAACGACCTCTATCACGAGATGATCGAGTCGGGCGTTATCGACCTCGAAGGCGACGGCTCCAAGGCGGCGCTGGTCTATGGCCAGATGAACGAGCCGCCGGGCGCGCGTTCGCGGGTCGGCCTGACCGGCCTGACCCTCGCGGAATATTTCCGCGACGAGGAAGGCCAGGACGTGCTGCTGTTCATCGACAATATCTTCCGCTTCACCCAGGCGGGCTCGGAAGTATCGGCCCTGCTGGGCCGCATACCCTCGGCGGTCGGCTATCAGCCGACGCTGGCCACCGACATGGGCACGCTGCAGGAGCGCATCACCTCGACCGACAAGGGTTCGATCACCTCGGTGCAGGCGATTTACGTGCCGGCGGACGATCTGACCGACCCGGCGCCGGCGACCTCGTTCGCGCATCTCGACGCGACGACGGTCCTGTCGCGCCAGATCGCGGAGCTCGGCATCTACCCGGCGGTCGACCCGCTCGATTCGACCTCGCGGATGCTCGACCCGCGCGTCATCGGCGAGGAACACTATGCGGTCGCGCGCTCGGTGCAGGAGGTGCTGCAGACTTACAAGTCGCTGCAGGACATCATCGCGATTCTGGGCATGGACGAGCTCTCTGAAGACGACAAGCTGGTCGTCGCCCGCGCCCGCAAGATCCAGCGCTTCCTCTCGCAGCCCTTCTTCGTGGCCGAGGTGTTCACCGGCTCCCCGGGTGTGCTGGTCAGCCTGGAGGACACCATCAAAGGCTTCAAGGGCATTGTCGCCGGCAACTACGACGACCTGCCGGAAGCCGCCTTCTACATGGTCGGCACCATCGAAGAGGCCGTCGAGAAGGCCAAGCGCATGGCGGCCGAAGCGGCCTGATCGGGAGTCGCGCGGATGTCCGATACGATCGAGTTCGAACTGGTCTCGCCGGAGCGGCTGCTGGTCTCGGAAGCCGTCGAAATGGTGGTCGTTCCGGGCTCGGAGGGTGATTTCGGCGTGCTGGGAGGGCACGCGCCGACCGTCTCCTCGGTCCGCGCCGGGGTGATCGCGGTGTACGAGCACGGCGCGGTGACGGCGCGCTTCTTTGTCGCCGGAGGGTTCGCCGAGGTGACGCCCGAGCGCTGCACGGTACTGGCGGATGACGCGGTGCCGATGGGCGAAATCGACCGCGCGGCGGTCGAGGGCACGCTCCCGGACCTGCGCGACGATGTCGCGGCGGCGCGCGACGAGGTGGAAAAGGACGCCGCCGAAAAAGCGCTTGCCATAGCGGAAGCCAAACTGGCCGCGGTCAACGCCCCCGTCTACTGAACGACCTTCCGCAACAGGCTGCCGCCAGGAGTGCATTAATCGGGTGACAGGGCGCGTCCGGTCGGACAATATCGGCCGGCTTCTGCGATAAGCGCACGCTCACAGATGCGCAACGAACGGAACAGGGGGTACGATGCGAAAGATCCCGAAAATCGGGTCGTGGGCCGGGCTGGCCGGCGTCCTGCTGCTGGCCGCAACACCTGCTCTCGCCCAGGAGAGCGGCGCGCTGAACGGCGCCAACACCGCCTGGATCATGACCTCGACGGCGCTGGTCCTGTTCATGACGCTGCCCGGGCTGGCGCTGTTCTACGGCGGCCTGGTCCAGGCCAAGAACCTGCTGTCGGTGCTGATGCACTGCTTCGCGATCGCCTGTCTCGTCTCGGTGATGTGGCTGGTCTTCCTGTACAGCTTCGCGTTCGGCGATGGCGGATCCGCGAACGCGGTTTACGGCGGGTTCGGCAAGGCGTTCCTGTGGGGCGTCGGGGCCGGCACGCTGTCCGGCGACATCCCGGAAACGGTGTTCTTCATGTTCCAGATGACGTTTGCGATCATCACGCCGGCGCTCATCGTCGGCGCCTTCGTCGAACGCATGAAGTTCAGTGCGATGCTGTGGTTCACGGCGCTCTGGGCCATCCTGGTCTACGCGCCGGTCGCACACTGGATCTGGGGCGGCGGGCTGCTCAGCGACGGCGGCTGGCTGGGCGATGTCGGGGTGCGCGACTTCGCCGGCGGCCTGGTGGTTCACGTCACCGCCGGCGTGTCCGCCGTGGTCGCCGCCATCGTCATCGGCGGCCGCCAGGGCTTCCCGCGCGAGATCACGCCGCCGCACAGCCCCGGTTTCACCATGATCGGCGCCGCCATGCTGTGGGTCGGCTGGTTCGGCTTCAACGGCGGCAGCGCGCTCACATCGGACGGCGCCGCCGGCATGGCCATTACGGTCACCCATGTTTCCGCAGCCATCGGGGCGCTGGTCTGGATGGTCATCGAATGGGTGCAGCATGGCCGTCCGAGCCTGGTCGGCATGGTCACCGGCATGGTGGCCGGGCTGGCGACGATCACGCCCGCCTCCGGATTCGTTGGCCCGGTGGGCGCCGTGGCATGCGGTCTCGGCGGCGGCCTCATCTGCTACTGGGCGACCCAGACACTCAAACACAAGCTGCATGTCGACGATTCGCTGGACGTGTTCGCGGTCCACGGGGTCGGCGGCGCCACCGGTACGCTGCTGACGGCGGTCTTCGCCGCAACCGCGCTTGGTGGTGTCGGCCTGGCCGAGGGGGCTTCGATCGGCGGGCACCTTTGGGTGCAGGCCGCCGGGGTGGCGATCGTCGCGGTCTGGTCCGGGGTGCTGAGCATCGTCATCCTCAAGCTGCTCGACGCCACCGTCGGTCTGCGCGTCGCAGCCGATGTGGAGACCGAAGGCCTCGACATCCGGGAGCACGGCGAGCGAGGCTACCACTGGTGACCGCAAGCGGCGCCGGAATCTTGTACAGGGAGTGCCGAGTATGAAGCTCATTATCGCGGTCATCAAACCGTCGCGGCTTGACGAGGTTCGAGAAGCCCTGACAGCGCTCGGGATCGAAGGCATGACGGTCAGCGAGGTCAAGGGTTACGGCCGGCAGAAGGGGCACAAGGAAATCTACCGCGGGTCCGAGTACACGGTGAATTTCGTGCCCAAGATCAAGATCGAGGTCGCGGTCAACGATGACGTCGCCGAGCGGGCGGTGCAGGGCATCCAGGAGTCCGCCCGGACCGATCAGATCGGCGACGGGAAGATATTCGTACTACCGATGGGCGAGGCCGTGCGGATCAGGACGGGAGAGACCGGCGCGAACGCATTGTAAGGTGGGTCCCGTGACCGGCGGCGGCCGCCTGACGCAAACGAAACGCCCGGAACGCTTGTGTTCCGGGCCTCTTCCGCAATGCGGGCAGAGGGCGGCTACTGGCCCTGCTGCTGCCGCATCATCTGTTGCATCACCGCTTCCATGTCCAGCTTCTGAAACCCGGCCGGAATGTCAAACAACGATGCGTCCTGGCGGGCGACCTCGATGTCGCGCAGCTCGAACGCGTCGCCGGTATCCTTCACCTCACGAACGGGGAAACCAATTATCGGGTCGAACCAGCTCGTCGAATCGGCCGCCTGCTCGCCGGGTACGGGCTCCAGTTCGCCTGTGCAGCGCCATTTCTCGGTGGCGCGGCCGTTGACGGTTTCCGAGCCGATCATTTCTGCGTTTTCATAGCCGTCGCACGGCTTGCCCTCGAAATCCGCTGCTGCGGAGCCGGCCTGCTCAGCCGGTACTTCCATATACATGTTCTGGTCCAGCATCAGCGTGTACGCCGTTTCGTCGTCCCAATAGGCCAGAACCGCCATGCGCTGGCCGTCCTGTTGGGTTTCCATCCGGAATCCGGGCCCGTCCACATACATGCGGCCGATTTTCTGATCGGCTGTCCCGGTATCGCCATACCATGCGACGCCGGAAAAGCCCGGGCCCGAATATTCGCCGGCACCGGCCGCCAGTGTACCGCCGATCCCGACGATCATGGCCGCCAGGGCCGCGTAAACAGTTTGCTTCATTGATGTGCTCCTAAGCCAGTGTGTCAGCACGGCGTCTGGCCGGGATGTGCGCGCGACAACCCTTGCCCGCCAAAAGCGGATGAAACTAGGCAAGGACGGCCACAAAAACAAGTAGGCAACGAGAACACTTGATGACGAGCCGTGCACGCAACCGCAACGAGCTTGCGTGGTGTGGTTTTGGCAGGGGCGTCTGGCGTTCTAGTTGATGATACGCACGCCGGCCGGCAGATCGAACAGATGGGGATCCGGCTGGCCGACCTTGATGTTTCGAAGCTCGATGACAAGCCCCGCGCGGGTTTTGCGAATCTCGGCCTTCAGGACGGGATCCCACCAGACCACCTGGTCGGGGCCATCGGCGGCTCCGCTGCATTTCCAGATCTCGGTCTTTCGTCCCGATACGGTCTCGGCGCCGGCCTTAGACCGTGTCGCGAAATCGGAACAGAATTCGCCGCGCGCCGTCGCCAGCTCGTCCTCTTCCATCCAGCTCTTGTAGGCCCTGCGCCTGTCCAGGAAGATCTCGAAATGGGCGCCGTCGGAAAGCCGCGCGATATAGAGATCCGGCCCGTCTTCAGCCGGATTGAACGGCTCCAGGCGGGATCCGCTGGACCCCAGGTAAACCCGCATCATCGGATGCAGGGTGCCCTGGTAGCCCATATAGATGTCCGCCGTCAGGCCCGGCCCTTCGTAACCGGCCGCATGCGCCCCTCCTGCAATCGCACAGACCGCGAAGATGACGCTCAACCGTTCGATATATCTCATGGCGCAGGCATTTCGGCAGGTATCTCGGGGCGTTCCCTATTTTGCGCGGCCCCCGCAACATGCCTACTGCGGGGCTTCCACATCGGCGATTCGCGACAAGCTGTTGAGCTGCGCATAGTCCGACGGGACGTCGAACAGCGCGGGCGGCTGACGGCCGGGGACGATATTGCGCAGTTCGATCTTGACGCCGTCATTGTTTTCCTTGCGGATGAAATGTTTCAGGCCGACGTCGTACCAGATCGTTTCCTTGATTTCCGGCCCGAACCCGGCATCGAGCAGGACTTGCCTGGGGCGCTCGCAGCGCCAGACCTGGATGGTCCGTCCGGATAAGGATTCCGTGCCCAGCGAGACGGCATTCTTGAATCCGCCGCAGGGCTCATCGCCGAACTGCGCCGACAGCGCTTCGCCAATATGTTCGCTCACGCGGACGCTGTTTTTCCGCGAGACGGTGATCAGGTATTCGTTGAAGCTGTTGAAGATGATGGCGCTGAGCCGCGCTTTTTTGCCGTTGAGGTCGAAACGTGTTCCGGCGCGATCGAAATGGAACTTGCCGGTAAACCGCCCCTCGCCGAGCGCCGGGTCGGTGATGACGACATCGGCGGCAAGGCCGGGTCCGGAATATTTTCCGGCCTCGGCCGGGGCCGGCCATGAAAATGCCAGGACGGCAAACGGCAACAGTGCAACGAATCTGGGCATCGCTTCGGTCCTCTGCTCTCGGCAAGGCGGGTCGTACTCTGCACGTTGGCGGCAAAGCAGCGTCCATGAAACACCAACCACGGTTAAGTTAGCCCTAACGGCGGGCAATCTGGTGCGGTGCGGGCGTTACCCATGGTTCATGTGAGGCCGATTTCTGTTACAGTGGGCGCCGGACGACGGGAGGAACCTTTCGACGTGAACTGGAAGGACCGGTTTCAGCGCCCGCGTAAATGGGCTCGCATCAGCCTGCGCAGCGCGCTGCCTGCCTGGGCCGTGCTGATCCTGCTCGTTGCGGGCGGCTCGCTTGCCTTCCGGCACGCGCTGCTCGGCGGCCTGCTGGCCGCCGTTCTGGGCGGGCTGGTGGCGTGGCGGCCGGCACGGCTGCGCGATGCTCTGCGCCGCCGGATCGACGCCCTTGCCGCGGATGAACGGGACCCCGGGCGACCGGTGCCCAGCGACGGGCTGAACTGGGCGTTCGAGCGGCTGGTTTCGACGTGGCGGGAAAGGCTGGAACGCCTGGCGGCCGAATCATCGGAACGCCCGCATATCATGGATGCCATGCCCGATCCGATCCTGCTGGTCAGAGCGGACCGGACGGTCACCCGCGCCAATCGTGCCGCCCGTGACCTCGCGGGTATCGATATTGCGGGTTATGACATCGCCATCGGCTTGCGCAACCCCGACCTGGTGGACGCGGTCGACCGCGTGCTGGGCGGGTCCTCCGGACAGGCGATCGAGATTACCTTCCCGGTACCCGTGGAGCGCAGTTTCGCGGTGCGCGTGGAGCCGCTGGGTGCGCAACTGCCCGACGCGGCGGTCGTCGTGTTCCACGATCTGACCGCGCTCGAGCAGACCGAGCGCATGCGCGCCGACTTCGTTGCCAATGTCAGCCACGAGTTGAAGACTCCGCTGACCAGCCTGATTGGCTATATCGAAACGCTGCGGGGCCCGGCGCGTAACGACGCCGAGGCGCAGGCAAAATTCCTTGCCATTATGGATGAGCAGGCCAACCGCATGGCCAGGCTGGTCGACGACCTCCTGTCCCTCGCCCGCATCGAGATGGACGAACACAGCCGGCCGACGGACCGGGTTCCGCTGGCGTCGGTGCTGGAAGAGATCATCGGCCTCCTCGAACCGCAGGCGAAGAAGCGCAACCTGTCGGTCAACCTGACGGTCGAGCCGGATGCTCTGGCGGTGCTTGGCGACAGGGATCAACTGGCCGAGATATTCGAGAACCTGATCGGCAATGCCATCAAGTACGGCTCGGACGGCGGGCTGGTCACGGTCGTCGCCAAGGCTGCCGGGGCGGACGGGATCTCGATCACGGTGGCGGACGACGGCGAGGGCATTGCGCCGGAACACCTGCCGCGCCTGACCGAGCGGTTTTACCGCGTCGATCCGGCGCGCAGCCGCGAGCGCGGCGGCACCGGGCTTGGCCTCGCCATCGTCAAACACATCGTAAGCCGCCACCGTGGCCGGCTGCTCATCGAAAGCATCCCCGGCGAGGGCAGCCGTTTTACCGTGAGCCTTCCCGCCGCCGTCGCACCCGCCGGCGGCCGGCCCCATGAGGAGCCCGCGACAATCTGACGAGCATTCTGTCACGAAACTGTCATGCAACTGTTGTATAGGCTTCACGGACGAGACGTAGGGTTCCGTCGTACCGGCGCCGGAGACAAATCGTCCGGCCGGAGATGAATGCAGACACAACAGGATCCCAGGAGGAGTTTCGTTATGACCAGGAAGATGCTTGTTTTGGCTTTCGTGATGGCGGGATTCGCCGCCGGTGCGGCCGAGGCACGCGACCAGATCCGCATCGTCGGATCGTCCACCGTCTTTCCGTTTTCGACCACGGTCGCCGAGCGGTTCGGCAAGTCCACCAGCTTCAAGACGCCGGTGGTGGAAGCCACCGGCTCCGGCGGCGGGCTGAAACTGTTCTGCGCCGGCGTCGGCGTCGGGCATCCCGACATCGCCAACTCGTCGCGGCGTATCAAGGCCTCGGAGGTCGAGATGTGTGCGAATAACGGCGTGGCCGAGATCATCGAGATCAAGGTCGGCTATGATGGCATCGTTATCGCCAATTCGAAGAAAACGGCACGATATGAGCTCTCCCTGCGCGATATATTCCTGGCCCTGGCCAAGGACGTGCCGGACGGCAGCGGCAAGCTGGTCCCGAACCCCTACAAGACCTGGAAGGACCTGAACCCGAGCCTTCCGGACACCAGGATTGAGGTGCTCGGCCCGCCGCCGACATCCGGCACCAGGGACGCGTTCGTCGAACTGGCGCTCGAGGGCGGATGCAGGGATTTCGACTGGATCGAGGCCCTGCGGGAGTCAGACAAGAACCGCTACAAGTCGATCTGCCACACGATTCGCGAGGACGGCGCCTATGTCGAGGCCGGCGAAAACGACAATCTGATCGTCCAGAAGCTGGAGGCCAATCCCGATGCGCTGGGGGTGTTCGGATTCTCCTTCCTGGACCAGAACTCGGACAAGGTCCAGGGCAGCAAGGTCAACGGCGTGGTGCCGGATTTCGACGAGATTGCGAATGGCAATTATCCGGTCTCCAGGCCGTTGTATTTCTATGCCAAGAAGGCGCATGTCGGCGTCATTCCGGGCATGGCCGAATTCCTGGCGGAGTTCACTGGCGACAGGGCATGGGGAGAGGACGGCTACCTTGCCGACAAGGGGCTGATTCCGATGCTCGACGAGGAGCGTGAAGCGTGGCGACAAAAAGCCATCGGTCTGGCGCCGCTCGCGATGTAGGAAGTTCGGCCGGCGGATCGGTCCGCCGGCCGCAAGACAACAGGGGTTGGCCCGGTCGCGATTGCGCCGGGTTGTCCTCGTTTGAGTGGGCCAAAGGGGCAGCATGCAGACCCTGATCCTGACCATCGTTCTGCTGGCGTTGACAGCGGCCGGATTTCGCCTCGGCCGCCGCCGCGCGCTGGCGCTCGCCGGCGGCAGGCCGAAGGACCTTTCGGCCCTGCCCCGCTATTACGGCGTCTATGTGGCGCTGTGGGTATTCGTGCCGGCGGTGGCGGTGCTTGCGGTCTGGTACGCGCTTGAACCCTCGGTCCTGCATGCGCTGGTCGTCGGCGGCCTCCCGCCGGAACTTCAGGCCCTGCCGGAGGCCGAACTCGGGCTGCTTTACAGCGACATCCGCAATGCGGTCGCGCTGGGCACGACGCCCGACGATTCCGCCATCGCGGCGGCGGTGGCGCACTACCGGTCGCTAAGCGCCAGTGCGCCGCTCGGTCTCGGCGCCCTCGCCCTCGCCGTAACGCTTGCCGGCGGCGGGATCGGCCTGAGGCTGGTCAGCCCGCAGCTTCGTGCCCGGCGGTCCGTCGAGACGGTGGTCCGCGCGCTGCTACTCGTGAGTTCCACCATCGCCGTCTTCACGACGATCGGCATCGTGCTCTCGCTGCTCTTCGAGGCGGTGCGGTTCTTCCGGCTGGTGCCGATCACCGAATTCCTGTTCGGGCTGGAATGGAGCCCGCAGACGGCGATTCGCCCCGACCAGGTCGGCTCCACCGGTGCCTTCGGTGCCGGACCGGTATTCGCGGGGACCGCCCTGATCAGCGTCATCGCCATGGCGGTGGCCGCGCCGGTCGGCCTGCTGTCGGCGATCTACATGGCCGAATACGCGCCCAAGCGTGCGCGCGCCGTGCTCAAGCCGCTGCTCGAGATCCTCGCCGGCATCCCCACCGTCGTTTACGGCTTCTTCGCCGCCTTGACCGTCGCCCCCTTCATTCGGGGTTTCGGTAGCAGCCTGGGCCTGGACGTCGCTTCCGAAAGCGCCCTTGCCGCCGGCGCAGTCATGGGTGTCATGATCATACCCTTCGTCTCGTCGCTGTCGGACGACGCCATCGCGGCGGTGCCGAACAGCCTGCGCGAGGGGGCCTACGGCCTCGGCGCGACGCGATCCGAAACGATCCGGCAGGTGATCCTGCCGGCGGCGCTGCCGGGAATCGTCGGCGGCCTGCTGCTCGGCGTGTCCCGCGCCATCGGCGAGACCATGATCGTCGTCATGGCCGCCGGCCTGGCCGCCAACCTCACCGCCAATCCTTTCGATGCCGTAACGACCGTGACGGTGCAGATCGTCACGCTGCTGACCGGCGACCAGGAATTCGACAGCGCCAAGACACTCGCCGCCTTCGCACTCGGCCTGATGCTGTTTCTGGTGACGCTGGTGCTGAACGTCATCGCGCTCTACGTCGTCCGGAGGTATCGCGAACAGTATGAGTGACACCGCACCAGCCCGCCCCGCCACCGCAGAGGCCGTCGCGCGCGGCCTGCGCCGCCGGTACGCGGCGGAACAGCGCTTCCGGCTTTACGGCATGGCGGCGATCGGTTTCGCGCTGGCGGTGCTGACGATCCTGTTCGCCACGGTCGTCGCGAACGGCTGGTCGGCCTTCCGGCAGACCTATATCCAGCTCGACCTGCCGCTCGAGGCAGCGGACATCGATCCGGACGGCACGCGCGACCCCGCCGTGCTGTCGCGCGCCGACTACGAGGGGCTGGTCAAGAAAACGCTGCGCGGCATGTTTCCCGACGTCACCAATCGCCGGGAGAAGCGCGAGCTGTACGATCTGGTCAGCAGCGCCGCCGCCTTCGACCTGCGGGATGCGGTACTCGAGGATCCGTCGCTGGTCGGCGGTACATTTCAGCTCCGGGTACCGGCGTCGGACGATCTGGACATGTATATGAAGGGTTATATCCGCGCCGATTCCCCGGAAGACGAACGCCGGATATCCGACCGGCAGATCGCCCGGATCGAGGCATTGCGCGAGCAGGGCCGGGTCGAGACCGGGTTCAACCTGGGTTTCTTCATTTCGGGCGACAGCCGCGAGCCGGAGCTTGCAGGCATCGCGGGGGCGGCGCTCGGCTCGCTCTGGACCATGCTGGTGGTGCTGATCCTGTCCTTCCCGCTGGGCGTGATGGCGGCGATCTATCTCGAGGAATTCGCGCCGCGGAACCGCTGGACCGACATTATCGAGGTCAATATCAACAACCTGGCCGCCGTCCCGTCGATCGTCTTCGGCCTGCTCGGACTGGCGGTATTCCTCAATTTCTTCGGCCTGCCCCGGTCGGCGCCGTTGGTCGGCGGCATGGTGCTGGCCCTGATGACCCTGCCGACCGTCATCATCGCCGGGCGGGCGGCGCTGCAGGCGGTGCCGCCCTCGATCCGCGAGGCGGCGCTGGGCCTCGGCGCCAGCCGCATGCAGATGGTCGGTGGCCACGTCCTGCCGCTGGCGATGCCGGGGATGTTGACCGGCGCCATCATCGGCATGGCGCGGGCGCTGGGCGAGACGGCGCCGCTGCTGATGATCGGCATGGTCGCGTTCATCGTCGATCTGCCGAAAGGCCCGCTGGACGCGGCGACTGCCCTGCCCGTGCAGATCTTCCTGTGGGCGGACAGCCCGGAGCGCGCCTTCGTCGAACGGACGTCAGCGGCGACCATCGTGCTGCTCGTCTTCCTGATCTGCATGAACCTCGGCGCCGTGCTGCTGCGCCGGAAATTCGAACGCCGCTGGTAGGAGACAACAGCCATGGCCACAACGCAGACGGCGCCATCCTCGATCCACGCGCACCGGGCATCCCGGCGGGCGCAAGCCAAGATGAGCGCCCGGGACGTCAACGTGTTCTACGGCGACAAGCAGGCGCTGTTCGATGTCGCGCTGGACATCCCGGCGCACCATGTGACGGCGCTGATCGGCCCGTCCGGCTGCGGCAAGTCCACCTTCCTGCGCTGCCTGAACCGCATGAACGACGTCGTGGATATCGCCCGCGTCGAGGGCGATATCACCATGGACGGCGGCGATATCTATGCCCTCGACGTGGTCGAGCTGCGCGCCCGGGTCGGCATGGTGTTCCAGAAGCCGAACCCGTTTCCGAAGTCGATTTTCGACAATGTCGCCTACGGCCCGCGAATCCATGGCCTGGCCCAGGACCGGGACGAGCTTGGCGAGATCGTATTCACCAGCCTCGAGAAGGCGGGGTTGCTGGACGAAGTGCGCGATCGCCTCGACCAGCCGGGCACCGGTCTGTCCGGCGGCCAGCAGCAGCGCCTGTGCATCGCCCGGGCGATCGCCGTGAACCCCGAGGTGATCCTGATGGACGAACCCTGTTCGGCGCTCGATCCGATCGCCACCGCCCGCATCGAGGAGCTGATCGACGAGCTGCGCGAGCACTACACCATCGTCATCGTCACCCATTCGATGCAGCAGGCCGCGCGGGTGTCCCAGCGCACCGCCTTCCTGCATCTGGGCGAGCTCGTCGAGGTCGGCGACACCCAGGACATCTTCACCAACCCGCGTGACGAGCGCACGCAGGGTTACATCACCGGCCGCTTCGGCTGACGGAGACTTCCATGACCGTGAAAAGCAAACATATCGTCCGCGCCTACGACCAGGAGCTGCAGCGGCTCAACGAGCTGATCGGCCGCATGGGCGGCCTCGCAGAGGCGCAGATCGACAACGCCATCCGCGCGGTGGCGGAACACGACCTCGAACTCGCAAAAGAGGTCGCCGCCAGCGACGAGCGGGTCGACCAGATGGAAGCCGAAATCAACAAGCTGGCGCTTCGCCTGCTTGCGCTGCGGCAGCCGATGGCGATCGACCTGCGGTACATCCTTTCGGCGCTGCGCATCGCCTCGGACCTGGAGCGCATCGCCGACCACGCGGAGAACATGTGCCGCCGTGCCAAGGACATCGCCGAGGATTCGGGCGGGCCCGCGATAACCGGAATCCAGCGGCTCGGCAAGCTGGTCCTGGCGATGCTGAAGGACGTGCTCGACGCCTCGCTGGCGGGTGACGTCGACAAGGCCGTCGAGGTCTGGAAGCGCGACAACGAGGTCGACGAGTTGTACGGCAGCCTGTTCCGCGAGTATCTGACCTACATGATGGAGAACCCGCGCAATATAGGGGCCTGCACGACACTGCTGTTCGTTGCCAAGAATGTCGAGCGCATCGGCGACCACATCACCAATATCGCCGAGACGATCTATTTCCGGGTCAAGGCGCAGCCGCTGAAGGACTCGCTGCCCGAGGGCGTCGACGGCGACGATTTCGAGGAGGACGACAACCGGTGACGCCGCGCGTTCTTGTCATCGAGGACGAGTCCGCGCTGGCAACGCTGCTGACCTACAATCTGGAACGGGCCGGGTTTTCGGTGCGCGTTGCGGAGACCGGTGAGGACGCGCTAACGATGCTGGCCGAGGACCCGCCGGATATCGTTCTGCTCGACTGGATGCTGCCCCATGTCAGCGGCATCGAGATCTGCCGCCGGATTCGCCGCGGCCGGGAAACGGCGGATCTGCCGGTGATCATGTTGACCGCGCGCAGCGAGGAGGCCGACCGCGTTCGCGGCCTCGATACCGGCGCCGACGACTATGTGACGAAACCCTTCTCGCCGGCGGAACTGGTGGCGCGGATCAATGCGCTGCTGCGCCGCGCGCGCCCCGCACTGTCGGCCGATGAATTGCGCGCGGGGGACGTCGTGATGGATCTTGCCGCCCATCGCGTGCGGGTCGCCGGGCAGGAGGTCGAGTTGGGCCCGACGGAGTTCCGGCTGTTGCGGCATTTCCTGGAAAATCCCGGCCGCGTATACACCCGCGGGCAGATCCTGGATGCGGTCTGGGGCCGCGACATGCATGTCGAGGACCGCACCGTCGACGTCCATATCGGCCGCCTGCGCAAGGCCCTGCGCGCCGCCGCCGGCAAGGACCCCATCCGCACTGTCCGCGGCGCCGGCTACGCTCTGGAGGCGGCCGATCTGTAAGCCGCGACCGCCGCCGCCATATCGCAGACATGCCTTGGCGATCGTGCGGCCACGCGGCTATAGTCCGCCACGATCAGACAGGAACATCCACCGCAGGAAAAGCGCCCGATGGTCGCCACCGTTCGTCCGCGCCGCAGCGTGCTCTATGTCCCGGGGTCCAATGCGCGGGCGCTGGAGAAGGCGCGGACGCTACCGGCCGATGCGCTGATCCTGGACCTGGAGGACGCGGTTGCGCCGGACGCCAAGGCCGCCGCGCGCCAGGGCATCCTCGATGCGCTGGCCGTGGGCGGTTACGGCCGGCGCGAGATCCTCGTGCGGGTCAACGGGCTGGACGGCGAATGGGGGCATGACGACATCGCCGCCATCGCGAAGTCGGGGGCCGATGCGATCCTGCTGCCCAAGATCGAGGGCGCCGAGATGGTGCGTGAGGCCGAGGCGCTGATGGTCGCCTGCGATGCGCCGCCGGAGATGGCGATATGGTGCATGATCGAGACCCCGCTCGGCGTCCTGCACGCCGAGGAGATCGCCTGGGGATCCTCCCGCCTCGGCGGTTTGGTCATGGGCACCTCCGACCTTGCCAAGGATTTACACTGCCTGCACACGCCGGACCGCCTGCCGCTCGCGGCCAGCCTGTCGCTCTGCATCCTGGCGGCGCGGGCGCATGGCCTTGCGATTCTCGACGGCGTCCACCTGGATCTCGACGACGACGAGGGATTCGCCGCGTCCTGCGGCCAGGGGCTGGCGTTCGGGTTCGACGGCAAGACGCTGATCCACCCCAGGACCATCGACACGGCGAACGCGGTCTTCGCGCCGTCCGCCGACGAGTTGGACTGGAGCGAACGCATCATCGCCGCGCATGCTGAAGCGGCGGAACGGGGCCAGGGCGTGGTCGTCGTGGACGGCCGGCTGGTGGAGAGCCTGCACGTGGAGAACGCGCGGCGGATCCTCGGCCTTGCGGCGATGATCACCGAGCTTGAATCCGCGTCGGGATGATGGAGATGAGCGGCAAGACCGGTTCCGGGAATTTCTTCGAGGATTTCACTCTCGGCCAGATCATCGAGCACGCCACGCCGCGCACCGTAACGACGGGCGACGTGGCGCTGTACCAGGCGCTCTACGGCCCCAGATTCGCCCTGCAGTCGTCCGACGAGTTCGCCCGTGCCCTGGGCCTCGAGCGCTCGCCGGTCGACGACCTGATCGCCTTCCACATCGTCTTCGGCAAGACGGTGCCCGATATCTCGCTGAATGCGGTCGCCAATCTCGGCTATGCCGACGGCCGTTTCGCGGCCCGCGTCTTTCCGGGCGACACGCTGTCCGCGCGGTCCGAGGTCATCGGCCTGAAGGAGAACTCGAACCGCAAGGCCGGCGTCGTCTGGGTGCGGACGACCGGGCGGAACCAGCACGGCGAGACCGTGGTCTCCTACGTCCGCTGGGTCATGGTCCGCAAACGCGACGAGGCCGCCCCCGCCCCTGCTGCCTCGGCTCCCGACCTGCCGGCGACGGCGGCGGAGCTGCAGGCGCCGGCCGGCGCCGACTTCTCGGCCTGGGATTACCAACAGGCGGGCGCGCACCACCGCTGGGGCAACTACCAGCCCGGCGAGCGCATCGACCATGTCGACGGCATCACGATCGAGGAGGCCGAGCACATGATGGCGGCGCGCCTGTGGCAGAACACCGCCCGGGTGCATTTCGACCAGCATGCCGCCGGGAAGGGACGGTTCGGGCGCCGCCTGATCTATGGCGGGCATGTCATCAGCCTCGCCCGCGCGCTGAGCTTCAACGGTCTCGCCAATGCCTGCGTGATTCTGGCGATCAACGGCGGCAGCCACGCCAACCCGGTCTTCGCCGGCGATACGATCTACGCATGGTCGGAAGTGCTGGAGCGGATCGAACTGCCGGGCCGCGCGGATGCCGGCGCGCTGCGCCTGCGCACGGTCGCCGCCCGGAACCGCCCGTGCGCGGACTATCCGCTAAGGGACAGCGCGGGCACATACGATCCGGATGTCGTTCTGGACCTGGACTATACGGCGCTGCTGCCGCGTTGAGGGCTGACGCTCCGCAATGAAGGGAGGCGCCGTGTGCCGGCGCCTCCCGAGCCCGGGTCGGGCTCAATGGCGTGAACCGGGGTCCTTCTTCGGTCGATCCCCCGCGAAGGGCGGATGGAGCAAGCTCCACCGCCGAACCGGACGCCTGCCGGCCGATGGCCGCGGCGTCCCCAAAGTTTCGCCCCCCCATCACGGTCCGCCACGCGGCAAGCCCGGAGCGGGCGGCGCGGCTGGACCATCGGGATGCGGTGCGGCGACGACTTCGGCCTCCTCACGCGCACGTCATGTTCCCCCTAATTTTAGTAAAAGTCGAATCAAAAAATCGCCTCAACGTCGCGGCACTGCACGAATTGGCACGAAATGTCGCATTCGCAGGCGCAACATGAACGGGTATGTTTTCAAGGCGTTTTTGTGCAGGTGCGAAGATTGACTTGCCGAACGAACAGGCGTAAGTCACTGGCTGTCCACTGCGGCGCCAGTTACCGGATATTCGGAGCCAACGATGAGCGAGCGCTCGAGGCCACTATCACCGCATCTCCTGATCTACCGCTTCGAGTGGCCGATGCTGCTGTCGATCACCCACCGGTTCACCGGGGTGGGGCTGGCCGGCGGGGCCATCGTACTGGTGTGGTGGCTGATCGCCCTGGCGGTCGGGCCGGAGTACTTCGCCTATGCACAGGCGATCCTGGGAAGCTGGGTCGGACGGCTGCTGCTGCTGGGCTGGACCTGGGCGACGTTCTATCATCTGTGCAACGGCATCCGGCATCTCTGCTGGGATGGCGGATGGGGATTTGAGCTCCGAGTCGCCCGGGCGACGGGCGTTCTCGTGGTCATCATGTCCATCGTGCTGACTCTGGCGGCCTGGCTGATCGCATACGCTGCAAGGGGAGGCTGAGAGGATGTCCGAACGCACACCGCTGGCCCGCGCACGCGGTCTCGGCGCGGCGCACGGTGGAACCCATCACTGGTGGATCCAGCGCGCGACCTCGGTGGTCATGGTGCCGCTGGTCCTCTGGTTTGCGTTCTCGCTGGCGGCCCTCGGGCCCGCCGATCACGCGACGGCTGCGGCGTGGGTGGCGCATCCGGTCAACGCGGTGCTGGCGCTGGTTCTGATCGCCGCCATGTTCCACCATCTGCATCTCGGGCTGGAAGTGATCATCGAGGATTACGTGCATTCGCGCTGGGTCAAGTTCGCGACCCTTATCCTGCAGAAATTCGTCACCATCATTTTCGGTTTCGGGGCGGCTTTCGCCGTTCTCAAGATCGCTCTAAGCTGACGGGAGGCGCGGGCTGCAATGCGCAAGGCGTATCCGATTACCGAGCATGTCTATGACGCAATCGTCGTCGGCGCCGGTGGCGCCGGCCTGCGCGCCACCTTCGGGATGGCGCAAAAGGGACTGAAGACCGCCTGCATCACCAAGGTGTTCCCGACGCGAAGCCATACCGTCGCCGCACAGGGCGGAATTTCGGCGGCGCTGGGCAATATGGGCGAGGACGACTGGCGCTGGCACATGTACGACACCGTCAAGGGATCGGACTGGCTGGGCGACCAGGACGCGATCGAGTACATGTGCCGCGAGGCGGTGCCGGCGATCATCGAGCTGGAGCATTACGGCGTGCCGTTCAGCCGCACCGCCGACGGCCGCATCTACCAGCGCGCCTTCGGCGGCATGACAACGCGCTACGGCGAGGGCACGGCGCAGCGCACCTGTGCCGCGGCGGACCGCACCGGCCACGCCATCCTGCATACGCTGTATCAGCAGTCGTTGCGCCACAATGCCGAATTCTTCGTCGAATTCTTCGCCATCGATCTGATCATGGACGACGACGGCGCCTGCTGCGGCGTGATCGCCTGGAACCTGGACGACGGATCGATCCACCGCTTCCACGGCAAGGTGACGGTGCTGGCGACGGGCGGCTACGGCCGTGCCTATTTCTCATGCACGTCGGCCCATACCTGCACCGGAGACGGCGGCGGGATGGTGCTGCGCGCCGGTTTGCCCCTGCAGGACATGGAATTCGTGCAATTTCATCCCACCGGTATTTACGGGGCCGGCTGCCTGATCACCGAAGGCGTCCGCGGCGAGGGCGGCTACGTGACCAATTCCGAGGGCGAGCGGTTCATGGAGCGCTACGCCCCCTCGGCCAAGGACCTCGCCAGCCGCGACGTGGTCAGTCGCTCGATGACCATCGAGATCCGCGAAGGCCGTGGCGTCGGGCCGAACAGCGACCACATCCATCTGCATCTGGAACATCTCGACCCTGCGGTCATCAACGAGCGCCTGCCCGGTATTTCCGAGACCGCGCGCATCTTCGCCGGTGTCGACGTGACCCGTGAGCCGATTCCGGTGATCCCGACCTGCCATTACAACATGGGCGGAATCCCGACCAATTATCATGGCGAAGTGGTGAATCCCAGGGACGGGAACCCGGATGCCGTCGTACCTGGTCTGATGGCCATCGGCGAGGCGGCCTGCGTCTCCGTGCACGGCGCCAACAGGCTCGGCTCCAACTCGCTTCTCGATCTGGTCGTTTTCGGCCGGGCCGCGGCCAACCGCTGCGCCGAGATCATCGACCCGGACGAATCGCCGCGCCCGCTGCCGAATGCCTCGGAGGACAAGGCGCTCTATCGGTTCGACCAGGTGCGCCACGCCGGCGGCGGCACCGGGACGGCGGAGCTGCGCCTCGACATGCAACGGGCGATGCAGAGCAACTGTGCGGTGTTCCGGACCGGCGAGGTGCTGGAAGAAGGCGTTGAGATGATCGACCGGCTGTGGCAGCGGCGGGGCGACATCGGCCTGACCGACCGCTCGATGATCTGGAATTCCGACCTCGTCGAGACGCTGGAGCTCGACAACCTCCTCTTCCAGGCGAAGGTCACCATGGAATCGGCGAAGAACCGGGAAGAATCGAGAGGCGCGCACGCACGCGAGGATTTCGCCGAGCGCGACGATGAAAACTGGCTGAAGCACAGCATCGCCAAGTGCGGCGAGGACGGTAAGGTCACCATCGACTACCGGCCGGTCCACATGCACACCCTGACCAACGAGATCCAGCCCTTCCCGCCGAAGGCGCGGGTTTACTGAGAACGCGGCAGAGGGAGATCAGAACCTTATGGTGGAATTCGCGCTGCCCAAGAATTCGAGGGTTCGCAAGGGCAAGACCTGGCCCGCGCCGGAGGGGGCCACACGGGTCCGCACGTTCCGGATTTACCGCTGGTCGCCCGACGACGACGACAATCCGCGCCTGGATTCGTACGAGATCGACCTCGATACCTGCGGACCGATGGTCCTGGACGCGCTGATCAAGATCAAGAACGAGATCGACCCGACGCTGACCTTCCGGCGCTCGTGCCGCGAGGGGGTCTGCGGATCCTGCTCGATGAACATCGACGGCACCAACACGCTGGCCTGCACCAAGTATATCGACGAAGTGAAAGGCAAGGTTAAGATCTATCCGTTGCCCCATCTGCATGTCGTCAAGGATCTGGTGCCGGACATGAACGACGCCTATGCGCAGCTCACCTCGATCGAGCCCTGGCTCAAGGCGGACACGCACCCGCCGGACCGCGAGCGGCTGCAGTCGCCGACCGACCGCAAGAAGCTGGACGGGCTGTATGAATGCATCCTGTGTTTCTCGTGCACGACGTCGTGTCCCAGTTACTGGTGGAACAGCGACCGCTACCTTGGCCCCGCGGTGCTGCTGCAGGCCTACCGGTGGATCGTCGATTCGCGCGACGAGCGCACCGGCGAGCGGCTCGATCAGCTGGAGGACCCGTTCCGGCTCTATCGCTGCCACACCATCATGAACTGCACCAAGACCTGCCCGAAGGGCCTGAATCCCGGCCTGGCGATCGCCGAGATCAAGAAGCTGATGGTATTGCGCCAGAGCTAGTGGTGTAGCGTCGCCGGGTCGCAACGAATTCCGGTAGCCGACCCATGTATGTTCCGAAGCATTTCTCCGTCGTCGACCGCGATTCGCTGGACCGCGTCATTCGCGACAATCCCTTTGGCCTGCTGGTCGGCGCCGCCGGCGGCGCGCCGTTCGCAACGCATCTGCCGTTCCTGCTGGACGGCGACCGGCTGCTGGCGCATGTCGCGCGCGGCAACCCGCACTGGAGGGCCATCGACGGCACGACCGAAATGCTCGCGGTGTTCAGCGGCCCGCATGCCTACGTCTCGCCGCGGTGGTACGAGCCCGGCCCCGCGGTGCCGACCTGGAACTACGTCGCGGTGCACGTCTACGGCGCGCCGCGGATCATCGAGGATGCGGCGTCGGTGCACGCCCTGCTTGACCGGCTGGTCGGCGAATACGAGGCCGGCGCCTGGACCCTCGGCGGGCAGGATCCGGACTATATCGACCGCATGATGCGCGGCATCGTCGCGTTCGAGATGCCGCTCGCGCGCATCGAAGGCAAGTTCAAGCTGAGCCAGAACCGGTCCGCCGAAGACCGCCGGCGCGTTGCCGGCGAACTCGCGGACTCCGGCGGTGCCGCCGACCGGCAATTGGGGCGGTTGATGGCGGACCGCGAGGGGGCCGAATGATCTTGCGCCGCCGCCCGGCAGCGGTTAGGTTCCGCGCGCATTTCCGAGCAGCGCCGGAAGATCCATGAGCGATACCGCAAGGGAACAGGACGATCCCCGCGTCAAGACCCGCATCCGCACCACGCGGGTGGTGGCGGCCATCGTCCTGCTGGGGCTGCTGTTCGTCGCACCGTCCTGGGGTCGCCATGGCGTGGTCGCGGAAATCCTGCGCTGGAGCGGGTATCTCGCACTCATCGTCGGGGTGATGGGGCGGGTCTGGTGCGCCGCCTATATCGGCGGGCGCAAGAGCCAGATCGTCGTCGATGTCGGCCCCTATTCGACGACCCGCAATCCGCTTTATGTCTTCAGCTTCGCCGGGCTCGTGGGGATCGGCCTGATCTCGGGAATGCTGGCGGTCACAGGGGCGCTGGCGGTTGGCTTCGCCCTGTATTACCGGGGTGTCGTGGCCGGCGAGGAGGTGTTCCTGAACGCGCGGCATCCGGAAGAATTCGGCGATTACATGACGCGCGTGCCGCGCTGGATTCCAGACCCGCGCCTCTATCGCGAGGCGGGCGAGCCGATGGGCCTGCCGCGCAACGTCCTGATCACGATCCGGGAAAGTTCGGTATTCTTCCTGGCCCTGCCGCTGTTCGCGCTGATCGGCTGGCTTCAGGAGTCCGGCACCCTGCCCGTCCTGATCCGGCTGCCATGACGGCGGTCGTAGTACCGGAGGCAAGAAACCGATGAATTTTCATTCCATGCTGGCCGCGCGCGGCGCGGCGGGCCGCCCGGTCCGGGTCGGCCTGATCGGCGGCGGCAAGTTCGGCTCCATGTTCCTCTCGCAGGCGCGCCGGGTCGAGGGGCTGCACGTGCTGGGAATCGCGGACCTCGCGCCCGAGCGTGCGCGCGCCAGTCTCGACCGCATCGGCTGGGAGACGGCGCGTCACGACGCGGCCTCGTTCGCAACGGCGCTGAAGGATGGCAAGACCTTCATCACCGACGATGCGGAGGCGCTCGTCGCCGCCGACGGGCTCGACGTGGTCATCGACGCGACGGGCGACCCCGCCGCCGGCATCCGTCACGTCGGGCTGGCCTGCCGGCACCAGCGCCATATCGTGATGGTGAACGTCGAGGCCGATGCGCTGGCCGGCCCGCTGCTGGCGCAACAGGCGCGCGCGGCCGGCATCGTCTACTCGCTGGCCTACGGCGATCAGCCGGCCCTGATTTCCGAGCAAGTCGACTGGGCGCGGACCTGCGGTTTCGAGGTCGTCGCCGCCGGCAAGGGCACCAAATACCTGCCCGAATACCATGCCTCGACCGACGGGACGGTGTGGGACTACTACGGCATCACCGCAGAGCGCGCGGCCGAGGGCGGCATGAACGCCAAGATGTTCAACTCCTTCCTCGACGGCACCAAGTCGGGCATCGAGATGGCGGCCGTCGCCAATGCCTGCGGCCTCGATTGCCCGGGCGACGGCCTGTCATTCCCGCCCGTCGGGACGCATCAGCTGGCGGCCGTCCTGAAGCCGAAGGCCGATGGCGGCATGCTGGAGCGCCGCGGCATGGTCGAGGTGATCTCGTGCCTCAACCGCGACGGCACGGCGGTCGAGCGCGACCTGCGCTGGGGCGTCTACGTCACATTTGCGGCGCAGGACGACTACGCGGCGCGCTGTTTCGCCGAATACGGCCTGGTCACCGACGAGTCCGGCATCTACACGGCGATGTACAAGCCCTGGCACCTGATTGGCCTGGAACTCGCGGTCTCGGTGGCCAGCGCGGCGCTGCGCGGCGAGCCGACCGGCGCCCCGCGGGGCTGGAACGGCGACGTCGTCGCGGTCGCCAAGCGGGATCTCGCCGCCGGCGAGACGCTGGACGGCGAGGGCGGCTCGACCGTCTGGGGCAAGCTGATGCCGGCCGCCGACAGCCTCGCCCTCGGCGGCCTGCCGATCGGCCTGTCGCACGATGTCAGGCTCAAGAACCCGATCGCCACCGGCTCGCCGGTGCGCTGGCAGGACGTCGAGATCGACGAGACCGGCACCGCCGTCCGCGTCCGCCGCGAAATGGAAGAGGCCTTCGCGCCCACGGCCCGGGCCGCCGAATGAGCGGTGTCGCCATCGTCACCGGCGGCGGGCGCGGCATCGGCGCGGCGACCGCGCGGCTGCTGGGACAGCGCGGCTACGACGTGGCGGTTTCCTATATGTCCGACGACCGGGCCGCCGCCGAAGTCGTGAAGGATGTGGAAGCCGGCGGGCATCGCGGCCTGGCGGTGCGCGCGGATTGCGGGGTGGAATCGGAGATCCTGCGGCTGTTCGAGGCGGTCGATCGCGCACTCGGCACGCCCGCGGCGCTCGTCAACAACGCGGGCATCGTCGGCGAAGCCTGTCGGGTGGACGCGCTCAACGGCGAGATCGCCGGCCGGGTCTTTGCCGTGAACGTCGTCGGGGCGATGCTCTGCGCCCGCGAGGCGGTGCGCCGCATGTCGACGGCGCATGGCGGCGGCGGCGGGCGCATCGTCAACATTTCCTCGACGGCGACGCGGCGGGGAAGCCCCGGCGAGTGGGTCCATTACGCCGCCAGCAAGGGCGCCATCGACGTGTTCACCGGCGGCCTGGCACGGGAGGTCGCGACCGAGGGCGTGCGCGTCAACGCGGTCGCGCCCGGCCCGGCGGATACCGATCTGCACGCGGCTGCCGGCATGCCCGACCGCACCGAACGCATGGCGCCTGCGATACCGATGCAGCGGGTCGCGCTGGCCCAGGAAATCGCACAGACCGTCGCGTGGCTGGTGTGCGATGCGCCCGACTACCTTTCGGGCGCCGTCATTCCCGTTTCGGGGGCGGGTTAGGCACGCGACGATGTCATGACCGAGGGACCGCTTTTCGCTTACCGGTCCATGGTGCGCGACGGCGCGCTGGAGCCGGACCCGATGCAGGAGCTGGCCGCCGAGAAACTGCAGTCGCTGTGCCGCGCCTTGAAGAGCTACGAGCCCGGCGACGGCCTGTTCGCCTGGAAGGCGGTGCTGGGCCTGGCGCGCCGCCGCGAGGACCCGCCGCAGGGGCTGTATCTCTACGGCCCGGTGGGGCGCGGCAAGTCGATGCTGATGGATCTGTTCATCGCCGACGCGCCGCTCGCGCGCAAGCGCCGGGTCCATTTCCACCAGTTCATGATCGAGGTGCACGAGGCGCTGCACCGCTGGCGCAAGGCCCAGAAGGCATCGGGCGAGCGCGAGGACCCGATCGACCTGGTCGCCGAGGCGATCGCCCGCGACGTCTGGCTGCTCTGTTTCGACGAACTGGAGGTGCGCGACATCGCCGACGCGATGATCCTCGGCCGGCTGTTCGAGGCGCTATTCGAGCGCGGCGTCGTCATGGTCTGCACCACCAACACGCCGCCCGACGAGCTGTACAGGGACGGTCTGCAGCGCGAACTGTTCCTGCCGTTTATCGGGATCATCAAGACGAAACTCGACGTCCTGGAGCTGACTGCGCGCAAGGACTACCGGCAGGCGCGGCTGGCCGGCCGCGAGGTCTGGCTGACGCCGCTGGACGGCACGGCGAAGCTGGCGCTCGACCATATCTTCGACGATCTCGCCGACGGCGCCGATGCGGTGCCGGAGCAGTTGACGGTCAAGGGCCGCACCGTGACCGTGCCGCTTGCCGCGCGCGGCGCCGCGCGTTTCCATTTCGACCAGCTCTGCCGCGCCGCGCTGGGGGCCGAGGATTACCTTGCCATCGCCAGGCGCTACCACACGCTGGTGCTGGACGGGGTGCCGGCGATGGACCAGGCGATGCGCAACGAGGCGCGCCGCTTCATCACCCTGATCGACGTGCTGTACGACAACCGGGTGCGCCTCGCCGCCTCCGCCGAGGCCGCGCCCGAGACCCTGGTCACCGCCGACAGCCACGCCGCCGAATACCGCCGCACCGCCAGCCGCCTGGCGGAAATGCGCTCGACCGCGTGGGTTTCCGAGGACCGGGGACCGAAGGCCTGAATTTGAGTCAAATTGCGTGTTTAAGGGAACGTTAGGCCGGACTCTGCGACCATACGTGTCCGCCGCAAGATGCCTGGGAAGGATCGGATCGATGACCCCCGCGTTCCACGTTTTGATGCCGTTCGCGCGCATGCGCCGGATTGGCGGACTGGTTGGCTTTTTCCTGCTGGTGGGCCTTGGCGGTCTGACATGGCTTATGGTCGACTTGGACCTTCCCAAGGAGATCAGTTTTACAGTGCTGGGCAGCCTCATCCTCGCCCTTCTCGGCAAGGAGGCACTGCCGATGTTGAAGCCGGGGCTGGTGTCAACGAATGGTCTTGCGATTTCCGCTACCGGACTGACTGTCACCAAAATGGGGCAGACTGTACAGTGGCGATGGGATGAAATCTCCGACCTTAAGATCCGCAGCCGCCTGCATCCTGCCAGCCTGTTTCTCGGCCGTTTCATCGGCTTCCGCGTTCCCAGCGACAAGCGGCGGTCGGCGCCCGGCGTCCGGACCGGCCTGTTGCTCGGTGGCGGTGTCGTGGCCGTCGGCGACGACTATCCGAGCCGCATCGACGATCTGTTCCGGCAGATGGAGCATTACCGGGCCAACGCGGCCGGCGCCGAACGCCGGTCTGCCTCGGTTAGGCCGCCCGAAGCGTTGTGGAGTTTCCGCAAGGACCGGAGGAAACCCAAACGATGGCATCTGCTGGGCGCGGTTGCCGCGCCGGTGGTTGGTACGGGAGTTGCCATGTTGCTGATCGGCGAACTTCCGACATCGATCGAGGAATTTCTCGATTCTCCGGGTCTTTTTGCCGGAATGATTGGAACCGCGTCGGCGCTGCCAATGTTGCTCGTGATGCTGTTTCGGTTCGAAGCGAAGCAGGACAATTTGCTGATCATGAGCGCTGGCGGGCTGCATACGCGTCACAAGATCGAAAGGCGGCACTGGCTGTGGCGCGACATCGTCGACATGCAGGTCAAGCAATCGGCCAGCCGCGGCAAGGACGGCGGCGTTGAGCGAATCGTCAGTTTCCGGGCGACCCACGACGGCTCGGCACCGGGCAAGGACGCCAAGGATGGTGAGGCGCTGGTGCCGGTGTCCTGCTCGATCGAGGACACCTATGAAACGCCGGTCGAAGAGATCGCGCGGCAGGCCCGCGCCTGGCGGGAGTGGAGCGGCGAGATATTCGGGGATGCGCTCGTCGCCGCCACATCGAACCAGCGCGCCGGGGCGCCGACGCCGGATGCCGTGGCGATTTCGTTTCGCCGGCAGACCGGGACCATGAACGGCCGCTCGAGCCTGCTTGACCATGTGACGCCATTTATCATCCTAGCCCCCATGCTCACCTATTCTGTGGCTTCGATATGGATGCTGAAGGCGGGCATCCATTTTGATCTGCTCCCTTGGTGGCTCGATATGGGCGGGATGACGGTCCTTATGATCGGCTCGATGATCGCCATGATCACCGTCATCCAGCCGGGGTTAAACCGACTCGAACTCACCGAAAAAGGGCTGCTGCATGTCCGGTATGGCTTGAAACGCCGCTGGGCATGGCACGAGACTGGTGCGGTAGGGGTGCGGCGCCTGCGCACCAAGTGGTCGGCGAAGCAGCGCGCGGTCATCACCCTCGAGGTGCCCGCGGATGGCTGGACCTACGGGCTGCTGCGCTGGGCGTTTAACATCGACAACCGGCGGCTGGCGGTGATTGAAGACATTTACGACAGTTCGCTGGATGAAATCGCCGAGGCGCTCAACGACCGCCGCCGGAAGCACGGCGGACGTGCGGCACGGCGTCCCGCCGAATAGGGTTGCCCCCGTCCGGAACGAGGGCTTTTCCCAGCATTTCCCCTTGCTCCGCCTGATGAATCGCGGTACCTAACCGCCTGTCTTTTCGGCAGTGCAGCATGGTCGCCGGATGCGCCGTCCGGCCTGCCGCGCTGCCGCCCGCAAACACACCGCTCGCAGGACAGGGAATCCCATGGCACGCAGCAGGATCGGACTGGTCGGCGCCGGCAATATCGGCGGCACCCTCGCGCTGCTCGCGGGGCTCAAGGAGCTCGGCGACATCGCGCTCATCGACATCATGGAAGGCATCCCAGAGGGCAAGGCGCTGGACATCGCCCAGGGCTCGTCGGTCGAGGATTACGACGCGGTTGTCACCGGCAGCAGCGACTACGCCGCGCTCAAGGGCGCCGACGTGATCATCGTCACCGCCGGCATCGCCCGCAAGCCGGGCATGAGCCGCGACGACCTGATCGACACCAACACCAAGGTGATGAACCAGGTCGGCGCCGGCATCAAGGCCAACGCGCCGGACGCCTTCGTGATCTGCATCACCAACCCGCTGGACGTCATGGTCGGGGTGCTGCGCGACGCCTGCGGCCTGCCGCACAACAAGGTGGTCGGCATGGCCGGGGTGCTGGACAGCGCCCGCTTCCGCTATTTCCTGTCCGAGGAATTCGGGGTCTCGGTCGAGGACGTCACCGCCTTCGTGCTCGGCGGCCACGGCGACACCATGGTGCCGCTGATCCGCTATTCGACGGTCGCCGGCATCCCGGTGCCGGACCTCATCAAGATGGGCTGGTCGACGCAGGACAAGATCGACGCCATCGTCAAGCGCACCCGCGGCGGCGGCGGCGAAATCGTCGCGCTGCTGAAGACCGGGTCGGCCTTCTATGCGCCGGCCTCGGCGGCGATCCAGATGGCCGAAGCGTACCTGAAGGACAAGAAGCGCGTGCTGCCCTGCGCGGCATGGTGCGACGGCCCCTATGGCCTCGACGGGCTCTATGTCGGCGTGCCGGCGGTGCTCGGCGCGGGCGGCGTCGAGCGCGTCGTCGAGATCGAACTGAACGACGAGGAAAAAGCCGGATTCGACAAGTCGGTCGCGGCAGTGCGAGAGCTGAACGAGGTCGTCGCCAAGATGGCGGCCGAAGCCGGCTGACCCGACAGCGATCACAAGTCCGGGAGTCCCGGTTGCGCGCGCGCGGGACTTCGGCAACCATACCCAACCAGGCGAGAGGGTCCGGATGAACATTCACGAATACCAGGCCAAGGCCCTGCTGACGAAATACGGGGTCGCGGTGCCCCGCGGCGGCGTCGCCTACACGGTCAAGGAGGCCGAGGAGGCCGCGCAGGAGCTGGGCGGTCCGGTGTGGGTGGTCAAGAGCCAGATCCACGCCGGCGGCCGCGGCGCCGGGCGTTTCAAGGGCAACGAGAAAGGCAAGGGCGGCGTGCGCGTCGTCACGTCGGTCGCCGAGGTCCGCGAAAACGCCAACGAGATGCTCAGCGCCGTGCTGGTCACCAAGCAGACCGGCCCGCAGGGCAAGGAAGTCAAGCGCCTGTTCATCGAGGAGGGCTGCGATATCGCGCGCGAGCTCTATCTCGGGATGCTGGTCGATCGCGCGACCAGCCGGATCACCATCATGGCCTCGACCGAGGGCGGCATGGACATCGAGGAGGTCGCGGCATCGAGCCCCGGGAAGATCGTCACCGTCACCATCGACCCGGCCACCGGCTTCATGCCCCATCACGGCCGCAACGTGGCCTTTGCGCTGGAGCTGGAAGGCGAGCAGGTGAGGTCCGCGGTCAAGTTGCTGGGCGGCCTCTACCGGGCGTTCACCGACCTCGATGCGAGCCTCGTCGAGATCAACCCGCTGGTCGTCACCGGCGCCGGCGAGGTGATCGCCCTCGACGCCAAGATGAACTTCGACGACAACGCCCTGTTCCGCCACACCGAAATCGCCGACCTGCGCGACGAGGACGAGGAGGACCCGGCCGAGCTCGAGGCCGCAAGGCACGAGCTCAACTACATCAAGCTGGACGGCAATATCGGCTGCATGGTGAACGGCGCCGGCCTCGCCATGGCGACCATGGACATCATCAAGCTGCATGGCGGCGAGCCGGCGAATTTCCTCGACGTCGGCGGCGGCGCGACGAAGGAGCGGGTCACCAAGGCGTTCAAGATCATCCTGTCGGATCCCCACGTCGAAGGCATCCTCGTGAACATCTTCGGCGGCATCATGCGCTGCGACGTGATCGCCGAGGGCGTCGTCGCGGCGGCGCGCGAGGTCAGCCTGCAGGTACCGCTGGTGGTGCGGCTCGAAGGCACGAACGTGGAGCTGGGCAAGAAGATCCTGTCCGAATCCGGGCTGCCGATCCTGTCGGCGGACGATCTCGGCGACGCGGCCGAAACGGTCGTGCGCGCAGTGAAGGAGGCAAGCTGACATGGCGGCTCTGGTCGACAGGAACACCAAGGTCATCTGCCAGGGCTTCACCGGCTCGCAGGGGACCTTTCATTCCGAACAGGCGATCGCCTACGGCACGCGGATGGTCGGCGGCGTCACGCCGGGCAAGGGCGGAACCAAGCACCTCGACCTGCCGGTCTTCGACACCGTATCGCAGGCGGTGCGCGAGACCGGGGCGAACGCATCGGTGATCTACGTGCCGCCGCCGTTCGCGGCGGACGCGATCCTCGAGGCGGTCGACGCGGAAATTCCGCTGGTCGTCTGCATCACCGAGGGCATCCCGGTGCTCGACATGGTTCGGGTCAAGCGCGCCCTCGGCGGCTCCGCGACGCGCCTCATCGGGCCGAACTGCCCGGGCATCATAACGCCGGACCAGTGCAAGATCGGCATCATGCCGGGACATATTCACCGCGCCGGCCGCATCGGCATTGTCTCGCGCTCCGGCACGCTTACATATGAAGCGGTGGCGCAGACCACTGCCGCGGGGCTCGGGCAGTCCACCTGCATCGGCATCGGAGGCGATCCGGTGAACGGGACCAACTTCATCGACTGCCTTGCCCTGTTCCTGGAGGACGACGAAACGGACGGCATCATCATGATCGGAGAGATCGGCGGCACCGCCGAAGAGGAAGCCGCGGCGTTTCTGGCCGCGCAACCGGTGAAAAAACCGGTGTGCGGGTTCATCGCCGGTGTCACGGCGCCGCCCGGGCGGCGCATGGGCCATGCCGGCGCCATCATCTCCGGCGGCAAGGGCGACGCCGGCAGCAAGATCGCGGCAATGAAGGAAGCGGGTATCCATATCGCGGACAGTCCGGCTGCCCTCGGCAGCACGATGCTGGACGCGGTGCGCGGCTAAAGCGGAATCGCAGGGCCGCGAAACTTAAGAGGTCTCTTCGAGCGCCGGGCGGGCGCCGGGAGACGGGGGACAGGCCATGTCATCCTATACGGGTTTGAGTTCGTTTCTGACCGGGGCCAACGAGACCTATATCGCCGAGCTCTACGAGCGCTATCTGCGCGACCCGGGCTCGGTCGATCCGGCCTGGGCGGACCTGTTCGGGGACCTGAAGGACGGACCCGACGAAATTGCCGGCGAGTTGCGCGGCGCAAGCTGGTCGCCCCGCAGCAGCCGGGTCGTCGGCGTTAACGGCGAGCATCCCGCGCTGTCGGACGCGGCCGCCGGCATCCTGCAGGCGCCGCCACCGGCATACGCCGCTGCTCCGGTGGCGTCGGCCGAGCAGATCCGCAGGGCGACGCTGGATTCGATCCGCGCCCTGATGCTGATCCGCGCCTACCGCGTGCGCGGCCACCTGCACGCGACGCTCGACCCGCTGGGCCTCGAGGAACGGCCGCCCCATGCGGAGCTCGACCCCGCGACATACGGCTTCAGCGATGCGGATCTCGATCGGCCGATCTTCATCAATTACGTATTGGGGCTCGAATCGTCGACCCTGCGTGAGATCGTCTCGATCCTCAACGCCACCTATTGCGGCAATATCGGCGTCGAGTTCATGCACATCCAGGAACCGGAAGAGAAGGCCTGGATCCAGGAGCGGATCGAGAACATCCGCAACCAGACCCAGTTCACCAAACGCGGCAAGGTGACGATCCTGGAGCGCCTGACCGAGGCCCAGGAATTCGAGACCTTCCTCGATAAGCGCTATACGGGGACCAAGCGCTTCGGGCTGGACGGCGGCGAATCGACGGTGCCTTCGCTGGAGCAGATCCTCAAGCGCGGCGCGCAACTCGGGATCCAGGAGATCGTGCTGGGCATGGCGCATCGCGGCCGGCTGAACGTGCTGGCCAATATCATGCGCAAGCCCTACCGGGCGATCTTCTCGGAGTTCCAGGGCGCGTCGAACGCGCCCGAGGATGTCGGCGGCTCCGGCGACGTGAAATACCATCTCGGTACGTCGGCCGACCGCGAGTTCGACGGGCGCCTCGTGCACCTGTCGCTCACCGCCAATCCGAGCCATCTGGAGGCGGTTGATACGGTCGTGCTGGGCAAGGTCCGGGCGAAACAGCGGCAGTACGGGGACACCGAACATCAGAAGGTGATGGGTGTGCTGATCCACGGCGACGCCGCCTTCGCCGGTCAGGGCATGGTCGCGGAAACCTTCGATCTGTCGCAGCTCAAGGGTTACAGGACCGGCGGCACGATCCATTTCGTCATCAACAACCAGATCGGGTTCACCACCAGCCCGTCCCATTCGCGCTCCTCGCCCTATTGCTCGGACGTCGCCAAGATGGTGCAGGCGCCGATCTTCCACGTGAATGGCGACGACCCGGAGGCCTGCGTCCACGTCGCGCGCATCGCGACCGAGTTCCGCCAGCGTTTCCGGAAGGACGTGGTTATCGACCTGTTCTGCTATCGCCGCCACGGCCACAACGAGGCCGACGAGCCGTCCTTCACGCAGCCGCGCATGTACGCCAGGATCAAGGACCATCCACGGGTGCGCGACGTCTACGAGCGGCGGCTGGAGGACGAGGGCGTCACCGGTCCCGGCGAGGCGGACAAGATCACCGCCGACCTGCGCAAGCACCTCGAGGAGGAGTACAAGGTCGCGGAGTCTTACAAACCGAACAAGGCGGACTGGTTCGAGGGACAGTGGGCCGGCCTGTCGGTCGCCAGCGGCGCCGCGCGGCGCGGGGAGACCGCGGTCGGTATTGACCTCCTGCGCGAAGTCGGCCACGCGATCAGCGAGGTGCCCAAGAACGTCGCCATTCATTCGAAAATCGTCCGCCAGCTTCAGGCCAAGCGCAAGATGATCGAGGACGGCGAAGGGATCGACTGGGCGACCGGCGAGGCGCTGGCCCTCGGCACGCTGCTCTGCGAATCGACCCCGGTGCGCCTGTCGGGCCAGGATTCAGGGCGCGGCACCTTCAGCCAGCGCCATGCGGTGCTGGTCGACCAGGACAACGAGGACCGCTACGTTCCGCTGAACAACATCCGCTTCGGCCAGGCGCCGTTCGAGGTGATCGACAGCCCGCTGTCCGAGGTCGGCGTGCTCGGCTTCGAATACGGCTACACCCTGTCGGAGCCGCATGCTCTTGTGCTTTGGGAGGCCCAGTTCGGCGATTTCGCCAACGGCGCGCAGGTCATCATCGACCAGTTCATCAGCCCGGGCGAGCACAAATGGCTGCGCATGAGCGGCCTGGTGCTGCTGTTGCCGCACGGCTATGAGGGCCAGGGCCCGGAGCATTCGTCGGCGCGCCTCGAACGCTACCTGCAGCTTTCCGCGGAGGACAACTGGCAGGTCGTGAACTGCACCACACCGGCGCAGTATTTCCACGTGTTGCGCCGTCAGATGCACCGCAGTTTCCGCAAGCCGCTGGTGATCATGACGCCCAAATCGCTGCTCCGGCACAAGCGCTGCGTCTCGCGGCTCGAGGACTTCACCACGGGCACGAGTTTCCACCGCGTGATGTACGACAACGAGGCTCTGTGCGAGGACGCGGAGGTCAAGCGCGTGGTGCTGTGCTCGGGCAAGGTCTATTACGACCTGTTCGAGGAGCGCGCCGAGCGCGGCATCAGGGACGTGTTCTTCCTGCGCATGGAACAGCTCTATCCCTTCCCGAGGAAGGCGCTGACGCAGCAGCTGGAGCGCTTTCCGAAGGCCGAAGTGGTCTGGTGCCAGGAAGAGCCGAAGAATATGGGCGCCTGGTCGTACATCGAATCGCGCATCGAAGACGTCCTTCTGGATATCGGGGCCGATTGCCGGCGGCCGATCTATGTCGGCCGCAAGGAAGCCGCGGCCCCGGCGACGGGCCTGTTGCGCCGCCATATGAAAGAGCAGAAGGCGCTCGTGCACAGCGCGCTCACGGTCGATGCGACGCCGGCCCGCAAGGCGGCGGGGAAACCGGCGCGCAAGACCAGGGGGAAGGCCGCATAGGGCCGCGTTTCATCTCCGGTGAAGTCGGGAACAAGCAACAAGAGAGCATGATGAGCAAACCGATCAAGGTGCCTTCCCTGGGCGAATCCGTAACCGAGGCGATCGTCGCGCGCTGGTTCAAGTCCGTCGGCGATGCGGTGGCGCTGGACGAACCGCTGGTCGAACTGGAAACCGACAAGGTGACGGTCGAGGTCCCCTCGCCCGTGGCCGGCGTGCTGGTCGAGGTCGTTGCGGCCGACGGCACCGAGGTCGCCGTCGGCGGGCTGCTCGGCAGTGTCGACGAAAGCGCCGAAGCCGCCGCGCCCGCAGGCAAGCCGGAACCGGCCTCCGCCGACAAACCGGAACCGGCCCCCGCGGCGCCCGCCGGCAAACCGGAATCGGCCCCCGCCGGCAATGGCGCCGACGAGTCCGCCGTCGCCGTCGCCACCCTGTCCCCCGCCGTACGCAAGCTGGTCGAGGAAAACAGCCTCGATCCTGCAGCCATTCCGGCGACCGGCCCGAAAGGCAGGCTGACCAAGGGCGACGTGATCGCCTTCCTCGAGACCGGTACGGCGCCCGAGCCGGCCCTGGCGGTAAAACCCGCCGCACCGGCGGCGGCGAAGCCGGCCGCGCCGGCCATCGCGCCCGCCCGCGAGGTGCCCGAACGGCCCGAAGACAGCCGCGGTGAGGAGCGGGTGCGCATGTCGCGTCTGCGCCAGGTGATCGCGACGCGCCTGAAAGAGGCGCAGAACACGGCGGCGATGCTGACAACCTTCAACGAGGTCGACATGACAGCGCTGATGGCGCTGCGCGCCGCGTACCGCGATTCCTTCGAGAAGAAACACGGGGTAAAGCTAGGCTTCATGTCGTTCTTCACCAAGGCGGCGATCGGCGCGCTGAAGGAGATTCCCTCCGTCAATGCCGAGATTCACGGCGACGAGATCATCTACCGGAATTACTACGATATCGGCGTTGCCGTGGGCACGCCGCAAGGGCTTGTCGTGCCGGTGCTGCGCGACGCCGACAAGATGAACTTCGCGGGCATCGAATCGGGAATCGCCGATTTCGGCCGGCGTGCGCGCGACGGCAAGCTCGCGATTCAGGAAATGACCGGCGGCACCTTTACGATATCCAATGGCGGCGTCTACGGCTCGCTGTTGTCCACGCCGATCCTGAATCCGCCGCAATCGGGAATTCTCGGGCTGCACAAGATCGAAAAGCGGCCCGTGGTGGTGGATGACGAGATCGCGGCGCGCAGCATGATGTATGTGGCGCTGAGCTACGACCACCGGCTGGTCGACGGGCGCGAGGCCGTGACCTTCCTGGTCCGCGTGAAGGAGATGATCGAGGACCCGCAGCGGCTTCTGATCGACGTCTGATTTACACCACCAGGACGATGGCCGTTCGGACCGGTATAGGGCGGAGCGCCGGGCTGCTCGCCCTCGGGCCGTTCTTCTACCTGCGGCGCGCACCCGCAGCCGCGATCGTACTGGTCCTGCTGGTGCTGCTTCTGACGGCGTTGACACAGCTGGGCGGATTGCTGCTGTGGCTGGCGCTGCCGGCCCTTGACCCGCTGGTGCGGGCCATGCCCGGGCCCCGCGCCCTGCGCCTGCTCGCGGCCGCCGGCCTGTTCGTTCCGGCCTACCTCGCAGTGAGCCTGGTAATAATCCCGCCGCTTGCGGCGCAGTTCGGGCGTGTGCCCCTGCCCTGCGGATATCGCGGCGAAAACGCCTACGGTGCGCTGACCGCTGCAACCTGTCTCGCGAACAGGCACTACGCAAGCCCGGCGGCGCGGGACGCGCTGTCCGCCACGGCGACCCGACTGGCGGCCGAAGTTCCCGGCCGGCGGATCAGCTATCTCGATTCCGGATTTCCGTTCTTCGCATGGTTTCCCATGCTGCCTCATCTGTCGCATACCGACGGGCGCAAGGTCGATCTCGCGCTGTTCTTTCTCGATCCCGCAACCGGCCGCCCGGCCCCCGGCCGCGCGCCATCGCCGATCGGATACTGGGCATACGTACCGCCGGATCCCGGCGCTGCGCTGCCCTGCAACGGGCGGAAGTCATGGCTGCGCTGGGATTTTCACTGGCTGCAGCCGCTGTTGCCGGCGTTGCGGCTGGACGAGGCGGCCCAGGCGGCGCTGCTGAAGGATCTGGCGGCGTCCCCGCAGGTGCGGCGGATTCTCATCGAGCCGCACCTCAAGGCGCGGCTCGGCGCCGATCACCCGAAAATCCGCTTCCAGGGCTGTGCCGCCGCACGCCACGACGACCACGTCCACATCGAATTCCGATAGTCCGGGCGGCGCATCATTCCCCGACGATATTGCGGACCTGCCGTTCGCCTCGCGACCTCACCCTTCGCGACGGCGCTTCGCCGCCCCTCACAGCATGAGGCTCCAACGCTTGTGCCCTCATCATCCTGAGGAGGCTGCGAAGCAACCGTCTCGAAGGGCGAGGTCGCGCCGCCGGCGCAAGCGCGACTCCAGGGAGTGTTGAAATGCTCTGGAAGTCCGTCAGGACGGGCCGTGCTGGACCTTCGCAATGTGACACAGCACATGCGTTACGAGGCTGTCATCATCGCCCAGCGGCACCGCTATCGCCCTGTAGCGGACCTCGCTGTCGTCGCTGGGAAACACGTCGCTGTCCTCCACCGGCCCGCCCTTCTGCTGCGCGGCCCGGCCGAGGGACAGCATCCATTCCATGACCAGGTGATTGAAGTCGATATCGTCGCCGTCAAAGCTCAGGCCGCCGCCCCGCATCACTCCCGATATCAGGGGTTCGAAACGCCAGGGGGTGCCTCTCTCGCCGACGACCATGATCAGGCAGTTCTTCCATTTGATGCCGATCAGTTTGGTGTCGATGTCCGATTTGGCCGGCCAGCGGCGCCCCTTGCGCAGCCGCGACCAGTACTCCGAGATGTTCCGCGGGTCGGGCTGCTCGGGCCGGCCGGCGCTGGTTGCCGGCATGGCCGGCTTCGCGGACCCGCCGGCCTTGCGGCGAATCGGGATGCCGGACAGCGATCCCATACCCTTGTGCTCGAGATCCTCTTCCGCCAGCGCGCTCTCGTCGTCCGCAAACAGTGGCCCCTCGTCGGAGGCGTCAGCCTCCGTGTCAAGCCCGTAAGCAGGTTTGGCGGGTGCACGGCCAAACAGGGATTTGGGGCGAATCATGGCGACGTCCGCGGCTGCGTCAGTTCAGGTTGTCCTCGTCGCCGCCGCTGTCGCCGGCATCGCTCTCGTCCGTCGTGGAGCCGCCGGAGGAATCTCCGAAATAGCGGTCCAGCGCCTCGATCACGATGTCCTGGGCCGACCAGCGGGTGCGGGCCGACGCCATCTTGACCCGCAGATAGCGGTCCGGGTCGAGCCTGACCGACAGCCGCACGCGGCCCATCTTGTCCATGACCTGCGGAATGCTCGGCGCTTCCTCGCTTCCTTCCACCGGCATGGGCGCCGGAGCGGCCGCTCCGGGCTCGACGCCGGGTGGAGAATCGGATGCGAACCGGCCGTCCTGCGATTGCGGACCCTCCGCCACGGGCGCTGCCGGCTGCGGCGGCGCGCTGGCGATCACGCGCGGGTCGTTGTAGGCCCGCTGCGGCTGCGATTCGGTATCCGAATCTTCCGGGGCCGTGCTCGGCGCGGCGCTCGGCGCGGTGCTCGGCGCCGAATACGCCGCGGGATAGGCGGCCCCCTTGCGCGCGAGCAGGGACCCGGTGAGAGATGCTGCTGCTTTCATGTTCATGACGCCTACCCCCCTACCCCGCGTGAACCGAAGCCCCGCTTCACGGTCTGGGCGTTGCCCAGCGAGAACTTCATCGTGCTGACGGTCTTGGTCAGGCGCTCATGCAGGTAGTCCCACAACTGTATGATTTCCTCGGCCGAATTGCTTGCTCCGTCGACTTCCATGACGGTGCGGCCGTCGATCATGCTGGCCGCGAAATCGGTGCGGTGATGAATGGTCACCGGCGCCAGCGTGCCGTGCTGGGACAGTGCGATCGCCGCTTCCGCGGTGATCCGCGCCCGCGGCGTCGCGGCGTTGATCACGAACACCAGCTTCTTGCCGAGGCGCTCCACCAGTTCCACCGTGGCGCCGGCGGCGCGCAGATCGTGCGGGCTGGGGCGGCACGGAATCACGACCAGATCGGCGATCTCGATGACCTGCTCGATTGTCGTGGTGATCGCCGGCGGCGTGTCGACCACACAGATCTTGATGCCAAGATCCCGCAGGCGTGCGATATCCTCGCCGATGCGCGAAACGAAGGTATGGGCGAACGCCGGGAATTCCTCCTTGCGCTCGTTCCACCAGTCCGCGAGGCTGCCCTGCGGGTCGGTGTCGACAATGGCAACGGGGCCAGCGCCCGCAATCTCCGCCTGCACCGCTATATGGCCGGCCATCGTGGTCTTGCCGGACCCGCCCTTCTGTGATGCACATGCGATAACCTGCATCGATTTTTACTCCTGGTCGCAAACCCGGTTGCAGGCTTGCCTGAACGATGGATCCGAACAGGGTGGGGCGTATGATTGCTCCGTCCCGTTCACTTGCCGCAGGCGCCGTGACGCTTCGGTATACCTACAGACAGTAATAATGAAACCTTAATTCACGGTTAATAGGAGAGATAACATGAATTAATCATGCGCATTCCCAAAGCCTATGAATATTTATCTAAAATTGTTCCTATATTCTCAATACAGTTGAAGTAATGATCCGAAATCCGGCGAAACCGCCGAATTCCGCTGCTCGACGGCTCGAGACAATTGAAGTTCGGTGGATTGCGCCCAGGCGCCACGGCGGTAGGCCGAATCCGCCTCCGGGTGCCCCGTCGTGCGTCGGCGCGGTTAGCTGGCCGCGCTGAACGGCCCGGGCCGTTGCGATGCTGCGGCCTCGTCCAGAGCGCCCGCGAGGTGGGCCCACAATTCGACGATTTCCTTCGCCGGGCCGCTGTCCGGCGCCGCCTCCATTACGGTCAGCCCGCCGAACATGCTGTCGGCGAACTCGGGATCGTTATGGATGTGGACCGGGCACACGGCGCCGGCCTCGGACAGAACGGTTGCGGCGTCCGCCGTCAGCGTGTCGCCCGGCGTGGCGCCGTTCAGGACGAAAATCTTGGGCTTGCCGAGATTGTCGACCATCTCGATGGTCTTGGTCACCGCGCGCAGGTCGTGCGGGCTGGGGCGGCACGGAATCACCACCAGGTCGGCGACCGCGATCACCTGCTCGACCGCCGCGCTGACGGCCGACTGCGAATCGATCAGACACAGCGCGAATCCCAGTTCGTCCAGCCGGGCGATATCGTCTCCGATCTGCTCGATGAAGGTGTGGGCAAAAGCCGGCCGCTCCGGCTGCCGGGCGTTCCACCATTCCGCCAGGGCGCCCTGCTGATCGGTATCCAGCAGCACGACCGGCCCCGCGCCGGCGAGCTCCGCCTGCACGCCGACATGCCCGACCAGCGTGGTCTTGCCTGCGGCGCCCTTCTGGCACGCGAATGTGACAACCCGCATCGCTGTTCAGCTCCGAAAATCAACGCCCTGGACGTCTCATCGCCGATCGGCCGGGAAGCCTGGACAACGACCGGGCGTTGCCCCGCGATCCCGGATACCGGCCGGTGAATTCTAACGGGCGAGGGCGTTAAAAAACGCATAACGTCGGGCAAGAAACCGCGTTATTTTTGGTCTGTCCGTCCGAAACCGGCCGAATCCGGCGGTCACTATGCGTCTGCCCGCTTGCCCGCAGCGGCGGGCTCTCAGCTGGCGGCGCGGATTGAATCGTAGGCGACAAGCGCCGCCGCGTTGACGATATCGTTCACGGTCGCGCCCATCGGCACGATCTGGGCCGGTTTCGAGAGGCCCAGGAGCATCGGCCCGATCACCGAGCCGCCGCCCAGCTCCTGCATGAGCTTGGCGCTGATATTGGCACTGTGCAGCGCGGGCATCACGAGGACGTTGGCCGGGCCCGAGAGCCGGCAGAACGGGTACATACGCTGCATCAGCGCGAAATTCAGGGCCGTGTCGGCGGCCATCTCGCCGTCGTACTCGAAATCGACATCGCGCGAGTCGAGGATTTCCACGGCATGGCGGATGCGGTCCGCCTGCCCCCGCATCGGGTTGCCGAAATTCGAGAACGAGAGCAACGCCACGCGCGGTTCGTGCCCCATCTGACGCGCCTTGGCGGCGCTTTGTACCGCAATGTCGGCGAGGGTTTCGGCGTCGGGCACAACATGCACGTTGGTGTCGGCGATGAACACCGTGCGGTCGCGGGTGACGACGATCTGCAGCCCGAACACCCGGCGGTCGGGCTTCGGGTCGATCACCCGCGTGACTTCTTCGAATGCGACCGCGAAACTGCGCGTCGCGCCGGTCACCATCGCATCCGCATCGCCGTTGCTGACCATGCAGGCCGCAAACACGTTGCGGTCCTGGTTGACCAGCCGCTGGCAGTCGCGATGCAGATAACCCTGGCGCTGCAGCCGCCCGTACAGGAATTCGGTGTACTTCTTGTTGTCGGTGCTGAGTCGGGCATTGTGAATTTCCAGCTGGCCCTTGTCCTCGAGCCCGATGGATTCCATGGTCTCGTAGATGCGCTTCTCGCGGCCGATCAGGACCGGCGTGCCGTAGCCGGCGGACTGGAACGCGAGCGCGGCGCGGATGTTCTGTTCCTCCTCGCCTTCCGCGAAGACCACGCGCCGGGGGTTGGCGCGCACCAGCTCGAATGTCGCCTGCAGGCGGGATGCGGTCGGATCCAGCCGCCCGGAGAGCTCCTGCCGATAGGCCTCCAGATCGGTCCGCGCGTGGTTCGCGACGCCGCTGTCCATCGCGGCCTTGGCGACCGCAAGGGGCACCGATACGATCAACCGCGGATCGAACGGCACCGGCACGATGTACTCGGGCCCGTAGCGCAGGCGCCGGCCGCCGTAGGCCTTGTCGACCTCGTCCGGAATGTCCTCGCGCGCGAGGTCCGCCAGCGCGAACGCCGCGGCGATCTTCATCTCGTCGTTGATGGTCGAGGCGCGGACGTCGAGCGCGCCGCGGAATATATAGGGGAAACCGAGCACGTTGTTAATCTGGTTCGGATAGTCGGAGCGCCCGGTGGCGATGATCGCGTCGTCGCGCACCGCGCGCACGTCCTCCGGCGTGATTTCCGGGTCCGGGTTGGCCATGGCGAAGATGATGGGCTTGTCGGCCATCGATTTGACCATGTCCTGTGTCACCGCGCCCTTGACCGAAAGCCCGAAGAAGATGTCCGCGCCCTTCATCGCGTCGCCGAGCGTACGTGCCTCGGTGTTGGCCGCGTGCGCCGATTTCCACTGGTTCATGCCTTCCTTGCGGCCCTGGTAGACGACCCCCTTCGAATCGCACAGGATGGCGTTGTCATGCGGCAGGCCCATGGCCTTGAGCAGTTCGACGCAGGCGATCGAGGCCGCGCCCGCGCCGTTGACCACCATGCGGCTGTCCTTGAGTTCGCGGCCGGTCAGTTTCAGCGCATTGATCAGGCCCGCGGTGGCGATGATCGCGGTGCCGTGCTGGTCATCGTGGAAGACCGGGATATCCATCAGCTCACGAAGCCGCTGCTCGATGACGAAGCATTCGGGCGCCTTGATGTCTTCCAGGTTGATCCCGCCGAAACCCTTGCCCAGGTAACGCACGCAGTTGACGAACTCGTCCACGTCCTCGGTATCGACCTCGAGATCGATACCGTCGATGTCGGCGAAACGCTTGAACAGGACCGCCTTGCCCTCCATCACCGGTTTCGCCGCCGTGGCGCCGATATTGCCGAGACCCAGAACTGCCGTGCCGTTCGAAATGATCGCCACGACATTGCCGCGGTTGGTGTACTCGTAGGATTTCGTCGGATCCTCGGCGATGCGCAGGCAAGGGACCGCGACCCCCGGCGAATAGGCCAGGGTCAGGTCCCGCTGGGTGGTCAGGGGCTTGGTCGCCGCGATTTCCATTTTGCCGGGCCGCCCCTCGGAATGAAACCTGAGAGCTTCCTCGTCCGTAAAGCGCGTTTCGTCCATGATGTGTTCTTTGTCCTCAGCCCCAACTGCATCGTTCCGGTCAGCTTAACCCCCGGTTCTTTTCGATACCAGCCCGGACTTCTCACCAGGATGGCGCCGTCACGTGGCAGACAGGCCGACAGTACAGGAAAAGCGCGCGGCGCGATGCGCGCGCATCGGGCCAGTGCTTTGACGCAGCCTGTCGGCCTGTCCGCCGCGCCCGGAGGGTCGCGCCGGGCGGGCCGCCCGCGGCGTCGAAGGCCTCGACCGTAGCGCAGGCTACGCTCTTCGGCCTTCTCCTGGCGGACCGGACTCCCAGATCCGCCATCACGCCGATGATGGCCCAGTATCTTGAAATCAAGCAGGCCCATCCGGGCTGCCTGCTGTTCTACCGGATGGGAGACTTCTACGAGCTGTTCTTCGATGACGCGGTGACCGCCTCGGCCGCGCTGGATATCACGCTTACCAGGCGCGGCCAACACGCCGGCGAGGACATCCCGATGTGCGGCGTGCCAGTGCATTCCGCCGACGGCTACCTGCAGCGGCTGATCCGGCACGGCTACAAGGTCGCCGTCTGCGAGCAGATGGAGGACCCGGCGGCGGCGAAGAAGCGCGGCGGCCGCTCTGTGGTAGAGAGGGCGGTTGTCCGGGTCGTCACCTCCGGTACGATCACCGAGGATTCACTCCTGGACGCCCGGGCGCACAATTATCTTGCGGCCCTGTCAGAGGCGGGCGGTGCCCTGGGGCTCGCCTGGATGGACGTCTCCACCGGCGAATTCCTCGCTCAGCCGGTCGCCGGCCAGGGGTTGGGCGCGGTGCTGGCGCGAATCGCGCCGGGCGAGTTGATTCTGCCGGAAAAACTGCTCGAAAAACCGGCGTTGTTCGAGGTGCTCGGCGACTGGAAGGACACCCTGTCGCCGTTGCCGGGCAGCCGCTTCGATTCTGACAACGCCCGACGCCGGCTGGAAGGCCTCTACGGGGTCGCCGCGCTGGACGGTTTCGGCGCCTTCGGGCGCGCGGAGCTGGCGGCGGCCGGCGCCCTGGTCGATTACGTCGAGCTGACCCAGGTCGGCAAGCTGCCGCGGCTCGACCCGCCGCGGCGGCTGGCCGCCGATGCGGTGATGGAAATCGACGCCGCGACCCGCCGCAATCTCGAGCTCAGCCGGACCCTGTCCGGGGAACGCCGGGGCAGCCTGCTTTCGGTCGTGGACCGCAGCGTGACCGGCGCCGGCGCGCGGCTTCTGGCGGCGCGGATGGCGGCGCCGCTGACCGATCCCGCGGCGATCGGCCGCCGGCTCGACATGGTCCAGTTCTTCCTCGACGAGGCGGCGCTGCGCGAGTCGCTGCGCCAGACCCTGCGCGGCGGCCCGGACGCCGGGCGCTCGCTGTCGCGGCTGACGCTGGGGCGCGGCGGCCCGCGTGACCTTGCCGCCATCGGCGCGACGCTGGTCCGCACCGAGGCGATTCGCGCCGCCGTTGCCGGCGTGCGGCTCGCGCCGCCCGAGGATGTCGCCCATGCCGTGGAGGAACTCGGCCGCCACGAAGGGCTGCGCGACCGGCTGGACCGGGCGCTGTCGGACGAGCTGCCGCTGAATGCCCGCGACGGCGGCTTTATCGCGCCGGGCTATGCCGCGCAACTCGACGAGTTGCGCCAACTGCGTGACGAAGGCCGCCGGCTGATCGCCCAGCTCGAGGCGCATTACCGCAAGGAAACAGCGATCGGCGCGCTCAAGATCCGGCACAACAACGTGCTGGGCTATTTCGTCGAGGTCACGCCGATCCATGCCGAAAAACTGGGAGAGCCGTTCATCCACCGCCAGACTTTGGCCGGCGCGGTGCGGTTCTCCACGGTCGAGCTCGCCGATCTCGCACGCTCGATTTCCGAGGCGGCGGACAAGGCGCTGGCGGTGGAACTCCAGCTGTTCGAGGACCTGGCCGGCGAGGTCACTGCGCGGGCCGAGCCCCTGGCCCGTATGGCGGCGGCGCTGGCCCGGCTGGACGTGGCGGCGGCGGGCGCCGAGCTGGCCGCGGAGCGACGCTACTGCCGCCCGCGTGTCGACGACAGCCGCGCATTCCGGATCGAAGGCGGGCGCCATCCGGTGGTCGAGGCGGCGCTCGATGCCGCCGATGAAAGCGCCTTCGTCGCCAACGCGTGCGACCTGGCCGGGGACCGGCGGCTGTGGCTGGTCACCGGGCCCAACATGGCCGGCAAGAGCACGTTCCTGCGCCAGAATGCGCTGATCGCGATTCTCGCCCAGGCCGGTTGTTACGTTCCCGCAACGACCGCCCATATCGGCGCGGTTGACCGCCTTTTCAGCCGGGTCGGCGCGGCCGACGACCTGGCCCGTGGACGCTCGACCTTCATGGTCGAGATGGTCGAGACCGCGGCGATCCTGAACCAGGCCGGCCCGCGCGCGCTGGTGATCCTGGACGAGATCGGCCGCGGCACCGCCACCTTCGACGGGCTGTCGATCGCCTGGGCCTGCGTCGAGCACCTGCACGAGACCAACCGCTGCCGCGCCCTGTTCGCCACGCATTACCACGAGCTCACGGCGCTGGCGTCGCGGCTCGATGCGCTCAGGCCGCACACCATGCGGGTCAAGGAATGGCAGGGCGACGTGATCTTCCTGCACGAGGTGGAGGCCGGCGCCGCCGACCGCTCGTACGGCATCCACGTCGCCCAGCTCGCGGGACTGCCGGCGGCCGTCATCGCCCGCGCCGAGCAGGTGCTGCAGACGCTGGAACAGGGCGAGCAATCCGGTGCGGTGTCGAGGCTCGCGGACGATCTGCCGCTGTTCGCCGCCACCCCGCGGCGGGTGGAATCGCCGGCCGGCCCGTCAGCGCTCGAGGCGGCGCTGGACGGGATCAGCCCCGACGAACTGAGCCCGCGCGAGGCGCTGGACCTGATCTACCGGCTGAAACGAATCGCGGCGGGCGATGACACAGAGTGACCGGCACCTCGCCGACATCCGCGCCATCCTCGATGCCGCGCGGGACGGGGTGGCGCTGCCCCGAGAGCGGCTCGACGCCCTGGCGCACCGGTACCTCGCATCCGCGCGCGAAGGCCGTGGCCGCATCGATCCGGGCGTCTTCGCCGAGACGATCCGCAGCGAACTGACCGGCCGCTTCGTGCACCAGGGCCGAGCGCCCGACGAGGTCCAGGCGACCCGCATGCTTGCGGCGGCGCTGCGCCGGGCGTGCATCGACATCGAGGACCGCACCCATTTCGTTCCCTGCCGGCTGTTCGACGGCGGCGGGCCGGCCGGCCTTGCGGTGGGCCCCGTGGTGTTCCACCGGACCGCGAGTTTCCGTGAGGCCCGCGCCGACGCCATCGCCGCAGATCCGGAATTTGCCGCCCTCGTCGAGCGCGACTTCGCGCCCTGGGGCTGGACCGCCGAAATCACGGTGCGCGGCTGTGACCGGGTTGTTTCGCGCGAACGCGCCCTGAAGGCCGTCGATGGCGCCCTCGACATGCTGCGCCTCTACGCCGGGGCGGACCGCGCCCGCACCCTCGGCCGGGCCGGCGCGCCCGGCCTGCCCGCCATCGTGCCGGCCGGGCTGTGGGCCGATGCAAAGGGCCGGTTCCATCCGGTGCGGGCCGAAGCCGCGGCGCCCGGTGACGGGGCCGCCATCCTGCATGAGCTTCATGCCGGCGACGGGCGCGACTGGCTGGACCGTGCCGGCGAGGCCCTGCGCCCGCTGGCCGACCCGTCGCTCGCGTGGCCGCTCGCCGCGCGGTTCCGCGAGGCCGCGTCGTGGTTCGGCGACGGCGCGACCGAAGCGGCCCACGCCGCGCGGATCCTGGATTTCGTAACGGCGATCGAGCGCGCCGTGGTGGCCGGGGATCATGCCGATCTGTGGCGCACAGTCACCCGCCGCGCCGCCGTTCTGGCGGCGGCGGCCGAGGGCGGCGAAATCGCCGACTGGCGCAAGCGTGCCGCCGCGGTCTACGAGATCCGCTCGCAGATCGTGCATGGCGCGATGTCGCCCTTCGCGCCCGAGGCGGCGGCGATGGCCCCGCAGGCGGCGGCGCTCGCCCGCGCTTCCCTGCGGGGCGCGCTCGGTTTCTTCGAGACCCTCGGCCTCACCCGCGCCCGCTATTCCGCCAACCGGCTGGAGGGGGAATTCCGGACGCTCGAGACGCGCCATGCATGGCCCGACGAGTCGCCAGGAAGAAGCGCGTCTTGAAATCCTGTCCGTTGTGGCGCAATTCTGTCTCATGACCAAGTTGAACAAACGGCGGGAAATCGTCGACCGGGCGGCCGTCGGAGATGCCGCGCACGCGGCCGTGGACGCGGCGAAGAACGATGCCGCGGCGCAGCGAGCCCTCCTCGGCATCTATCGCGCGGCGCTGGAGGCCGGCCGGGCCGTTGTCCGCCGCCGCTTCGAGGCCGACCAGAACGGCACCCGGGCCGCCGCCGGCAACTGCTTCCTGATGGATCAGCTGATCCGGGTCATGCACGACGTCGCGGTCACGCGCTTCTACCGCGTCGCCAACCCGACGGCCGGCGAGCTGCTGGCGATCGTCGCGGTCGGCGGCTACGGGCGCGGCGAACTGGCGCCCGGCTCCGATATCGACCTGCTGTTCGTGCTGCCCTACAAGAGCACGCCGTACAGCGAGCAGGTGGTCGAGCACATCCTCTACCTGTTGTGGGACATGGGGCTGAAGGTCGGCCACGCGACGCGGTCCGTGGACGAGTGCATCCGGCAGGCGCGCGCCGACATGACGATCCGCACCGGGATTCTCGAGGCGCGCTATATCTGGGGCGAGAAGGCGCTGTTCACCGAACTGCGCAAGCGGTTCCTGAAGAATATCGTTGCCGGCACCGGCCCGGAATTCGTCGAGGCCAAGCTGCGCGAGCGCGACGAGCGGCATCTGCGGATGGGCGATTCGCGCTATGTGCTGGAGCCAAACATCAAGGACGGCAAGGGCGGCCTGCGCGACCTGCAGACGCTGTACTGGATCGGCAAGTATCTCTACCAGGTGGACGAGGTCGACCAGCTGGTCGAGCGCGGCGTGCTGCACAAGGCGGAAGCGGCCAAGTTCAACAAGGCGCACGACTACCTGTGGACGTTGCGCTGCCACCTGCACTATCTGACCGGCCGGCCCGACGAGCGGCTGACCTTCGACGTCCAGCCGGAGCTTGCCGCCCGCATGGGTTATGCCGATCGGGCCGGGGTCCAGGGCGTCGAGCGTTTCATGAAGCACTACTTCCTGGTGGCCAAGGATATCGGCGACCTGACGCGCATCTACTGCGCGGCGCTCGAGGAGCGTCATCAGCGCCGCCGGCGCTTCGGCATTCCCGGAATAGCCCTGTTCAACAGGGAGATCGAGGGCTTTGCGCTGGAGGGCGACCGCCTCACGGTCCCCGACAAGAACCATTTCAGGGACCATCCGATCGACCTGTTGCGGCTGTTCGCGGTCTCGCAGGAGCACGAGGTGGATATCCATCCCGACGCGCTCTACCGGATCACGCGGAATCTGAACCGGATCGACAGGAAACTCCGGGAGGATCCGGAGGCGAACCGGATCTTCCTGGATATCCTGACCTCGCCCAAGGACCCGGAGGTGACGCTGCGGCACATGAACGAGGCCGGCGTGTTCGGCAAGTTCGTCCCCGATTTCGGCCGTGTCGTCGCGCAGATGCAGTACGACATGTACCATGTCTACACCACCGACGAGCACACCATCTTCGCGATCGGCGTGCTGCACCGGATCGAGGCGGGGATGCTGGCCGACGAGCTGCCGCTGGCCACCGGCATCATCGGCCAGGTGCTGTCGCGCGAGGTGCTCTATGTCGCGGTGCTGCTGCACGATATCGCCAAGGGCCGCGGCGGCGACCATTCGCTTCTCGGCGCCGGCGTCGCCCGCAAGCTGTGCCCGCGGCTCGGCTTTACGCCGGAACAGACCGAGACCGTCGCCTGGCTGGTCGAACACCACCTGGCGCTGAGCCGCACCGCCTTCAAGCGCGACCTGAACGACCCGAAGACCGCCAGCGACTTCGCCGAGCTGGTGCAGTCGCCCGAGCGGCTGCGCCTGTTGCTGTGCCTGACCGTCGCGGACATCAGGGCGGTCGGGCCGCGGGTCTGGAACGGCTGGAAGGCGTCGCTCCTGCGCGAGATCTATCACCTGACCGAGGAGCGGCTGTCCGGCGGCGCGTCGGCCAGCGATATCCGGGAGGCCCGCACGGAGCGCGCCAAGCATGCGCTGCGCGAGGCGCTGGCCGACTGGCCCGAGGATGAGCTGGAGCGGCATCTTGCGCGCGGCCATCCCCGCTACTGGCTGGCCTTCGATACCGAATCCCTGGTGCGGCATGCACGGCTTGCCCGCAAGGCCGACGCGGCGGAGCGCCCGCTCACCGTCGACACGGCGGTCGACTCGTATCATGCGGCAACCGAGGTCACGGTCTATACGCCCGACCACCCGGGCCTGTTCAGCCGCATTACCGGCGCGCTGTCGGTCAGCGGCGCCAACATCGTCGATGCGCGCATCAACACCTTCACCGACGGCATGGCGCTGGACGTCTTCCAGGTCCAGGACGCCGAAGGCGGCGCCTTCGACCGGCCCGACAAGCTCGCCCGCCTGTCGGCCTGTATCGAGCAGTCGCTCGCCGGCAAGCTGCGGCCGGATCTCGAGCTGGCGGCGGCGCCGGCGATTCCGAGCCGCACCCGCGTCTTCCACGTGCCGCCCCGGGTGCTGATCGAAAACGCGGCGAGCCGTACCTACACGGTGATCGAGGTGAACGGCCGCGACCGGCCCGGCCTGCTCTACGACATGACCCGCGCCCTGACCGCTCTCGGCCTGCAGATCGCCAACGCCAAGATCTTCACCTACGGCGCGCGCGTCGTCGACGTCTTCTATGTCCGCGACGTCTTCGGCATGAAGGTCGAGCATGAAGGCAAGCTCAAGCAGATCCGCGAGACGCTGATGCCGATCCTCGACCAGGCCAACCCGAAGGAAGAGGCGGGCAAGCAGGTGGCGGCGGCGGAGTAGGACCGCCGGAACAGCGTCAGCACGGACAGGCCGGCGCCGCCGGATCGGGAACGGTCAATAGCCGATTCGCCTTTTTTCCGCCGCGTCTATCGGCTATCTCTCGCGCCATGGCACTGCTCAAATCCATCGCCACCGTCGGCTCGTTCACCATGGTCAGCCGCGTGCTCGGCTTCGCACGCGAGATTCTGATCGCCAACGTGATCGGCCCGGGGATGATCGCGGACGCCTTCATCTTCGCCTTCAAGTTCCCGAATTTCTTTCGCCGCATGTTCGCCGAGGGCGCCTTCAACGCGGCCTTCGTGCCGCTCTACGCGGGCCGCCACGAGCAGGAGGGCGGCGCCGCCGCGCGGCGCTTCGCGGGCGAGGTCGCCGGCGTCATGGTCAGCTGGATGCTGCTGCTGACGCTGCTGGCGATGGCGGCGATGCCGTGGATCATGATGGTCCTTGCCTGGGGCTGGATCGACGAGCCGGTAAAGTTCGACCTGACCGTCAACCTGACGCGAATCACCTTCCCCTACCTGCTGTTCATGGTGCTTACCGCGATGCTGAGCGGCATGCTGAACGCGCTCGGCAGGTTCGCCGCCGCGGCGGCCGCGCCGATCCTGCTCAACGTCGTCCTGATTTCGGTCCTGCTGCTGGTGAGGGCGGGCTGGCTCGACCTGCCCGGCCACGCGCTGGCCTGGGGCGTGGCGATCGCCGGCATGGGACAGTTCCTGTGGCTCGCCTGGTCGTGCCACCGCATGAAGATCCTGCCGCGCCTGCCGCGCCCGCGCCTCACCCCCGGCGTGCGGCGGCTGTTCACGCTGATGCTGCCCGGCGTGATCGGGGCCGGCGTCGTCCATATCAACCTGCTGGTCGACCAGTTCCTGGCGACGCTGCTGCCCGAGGGCTCGCTCTCCTATCTCTATCTCGCCGACCGCGTGAACCAGTTCCCGCTCGGCGTGGTCGGCGTCTCGGTCGGCGTGGCGCTGCTGCCGATGATGAGCCGCCAGTTGCGCGCCGGCGATGCCGATGCGGCCATCCACAACCAGAACCGGGCGGTCGAGTTCGCCCTCTTCCTGGCGGTCCCCGCGGCTGCGGCGTTCATCGCCATCGGCGGCCCCATCGTCGCCGTGATGTACCAGCACGGCCAGACCGACGCCGTCGAGGCGCGCGCCATCGCCCAGGCGCTGGCCGCCTTCGCGGTCGGGTTGCCGGCGGCGGTGCTGATCAAGGCGTTTCAGCCCGGCTTCTATGCGCGCAGCGATACGGTGACCCCGTTCAAGGTGACGCTGGCGGCGGTGGTCCTGAATATCGTGCTGGCGGTCGGCCTGATGCAGCTGATCCTGCATACGGGGATCGCGCTGGCGACCTCGCTGTCCTACTGGTTCACCGCCGGCGCACTGGGGCTGATTCTCTACCGGCGCGGCCAGTTGCGGTTCGACGACAGGGTCCGGCGCCGCGTCCCGTTGATCGTTTTTTGCGCCTGCATCATGGGGCTCGCCGTCTGGGGGCTGGCGCTGGCCCTGGCGGATCCGCTCGGCGGATTGCTGTGGCAGAAGATCGGCGCGCTGGCCGCCATCGTCATCGCCGGCGCCGCGGTCTACGGGGTCCTCGTGCTGGCCACCGGCGCGATGAAGCTTTCCGACCTGTCGGCGCTACGCCGCAAGGGGACACCCCCTGCCGCTTGACCGGCCGGGCGGGAGCGGCGATAAACCGCTCGCGCCGAATCCCGGCGGCTTTGTTCGTTCAGAGAGACAACACCCATGAACCGCATCTTTTCGGGCATCCAGCCCACCGGCAACCTGCACCTGGGAAATTATCTCGGCGCCGTGCGCAACTGGGTCGATCTGCAGCACGACTACGAGTGCATCTACTGCGTGGTCGATCTGCATGCGATTACCCAGTGGCAGGATCCCGAAGTGCTTCGCGATTCGACCCGCGAGGTCACGGCGGCGCTGATCGCGGCGGGCATCGATCCCGAAAGGAACATCGTCTTCAACCAGAGCCAGAATCCCGACCACGCCCAGCTGGCCTGGATCTTCAACTGCGTCGCCCGACTCGGCTGGCTGAACCGCATGACCCAGTTCAAGGAGAAGGCGGGCAAGCACCGCGAGAACGCCTCGGTGGGGCTCTATGCATATCCCAACCTGATGGCGGCCGACATCCTGGCCTACAAGGGCACCCACGTGCCGGTCGGCGAGGACCAGAAGCAGCATCTGGAACTGTGCCGCGATATCGCGCAGAAGTTCAACAACGACTACGGCGTCGAATTCTTCCCGATCACCGAGCCGCTGATTCTGGGCGCGGCGACCCGCGTGATGTCGCTGCGCGACGGTGCGGCCAAGATGTCAAAGTCGGAATCGTCCGACTACAGCCGCATCAATTTCACCGACGGGCCCGACGAGATCGCGAAGAAGATCCGCAAGGCCAGGACCGACCCGGAGCCGTTGCCGTCCGAGGCCGCGGGGCTCGAGGGCCGGCCCGAGGCCGCGAACCTGGTCGGCATCTATGCGGCGCTCACCGGCACATCGCTGGACGCGGCGCTGATCGAAGTCGGCGGCATGCAGTTCTCGGACTTCAAGAAGATCCTGTCCGAGGTCTGTGTCGAGGTGCTCGGCCCCATCGGCAACGAGATGAAGCGCCTCGTGGCGGAACCGCACCATATCGACGCCATCCTGCACCAGGGCGCCGAACGCGCCCGCGCCCTCAGCGGGCCGGTCCTCGACGAGGTCATGGACATCGTCGGCTTCGTGCACCCGCTGGAGGGATGACATCCGGGACCGACCGGGCGGCGCACGCCGGAGCGAACGGGCGGGCCTATCTGCTGCTGACGTTCACGACCCTTTTCTGGGGCGCGAACGCCATATTCGGGAAGCTGGCGGTCGGCGAAATCTCGCCGATGGCGCTGGTGACCGCACGCTGGCTGGGCGCGTCGCTGCTTCTTGCGGTGTTCGCCCACAACCATCTGCGGCGCGACTGGCAGGCGCTGCGCCCGCGCCTGCTGTTCGTGTCGGGCATGGGCGTGCTGGGCTTCACCGCCTTCAACGCGCTGTTCTACGTCGCGGCCCATTACACGACCGCCGTGAACATCGGGATCATCCAGGGCTCGATGCCGGTGTTCGTGCTGATCGGCGCCTTCGCGGCCTACCGCACGCGGGTGACGGCGCTGCAGATCGCCGGCGTGGTCGCCACCGTGCTCGGCGTCGTCATCGTCGGGTCCGGCGGCGACCCCGCGCGTCTCGCCGCGCTGGCGGTCAACCCGGGCGACGTCCTGATGGTGGCCGCCTGTGCCCTCTATGCCGGCTATACCGTGGGGCTGCGCAAGCGGCCGCAGGTTTCGTCGCTCAGCCTCCTGGCGGTGCTGGCTTGCGCCGCGTTCGTAACATCGCTGCCGCTCACCCTTGCCGAAGCGGCGATCGGGCAGTTTCAGTGGCCGACGGCGACGGGCTGGATCATCGTCGTTCTGGTTACCCTGTTCCCGTCCTTTCTGGCGCAGCTCTTCTTCATCCAGGGTGTGACGCTGATCGGACCGGGTCGCGCCGGAATCTTCGTCAACCTGGTGCCGGTGTTCGCGTCGATCTTCGCGGTGGCCTTCCTCAGGGAGCCGTTCGAGGCCTTTCATGCGGTCGCGCTGGGCCTGGTCCTCGGCGGAATCTTTCTGTCCGAGCGTGGCCGGGCGGCCTGACGCCCCGGCCCGCGGCACCAGCCGACGACGGGGATTTCTTGCGGTACATCATTGATCCCCGGCCCGCGAAGCGGCTATTCAAGGAATCGCAACGGTTTGGGTGTTCACATGAGCAAGGAGGGCACGATGGCGAGTTCGAGTTCCCGCCCCGGCATGCCGGGCGCCGGCCTCGTGCGGCCGGCGGCGCTGTATGCGGCCACTTTCGCGGCGATGCTGGCCATGTCCTGGTCGCCGTCGGCCGCGGATGAGTCGAAGGCGGCGGAGGGCGCCCGCCTTTACCAGCAGAACTGCGCCTCGTGCCACGGCGCTACGGGCAAGGGCGATGGGCCCGTCGCGGAGAGATTGAAGACCGCGCCCCAGTCGCTGGCGACGCTGGCAAGGCGCCACGCCGGGACGTTCCCGACCGAATATGTCTACCGGATCATCGACGGCCGCGAGGAGAGGCGCGTCCATGGCGGCCGCAACATGCCGGTCTGGGGTACGTATTACGGCCTGCGGGCCCAGGGCCAGGGCCGCGATGCGCCCGATACCGAAACCGCGATACGCGAGCGAATCCTCGCCCTGATCGAGCACCTGGAGACCATCCAGGTCGGCTATACCGCGGGCGCCGGAGAGGCGGAAGCGACCGCGCGCCTGCTGGAACGCCACCTGAAGGCGTTCGACGCCCGCGACGTGGACGCGGTGATGGCCGCCTATGCCGATGACTCGGTCCTGGTGATTCCCACCGGCGTCCTGCAGGGCAGAGAGCAGATCGGCGACTACTACGAAGCCCTCTTCGCCGAGTTCGGAAAACCCGGCACGGTGTTCAAACTGCTGGAGCGGACCGTGGTCGGAAACGTCGCCCACATCGTCTGGAGCGGCGAGACGCCGGACAATTTCTACGAATATACCGCCGAGACATTTGCCGTGGAGGATGGAAAGATCCACCACCAGATCACCGCCTTCAGGACCGTGGCCAGATAACCATGGACTTGCAGGCTTATCCTTCCGGCAGGCAAACGCAGCCACCACGTTGTGGCGCGGTGCCATTCAGGGGTGTCACCCACGAAAGAACCCTGTATTAAAGACCGATGTATCGAGCGGAATCTACATTTCGACATGAGCGAGGCAGGCACGATATGACATCGAGACTGGAATACGCGGGCGTGCTGTCGGCGGCGGCAACGGTTCGGTTCTTGCGGAGGCCGGCCTGGCTCGTTGCGCTGATTTTCGGCGGCGCATTGCTTGGTGGCTGCGCCAGCGACAGCCAGACCGCCGCGGGCGCCGGCCGGGGCGCCACCACCGGTGCGGTTTCGGGCGCCGTCGGTGGCCTCATCGGTTCGCTGGTCTTCGGCGGGAACCCGGCGGAGGCCGCGGCGCGCGGTGCGGTCTACGGCGGCGCTGTCGGCGCCACCGCAGGCGCGATTTCCGGCAGCCAGGCGGACCGCCAGGTCGCCGCGCAGGAGGAGCAGAAACTCGCGGAACTGAGGCAGAAGATCGGTGACGATGCGTTCGGCGGCCTCGAGGCCCTGGCTGACTGCCGCCACGATACGGCGATCGGCCAGGCGGCGAAGGCGCAAAAGTCTGAGAATCCAAACTACGCGCTCGCCGGCCTGTGGCTCGAGGTGCTGAGCCACGCCGATCAGCGGGACGAGGCAAGTGCGCGCGCCCTCTTCCCGAGGATCGTCGAGAAAGACTGGAACGTCGGGAGCGAGGCACAGGCCGAGGCGGCCATGCGCGGCGCACTCACCAAGCTGATGGATATTCGCGAGACTCATAAATTGCCGCGTGCCTGCCAGGCTTGACCGTGGCGGGCCGGCAACCGTCGAATCGGACCGCAGGGCCAAGGCAGTCAACAGTGGAGGAGCCGCAATGGGCGAATCGCAGGAAGGGGCCGCCGCGACAAAGCCGCTTGAACCTCCGCGGGCGCGGTTATGGCTGGGCGCGGCCGTGTTCGTCGGAGGATTTTTCGCGCCCGTGCTGATTCCCCTGGTCACCGCGTCGCAATTGCCGGCAGGAGTAAAGACGGTCATCGCCGGCCTCCTGGCCTTCGGCGTGCCGGAAATCTGCATGCTGATCGCTCTCGCCATTCTCGGCAAACCGGGATTCGCATACCTGAAATCGAAAATCAAACGGGCTGTCGGGGACCTGCTGTTTCCGGCGACCGTCGGCCGGTTGCGGCACGGAACAGGCATCTTCCTGTTGGCCATGGTTGTGCTGTTTGCCTGGATCGGGCCCTATCTGACGATCGTGAGCCCCGCACTCCAGGAGCGGATGACCGTGTTCGCCCTGGCCGGCGACGCGCTGCTGGTGGTCGCGCTCGTGCTGCTCGGCCCCCCCTTCTGGGGCCGGCTCGCCGACCTTTTCCGCCATGCCCCGGGCGGAGCCGTCGAGCGGCCGAAGTAGGTGCGTCCCACGTGCCATGTGTCGACGCGGCGCCTCGGACTCGATTGAAGGCCTATGGACGCGGATCGGGAGGGTGACATGAACGCCAATGCTGCCGAAGACGCCAGGCTTCAGCGCCGTCAACTCAATCGGCTCACCACTCTGGTTGACGTCGTGTATGCGATTGCCATCGTCCGGGTCTTCCTGTTGCTGCCACGGCCGGACGAGGGCGGTTGGGCGTCGCTCGCGGAGCTGCTCGCCGACGAATATCTGGTGTTCTGGTTCGCATTTCTGGCCATTGTCATCGTTGCGATATACTGGCTTCAGACGAATCTGTTGTTCGGAAAGCTGAAAAAGACCGACAGCCGCCATAGTATCATCGTTCTGTTCCAGATCTTCTTCACATTGGTGATGCTGTATTCGATTCGCCTCGGCATCGAGTTCGAGCCCGGGACGGTGACCCGGGCGTTCGAGAGCATCGCCGTGGGGATGGTCGGGGTCATGGCGTTCGCCGGCTGGCAATACGCGATCGCCGGACGCCGGCTGATCGGCGACGAGGTGAGCGATGGTGAGGCGCTGCGGATCCGGATCGTCATCCTGGCGGAACCGTTGACCGCGCTCGTCGCGCTGGCCTGCAGCTTTTTCGGCACGGTCGTCTGGGAGCTGTCGTGGTTCGCCTATCCCGTCATCGCGCTGCTGCTGCGCCGCAGTGCACTCTTGCCAAAACTGCCCTAGAGGATTGTCCGTTCAGTTGGAATCGGGTCCTACCGGCGGCGCGACCTCATACTTCGAGACGCCCCTTCGGGGCTCCTCAGCATGAGGGCACAAGCATTTGAGCCTCATCCTGAGGAGGTTGCGGAGCAACCGTCTCGAAGGGTGAGGTCGCTCTGGCCCAGCCGAACACAACATAACGGATATTGCCCTAGCGCCGCCGGGACGGGATCACCAGGCGGTTGATCCAGTTGCGGACCTCCGTGCGGCGCACCTCCTCGTTCATGATGTCGGCGTCGATGCCCAGCTTCCAGGCGATGTCGGCCCGCGACGGGTCCTGGTGCAGGGTCTCCAGCAGGTCGACATGGGCCTCCGCATCCTCGCGGGTCCTGAAGAAGCCCAACTCCATCAGCTTGTCGATGCGGCACCAGGTCAGCCGCGCCATCTCGTGCAGGTCGTACTCGGGATGGTATTGCAGCCCCCAGAACACGCCGCCCCTCCAGGTGACGCTGACCGACTGCACCCGGGTGAAATCGTTGGAGGCCAGCAGCACCGCGCCCGGCGGCAGGTGGGTGACCTCGTCGACATGGCTGATGAAGGCATCGAACACGCTGGCCTTGCCCTCGTAGAGCGGGTGCGCGCGGCCCTCGGCGGTGAGCGCGATCTTGCGGGCGACGCCCATCTCGCGGCCGCGCGGATTGGCGGCGCACAGACCGCCGGCCGCGACCACGGCGATCTGCGCCGCCCAGCAGCTGCCGAAGCTCGGCACGCCGGCGCGCAAGGCCTCGCGGGCGAACTCGATCTGGGTATGGACGCGCGGGTCGTCCTCGAAGACGGTCAGGCTGCAGCCGGTCCACGCGATGCCGTCATATTGCGAGAGGTCCTTGCCCTTGGGCAGGGAGGCTCCGGGATCCGCCGGGAACAGCACGTCGCAGTCGGCGCCGCCGCCCGGCGTGCACTGCTTCAGCATCCCGACATACAGGTCGGCCGCCATGCTGGCGCCGCCGGCGACCAGCTCCTCGCGCGCCTCCCTGTTGTAGCCGTCGATGACCAGGAATCGCAGTTTGTCCGCCATGAGTGGAATTCCTTGTCCTCAGAGATTGCTAACTTTCCGTCGCTCGCTTGTGCGGAGCCGGCTATCGCCGGCAAGTTATGTGGCGGCCACCCCCTCCCAACCCTCCCCCATCAAGGGGGAGGGCTATTATTGGCGGATTTCCGACGTTTTTCTCCCTCCCCCTTGACGGGGGAGGGTCGGGGAGGGGGTGGAGAACAGCGACTCGCCGGCAAGGCCGGCGGCAGTTTTCAGCTTCCATCGAATCATTCACTGGTTGTCAGCGCCCGGCCACGCCGTCGATGGCGGCCGGCAGTTCGGCGTGGCTTGCGCAGACCGCCTCGGCGCTGGTCGTGTCCCTGTCGTGCGCCCGCTTGGCGACGAACAGGATCGCCTTCATGCCCAGCGCCTGCGGCCCCTTCACATCGTTATGGTCGCGGTCGCCGATGTGGATCATCTGGGGAATTTCGCAGCCCATCTGGCGCGCCGCCGACTCGAACATGCTGGGATGCGGCTTCGAATGGCCGACCTCGTCGGAGAACGCGAAGCCGGAGAAATACCGCTTCAGCCCGTGCACCTCCAGCAACTCGCGCAGGCAGCGCCCCGGCGAGACGATGGTGTCGGAGACGATGCACAGCTTGTAGCGCCCGGCCAGATCCTCGAGCGCCGCTTTCGCGCCGGCTATGGGGTCCGGCGGGATCGTGACCTCCATCTCCTCATGCTCCCTGACGATCCGCGCGAACACGTCGTCGGGCAGGCTGCGGCCGAGACCGTTGAGGACGACGCGCAGGCGCTCGGCGATCTCCCAGGTGATGTGCTGGTCGTGCCAGACCATGCGGAAGGCCGCGTCGGCAGTGGCATAGGCGAGCCTGACGTTCTCCATGTCGATCGTCTCTGCCGCGTTCAGCGCCTCCCACAGCAGGTGCCGGCGTTCGTCGTACTTGCTGCGCAAGCCCTGCGCCGCGCGTTTCGGCTCGTCCGACTCGTCGTCGATCAGCGTGTCCCAGAGATCGAAGGTGATCGCCTTCGCCGTCATCGGCGCATGCTCCCATGGATTTGGCCGCCGGGACTGTAGTGATGCGCCCGGCGCCGCGCAAGCAAATCAGGCCAGGATTCGTTTCCGCTCCGGGTCCCAGGCGGCGCGGGTCAGGCGTTTCGCCGGATAGACCTCGCCATGCACCTCGATCTCGTAGTCGTCGTGGCCGGATTCTTCCGCCGGCACGTAGCCGTAGGCGATCGGCTTGCCGATGCTGTAGCCGTAGCCGCCGCTGATGGTGACGCCCAGCACCTTGCCGCCGCGCTGGATACAGGCGCCGGAGCGGACCGGCGCGTCGCCATCAAGGGTAAAGCGGCAGAGCGTCTGACGCGGGCCCTGCTGCTTCGCCTTCGCCAGCGCCGCGCGGCCGATGAAATCGCCTTTCCCGGGAGCGTCGAGCGCGACGCAGAAGCCGACCCCGGCCTCGTAAGGCGTGTAGTCGGGCGTGATATCGGCGCTCCAGTACACGTAGCCCTTTTCCAGGCGCAGCGATTCGATGGCGCGGTAGCCGGCGTCGGCGATGCCGTAATCCCGCCCGGCGTCCCACAGCAGCTCGTAGACATGGGCGACGTATTCCGTCGGGATATGCAGCTCCCAGCCCAGCTCGCCGACATAGCCGACGCGCAGCGACCGCACCGGCGCATAGCCGATGCGGATGAAGCCGCAGCTGCCGAACGGCAGCGCCGCGTTGGAGACGTCGTCCTCGCAGACCTCGCCGAGAACGTCGCGGGCGCGGGGGCCGCAGAGATTGATCACGCCCCAGGCGGACGTGACCTCGGTCAGATGGACCGAGCCGTCACGCGGCATGTGGCGGGTGATCCAGTTGGAATCGCGCACCCCGAAACCGCTGCCGGTGACGATATAGAACCGGTCCTCGGCGATCCGGGTGACCGTCAGGTCGGCCTCGACGCCGCCGCCTTCGTTGCAGAACTGGGTATAGACGACGGAACCGGGCGGGCGGTCCAGATCGTTGGAGCTCGAACTTGGCGAAGCTGGTCTGGTCGATCAGCGCCACCCGCTCGCGCACCGCCCGGTGCTCCTCGCCCACCTGATCGAACCAGTTGGGGCGCCCGAAACTCGGCCGGTCGACCGGCTCGGTCCCGTCCGGCGCGAACCAGTTGGGCCGCTCCCAGCCGAATTTGGAGCCGTACACCGCGCCCTTGTCCCTGAGCACCCGGTAGAGCGGGCTGCGCCGCCCGCCGCGGCCGGCGCTTTGCTCGTCCTCGGGCCAGCCCATGGCGTAATGCCTGCCGTACATCTCGACGCCGCGCTCAGCCATATAGCGGGCGCCGCGGTGGTGATCGCCGAAGCGCCGCACGTCGAGCGGCCAGAGGTCGGTGCCGGGCTCGCCGTCGACGATCCATTCGGCCATCCGCTGCCCGGCCCCGCCGGCACCCGCGATGCCGTAGAAGAAACCGCAGGCGACGAAGAAATTGTCGAGCTCCGGGGACCGGCCCATGATGAATTCCCCGTCCGGCGACCCCGGGATCGGCCCGTTCAGCAATTGCCGCACGCCGACCTCGTTGATCACCGGCGTGCGGAAGGCTGCCCGTTCGGCGAGCGGCTCGAAGCGGTCGAAATCCGACGGCAGGAGCTGGCGCTCGAAATCCCGCGGCATGCCGTGCCGGCCGAAGGGTGGCGTCACCGCCTCGTAGCCGCCGACCGAGATCGCCCCGACATCCGCCTTGTAATAGATCAGATTGTCGGGATCGCGCATGGTCGGCATACCCTCGGGCAACCCGGGGATCGGCTCGGTGACGAGGTACTGGTGCTCGACCGCCAGCGCCGGCGAATTGACCCCGGCCATGGCGCCGACCTGCCCGCCCCACATGCCGGCGCAATTGACCAAGGCCTCGGCCTTTATCGTCCCCTTGTCGGTGACGACCGCGATGGCGCGCCGGTCGCGGACCTCGATGCCGGTGACGCGCACGCCCTCGTGGATTTTCACCCCGCCCTGGCGCGCGCCCTTCGCCAGCGCCTGGGTCAGGCTCGCCGGGTCGACCTGACCGTCGCTCGGGATGAAAGCCGCGCCGACCACGTCGGTCGTGGTCATCACCGGGAACAGATCCTGTGCCTCCTTCGGGTCCATCAGATGCATCTCCAGCCCGAAGCTCTTCGCCGTGGTGGCGGCGCGGCGGATCTCGGTCCAGCGGTCCTGCGAGGAGGCAAGGCGCAGGCTGCCCACCGGCTTCCAGTCGACGGCCTGGCCGGTCTCTTCCTCCAGCCTGCCGTACAGCGCCACGCTGAGCTGCAGCAGGCGGGTGACGTTGCGCGACGCGCGCAGCTGGCCGACCAGCCCCGCGGCGTGCCAGGTGGCGCCGTGGGTCAGGCCGCTCTTCTCGAGCAGCACGACGTCCTTCGCGCCCATCTTGGCCAGGTGATAGGCAACGGAGCAGCCGATCGCTCCGCCGCCGATGATGACGATGTTCGCCTGTCCCGGAAGGCTCGAATCCATGCCTGGTCCCTGTCGTCTCGCGGTTGCCCGGCGGATTCGAATTCTTCCACAGAAATCCGCGGGAAACCATACCTTCCCACAATTCGCCGGCGCGGCCATAATGCCGCAGCAGCGCGTACGACAGGGGGCGAGAGATGGACGAAAACGTTGCCGGTGCGATTCGGCGGATTCCGCTGTTCGGCGGGCGCCGGCCGGATGCGGTGGAGCGGCTCGGCGGCCTGACCAACCTGGTGTACCGCGTCGGCCTGGACGGCACGGACTACCTGCTGCGCATCGCCGGCGAGGGGACCGGGGACTATATCGACCGGGCGGTCGAGGCCCACAACGCCAGGGTCGCGGCGGAGGCCGGGGTGAGCGCCGCGGTGCTGTTCTTCGACGAGGCGGACGGGCTGATGCTGGCCGATTACATCCCCGATGCGGCAACGATGAACGCCGAGCGCTTCAAGGATACGGGCGCTTGCGGGCGCGCGGCGCTGGCCTTCCGCCAGATGCACCGTTGCGGCGCCGACTTCCGCACCGTGTTCGACGTGTTCGAGAAGATGGACGAGTACCTGTCCCTGCTGGCCGAGCTCAAGGCGCCGGTCCCGGACGGCTACCAGGACGTGAAGCGTGAGTCGGACGTCGTGCGCAAAGCGCTGGCGGCGCGCCCCGCGGTGCTTGCCCCGTGCCATTGCGATCCGCTGGCCGAGAACTTCCTCGATACCGGGGAGCGCATGTGGATCGTCGACTGGGAGTATTCCGGCAACAACGATCCGATGTGGGATCTGGGCGATCTGTCGGTGGAGGCCGGGTTCGGCCCGGCGCAGGACGCAGCGATGATGCAGGCCTATTTCGACGGCGAGCCGCCTTCCGACCAGCTCGGCCGCATGGTGCTCTACAAGGCGATGTGCGATCTGTTGTGGACGTTATGGGGCGTCATCCAGCACGCCAACGGCAATCCGGCCGACGATTTCTGGGCCTATGCCGTCAACCGCTTCGAACGCTGCCAGGCGCTGATGGGAGACGCGGGCTTCACGAGGCACATCGCGGCGGTCACGAAAGGTGGATGAATCTGCGGTTGGCGCATTGTCCGTTCAAGTGGAATCGGTTCCGGCCAGCGGCGCGACCTCATACTTCGAGACGCGGCTGCGCCGCTCCTCAGCATGAGGCTCCAATGCCTGTGCCCTCATCCTGAGGAGGTTGCGAAGCAACCGTCTCGAAGGGTGAGGTCGCTCGACGTTGGCGCCGAACAAACTTGCAATGCGCTAGTCTTCGCCGCCCTTGCCGCGCATGCGCATTGCGGCGCCGCGGACGAGGCCGAGATACTGCTCGTCGGACTCGGGATAGACCGAGACGACGAATTCCTCGGCCGGCGAGTCGTTGGCCGCGAACTGCACCGCGGCGTCGTAATCGACGGCCTGGATCTTCTGGGTGCGCGTGCGCGCCGACCCGTCGTCGCTCGCATAGATGTAATGCGCGATCCAGGTTTTCTTTTCCAGATTGGACGGCTCCAACACGACCCCCCGCACGATGCATCTCTTCGGCCGGTTAACGATTGTAACCGGATACGCTCTATAACTGGTTAACGTGCCACGGTAAAATCAAATTCTTGCAATAAGCTTGCGATCAAGGCTTGCTTTGGCTCTGCCAAGGCGCAGTTTTTCGGGTAAACTCGCGCCCGGTCACAGCGAACAACAGGAAATCGACAGATGAACCGTCCCGCCGCCGCCCTCGCCCTCCTCCTGCTCTCCGCCAGCCTGGCGGCCGGCGCCGCCACCGCCGCCGAGACCTACAAGGGCCATGGCATCGCCATGCACGGCGACCTGAAATACCCGGCGGGGTTCCGCAGCTTCGACTACGTCAACCCGGCGGCGCCCAAGGGCGGAACCGTGCGGCTGAGCGCGACCGGCAGCTACGACTCTTTTAACGGGTTCATCATCAAGGGGCAGCCGGCGATCGCACTGAGACTGATCTACGATTCCCTGATGGAAACGTCGCTTGACGAGCCTTTTTCGGAATATTGCCTGCTGTGCGAGACGGTCGAAGTCCCCGAGGACCGGTCGTGGGTCGCCTTCACCCTGCGCGCGAACGCGAAATGGCATGACGGCCGGCCGATTACCGTCGAGGACGTCATATGGACATTCAATACGCTGCGCGAGGAAGGGGCGCCGATCTATCGGTTCTATTATGCGAACGTCACGAACGTGGAAATGACCGGCGAGCGCACCGTGAAGTTCACCTTCCAGCGCACCGAAAACCGTGAGTTGCCCTTGATCATCGGACAACTCGTGGTACTGCCGAAGCATTACTGGGCCGACCGTGATTTCACGTCGACGACCCTTGAGCCGCCATTAGGCAGCGGGCCGTACAGGATCGAGTCGTTCGAGCCTGGGCGCTCGATCACCTATGCGCGGATGCCCGACTACTGGGGCGCCCGCCTGCCGGTCAATGCCGGCACGTATAATTTCGATGTGATCCGATATGATTATTATCGCGACAGCACGGTCGAGGTCGAAGCCTTCAAATCGGGCGCGATCGATTACCGGGACGAGAATTCGTCGCGCCACTGGGCGACGTCCTACAACATACCGGCGGTCCGGGACGGCCGGATCAAGAAGGAACGCATGCCACACGGGCGTTCCACGGGCATGCAGGGTTTCGCCTTCAACATGCGCCGGCCGATCTTTCAGGACCGGATGGTGCGCCGCGCACTGGCCCATGCCTTCGATTTCGAGTGGTCGAACAAGACGCTGTTTTACGGGCAGTACACGCGGACACGCAGCTTCTTCCAGAATTCCGAACTGGCGGCAACAGGTGTGCCGCAGGGGCGGGAGCGCGTGATACTCTCCAGATATTCCAGAAAATTGCCGCCGGAGGTCTTCACCACCGAATACAGCCCGCCGCGCACCGACGGGTCCGGCAACAACCGTGCGCAGTTGCGCGAAGCGCTTGATCTCCTTCGCCAGGCCGGCTGGGACATCGACGAGGAAACCCGGAAACTGACCCACAAGAAGTCCAAACGGGAAATGAAGTTCGAGGTCATTCTGGTCAGCCCGCTGTTCGAGCGGATCGTCCTGCCCTTCAAGAAGAACCTCGCCCGCCTGGGAATCGATATCACCGTGCGCACCGTCGACAGCGCCCAGTACCAGGAGCGGATCGAGGGCTTCGATTTCGACATGATCGTGACGGGCTGGGGCCAGACGCTGTCCCCTGGAAATGAGCAGCGCAATTACTGGGGCTCCGAAGCTGCTGGTCACAGAGGCAGCCAGAACCGCACCGGTCTTTCGGACCCGGTGGTGGATGAGCTGATCGAAATGGTCGTCGCCGCGCCGACCCGCGCCGAGCTGGTCTACCGCACCCGGGCCCTCGACCGCGTTCTGCAATGGCAGCATATCGTGATCCCGCACTACCATATCCCCTATGACCGCACGCTCTACTGGAACAAGTTCGCGCGGCCCGAAATCACCCCGACGCGCGGCTCGAACCTCCTGAACTGGTGGGTCGATCCTGAAAAGGCGCGGGCACTCGCGGAACAGGGACGCGAAGGTTAGAACCAGACACAAGGGGCCCGCGTCCGGAATGCTCGCCTATATCGTCCGCCGCCTGCTGCTGGTGATCCCGACCCTGTTCGGGATCATGGTGCTCAATTTCCTCATCGTCCAGGCGGCGCCCGGCGGGCCTGTCGAGCAGATTCTCGCGCAACTTCAGGGCACCGCGGTGGAGGCGACGGCGCGATTCGGCGGCGGGGCCGGCACGGAGGTCGGAACCGGCGGTGAGGCGCCGGCGCAGCTGGACGGCCCCGCCGGGAGCTATCGCGGGGCGCAGGGACTCGATCCGCAATTCATCGCCGACCTGGAAAAGCAGTTCGGTTTCGACAAGCCGATGCAAGAGCGCTTTTTCATAATGATGGGCAATTACCTGACCTTCGATTTCGGTGAGAGCTTCTTCAAGGACCGCAAGGTCGTCGATCTGGTGATCGAGCGCATGCCCGTTTCGATCTCGCTTGGCATCTGGACGACGCTGCTGACCTACCTGATCTCGATCCCACTTGGTATCGTCAAGGCGGTGCGCGACGGGTCGCGGTTCGACGTCTGGACCTCGGGCGCGGTCATCATCGGCAACGCCATCCCGTCCTTCCTGTTCGCGATCCTTCTGATCGTCCTGTTCGCGGGCGGCAGTTACCTCGACTGGTTCCCGCTGCGCGGCCTCACGTCGCCGAACTGGGACGAGCTGTCCTGGCCTGCGCGCATCGCGGATTACTTCTGGCATATCGCCCTGCCGGTCCTGGCCATGGTCATCGGCGGATTCGCGGGCCTGACGATGCTGACGAAGAACTCGTTCCTCGATCAGATTCACCAGCAATACGTGATTACCGCGCGGGCCAAGGGATTGTCGGAACGCAGGGTGCTTTACGGGCACGTGTTCCGGAACGGCATGCTGATCGTCATCGCCGGCTTTCCGTCGGCCTTCATCGGCGTCCTGTTCACCGGCGCGCTGCTGATCGAGGTGATCTTCTCGCTCAACGGGCTCGGGCTGTTGGGCTTCGAGGCGATAGTCCAGAGGGATTATCCGATCATGTTCGGTACGCTCTTCTTCTTCACGCTTCTCGGCCTGCTGCTCAACATCATCGGTGACGTGACCTACATGCTAGTCGATCCGAGGATCCATTTCGAAAGCCAGGAAGTCTGATTCGGGGGATGAAACAGGACCGCTTCCTCGGTATTCCGATCCGCCCCGTCACGCGGCGGCGCATCCGGAATTTCAAGGCCAACCGGCGCGGTTACTGGTCGTTCTGGATCTTCCTGGCGCTTCTCGTCATAACGTTGCCGGCGGAATTCGTCGCCAACGATGATCCGGTTCTGGTGCGGTACGATGGCGCGTTCTATTTTCCGGTGCTCGTCTCCTACCCGGAAAGCACGTTCGGCGGGTTTTATGCCGTGACCGACTACACCGATCCGCTTATACGAGAAGAAATCGAAGGCAAGGGGTGGATACTCGGGCCGCCGATCCCGTATGGTTACGACACCTCCGTCAATACACCCGGTCCGGCGCCCAGCCCTCCCAGCCGTGACAACTGGCTCGGCACCGACGACAAGGCACGCGACGTCGTCGCGCGGCTGATCTACGGCTTCCGGATCTCGGTTCTGTTCGGGCTGATCCTGACCGTGCTGAGTTCGGTTATCGGCGTGACCGTGGGGGCCATCCAGGGGTTTTTCGGCGGGCTGACCGATCTCATCGGCCAGCGCCTGATCGAGATCTGGGGCGGCATGCCCGTGCTGTTCCTGCTGATCATCCTGGCCAGCATCATCACGCCGAACTTCTGGTGGCTGCTCGGCCTGATGCTGCTGTTTTCCTGGACCGCGCTGGTCGGCGTCGTGCGCGCCGAGTTCCTGCGCGCCCGCAATTTCGACTACATCAAGGCCGCCCGGGCGCTTGGCATCTCCAACCGCACGATCATGATTCGCCACGTGCTGCCCAACGCGATGGTGGCGACCGTCACCTTCCTGCCGTTTATCACCGCCGGATCGGTCACGACCCTGACGGCGCTCGACTTCCTCGGCTTCGGCCTGCCGGTGGGCTCGCCGTCCCTTGGCGAGCTGCTGAATCAGGCCAAGGACAATCTGCACGCGCCGTGGCTCGGCTTCACCGCCTTTTTCACCATCGCCATCATGCTCTCGCTTCTGGTATTCATCGGCGAGGCGGTGCGCGACGCGTTCGATCCGCGCAAGGTCCAGGGGTAAGGGAATGGCCGAAGCGAAACTGCTCACCGTGGACGATCTGTCCGTCACGTTCGACACGCCCGGCGGGGCGGTCGAGGCGGTGAAACACGCCTCGTTCGAGATCGGCAAGGGCGAGACGGTGGCGCTGGTCGGCGAATCGGGCTCCGGCAAGTCGGTCACCGCGCTCTCGGTGCTGCAGCTGCTGCCCTATCCGATGGCGCGGCACCCGAACGGCTCGATCCGGTTCGAGGGCAAGGAGCTGGTCGGCGCGCCCGAGGGCGAAATGCGCCATGTCCGCGGCAACGACATCGCCATGATCTTCCAGGAGCCGATGACCTCGCTGAACCCGCTGCACAATGTCGAAAAGCAGGTCTCGGAGGTGCTCTACGTCCACAAGGGCATGAACCCGGCGCAGGCCCGCGCCCGGGTGCTGGAGCTGCTCGACCTGGTCGGCATCCGCAACGCCGAGCAGCGCCTGACCGCCTATCCGCACGAGCTGTCCGGCGGGCAGCGCCAGCGCGTGATGATCGCCATGGCGCTGGCCAACGAGCCCGACCTCTTGATCGCCGACGAGCCGACGACGGCGCTCGACGTCACCATCCAGGCGCAGATCCTCAAGCTCCTGAAGGAGCTGCAGCAGCGGCTCGGCATGGCGATGCTGTTCATCACCCACGACCTTGGCATCGTGCGGCGCATGGCCGACCGGGTCTGCGTGATGACCGACGGCGAGATCGTCGAGCAGGGCGACACCGCGACCATCTTCGATGATCCGCAGCACGCCTACACCAAACACCTTCTGGCGGCCGAGCCGAAGGGCCGCAAGAAGCCGGGCGCGAAGGACGCCGCGGTCGTGATTTCGGGCGAGGACGTCAAGGTCTGGTTCCCGATCAAGAAGGGCGTGCTCCGCCGCACCGTCGACCATGTGCGCGCGGTGGACGGCGTCTCGCTGACGGTGCGCGAGGGCCATACGGTGGGCGTCGTCGGCGAGTCCGGCTCGGGCAAGACCACGCTGGGCATGGCGCTGTTGCGGCTGGAGCGCAGCACCGGCGCCATCGGCTTCGACGGGCGCGACATCCAGGACCTGCAGTCGCGGGACATGCGGCCGCTGCGGCGCGAGATGCAGGTGGTGTTCCAGGACCCGTACGGCTCCCTCTCCCCGCGCATGTCGATCGCCGAGATCGTCGCCGAGGGCCTCGCCGTGCACGGCATCGGCGACCGGGCGGAGCGCGACGCGCTGGTCGTGGAGGCATTGGACGAGGTCGGCGTCGATCCCGACTGGCGCCACCGCTACCCGCACGAATTCTCCGGCGGCCAGCGCCAGCGCATCGCCATCGCCCGGGCGCTGGTCCTCAAACCCCGCTTCATCGTGCTCGACGAGCCGACCTCGGCGCTCGACATGTCGGTGCAGGCGCAGATCGTCGACCTGCTGCGCGACCTCCAGGAGGCGCACAGGCTCGCCTACCTGTTCATCAGCCACGACCTGAAGGTGGTGCGGGCGCTCGCCGACGAGGTGATCGTGCTGCGCAACGGCAAGGTGGTCGAGCAGGGCCCGGCCGACGCGATCTTCGACAACCCGCAGGACCCCTACACGCAAGCGCTGATGGCCGCCGCCTTCGAGATGAAGGCTGTGGAAAGCGGCGTGGTGAGCATGTAGGAGCGGACGCCCTTGGCCCTGGTCTTCTATTCGCCGATCAACCCCGCGGAGCTGTGGGAGGCGGAACTCAGGAAACACATCCCCGACCTCGATTTCCGCCGCTGGGAGGCGCCGGGCGATCCGGCGGAGATCGACATGGCGCTGTGCTGGAAGCCGCCGCCGGGCGGGCTCGCCAAATTCCCCAATCTGAAGGTGATATTCTCGATGGCCGCCGGCATCGACCACCTGCTGTCCGACCCGGATCTGCCCGACGTGCCCATCGTCCGCATGGTGGAGCCGTCGCTGACCGCCGGGGTCGCGGAATACGTCGTCCTCCACGTGTTGCGCCACCACAAGGACCA
>CAMYKU010000017.1 GCA_947259105.1 uncultured Alphaproteobacteria bacterium
ACCGCCTGTGCCCTCATGCTGAGGAGCGGCGCAGCCGCGTCTCGAAGCATGAGGTCGCGCCACTGTCTGGAACCGATTCCATCTGAACGGATGGCAAATTCCGGGAACAGCGGGCCTAATTGGGCCAGCGCGATCCGATCATCGGAAGAGATAAGTATATTGTCCCTGGTACTCTTGGAGGAGACGCAGCATGGACAGATTCACCGGCGGTTGCCTGTGCGGCGACGTGCGGATCGTGGCGACGGGGCGCCCGTACCGGGTCGGCCTGTGCCACTGTCTCGACTGCCGCAAGCATCACGGGGCCCTGTTTCACGCGTCCGCGGTGTTCCCTAAAGATTCGGTGACGGTCGACGGCGAAACACGCGACTACGCCGGGCGGTTTTTCTGTCCCCGCTGCGGCGCGTCCGTTTTCGCGCGCAGCGCGGACGAAATCGAGGTGAACCTGGGATCCCTGGACGCCCCCGACCAGCTGATGCCGACATACGAACTCTGGACCGTCCGCCGCGAGTCCTGGCTGCCGCCATTTCCGCTCAAGCGACGATACGACCGCGATCGCGACGCCACGGGGCGGTTCGAGGAGTAGGCCGGACGAACGGGGCGAAGGCGCCGTTACGAGTGACCGGGATGGGGATTTTGGGGACGGTATGCCTGATGCGGCCCGCGCGACCGATTAGACGACAGCGTTGAGTTTGCTTTCTCCGGAAATCACCTTGGAAATCTTCGATATGCAACGCGATCCGAAATACCGCAGATTAGCGGCGGCAAACGCGGTCGTTGGAGAGCAGCCTATTCCCGACATCGATACCGGTACCGACGATGGCCGGGAGATCGAAACGAACCTCCCACTGATCGACGCCGACCTCGCCGGGATCGCCCACACGCTTCTGAACAACCACGAGCTGCCGGACGAGCACAAGGCGATCCTGCAGCGCGACGTATTGAGTGGGAGTCGCCTGCAGCTCTGTCTGCTGAAGCCGGATGGCTCCGGGCCGACGGAAATCGATGTGTCCCATTTGCCGGATGTCCTGGAATATGCCCGAAATCTCGAAGAGCTGCGAAAGGCATGCTTCGAGATCGTCTTCGGCACCCGGCACTGATCGGGATTTGCGGGCACTGCATACCTGATCCGGCCCGCGCGAGCCGACCATCGGGAGAGATGAGCATGCTGTCCCCGGAACCATGCTCGTTCATTTCGACAACCACTCATTCCAGAGCGGCGCTACCTCACTATGAGACAGGATTCCTTGGTGAAGCTGAGCAAGGAAGGGTTCCGCCTCCCCGTCTTCGACAACCTCCCCGTCGACAACCACCATCGGGGGACCCAAAAGCCTGAACTCGCCCGCCGCGAACGGCTGGAAACGTTGCAGGAATGCGATTGAATGTTCCATTCCCTTCGCCCTTGCCTCAACCGTCAGAACGTCAACATACGCGCCTGCTTCTTGGATTCGCCCTTCACGGGCAAATACCCAGGCATCGAATGTATCTCCGCGCTCCGCCAAAAAAACTTTCGCGTTGTTAATTGCTTCCCATTGTGTTGCGGCTTCGAAGCGGCTCAGTGTCCTTGCGTCCGATGTTTCGACAACGACGAAGGGCGTAAGCAACTCGCCTTCGGGCAGGTCGGAAACGCTCCACGCCGCGTGGGCGAGTACGAAGCCGGCGAGTGCGATCAGGGATTCCGGAATGGCCATTTGTTCACTCGATGATCCAGCCGAATACGGTGTCCTCGCTCCTCACGCCCCATCCGCGCGGCGCCACGGGGCGCGGATGTGAAATCCGCACCCCGCCCCCGTGGCCAGCCCGCCGCGCGGGGTGCCGCTGGGCGGGACGCTATAAGTCCTGCACATCGATTATGCCGGGGATGGATTTGATGGCGCCTCTCATGGCAGGACTTATCGCGTACGTAACCCCAAGCTCCAGCTCCACCTCCCGCGCATCCGCGTCCAGCACCAGGCTCACCCGGCCCCGGCCCTTCGCGCCGTGCTCGCGGAACACCGCGGCCAGGGTCTCCAGCGGGGCCGCGTCGTGAACGAAGATGCGCAACCCCGCGGCGGCATGGGTCGCGGCGGCGTCGAGCAGCTCGAGCCGCGAGGCGGTCAGCCGCACATCGTCCTCGCGGCGCTGGATGTCGACGTGGAGCAGCAGCGGCTGCCCCGCGTCCAGCAGCTCCCGTGCCGCCGCCAGCACCTCGGAGAACAGCGTCACCTCGAAGGCGCCGGAGGCGTCGGACATCTGCACGAAGGCCATGCGCGCGCCGCGCGACGAGGTGGTGAGCCGCCGCGAGGTGACGATGCCGGCCATCTTCACGGATGTGCCCCGCACCGATCCGGCGTTAACGTCGCGCCATTCGACGACGCCCAGCCGGTCGCACAGCTTGCGGTACGATTCCAGCGGATGGGCCGAGAGATAGAAGCCCAGCGCCTCGAACTCGCGGCGGAGTTTCTCCTCGGCCGGCCATTCGGGCAGCGTCGGCACCGACGGTCGGATCTCGGCCGCGGCCCCGGCGCCGCCGAACAGGCTTTCCTGGGCGCTCTCGCGCTCGGCCTGGGCGGCCGCCGCGTGGCGCATCACCAGGTCCACCGACTCCGCGGCCTGGCGGCGGTTGACGCCGAGACTCTCGAACGCGCCGGCGGCGGCCAGATGCTCGAGCTGGCGCTTGTTGACCTGGTGCGCGTCCAGCCGTTCGGCGAAGTCCATCAGGTCGGCGAACGGGCCGTTGCCTTCGCGCTCGGCCACCAGCGCCGCCATCGCCGCGCCGCCGACATTGCGCAGCGCCGCCAGCGCATAGCGGATGGCCGTGGGCGCGGGTCCGGCGGCCGGCGCGACCTCATACTTCGAGACGGCTGCTGTCGCAGCCTCCTCAGCATGAGGGCCGGGGGCGTTGGGACCTTCAACCTGCAAGACACCATCGCTGCCACCCGCCTCATCCTGAGGAGCGGCGGAGCCGCGTCTCGAAGGGTGAGGTCGCGCCGCCGGCGCGTCACCCCCCTCCCCAACCCCTCCCCCTTTCAAGGGAGAGGGGCTATCAACGCCGGCGGTATTGAGCCCCTCTCCCGCCTGGGCGGGGGAGGGGTTGGGGAGGGGGTGGGACTCCGGCGAAGCCGGCCTTGTTTCCTCCACCGTAAACCCGACGCCGGAGCGGTTGACGTCGGGGGGCAGCAGGGCGACGCCGATGCGGTCGAGCTCGGCCCGCAGCATGCCCAGCTTGTCGGTGTTGCCCATCTCGGTGCTCATCAGCGCGGCCATGAACTCGACCGGGTAGTTGGCCTTGAGATACGCGGTCTGCCAGGCGACCAGCGCGTAGGCCGCGGCGTGGCTCTTGTTGAAGCCGTAGCCGGCGAACTTGTCGACGAGGTCGAAGATGCGCGCCGCCTGCTCGCGGTCGACGCCGTTCGCGACCGCGCCATCGACGAAGCCGGCGCGCTGCGCCGCCATCTCGGCCCGGATCTTCTTGCCCATGGCGCGGCGCAGCAGGTCGGCGGTGCCCAGCGAATAGCCGGACAACACCTGCGCGATCTGCATCACCTGCTCCTGGTAGATCATGATCCCGTAGGTCTCCTTGAGGATCGGCTCCAGCGTCGGGTGCAGGTAGTCGGGCGTCTCCTCGCCGTGCTTGCGCTTGATGTAGCTCGGGATGTTGTCCATCGGGCCGGGGCGGTAGAGGGCGACGACGGCGATGAGGTCCTCGAAGCGGTCGGGGCGCAGCTTGCGCAGCACGTCGCGCATGCCGGAGGATTCCATCTGGAAGACGCCGGTGGCCTCGCCGCGGCACAGCATCTCGTAGGTTTTCTTGTCGTCGAGCGGCAGCGCCGCGAGGTCGAGGTCGACGCCGCGGGCGCGCAGCAACTCCAGCGCGCGGGCCAGCACGGTGAGCGTCCTGAGGCCCAGGAAGTCGAACTTGACGAGGCCGGCCTGCTCGACGTGCTTCATGTTGAACTGCGTGACCGGCATGTGCGAGCGCGGGTCGCGGTAGAGCGGCGCCAGCTCCTGCAGCGGGCGGTCGGCGATAACGACGCCGGCGGCATGGGTCGAGGCGTGGCGGTACAGCCCCTCCAGCTTGAGCGCGATGCCGATCAGCCGCGCCACCGTGTCGTCCTCGTCCCGCATCTGCTGCAGCGCCGGCTCGCCGTCGATCGCCTGTTGCAGGGTCACCGGGCTGGCCGGGTTGTTGGGCACCATTTTACAAATACGGTCGACCTGGGAGTACGGCATCTCCAGCACCCGGCCGACGTCGCGCAAGACCGCGCGGGCCTGCAGCTTGCCGAAGGTGATGATCTGGGCCACCCGGTCGGCGCCGTATTCGGCCTGCACGTAGTCCAGCACGGCGTCGCGGCGCTCCATGCAGAAGTCGATGTCGAAGTCGGGCATCGAAACCCGTTCGGGATTGAGAAACCGCTCGAAGAGAAGGCCCCAACGCAATGGATCCAGGTCGGTAATCGTCAACGCCCAGGCGACGACCGAGCCGGCACCGGAGCCGCGGCCGGGGCCCACCGGGATGCCCTGCCGCTTGGCCCACTGGATGAAGTCGGCGACGATCAGGAAGTAGCCGGGGAAACCCATCTGCTCTATTACCGAGAGTTCGTACTCCAGTCGCTCCCGGTATGGTTGCAGCAGGCCGGCGCCGGACCCGGGATCTTCCGCGCCCCCCATAAGATGTCTCCGATCGTCTCCGATCACCGGCGCCGCCAGCCGCCGTTCCAGCCCCTCGCGGGCCAGCTCCGTCAGCGCCGCGATCTCGGTGCGGCCGCCGAGCTTGGTGTAAACCGGCAGGATCGGATCGCGGGTCCGCGGCATGAAGGCGCAGCGTTGGGCGATGACCAGGGTGTTGTCCGCCGCCTCGGGGAGGTCGGCGAAGGCCGCGCGCATCTCGGCGGCGGACTTGAAACAGTGCTCCGGCGTCAGGCGGCGGCGGTCGGCCTGGGCGATATAGGCGCCGCCGGCGATGCACAGCAGCGCGTCGTGCGCCTCGAACATCCCGCGGTCGGCGAAGAACGCCTCGTTGGTCGCGACCAGCGGCAGGCCCAGCGCGTAGGCAAGGTCGACGAGGCCGGGTTCGGTACGCTCCTCCTCTTCCATGCCGTGGCGCATCAGCTCGACATAGAGGCGACCCTCGAAGATCGCGGCGAGCCGTTCCGCCATCGCGCGCGCCGCCGGTCCCTGCCCGTCGCACAGCAGCCGTCCGACCGCCCCCGCCGGCCCGCCGGTCAGCGCGATCAGCCCGTCATGCGCGGCCTCGAGGTCGGCCAGCGCGACCTGCGGCTGCTCGCCGCCTTCGGTCTCGAGGAACGACTTGCTCAACAGCGCCAGCAGGTTGCGGTAGCCGGCCTCGTCCTGGACCAGCAGCACCAGCGGGTCGGGCGCCAGCGCCGCGCCGCCGCCGTGCGGCCCGACGTCCTCGCGGCGGATGCCGAGCTGCGCGCCGACAATCGGCTGCACGCCGGCCTTCGCGGCGGCCGGGGCGAATTCCATTGCGCCGAACAGGTTGCCGGTGTCGGTCACCGCCACCGCCGGCATGTGTTCGCGCCGGCACAGCCCGATCAGCTCGGGAATCTTCAGCGCGCCTTCCGACAGCGAATAGGCGGAGTGGACGCGCAGGTGGACAAAATCGGCATGGGACATCACCCCGACAAACTACCCGCGCTGCGGCGGCCATGCCAGCGCCGCATCGCACCGGCGCCTGTGGATTTCGGGGATAACAGGAGTCCCGCGGGGTTCAGACGGTGGTGTCGGCCAGTTTCCCGTCCGCGATCGTCACCGCGCGGTCCATGCGGCGGGCGAGATCCGGGTTGTGAGTCGCGACCAGCGCCGACAACCCGGTCTCGCGGACCAGGCGGAGCATCATGTCGAACACCGAGTCGGCGGTGTGCACGTCGAGGTTCCCGGTCGGCTCGTCGGCCAGCAGCAGCCGCGGGCCGTTGGCCAGCGCGCGAACCATGGCGACGCGCTGCTGTTCGCCGCCCGACAGCCGGGCCGGCCGGTGCGAGGCCCGGTCCTTCAGCCCCACCGATTCGAGCAGCGCCATCGCCTCGTCGCGCGCCTGGCTCCGGCCGGCGCCGGCGATCATCTTCGGGATCGCCACGTTCTCCAGCGCCGAGAATTCCGGCAGCAGGTGGTGGAACTGATAGACGAAGCCGACATCGCCGCGCCGCACCGCGGTGCGCCCGTCGTCCGTCATCGCGCCGCAGGACCGGCCGCCGATCAGCACGTCGCCGCCGTCCGGCCATTCCAGCAGGCCGGCGACATGCAGCAGCGTCGACTTGCCGGCGCCCGACGGCGCGACGAGCGCCACCAGCTCGCCCCTGGCGATGCTGAGCGAGGCGCCGCGCAGCACCTCCAGCGGTGGCGCCCCCGGCGTCCGGTAGGTGCGCACAATGCCGTCGAGCTCCAGGACCGGCCCGATCTCACTCATAGCGCAGCACCTCCACCGGATCGAGCCGCGCCGCCTTCCAGGCCGGATAGAGCGAGGCGAGGAAGGTGAGGATGAGGGCCACGGCGATCACCAGGATCGTTTCGGTGCTGTCGATCTTCGACGGCATCTGGGCCAGGAAGCGGACCTCCGGCGGCCACAGATTGACGTTGAAGACGGTTTCGATCCACACGCGGATCACATCGATATAGGCCGCGAATAGGATTCCCACTCCCGCGCCGACGGCGGTCCCCAGCACCCCGACGCTGGCCCCGGTGGCGAAGAAGATGCGCAGCACCATGCCCTGGGTCGCGCCCATGGTGCGCAGGATGGCGATGCCCCTTGCCTTGTCCTGGACCAGCATGATCTGGCTGGAAATGATGTTGAAGGCGGCGATTATGATGATCAGCGTCAGGATGATGAACATGACGTTGCGCTCGACGATCAGCGCCGCGAAGAAACTGGAATTTACCCGCTGCCATTCGTAGGTGACGCCGGCGTCGCCGACCACGTCGGCGATCCCGGGCCGCACCGCCAGGGCCCGGTCGGCATCGTCCAGCATGATCTCGATGTGGGAGACGCTGTCGCGGTAGCGGAAGAAGAGCTGGGCGGCCTCGAGTGGCGCGTAGACGAAACTGCTGTCGTATTCGTACATGCCGACTTCGAAAATACCGACGACCGGATAGGCCTTCATGCGCGGCACCGTGCCGAACGCCGTCACCTCGCCCTGTGGCGAGACGAGCGTGATGTCGTCACCCAGGACCACGCGCAGTTTGCTTGCAAGGCGGCTGCCGATGACGACACCGTCGCCCTTGGCGAATTCGTCGATCGAGCCGGCGATGATGTTGTCGGCCAGCAGTGGGCGGCTGGCGAAATCCTCGGCCCGCAGTCCGCGCACCATCGCGCCGACCCCGTAGCCGTGCGCCGTCACCATGACCTGGCCTTCGACCAGGGGCGTCGCCTGGACCACGCCCGGGACGCCGCTGATTTGCCCGACCAGGGCATCGAAATCGGTAATCGGCGCCCTCTGTCCGACCACCGTGACGTGGCCGTTGACGCCGAGAATGCGCGCCAGCAGATCGTCCCGGAACCCGTTCATTACCGACATGACGACGATCAGCGTACCGACGCCGAGGAAGATGCCGATGAGGGAGAACAGGGCGACGATCGAGATGAAGCCCTCCTGCTTGCGCGCGCCCAGGTAACGGATGGCGACCAGTCGTTCGAAGGGGGAAAGAATCATGGTGGATCAGCCCGTCAGGCGCGCAAGCGCCGATTCGGGGGAGAGTTCCTCGCGTTCGCCGCTGGCCCGGTTCTTCAACTCGACGACGCCGTTGTCCAGCCCGCGCGGGCCGACGATCAACTGCCATGGCAGGCCGACCAGGTCCATCCCGGCGAATTTCTGGCCGGCGCGTTCCTCCCGGTCGTCGTGCAGCACCGCGACGCCGGCCGCCCCGAGTTTCGCATAGAGATCGTCGCAGGCTGCGGTGGTCTTGCCGTCGCCGGCCTTCAGGTTGATCAGCCCGACATGGAATGGCGCCACCGATTCCGGCCATATGATACCGTTCTCGTCATGGCTTGCCTCGATGATCGCGCCGACCAGACGCGAGACGCCGATACCGTAGGAGCCCATCTCGACGGTCGCCTCCCTGCCGTCCTTGTCGGCGACCACGGCGCCCAGCTTTTCGGAATACTTGGTGCCGAAATAGAAGATATGGCCGACCTCGATACCGCGGGCGGTGACCAGCGCATCACCCAGCGCCTTCTCCTTGGCGGGATCGCGCTTCTCGTCGGTCGCGGCGTACTGGCTGGTGAATTCGTCGACGATCGGCTGCAGGTCGCCCTCGAAATCGATATCCCGGTCGGCCCAGCGCCTGTCCAGGAAGTCTTTGTGGCAGGCGATCTCACTCTCGCCGGTATCGGCCAGGATCAGGAACTCGTGGCTCATGTCGCCGCCGATCGGGCCGGTGTCGGCGGCCATCGGGATGGCGGTCAGCCCCATGCGCTCGTAGGTGCGCAGGTAGGAGACGAACATCTTGTTGTACGATCGGCGCGCGCCGGCGGCATCGAGGTCGAAGGAATAGGCGTCCTTCATCAGGAACTCGCGTCCGCGCATGACGCCGAAGCGCGGCCGGATCTCGTCGCGGAACTTCCACTGGATATGGTAGAGCAGCTTCGGCAGGTCCCGATAGCTGCGCGCCGAGGCGGCGAAGATCTCGGTGATCTGCTCCTCGTTGGTCGGGCCGTACAGCATGTCGCGCTCGTGCCGGTCACGGATGCGCAGCATCTCGGGCCCGTAATCGTCGTAGCGGCCCGACTGGCGCCACAGATCGGCCGGCTGGATGGTCGGCATCAGCACTTCCTGGCAGCCGATCGCATCCTGCTCCTCGCGCACGATCTGCTCGATCCTCTTGAGCACCCGGAACCCCAGCGGCAGCCACGAATAAATCCCGGCGCTCGACTGCCGGATCATGCCGGCGCGCAGCATCAGCCGGTGCGAGACGATCTGCGCCTCGGAGGGCGTTTCCTTCAAGGTCGGCAGGAAATACTGGGACAGGCGCATCAAGCGGGCTTTCGAAATCGGTGTCGGTGATTATGCGGATGATTCGGGCGGTTTTCGGGCAGAGGGAATTTAGGGAAAGGCCCGGCCCTTGTCCATCGGCAAGCACCCTGCATCGGCGGTTGCCACCCGTGCCGCGCCGGATTACCGTTGTCGCGCAATCATACGGGCCGAGAGTCCGGCGAACCGGGGGGCATAATCGCATGCAGCAACTCGAGCGATTCTTTGAGCTGAGCGCGCACGGGACCACCGTACGCACCGAGGTCATCGCGGGCATCACGACGTTCCTGACGATGGCCTATATCATTTTCGTCAATCCGATGATCCTGGCGGACGCCGGCATGGACCGCGACGCCGTCTTCGTCGCCACGTGCCTTGCCGCCGCGATCGGCACCGCGGTGATGGCGCTGGCCGCCAACTATCCGATCGCGCTGGCCCCCGGCATGGGGCTGAACGCGTTCTTCACCTACGGCGTCGTGCTGGGCATGGGCAACACCTGGCAGGTGGCGCTGGGTGCGGTGTTCGTCTCCGGCGTGATCTTCCTGGCGCTCAGCGTCCTGCCGGTGCGCGAGTGGATCATCAACGCCATACCCAAATCGCTGAAGATGGCGATTTCGGCGGGCATCGGCCTGTTTCTCGGGATCATCGCCCTGAAGAACGCGGGCATCGTGGTCGACAACCCGGCAACACTGGTCGGGCTCGGCGATATGACCGCACACACCACCGTGCTCGCGGTGCTCGGCTTCGTTGCGATGGTGGCGCTGGACCGGCTGAAGGTCCCGGGCGCCATCATCATCGCCATCCTGGGCGTTTCCGTCGTCGGCATGTTCCTCGGCGAGTCGCAGTTCGGCGGGATCGTCTCGGCACCGCCCAGCATCATGCCCACCCTGTTCCAGATGGACATCATGGGGGCGCTGAATGCCAGCCTGTGGGGTGTCGTCTTCGCCTTCCTGTTCGTCGACCTGTTCGACACCGCGGGCACGCTGGTCGGCGTCGCGCACCGTGCCGGGCTGCTCGACGCCGAGGGCCGGCTGCCGCGCCTGCGCAACGCGCTGCTCGCGGACAGCGCCGCCACGGTCGCGGGTGCGGCGATGGGCACCTCCACCACCACCAGCTATATCGAGAGCGCGGCGGGCATCAAGGCGGGGGGTCGCACCGGCCTGACGGCGCTGGTGACCGCAATCCTGTTCCTGCTGGGCCTGTTCTTCGCACCGCTTGCGACATCGATTCCGGCCTACGCGACCGCTCCGGCCTTGCTGTTCGTGGCATGTCTGATGGCCCGCGGCCTCAGCGAGCTCGACTGGGAGGACGTCACCGAATACGTGCCGGGCGTCGTGGCCGCCGTGACCATGCCACTGACCTTCTCGATCGCCAACGGCATCGCCTTCGGGTTCGTCTCCTACGCCGCGATCAAGCTGCTGAGCGGCCGGCCCGCCGAGGCGAGCCCCGCGGTCTACGTGCTGGCCGTGCTGTTCGTCCTCAAATTCATCTTCCTGCCGGGGTAATCCGGCTCAGTCGTCCCAGAATCCCTCCTGCGCCTGCATCCAGGGCGGATTTCTGGCGGCGATGACGCCATAGACGGGGCAGTCCGGGCTGTGCGTCCCGGGAAGGTACCCCGCGCTCATCAGGAACTCGCCGGTGATCTCGCCGCCGGTGAAACGGAAGGTCCGCTTGAACAGCTTCACCCATTCGGCTTTGCGCAACGGGTGGTGCGCGTCGAGCCAGGCCCCGAACCCGCCGTGGCTGTCGCGCATGGCCCGGATAACTCCCGCATTCGCGATGACCGCGTCGACCTTCAGGCGGTTGCGGATGATGCCCGCGTCGGCCAGCAGCCGCGCGCGGTCGGCCTCTCCGAACTCGGCGACGCGATCGACCGTGAACCCGGCGAAGGCCCGGCTGAACGCCTCGCGTTTCTTCAGCACCGTCAGCCACGACAGGCCGGCCTGGTTGATCTCCAGCGCCAGGCGCTCGAGGAGGATCGACTCGTCATCGACCGGGAAACCGTACTCATTGTCGTGATAGGGTTCGTGCCAGGGATGGCCCTTGGCGATGTCGCAGTACCAGTCCATTTCGTGCCTGTATTCTATTCAACCTTTAGGATTGCCTGTTCTCGCGGCAACAACCTGTGGATATTTCCGTGGATAAACTGGGGGGTAGCCCGTTCGGGACCTTTTCCCGTAGACTCGGCCCAGCTTAATTCACCATGGAGTCGATGGGAACATGGCCGACAAGGGTTTCTTCAATCTGCACGACATGAGCCAGGGCATACAGCGCGAACTGGCGGCAGGGATCACCACGCGCATATTTCCGGGCGACCAGGCCATGCTGTCGGTGGTCCGGCTCGACCCGAATGCCGAAGGCAAGATGCACAGCCATCCCCAGGAACAATGGGGCGTGATGCTGGAAGGCTCCGCCGTCCGCACCCAGGACGGCAAGGAACTCGAGGTCAGGGAAGGCGATTTCTGGCGCACCCCGGGCGGTGTGCCGCACACCGTGAAGGCCGGGCCGGAGGGCGCGGTGATCCTGGATGTATTCGCCCCGCCGCGTGACGAATACCGAAAGGAAGGCGCGGGCTTCGGGGACAGCTAGCCGCTTTAAGGCAGCGGCAGGGTGATCCAGCCGTTCAGGACCACGACGTAGAGAACCGCCCACAGAGCCGTGGTGATCCCCGTCGTGACCGCAAACTTCACACCGATTCGCGGGTTGTCGGGGGCGCCAGGCATGTGGCCTTCCTCCGTCTCATCCGGCTGGCGCACGCCGAACGGCAGCACCACGAACAGGACCACGACCCAGATGATGACAAAGGCGACGACGCCGCCGACGAAATCCATCCCCTAAACCTCTTCCAACTCAATAAGAGTTCCGTAAAAGTCTTTGGGATGAAGGAATAAAACGCGATTTCCATGGGCGCCGATTCTGGGCTTTCCATCGCCCAGCACCCGCGCGCCCTCCGCGCTCAGCCGGTCGCGCGCGGCGATGAGGTCCGCGACCTCGTAGCAGACATGGTGGATGCCGCCGGCCGGATTGCGCTCCAGGAAATTGGCGATCGGCGAGCCGTCCCCGAGGGGATGCAACAGTTCGATCCTGGTGTTCGGCAGATCGACGAAGACCACCGTGACGCCGTGGTCAGGCTGGTCGAGCGGCTGCGAGACCGCGCCACCCAGTGTGTCGCGATAGGTCGCCGTCGCCGCGTCGAGGTCCGGCACCGCGATGGCGATGTGATTCAAACGTCCAATCATGTTGCTCTGCTCCGGTCGTCGCGCCGTCCATCAATAGGGGATACGTGCTGTGCAATGCAACAATGCATTGGCCGGCGAATGCGGATAGAATCCCACTATGGATGCGGTTTTCCGATTTACTTGCGCCTTCTGTGGCGAAGAGCATGAGGGTGCTCCGAGCGTAGCGTTTAAGGCTCCAGATTCCTGTGCCGCCATACCCGAGGCCGAACGAGGAGACTATACGCGCCTGCAGGCTGACTTCTGCATGGTCGAAGCCCGCGACTATTTCGTTCGGTGTACGCTCGAAATTCCCATCCACAATTATGATGAATCGTTCATGTGGGGTGTGTGGCTGCGCGTCGCGTATGATGATTTCATCGATTATTGGGAGCATTTCGAGGAGAACGGTCGGGAAGGCCATTTATCTGGATGGCTTGGCAATCGTTTTCCAGTTTATCCGGACACTCTGGGGCTCGCGGGCTCCGCGATTTTGCAGCTGCGCGGAAAGCGTCCCGTAATCGAGCTTCCCCCAACAGACCATCCGCTCTCACGCGACTACCACAACGGCATTTCGTGGGAGAAGGCCATAGAGATGGCGCGGATCGCCGTGCACCGCCACGACTCCTGGAGATCGGCGCACTACACCCGTACCAGATGCACGTCGATCTGCGGGCGCTTGCCGCAGAGTGCGCGGATCGAGCGCCGCACCGCGAGCCGCGCGGCTTCCCTCACCTGCCCGTCGTCGGCGCGGCGCGGTTTGGGCAGATCCTCGACCGCGACCGTGACGGCGTCCTCGACCTCATGGGCGATCTCGGGCTCGACGTCGCGGTCGAAGACGCCGGCGATGGCGACCTGCGGCATGCCCTTCACGCGCCCGTCCCCGTCGACCACCACGGTCACCACGGCGGAGCCGTTATAGGCGATACGCCGGCGGTCGCGCAGCGCCGCGCTCTCCATCGGGATGAGCCGGGTGCCGTCGACCGCGAGCCGGCCATGGGGCACTTCGTCGACCACCGTCGCCCGGCCGGGCGCGAGACGCACGGCATAGCCGTTGCGCGCGCCCACCGGCTCCGGCACCTGGCATTCGCGGGCCAGTTCCGCGTGGGCGATCAGGTGGCGGGCCTCGCCATGCACCGGGACCGCGATCTTGGGGCGTATCCACTGATACATCTGGATCAGTTCGTCGCGCGCCGGATGGCCGGAGACATGCACATCCTCGTCCCGAGCGGTCACGATATCGACGCCCAGCGAGGCGAGCTTGTTCTGCAGCCGGCCGATCGAACGCTCGTTGCCGGGAATCTCGCGGCTCGAGAAGATCACCGTGTCGCCGGCCTCCAGCCTGACCTCGGGATGGTCGTCGTCGGCGATCCTCGAGAGCGCCGAGCGCGGCTCGCCCTGGCTGCCGGTGCAGATCAGCAGGACCTCGTTGCGCGGCAGATAGCCGATGTCGCTGTCCGCGACGAACGGGGCGACGTCGGAGAGGTACCCCGTTTCCTGCGCCGCTTCGACGATCCGCTTCATCGAACGCCCGACGAGGGCGACGCGCCGCCCGTGCGCCTCGGCGGCGCGGCAGATCGTCTCCAGCCGCGCGACGTTGGACGCGAAGGCGGCAACGGCGACGCGCTTGTCCATGCGGCCGACCAGTTCGATCAGGTTTTCCCGGACCGACGCTTCCGAGCCCGACGTCCCGGGCACCAGCACGTTCGTCGAGTCGCAGACCATGGCCAGGACGCCCTCGGCGCCGACCCGCATCAGCGCCTCTTCGTCGGTGCTGGGGCCGACCATCGGGTCGGGATCCAGCTTCCAGTCGCCGGTATGCAGAACGGTGCCCGCCCCGGTGCGGATCGCAACCGCATTGGGTTCGGGGATCGAATGGGTCAGCGTGATGAGTTCGAGATGAAAGGGGCCGACGTCGAATTTCCCGGACATCGGCACCTCGGTGATCTTCGCCGCCCGCTCCAGGCCCGCCTCCGCCAGCTTGTGGCGCAGGACCACCGCGGTGAACGGCGTCGCATAGATCGGACACTTCAGCTGCGGCCAAAGCCAGTGGACCGCGCCAAGATGGTCTTCATGGGCATGGGTCAGCACGAGGCCGGCAAGCGCTCCCCTGCGCTCGACGATGAAGGCGGGGTCGGGCATGATAACCTCGACGCCCGGGGTCGAATCGTCGCCGAAGGTGATCCCGCAATCGATCATCAGCCACTTCCCGGCATGGCCGTAGAGATTGAGGTTCATGCCGATTTCGCCGGCACCGCCCAGCGGCACGAAGACCAGGTCCTTGTTGCCCAGCCGATCGATGTCGAAGCTGTCCGAGGTCATTCCGCGTTGCGCCGGTGGATCAGCACCAGACCGTGGATCGTCAGGTCCCGGTCGATGTGGTCGAACAGCGACGTCGCCTCGGCGAACATCGGCGCAAGGCCGCCGGTCGCCACGACCGGCATGTCGGCGACGCCCCATTCGGCGCGGATACGCTGGATCAGGCCCTCGATCAGGCCGACATACCCCCAGAAGATGCCGGATTGCATGGCCGGGATCGTAGCCTTGCCGATGACCTTCTCGGTCCGGCGGATATCGACCCGCGGCAGCTTGGATGCCGCCTGGTACAGGGCTTCCAGCGAAAGGTTGATGCCCGGCGCGATAACGCCGCCGCAATAGTTGCCGTCGCCGTCGACGATATCGAAGGTGGTGGCGGTGCCGAAATCGACGACGATCAGCGGCCGGCGATAACGGTCATGGGCAGCCACGGCGTTGACCAGGCGGTCGGCGCCGACCTGCTCCGGCCGGTCCATCCGCACCTCGATGCCGAGATCGACACCCGCCTCGCCGACCACCAGCGGCTCGCAGCCGAAATAGCGGTGGCACAGCGTCACCAGATGGAACAGCGCCTCGGGCGCCACGCTGGCGATGATCGCCGTGTCGATGCGGGTGCGGTCGACACCCTCCAGCTCCATCAGTTGCATCAGCCAGACCATGTATTCGTCGGCGGTCCGGCGCGGATTGTTTGAGCAGCGCCACAGCCCTTTCGACGCGTCCCCGTCGTAGACGGAGAAGACCACGTTGGTGTTGCCGGAATCGATGGCGAGCAGCATGGCAGTCCCTTCAGAAAAACACGTCGCCGGCGGTGACCGTCCGCCGGCTGCCGTCCGGCAGATCCAGCAACAGCGCGCCGCCTGCATCGAGCCCCATGAAACGGCCGCGCAGCTCGTCACCCGGAAGCCGGACGGTGATCTCGCCCCCGATGCGCGCCGCACGGGCCAGCCAGGCGTCGCGCACCGGCCCCAGCCCCTCACCCTGCCACCGCGCGCGCCAGAGGGCAAACGCGTCGACGAAGGCAGCGAGCAGGTCGCCGATTTCGGGCTCCGCAACGCCGGCGGCGCGCAGGCTGGTCGCAGGATAGCCGGCAACGTCCTGCGGGAAATGCTCGACGTTGAGCCCGCAACCGACCGCCAGCCAGTCGAGCCTCCCGTTGCGGCTGCCCGACGATTCGAGGAGTATTCCGGCCACCTTGCACCCCTCCAGCAGCAGATCGTTGGGCCATTTGAAGGCCAGTTTCGTTCCGGCGGGGAGCACACCGTCAAGCGTCTTGCCCAGCGCCAGTGCAGCCACGAAGGTCAGTTGCGCGGCTTCGGCCGGCGGCGCGTCCGGGCGCAGGAGAAGCGAGCAGTAGAGGTTACCCTCGGGCGAATCCCACCGGCGGCCGTGCCGCCCGCGTCCCGCTGTCTGGCGCTTCGCCCAGACGACCGTGCCGTCCGGGGCGCCGCCGCGCGCCAGCCGCGCCGCCTCGGCATTGGTCGAATCGACCGACTGGTGCGCGACCAGCCGGTATCCGGCCGGTAGTGCGACGCCGCTTGCCATGATTTCAGCCCGCCAGCAACGAAGCGGCGGCCTCTCCTGCGCGGTTCACGAGCGGCCCCGGATAGAAGATGAATGTGGCGACCAGCAGGGCTGCCACCACCATGACGAGGCCGAGAGACCGGCCCGTCGGCCGATCGAGCGGCTCGGCGGCGGCATCGAAATACATAATCTTGACGATGCGCAGGTAATAGTAAGCGGCCACGACGCTGGCGAGGACGCCGAGGATGGCAAGCGTGTAAAGCCCGGCATCGATCGCCGCCATGAAGACGTAGAGCTTGCCGAAGAAGCCGGCGAACCACGGAATCCCGGCAAGCGAGAACATGAATGCCGTCAGCACCAGGGCCATCCGCGGATTGCTCGCCGACAGGCCGGCGAGGTCGTCGATGCCCTCGACCATGTCGCCATGGCGCCGCATCGAGAGGATGCAGGCGAAGGTGCCGATATTCATCACCAGATAGATGGCAAGGTAGATCAGCACCCCGCGCACCCCGTCCTGGGTGCCGGCGGCCACACCCATCAGCGCATAGCCGACATGCCCGATCGAGCTGTAGGCCATCAGCCGCTTGATATTGGTCTGCGCAATCGCCGCATAGGCGCCGAGCGCCATGGAGGCGACCGCGATGGCGACGATGATCTGCCGCCACTCCTCGATCAGCGGGCCGAACGGATCGAGCATGACCCTGAGGATCAGCGCGAAGGCGGCGATCTTCGGCGCGACGGAGAAGAACGCTGTCACCGGGGTCGGCGCTCCCTCGTAGACGTCCGGCGTCCACATGTGGAACGGCACGGCCGAAACCTTGAAAGCGAGCCCGGCGATCACGAAGACGAGGCCGATGATGAGGCCGATCTCGGCCTGCCCGCCAATCGCGAATTGTTCGGCAAGGCCGGCAAAACCGATGCTGCCGGTGTAGCCGTAGACGATCGAGATGCCGTAGAGCAGCATGCCCGACGACAGTGCGCCGAGCACGAAATACTTCAGGCCGGCCTCGCTGGAGCGCAGGGAATCGCGGTGAAAGGCGGCGATCACATACAGGCACAGGCTCTGCAGCTCAAGGCCGAGATAGAGCGACATCAGGTTGTTCGCCGACACCATCACCATCATGCCCACGGTCGCGAACAGGATCAGCACCGGATACTCGAAGCGCCCGATGCCCTCATGCGCCAGATACTCCCGGCTCATCAGCACGGCCATCAGCGAGCCGAGCAGCACCAGCACCTTCATGAAGACCGCAAAGCCGTCGGTGATGAACATGCCGCCGAACGCGGTCGCCGTACCGCCGCTGACGACGAACACGACCAGCCCCAGCGCCACCGCCATGGCCACGAGCGTCAGCTTGGTGACCGTGCGCTCGGCGCCGTCGGCCGGTGCAAATGCGCCGAGCAGCAGCAACACCATCCCGGCCACCGCGAGGAACATCTCCGGCACGGCCGGCATCATGATTGGAAGGTCAGCCATACCCGTTCGCCCCCTGCCCTAACGCGCCGCGAGAGCGTGCGCATCGGGCACGCTGCCTGCCGCGGCCAGCGCCGCTTGATAATTCTCGATCAGATTTGCGACCGACGCCTCGATCGGACCGAGGAACGTCATCGGGAAGATCCCCATCCACAGCACCGCGACGATGAGCGGCGCGAAAACCAGGACCTCACGGCGGTCGAGGTCGAGAATCGACTTCAGCTCGTCCTTGACCATCTCGCCGAAAATGACGCGCCGATACAAATACAGCATGTAGGCCGCACCCAGGATCATGCCGGTGGCGATCAGCGCCGCAACCCAGGTGTTGGCCTGGAAGGCGCCGACCATGACCAGGAGTTCGCCGACGAAACCGCTGGTGCCGGGCAGCCCCACCGAGGCCAGCATGAACAGCATGAACACGGCGGCATATTTCGGCATCCGGTGCACGAGGCCGCCGTAGCTCTCGATTTCGCGGCTGTGCATACGGTCGTAGACGACGCCGACGATCAGGAACAACGCACTCGCGACGACGCCGTGGCTGAGCATCTGGAAGATCGCGCCGGACACCGCCTGCTGGTTCATTGCGAAAATGCCGACGGTCACGAACCCCATATGGGCGACCGAGGAATAGGCGATCAGTTTCTTCATGTCGGTCTGCGCCAGCGCCACCAGCGAGGTATAGATCACCGCCACGATGCTGAGCCCGTAGACGAACGGCGTGAAATACGCCGACGCCTCCGGCATCATCGGGACCGAGAAGCGCAGGAACCCGTAGCCGCCCATCTTCAGCAGCACGCCGGCGAGAATCACCGAGCCGGCGGTCGGCGCCTCGACATGGGCGTCCGGCAGCCAGGTGTGGACGGGCCACATCGGCACCTTCACCGCGAACGAGGCGAAGAAGGCAAGCCACATATAGATCTGCATGTCGCGCGGGAACCCGAACGCCATCAGGGCCGGGATGTCGGTCGTGCCGGCCTGGTAATACATCGCGATGATCGCCAGCAACATCAGCACCGAGCCGAGCAGCGTATAGAGGAAGAACTTGAAGGCCGCATAGACCCGCCGCGGGCCGCCCCAGACGCCGATGATGATGAACATCGGGATCAGCACGCCTTCGAAGAACACATAGAACAGCACGATGTCGAGGGCGCAGAACATGCCTATCATCAGCGTCTCGAGCACCAGGAAGGCGATCATGTATTCCTTGACCCGGGTCTTGATCGCGGTCCAGCTGGCAAGGATGCAAAGCGGCGTCAGGAAAGCCGACAGCAGCACGAAGAACAGCGAAATTCCGTCGACGCCCATGCGGTAGGCGAAGCCGCCCTTGCCGAACCACTCGCCATGCTCGACGAACTGGAACTCATGGGTGGCGGGATCGAAATGGTTGAAGATCCCGTACCCCGTCCACAGCCCGAAGGCGATGGCGAGCGTGGCCAGGGACGCCAGCAGGGCGCCGCCGCGCACATTGCTGGCGACGACATCCGGGTCTTCGTCGTTGATGAACCAGAGTCCCACCGCCACGACGGTGGGAAGGAACGTCATGATTGACAGCCAGGGGATTTCGCCCATCGCCCGTTACCCCGCCTGCACGAAAAGATAAGCGGTGATGAACAGCACCACGCCGATCAGCATCGCGAATGCATAGTGATAGACATAGCCGCTCTGCAGCGCGCTTGCCCGCCTCGAGACCCTCAGCGTGAGATCGGCCAGCCCGTCCGGGCCGACGCCGTCGATGATCGCGCCGTCACCGGACTTCCACAGGCTGCGGCCGAGGTAGAAGGCCGGCCGCACGAACAGGAAGTCATAGATCTCGTCGAAATACCATTTGTTGTAGGACAGCAGGTACAACGGCCGCAGCGCCCGCGCCATCGCCCCGGCCAGGGCCGGCCACTGGATATACATCATCCAGGCCAGCAGCACCCCGAACGCCGCCACCGCGAGCGGCAGGACTTTGACCCAGACCGGGACATGGTGCGCGGCCTCGATCGAATCGTGATCTTCGAGCACGAGGATCGATTCGCCCCAGAAGGCCTCCATGCCGCCGCCGACGAAATAGCCGTATCCGATCGCGCCGGCGAAGATCGAGCCCAGCACCAGGATGACCAGCGGCGCCAGCATGATCTTCGGCGATTCATGCACGTGCGAGAACGTCTGCTCGTCGCTGCGCGGCTTGCCGTGGAAGGTCATGAACATCAGGCGGGCGGAATACAGGGCCGTCATGAAAGCAGCGGAGATGCCGGCGACGAACGCGAACATGCCGAACCAGGTGTGCGCGCCGTAGGCCGCCTCGATGATGATGTCCTTCGAATAGAACCCTGCAAAACCGATCGGCAGGCCGGGAATCGGCAGGCCGACGCCCATCAGCGCCAGGCTGCCGGCCCACATGAACCAGTAGGTCACCGGGATCTTCTTGCGGATGCCACCCATGTTGCGCATGTCCTGCTCGTCCGACATGGCATGGATCACCGAACCCGCGCCAAGGAACAGCAGCGCCTTGAAGAAGCCGTGCGTCATCAGGTGGAACATCGCCGCCGAATAGGCCGACACGCCCGCCGCAAAGAACATGTAGCCGAGCTGCGAGCAGGTCGAATAGGCGATCACCCGCTTGATGTCGTTCTGCGTCAGCCCGATGGTGGCGGCGACGAACGCGGTGGCTGCGCCGACGATGGTGACCACGGCCAGCGCGACTTCGGAATACTCGAACAGCGGCGAGAACCGGCACACCATGAACACCCCCGCCGTCACCATGGTCGCGGCATGGATCAGGGCGGAGACCGGGGTCGGGCCCTCCATCGCGTCCGGCAGCCAGGTATGCAGGAACAGCTGTGCCGACTTGCCCATGGCGCCCACGAACAGCAGCAGGCAGATCGTGGTGATCGCCGGCAATTCCCAACTGAGGAACGTGAGCGTCGCGTCGGCTTTGTCCGGCACCGCCGCGAAGACCTCGTCGAACCGCACCGAATCGAACAGCACGTAGGCCGCAAAGATGCCCAGCGCGAAGCCGAAATCGCCCACCCGGTTGACGATAAAGGCCTTGATCGCCGCCGCGTTCGCTGCCGGCCGGTCGTACCAGAAGCCGATCAGCAGGTAGGAGCTGAGCCCGACGCCTTCCCAGCCCAGGAACAGCTGGATGAAGTTGTCCGACGTCACGAGCATCAGCATGAAGAAGGTGAACAGGCTGAGGTACGAGAAGAAACGCGGATTGGACGGGTCGTGCTGCATGTAGCCAATGGAATAGACATGCACCACGGCCGAGACCGTGGTGACCACGATCAGCATCACCGCCGTCAACTGGTCGACGCGCAGCATCCACTCGAAGTCGAAGCCGCCGACGCGCATCCAGGTGCCGAGATCGATCTGCTCCGGCACGTTGCCCATCACCGCGACATCGAAGAACACGATCCAGGACAGCAGCGCCGAGAATATCAGCAACCCGCAGGTTATCACCTGGGATCCGCGGTCGCCCAGGAAGCGGCCGAAGAACCCGGCCAGCGCGGCGCCCAGAAGCGGCAGAAATACGATCAAGGTCAACACAGCCTAACCCTTCATCATGTTGATATCTTCAACCTCGATCGAGCCGCGGTTGCGGTGGTAGACGACCAGGATGGCAAGGCCGATCGCCGCTTCCGCGGCGGCGACCGTCAGCACGAACATGGCGAAGATCTGGCCTGTCAGGTCGTTCATATGGGCGGAAAACGCCACCATGTTGATGTTCACGGCCAGCAGCATCAACTCGATCGACATCAGAATGACGATCACGTTCTTGCGGTTCAGGAAAATCCCGAGCAGGCCAAGCGTGAACAGGATGGCTGCGACGGTCAGGTAATGTCCGAGTCCGACGGAAATCATCACACGCCACTCCCCGTCGGAATCTTGACGATCTCGACCGAATCCTCCGGCCGGCGCGCGTTCTGGTCGGCGGCTCGCTGGCGCTTCACGCCCGTCCGCCGACGCGCCGTCAGCACGATGGCGCCGACCATGGCGACCAGCAGCACCAGCCCCGCCGCCTGGAAGATATAGACGTAGTCGGTATAGATGAGGCGGCCGATCGCCTCGGTGTTGGTGATCGCGCCGACCGTCGGGCCCGGCATTGCGCCGTCGGGTCCACCGAACTCCGGCGCCATGAAATACCCCCCGATGACCACCGCCAGCTCGGCCAGCAGCACCAGCCCGATCATCGCACCAACCGGCAGATAGCGCATGAAACCCTCACGCAGCCGGATGAAGTCGATATCCAGCATCATCACCACGAACAGGAACAGCACCGCAACCGCGCCGACATAGACGACGACAAGAAGCATCGCCAGGAACTCCGCGCCCATCAGCACGAACAGCCCGGCCGAGTTGAAGAACGCCAGGATCAGGAACAGCACCGAGTGCACAGGGTTTCGCGCCGCGATCACCATCACGCCGGACGCGACGGCGATGCACGCGAACAGGTAGAATGCGAGAGTTTGCAGGATCATCGATGCCCCTTCCCGGGCTTCACGGTCGTGGTCGGTTCAGCGGTATGGTGCGTCCAGCGCAATATTCGTGGCGATTTCCGCCTCCCACCGCTCACCGTTCAGCAGCAGCTTCTGCTTGTTGTAGAACAGTTCCTCGCGGGTTTCGGTGGCGAATTCGGCGTTCGGTCCTTCGACGATCGCGTCCACCGGGCAGGCCTCCTGGCAATAGCCGCAGTAGATGCACTTCGTCATGTCGATGTCGTAGCGCGTCGTCCGGCGGCTGCCGTCGGCGCGCTCCTCGGCCTCGATGGTGATGGCCTGTGCCGGGCAGACCGCCTCGCACAGCTTGCAGGCGATGCAGCGCTCCTCGCCGTTGGGATAACGGCGCAGCGCATGCTCGCCGCGAAAGCGCGGGCTGAGCGGCCCCTTCTCGTAGGGATAGTTCAACGTCACCTTGCGGCGGAACATGGCGCGAAGGGTCAGCGACATGCCGGACAGGAGTTCCCACAGCGCGAAGCTCCAGACGGCGCGGGTGATATTGCTCATCTCGTCTCTCCTCCGATTCCCGTCAGGCGCCCGTGAATTCCACGATCCCGGCGACCAGCACCACCCAGGCCAGCGACAGGGGCAGGAACACCTTCCAGCCCAGCCGCATCAACTGGTCGTAGCGGTAGCGCGGGAACGTCGCGCGCACCCACAGGAAGAAGAACAGCACGAAGGCCACTTTGAGCCCGAACCAGATTATGCCGGGGATCACGTCGAGCGCCGGAATCGGCGCCTGCCAGCCGCCGAGGAACAGGATCGACGTCATGCCGGCCATCAGGATCATGTTGGCGTATTCGCCGAGGAAGAACATCGCGAACGGAAACGACGAATATTCGACGAAATAACCGGCCACCAGCTCCGCCTCGGCCTCCGGCAGGTCGAAGGGCGAACGGTTGGTCTCCGCCAGCGTCGAGACGAAGAAGACCACGCCCATCGGCGCAAGGATGCCGAACATGTGCCAGTTCCAGAACCCGCCGGACTGCGCGCGCACGATATCCGAAAGATTCAGCGAGCCGACCAGGAACAGGACCGTGACGATGACGAAACCCATCGAGACCTCGTAGGACACCATCTGCGCAGCCGACCGCAGCGCACCGAGAAAGGCGTATTTCGAGTTCGACGCCCAGCCCGCCATGACCACGCCGTACACGCCGAGTGACGAAATCGCAAACAGGTAGAGGATGCCAACATTGATATCCGCCAGCACCCAGCCTTCGTCGAAGGGGATCACCGCCCAGGCGATCAGGGCCAGGACGAAGGTGATCATCGGGGACAACAGGAAGATGATCGGATTGGCGCCGGACGGGATGATCGTTTCCTTGAGAAACAGCTTGAGCCCGTCCGCGAACGGCTGCATCAGTCCCAACCACCCGACCACGTTGGGGCCCTTGCGATACTGCATCCAGCCGATGATCTTGCGCTCCCAGTACGTCAGATACGCGACGGACAGCAGGACCGGCACAATGATCACGATGATCAGAACCGGAATCTTGATCCAGGGCCAGATGAACAGGACCCAGGGCCAGAGCGTGTCGGTGAAGATCTCAGCCATCGGTTCCCGTCGCCTCCCGTTCGCCGGCAGACGCCGCGGCGCATTCCGCCATGGTCGCGGACGCCCTGCTGATCGGACAGGTCATGTAGAAATTCGCGATCGCCGGCGCGAACGGCCCGTCGCCCAGGGTCCCGCCGGCGGCGCCGAACGCCCCCCATGCTTCTGGAACCCGCTCGTCGAGCGCCGCGAAATTCTTGTGCGCCTCCTGCATTTGCGCCCGCAGCGCACCCAGCGAGTCGAACGGCAGGGTCCGGTCCAGCACCCCGGACAGCGCCCGGACGATGGCCCAATCCTCCTTCGCCTCGCCTGGCGGGAAGGCCGCGCGCAATCCACGCTGCGCCCTGCCCTCGCCGTTCACCCAGGTACCGCTTTTTTCCGTATAGGCCGCGCCCGGCAGGATCACGTCGGCCCGGTGCGCGCCGGCATCGCCGTGGTGGCCCTGATAGATCACGAACGCACTGCCGAGCCGGCTCATGTCGATTTCGTCGGCCGCCAGCAGGTAAACCACTTCGATCTCGCCCGTCCCGGCGCCGTCCAGAATGGCCTCGACGTTGCGCCCGCCGTTGCCCGGCGCGAAGCCGAGGTCGAGGCCGCCGACGCGCGACGCCGCGGTATGCAGGACGTTGAAACCGTTCCAGTTCTCGCCGACCATGCCGGTGTGCTCGGCGACCTTGCGGGCCGCCGCCAGGACCGCCGCGCCATCGCTGCGGGCCAGCGCGCCGGTGCCGACGATCAGCATCGGCTGCTTTGCGTCCGCCAGCGTTTTGGCGAAGGGATGCTTGCCGTCGGCGATCTCGCCCAGGGTCTGCGGCCCGGCGCCTAGATAGTCGTAGCCGTAGGTCAGTTCGGCCTGCGGCCCGACCACGCCGACCGGGAAATTCCCCTGCAACCAGCGCTTGCGGATACGCGCATTGACGACAGGGGCCTCGATTCGCGGATTCGACCCGACGATCAGCAGCGCGTCGGCATCTTCGATGCCGGCAAAGCCGCTGTTGAACAGCCAGCCGGACCGCGCGCCCTCGGCGTCCAGCGCCGCGCCGTCCTGACGGCAATCGATATTCGGTGAGCCGAGTCCATCCATCAGGGACTTCAGGGCGAACATCGATTCCGCGTCGCACTGGTCGCCGGCGATCGCGGCGATCTTCGATCCATCGACTCCCTTCAGGCGCCCGGCAATCGCACTGAGGGCCTCGTCCCATCCGGTCGCCGCCAGCTTGCCGTCGGCGCCGCGCAGATAGGGGCGATCGAGGCGCTGCCGCCCCAACCCGTCGCAGGCGTACCGGGTCTTGTCGGAAATCCACTCCTCGTTGACGTCCTCGTTCAGGCGCGGCAGGACGCGCATTACCTCGTTGCCCCGCGTATCCGCGCGGATATTGCTGCCGACCGCATCCATCACGTCGATCGTTTCGGTCTTCACCAGTTCCCACGGCCGTGCGTGGAAAGCATAGGGCTTGGAGGTCAGCGCGCCGACCGGACAGAGGTCGATGACATTGCCCGAAAGCTCCGACGCCAGGGTCTTTTCCAGATAGGTTGTGATCTCCGCGCTTTCGCCGCGGCCCAGCAGCCCCAGATCCTGGACACCCGCGACTTCGGTCGCGAACCGTACGCAGCGAGTGCAATGGATGCACCGGGTCATGATCGTCTTGATCAGCGGACCCATATGCTTGTCGCGCACCGCGCGCTTGTTCTCGTGATAGCGGCTGCTGTCCGACCCGTAGGCCATCGCCTGGTCCTGCAGGTCGCACTCGCCGCCCTGGTCGCAGATCGGGCAGTCGAGCGGATGGTTGATCAGCAGGAACTCCATCACGCCCTGGCGCGCCCGGCGTACGGTTTCCGTGTCGGTATGGATCACCATGCCGTCAGCGACAGGCATCGCACAGGACGCGATCGGCTTCGGCGAGCGCTCCATTTCCACCAGGCACATGCGGCAATTGCCGGCCACGGAAAGCCGCTCGTGATAACAGAAACGCGGGATTTCGACGCCGATCGACTCGCAGGCCTGCAGCACGCTGGTGCCGGCTTCGATCTCGACCTCGGTTCCGTCGATAGTGAGTTTCGGCATGACCCGTTCCTACTCCGCCGCCACCGCCGGGCCGGATACCTGCCGGTCCAGAATGCGCCTTTCCAGTTCCGGCCGGAAATGCCGGATCAGGCCCTGGATCGGCCACGCCGCCGCGTCGCCCAGCGCGCAGATCGTGTGCCCTTCGACCTGCCGGGTGACCTCGTCCAGCATGTCGATCTCCTCGATGCTTGCGGCGCCTTCGCTGAGCCGTTCCATCACGCGCCACATCCACCCCGTTCCCTCGCGGCAGGGCGTGCACTGGCCGCAGCTTTCATGCTTGTAGAATTTCGCAAGGCGGGTAATGGCGCGGACGATATCGGTCGACTTGTCCATGACGATGACGGCTGCGGTGCCGAGTCCGCTTTGCGCATCCTTGAGCGAATCGAAGTCCATCAGGATGTCGTTGCAGATCGTTTCGGGCAGGCACGCGACCGAGGATCCGCCGGGGATCACGGCCAGCAGATTGTCCCAGCCGCCACGCACGCCGCCGGCATGCTTGTCGATCAGTTCCCGCAGGGGGATCGACATTTCCTCTTCGACGTTGCACGGCTTGTTCACGTGGCCGGAAATGCAGAACAACTTGGTGCCGGTGTTGTTTTCACGGCCCAGCCCGGCAAACCAGGAGGCGCCGCGCCGCATGATGTCCGGCACGACGGCGATGCTCTCGACGTTGTTGACGGTGCTGGGGCAGCCATAGAGACCGGAGGCGGCCGGGAACGGCGGCTTCAGGCGAGGCTGGCCCTTCTTGCCCTCGAGGCTCTCGATCAGCGCGGTTTCCTCGCCACAGATATAGGCGCCGGCCCCGCGATGGACGTGCAGGTCGAATTTCCAGCCGGAGCCGCAGGAATCCTTGCCGATCAACCCGGCATCGCGGGCTTCCTGGATGGCCGCCTCGAGCCGGTTTGCTTCATCGTGGAACTCGCCTCGGATATAAATATATCCGGTCTCCGCCGCCATCGCGAACCCGGATATCAGGCAGCCCTCGATGAGCTTGTGGGGGTCGTGGCGGATGATGTCCCGGTCCTTGCAGGTGCCCGGCTCGCCCTCGTCGGCGTTGACCAGCAGGTAATGCGGCCTGCCATCCGATTCCTTGGGCATGAACGACCATTTCAGGCCGGTTGGAAATCCCGCGCCGCCGCGGCCCCGCAGGCTGGACGCCTTGATTTCGTCGATAATGCCGTCGCGGCCTTTCGCGAGGATCGCCTTGGTGCCATCCCAGTCGCCGCGCGTGCGCGCGCCCGCCAGCGTCCAGTCGTGGAGGCCGTAGAGATTGGTGAAAATGCGATCCTTGTCCGCGAGCATATCGCGATTATTCCTTTTCCGGGCGGAGCTTGTCGCCGGCCGCTTCGTCATCATCGGCCTCGACGGCTTCGGTCTCGCCAGCCTCTAGATCGGTCGCTTCGGTTTCGGTCGCTTCGGTTTCGGTCGCTTCGGTTTCGGTCGCTTCGGTTTCGGTCTCGACGGCTTCTACTTCAGTCTCGAGTTCGATTTCAACGGCTTCGGTCTCGACAGTTTCCGGCTCGACGGCCTCGCCTGCCTCTGCATCGGTCGCTTCCGCTTCGCTCGCTTCGGCCTCGCTTCCCTCGACGGCGTCGTCCTTCTTGCTCGCCTTCTTGCCGGCCGGCTTTGCGGCCTCGCCGGTCAGTGTCAGCGGGCCGCCCTCGGGCGCCGAGGTCTGGCGGCCGGTCTGCGAGCCCGGCGGCGGTCTGGTCCCCCGTTTCAGGGCCTCGATGATATCGGCCATCGATCTGGCATCGACATCCTCGTAGTAGTCGTCGTCGACCTGTACTACCGGCGCATTGACGCAGGCGCCGAGGCATTCGACCTCGCCCAGGGTAAACTCGCCGTCCCGCGTGGTTTCGCCGATTCCGACGCCCAGCGCGTTCCTGCAGGCCCCGACCACCTCGTCCGACCCGCGCAACCAGCAGGGGGTCGTCGTGCAGACGTTGATCTGGTGCTTGCCGACCGGAGAACGCTTGTACATCGAATAGAAGGTCGCGACCTCGAGCACCCGGATCGGCGCCATGTCGAGCATCTCCGCGATCGTCCCGACGGCGCCATCGGGCAGCCAGCCGCCGTTCTGCCGCTGAGCGAGATCGAGCAGCGGCATCACCGCGCTGCGCTGCCTTCCCTCCGGATAGCGGGCGACGAAATCCTTGGCCTGGGCAAGATTCTCACCAGTGAATTCGAACACTTCGCTCATCGTTCGTCTCGCCTCTAACGGTCGATTTCGCCAAAAACAGGATCGATTGAGCCGAGCACGGACACCGAATCGGCCAGCATATGACCCTTGCACATGAAGTTCATCGCCTGCAGATGCGCAAAGCCCGGAGCGCGGATCTTGCAGCGATAGGGCCGGTTGGTCCCGTCGGAAACCAGATAGACCGCGAACTCGCCCTTGGGCGCCTCGACCGCAGTGTAGGTCTCGCCCGCCGGGACGTGGAATCCCTCGGTATAGAGCTTGAAGTGATGGATCAATGCCTCCATCGAGCGCTTCATCTCGCCGCGGCTCGGCGGGCCGACCTTGCCGTCCTCGGTCATGACCGGCCCGTCCGGCATCTTTTCGATGGACTGTTTGACGATGCGCAGGCTTTCCCGCATTTCCGCAACGCGTACCAGGTAGCGCGAGTACACATCGCCGTGCTTGCCGATGGGAATGTCGAAATCCATATCCGCATAGGCATCGTAAGGCTGCGCCTTGCGCAGATCCCACGGCACGCCGGAGGCCCGCAGCATCGGCCCGGTGAACCCCCAGGCCAGCGCGTCATCGGCCGATACGGTGCCGATGTCGACGGTGCGCTGCTTGAAGATGCGGTTTTCGTTCAGCAGCGTCTCGATATCGTCGATAAAGGAGGGCATTTTCTCGGCCCATTCGAGGATGTCGTCGGTCAGCCCCGCCGGCAGGTCCTGATGCACGCCGCCGACCCGGAAATACGCCGCATGAAGCCGCGCGCCGCAGACCCGCTCGTAGAACTCCATGACGATTTCACGCTGCTCGCAGGCCCACAGCAGCGGCGTCATCGCACCGATATCCAGGGCCAGCGCCGGCACATTGAACAGATGGTTCGTAAGACGGGTGATTTCGGCGAACAGGGTGCGGACATACTGTCCGCGCGGTGGCGGCTGGATACCCAGCAGCTTCTCCGCGCCCAGTACGAAGGCGTGCTCCAGGCTCATCGGCGAGACATAGTCGAGGCGGTCGAAATACGGAATCGCCTGCAGATATGTCTTGTATTCGATCAGCTTCTCGGTGCCCCGATGCAGCAGCCCGATATGCGGGTCGAGACGCTCGACGACCTCGCCGTCCATTTCCATGACCATGCGCAGCACGCCGTGCGCGGCCGGGTGTTGCGGGCCGAAATTGACGGTCAGGTTCTTGATCTGCGTTTCCGCGGCCATCAACTCTCCCCCTCCTCCGCCTTCTCGTCACCGGGAAGCTGCCGCGTCATGCCCTCCCAGGGGCTGAGAAAATCGAAGGTGCGGTATTCCTGGGTGAGGTGTACCGGTTCGTAGACCACCCGTTGCTGTTCGTCGTCGTAGCGCACCTCGACATGGCCGGTCAGCGGGAAATCCTTGCGCAGCGGATGCCCCTCGAACCCGTAATCGGTCAGGATCCGGCGCAGGTCCGGATGATCGCTGAAATACACGCCGTACAGGTCCCAGGTTTCGCGCTCGAACCACTCCGCCGTCGGAAACAAGGGCGTAACCGACGGTACCGAGTCGTTCTCGCCGACCGGAACCTTGACGCGGATCCGCTGGTTGTGACTCACGCTCAACAGGTTGTAGACCACCTCGAAACGCTGCTCGCGCTCGGGATAGTCGACGCCGCAGACGTCCACCAGACTCTTGAACAGGCACTGTGAATCGTCGCGCAGGAAGCGCATGAGTTTGAGCAGGCTGTCCGGCCGTCCGGTGACCATCAGCTCGTCGTATGCGACCGCGTGTCCGTCGAGTTCCTCCGACAGATGACCCGCAATATAATCGCCCAGGTCTTCAAGCGCCTGATTCATCGATCTGTCCGGCTTCGTCCTAACGAATGAGTGCTTCGGTGCGGCGGATTTTCTTCTGCAGCTGGAGAACTCCGTAGACCAGCGCCTCCGCGGTGGGTGGGCAGCCGGGCACGTAAATGTCGACCGGCACCACACGGTCGCAGCCACGCACGACAGAGTAGGAATATGTATAGTAACCCCCGCCATTGGCGCACGACCCCATGGAAATCACCCAGCGCGGTTCGGCCATCTGGTCGTAGACCTTGCGCAGCGCGGGGGCCATCTTGTTGGTCAGGGTTCCGGCGACGATCATCACGTCGGCCTGTCTTGGGGACCCGCGCACCACGACACCGAACCGGTCGAGGTCATAGCGCGGCATATAGGCGTGGATCATTTCGACGGCGCAGCAGGCGAGGCCGAACGTCATCGGCCACATCGAGTTGGTGCGCCCCCAGTTGGCGACCCAGTTGATGACGCTCGTCGTCGAGGTCAGCAGGAATCCCTTGTCTTTGAGCTCATCTCCGAGAGCGCGCGTCACTTGCGCGGGCGTCGCGTCGGGGGTAACGGGAAGGCCCTGCACAGGCTCGTTCACTCCCATTCCAGTGCCCCCATGCGCCAGTCATAGAGGAAGCCGATGGCAAACACGGCGAGGAAGACGATGAGCGACCAGAAGCCGAACAGACCCAGATGGTCGTTCGCGACGGCGTAGGGATAGAGAAAGGCGAGATCCAGATCGACGACGATGAACATTATGGCGACGAGATAAAAGCGCACGTCGAACCGCCTGCGCGCGTCACCGAAGGCCTCGAATCCGCACTCGTAGGCGGACAGTTTTTCCGAATTGGGCCGCTGGCTTACGATCAGCCAGCTCAATGCGGGAAGTACGACGGCGACCGCAATGGCGATCACCAGGAACACCAGAATTGGCAGATATTCGCGCAGCAGTTCGTCCATCGACCGCCCCTCTGAATATTCCTTAGCCCTGCCTCTTTCTTTTGGCCTTCCGGAGCATCCGGCGGCGGCGGCACTATAGGACTCCGCGCCGCCAATGCAAAGCGCAAATGCCCCCGTTTTCCATCAATTCCGGAAGAAAATGCTGCGGTGCGACAAAAGGCGCACATGATGCGGGATTCGAACCCGCGGCCCCGCTTTGAGCATGACTCGCAGGGATCGTCTCAAGCGGCTAAAGTTCCCTTTGCCACCCGCCCGATTCGCTGCAAGGCGCAAAGATGTCCCGGAAAGTCGAACTCTATGGCTACTACGTATTCACCCATGGCTGGGGCCGGGTGCTGACGGTCATGAGCCCCGCGGGCGCCGCCGCGGTGCTCGAGGCCGTGCAGTTCGGGGATGACGTCGACGTGAAAGCGGGCGAGGGTCGGCTGACCCAGTTCCACGAGAAACGCGCGGGGGCGCTCGACCGGGTCGCCGAGATGAACAACATCCGTATCATGACCAAGGCCGAATGGGACGCCCGCAAGGCCGAACTGGGAAACGCCATATACCGATAGATTCTATGGTCCCAAGGCCCCACGTCGACCCCGTTCCGGCTTCGCGCTCGGCGGTCACCCGAATACGGGAAAATTGCTCTCGCTTGCGGCAAACCGACTTGCTACCTTCCGGGACAGCCGAGCGTTCCCGGTGGCGCCGCGGACTCGACCAAGGAGGCGGAATTGCAGAAATCGTTGCTTATCGATCCGGCCAAGTGCACCAGTTGCCTGCAGTGCGAGATGGCCTGCTCGCTGGAACACACCGGCGCCTTCAACCCGGCGCGCTCGCGCATCAAGATTTTCGAGTTCGAGCACGGCGCGCAAGCGATTCCCTATACCTGCACGCAGTGCGCGGAAGCCTGGTGCCTGCATGCCTGCCCCGTCGAGGCGCTGACCCGGAATCCTGAGACCGGTGCGGTGGAACTGAACGAGTCTACCTGTGTCGGCTGCAAGGTGTGCACCGTCGCCTGCCCGTTCGGGACCATCAACTACGTCCCCGAAACGGGCAAGGTCGCGAAATGCGACCTGTGCGGCGGCGACCCGAAATGCGCCGAGGCCTGCCCGACCGACGCCATCGTTTACGTCGATGCCGGCTGGACCGGGTACGACCGCATGCGGGACTGGGCCGTGCGCACGCATGCCGAGCCCCGGACCTGAGTCAGCAGAGCCGCGAAGGGAGTTCCGTAATATGGGTTGGCAGAAAAAGATCCTCCGGGTGAACCTGACCGCGGGCACGGCCGCGAGCGAGCCGCTCAACATGGAATGGGCGCACGAATACCTGGGTGAGCGCGGCCTGGCCACCAAGTACCTGTATGAGGAGATGGACCCGACGGCGGATCCGATGGGACCGGACAACATCCTGATCTTCGCCACCGGGCCGCTGACCGGCACCATGGCGTCGACCAGCGGGCGCTATGCCGTGGTAACGAAAGGGCCGCTGACCCACGCGATCGCGTGCTCCAATTCCGGCGGCAAGTTCGGCGCCGAGCTGAAATATGCGGGCTACGACCTGATGATCGTCGAGGGCCGGTCGCCCGAACCGGTCTATCTGCATATCGTCGACGACGAGGTCGAAATCCTGCCGGCCGAGGAAATCTGGGGCACCACGGTCTGGCATACCGAGGAGCACCTCAAGGCGAAGCATCAGAACCCTCTGCTGAAGGTGGCGTCGATCGGAGTCGCCGGCGAGAGCGGCGTACGCTACGCCTGCATCGTCAACGATCTGCACCGCGCCGCGGGCCGCTCCGGCGTCGGCGCAGTGATGGGATCGAAGAACCTGAAGGCGGTGGCAGTGCACGGAACCAGGGGCGTGACCGTGAAGGACCCGAAGGCCTTCATGCAGGCGGTACGCGAGACCCACGCGATGCTGGCCGACAACAGTGGCCGCAAGGGCCTGACCGAACTCGGCACCAACGACATGATCGATTCCATGCAGGAATTCGGCGGCCTGCCGACCGAGAACTTCCACAAGGTCCAGTTCGACGGGGTCGGCAAGATAAATCCGGGGGCCATGCAGGCAACCGGCCCCGAGGGGCACCGCAACCTGATCACCAACAAGGCCTGTTTCGGCTGCACCATTGCATGCGGCCGGATCGCCCACATCAACAAAACGCACTTCACCATCGTCAACAGGCCGGAATACCGGCATGCATCGGGCGGGCTGGAGTATGAGACCGCCTATGCCTTCGGGCCGTTGCTCTGCATCGACGATATCGATGCGCTGACCTATGCGGCGTTCGTGAGCAACGAGCACGGCTACGACCCCATTTCCTTCGGCGGCACGCTCGCCGCGGCGATGGAGCTTTACGAAATGGGCGTGATCGGCAAGGACGATACCGACGGCGTAGAGCTCAAATTCGGCAATGCCGAGGCGCTGACGATAATGGCCGAAAAAACCGGTAAGTATGAAGGGTTCGGCAAGATTCTCGGTCTCGGATCGAAGCTGATGTGCGAGAAGTACGGCCATCCCGAGATCGCCATGCATGTGAAGGGGCAGGAGTTTGCGGGGTACGACTCGCGCGCGCTGCAGGGCATGGGACTCGGCTTCGTCACCAGCAACCGGGGCGCCTGCCATTTGAAACATGATGTCTTTGCCGAGGACATGGAGGATCAGACCGGCAAGGGCAAGGCGAAGCCGTGTAAGGATTCGCAGGACAAGATCGCGATGATCGATTCCACCGGCCTGTGCCTGTTCACAACCTGCGCGTGGGACGTACCCGAGTTCCGGAGACAGATCGCCGCGGCGTGCGAGGGCGACGACTGGACCGAGGAGCGGCTGATCGAGATCGGCGAGCGGGTCTGGAACGTCGAACGGATGTACAATCTGAAGGCAGGCCTGACCGCAGCGGACGATACCTTGCCGCAGCGGCTGCTCGAGGATCCGGCGCCGTCCGGCACGGCCAAGGGCAAGGTCAGCGATCTGCCGCAGATGCTGCCGGAGTACTACGAGTACAGGGGCTGGACCAGCGACGGCGAGCCGACGACGCAGACGCTGCAGCGGCTCGGCCTCAAGTAATGCCCCGCGCCACGGAGTATGTGATCGTCGGCGCGGGTCCGGCCGGCGTGATCGCGGCGGAAACGCTGCGCGGTACCGATCCCGAAGGGACCGTTGTGTTGCTGTGCGGTGAGGATGAGCCGCCCTACTCCCGCATGGCCATACCTTACCTGCTGACCGGCGGCATCGGCGAGGACGGAACCTATCTGCGCCACACCGACGGCCATTTCCAGTCTCTCGGGATCGACCTTCGGATAGCGCGGGCGGCCTCGGTCGATCCGGGCAAGGGGGAAATCAGGCTGGAGGACGGGAGCAGCCTTCCCTACGACAGGCTGTTGATCGCGACCGGCTCGCACCCGGCCCGCCCGCCGGTGCCGGGAATGGACCTGCCGGGCGTCGAGAGTTGCTGGACGATGGAGGACGCACGGCGCATTGCAGACGCGACGAAGGCGGGGGCGCGGGTTGTGTTGATGGGCGCGGGGTTCATCGGCTGCATCGTGCTGGAAGCCCTGGCCGCGCGCGGCGTGGACCTCAGCGTCGTCGAAACCGAAGACCGGATGCTGCCGCGGATGATGGACGACGCCGGCGCCGCCATGATCAAGCGCTGGTGCGAGGGCAAGGGCGTGCGGGTGCTGACCTCTACAGCGGTCGAATCGGTAATGCCGGCGGCCAGTGGACTGCAGCTGTCGCTCAGCGGCGGCGCGACCCTGGACGCCGACCTCGTGGTCTGCGCGACGGGTGTTACGCCGAACATGGCGTTCCTTGAGGGCAGCGGCATAGAAACCGACCGCGGCATAATCGTCGACGATCGGCTGCGGACCAGCAGGGACGGCATATTCGCCGCGGGCGATGTCGCGCAGGGCCCGGATTTCTCGACCGGCGAGAAGGCGATTCATGCGATTCAGCCGACCGCCAGCGAACACGGACGGATCGCCGCCTTGAACATGGCCGGCATCGATACGCCGTACCGCGGCAGCCTTGCGCTCAACGTGCTCAATACGCTCGGCCTGGTCTCCAGTTCCTACGGGCTGTGGCAAGGGGTAAAGGGGGGTGATCGCGCAGTCGCCCGGGACGACGATGCCTGCAGGTATCTGCGCCTCGAATTCGACGGCGACGTGTTGGTCGGCGCACTGTCGTTGGGCTTGACGCAGCATGTGGGCGTGTTGCGCGGACTGATCCAGACGAAGACGCCGCTCGGCCCCTGGAAGGACCGGCTGATGCACGATCCCCACCTTGTCATGCATGCTTATCTGGGCCGCGCGCAGGGTGCTGCCGTACGCGCACGCAAGGTATGATTGCAATGGATGTGACGCTGAAAATGTCCGGCCTGATCGCGCGCTACGTGCCGGGCAGCGCGGACGGAACCAAGATGCATCTGCTGGAGGGCACGACGATCTCGGGCCTGATGGCGCGCCTTGGCCTGCCCGGCGACGACACCTATCTGGTTATCGTCAACGACTCGACGGTCGCAAAGGACCGGCGCACGACATACGTCCTGTCGGACGGCGACAGGGTTTCCATCGTGCCGCCGTTGAAGGGCGGGTAGAGAGGAACCGCCTCCGGGCTTGCGTTCAAGACCGGTCACCATAGACGCTTGTTAGCGAAGGGCATCCTGCTTCGGGAACAAATGGGAGACAATCCTGCGTAGCGCGGACGCGCGAAGCAGGGTGGCGGGAGTGACGGGACTCGAACCCGCGGCCTCCGGCGTGACAGGCCGGCGCTCTAACCAACTGAGCTACACCCCCTTAGCGCTCATCAAGGCCCGTCCATGTACTGCACGGACATTTCAGTGTCAAGCCGCGTCCGCCGGGTCGGCGCACACCCTCCCCCTCCGTGGACGAGAGGCTCGAATGGTGGGCGATGACGGGCTCGAACCGCCGACCTCCCGGGTGTAAACCGGACGCTCTCCCAACTGAGCTAATCGCCCGACCGCCTGATTGCAAGTACTGCCGCCCGAAAACAGCAGCCGGCCACCCGCATCACGGATGGCCGGCCACCGAATTTTCGGAACCGCACGTCAGTTGACGGCGTCTTTCAGGCCCTTGCCGGCCTTGAACTTGGGTTGTTTCGAAGCAGGAATCTGGATTGTCGCACCGGTCCGCGGATTACGGCCCGTTGAAGCTTTGCGATTCGCGACACTGAAGGTGCCGAAACCAACCAGACGGACGGTATCACCACGTTTTAGCGCGGTCTCGATATTGTCGAAGACTGCGTCCACGGCCTTGGTTGCATCGGCTTTGGAAAGACCGGCGTCACCGGCTACGGACGAAATAAGATCGTTCTTATTCACTGCAGAACCCCCTTCTGGACAGGGAAAGTTTAGGTCGTATGAGATAGCGAGTGTGTCTGCTGCAGACGGACGTGAGTGTAAGGGTATTTGCGTCGCCTAGTCAACGTCGGAACCGCAGAATTCCCCGCTTTTCCACAGAAAACTGACGCCCGCGCATGTATACGCGGGCGTCGCAGGGAACTTCCGTGCCACCACTAATGGGTAGTGCGGGCGGAATCGTCGTCCTTTTCATTCGGGGTCGCGACAGCATCGGCCTGCCATTCGATTGCCTTGAGCGGACTCGACAGCGCCTTCTCCAGGACTTCGTCTACGGTGGTGACCGCTACGATGTCCAGCCCCTCTTTGACATTATCCGGAATATCCGCCAGATCCTTCACATTGTCGCTTGGAATCAGGACCGTCTTGATGCCGCCGCGCAGCGCCGCCAACAGCTTTTCCTTCAGCCCGCCGATTGGCAGCACCCGGCCGCGCAGCGTGATCTCGCCCGTCATGGCGAGGTCGCGGCGCACAGGAATCCCGGTCAGAACCGAGACGATGGATGTCACCATCGCGACGCCGGCGGATGGTCCGTCCTTGGGTGTCGCGCCTTCCGGCACGTGTACGTGAATGTCGGTCCTGGCGAAAACCGGCGGCTCGATTCCAAATGAGGGGGCGCGGCTCTTCACGTAACTTTCCGCCGCCTGCACCGATTCCTGCATGACGTCGCCCAATTTGCCGGTCTTGTGGACCCGGCCCTTGCCCGGAACGCTGACCGACTCGATGGTCAGAATCTCGCCACCGAATTCCGTCCATGCCAGGCCGGTAACCAGACCCACGAGATCCTCTTCCTCGACTTCGCCATACCGGTATTTGCGCACGCCGGCGTAGTCGCCGAGATTCTCTGGCGTCACCTCGACCGTCTTCTTGCCGCTTTCGCCGAGCAGAATTTCCTTGATTGCCTTGCGCGTCAGCCCGGCGATCTCACGCTCGAGGTTCCGCACGCCGGCCTCGCGCGTGTAATAGCGAATCAGGTCGCGCAGCGCCGTCTCGTCGATCGACCATTCGTTCTTCTTGAGGCCATTCTGTTCGACCTGCTTGGGAATCAGGTAGCGCAGCGCGATCTGAACCTTCTCATCCTCGGTATAGCCGGGGATGCGGATGACCTCCATACGGTCGAGCAGCGGCTGCGGCATCCGCAGCGTATTCGCCGTGGTCAGGAACATCACGTCGGACAGATCGTAGTCGACTTCCAGATAGTGATCGGCAAACGTGTTGTTCTGTTCCGGGTCGAGCACCTCGAGCAGCGCCGATGACGGATCACCCCGCCAGTCGGCGCCCAGCTTGTCGATTTCGTCCAGCAGGAATAGCGGATTGGACGATTTCGCCTTTTTCATGCCCTGAACGATCTTGCCCGGCATCGAGCCGATATAGGTCCGGCGATGGCCGCGGATCTCGGCCTCGTCGCGCACGCCGCCAAGCGACATCCGGACGAAGTTGCGGCCGGTTGCCCGCGCCACCGACTTGCCGAGCGACGTCTTGCCGACGCCGGGCGGGCCGACCAGGCAGAGGATCGGCCCCTTGACCTTGTCGGTGCGGTTCTGCACCGCGAGATACTCGAGGATCCGTTCCTTGACCTTGTCCAGACCGTAGTGGTCGTCGTCGAGAATCTTGTGGGCGACCTTCAGGTCCTTCTTGGTCTTGGTCGGTTTCTTCCAGGGAATGTTGAGCAACCAGTCGAGATAATTGCGCACGACCGTTGCCTCCGCCGACATCGGGCTCATCGAGCGCAGTTTCTTGACTTCGGCCTCGGCCTTTTCCTTGGCTTCCTTGGACAGCTTGGTCGAGCGGACCTTCTGTTCGATTTCCGACAGCTCGTCGCGGCCGTCCTCGGTCTCGCCCAGTTCCTTCTGGATCGCCTTGAGCTGCTCGTTCAGGTAATACTCGCGCTGGGTCTTCTCCATCTGCCGCTTGACGCGGTTGCGGATTCGCTTTTCCACCTGCAGCACACTGATCTCACCTTCCATGAAGGCGAAGACACGCTCCAGCCGCTCCAGCGTGCTCTCGGTCTCGAGCAGTTGCTGCCTGTCGGCAATCTTCAGCGTCAGATGCTGCACCACCGTGTCGGCCAGCTTTGCAGGCTCTTCGATCTGGTTGACCGAGATCAGGACTTCCGCCGGAATCTTCTTGTTCAGCTTGATGTATTGCTCGAACTGCGAGACCACCGCGCGGCCAAGCGCTTCCAGCTCCTGGTCGTCTTCCTCGATTTCCTCCACCATGTCGGCATAGACCTGGAAGAAATTGGGATTGTCCGTGAACCGGCGAATTCGCGCGCGCTGGCCGCCTTCGACCAGGACCTTGACCGTGCCATCCGGCAATTTCAGCATTTGCAGCACGGTACCGATCGTGCCCAGCGTGTATATATCGGACGGGGTCGGGTCGTCCTGCGAGGCGTTCTTCTGGGTGACCAGCAGAATCTGCTTGTCATCCTTCATGACATCCTCGAGCGCCTTCACCGATTTGTCGCGTCCGACAAACAGCGGGACAATCATGTGTGGAAAAACGACGATATCGCGCAGCGGCAGAACCGGGTAGGTCACGCCGCGAGGAATTTCAAGCATAAGCCCTCTTGCTTCGTTGTCCGCGCGTCGCGGTGCGCGGATGTTTAACGGGAAGTCGACCTAACATTGGCTTCGCTCCCCGCAGGTTCAAGGCCCGGAAGCAGACTTCCCCGGACTCACGCGCTGCTGCCGACGTCCTCACGTCTGTCGGAATAAATATAGAGCGGTTCGGCGCGCCCTTCGACCACCTCGCGATTGATAACGATTTCCTCGACGGCCTCAAGACCCGGAAGTTCGTACATCGGGTCCAGCAGGATGGCTTCCATAATGGAGCGCAGGCCACGCGCGCCGGTCTTGCGTGCGATCGCCTTCAGCGCGATGCCGCGGAGCGCATCCTCGGTCAACTCGAGGCGGACGTCCTCCATGTCGAACAGCCGCTGGTACTGTTTCACCAGCGCGTTGCGCGGCTTGGTCAGAATTTCGACCAGCGATTCCTCGTCCAGATCCTCAAGCGTCGCGATGACCGGCAAGCGGCCGACGAACTCCGGGATCAGCCCGAATTTCAGCAAGTCCTCGGGCTCAACCTCACGCAGAATCTCGCCAACCTGGCGATCATCCGGGCCACGCACGTCGGCGCCGAACCCGATCGACGATCCGCGGTGCCGTCCGGCAATAATTTTCTCAAGGCCGGAAAATGCGCCACCGCAGATGAACAGGATGTTCGTGGTATCGACCTGCAGGAACTCCTGCTGCGGGTGTTTTCGTCCGCCTTGCGGAGGCACGCTCGCAATCGTGCCCTCCATGATCTTGAGCAGCGCCTGCTGCACGCCTTCGCCCGATACGTCGCGTGTGATCGACGGGTTATCCGACTTGCGGCTGATCTTGTCGACCTCGTCGATATAGACAATGCCCCGCTGCGCGCGCTCAACATTGTAATCGGCCGACTGCAGCAGTTTCAGGATGATATTCTCGACGTCCTCACCCACATAGCCCGCTTCGGTGAGCGTCGTCGCATCCGCCATGGTAAACGGCACGTCGAGGATGCGCGCCAGGGTCTGCGCCAGCAACGTCTTGCCGCAGCCGGTCGGGCCGATCAGCACGATGTTCGACTTGGCGAGCTCGACGTCGTTGTTCTTGCCGTCGTGGGCGAGACGCTTGTAATGATTGTGAACCGCCACGGACAGCACGCGCTTGGCATGCGTCTGCCCGATCACGTAGTCGTCAAGAACGGTCTGGATTTCGGACGGTGTGGGCACTTCGCCGCGCGACTTGGAAATCGCCGACTTGTGATCCTCGCGGATAATGTCCATGCAAAGCTCGACGCACTCATCGCAGATGAATACCGTCGGGCCCGCAATCAGCTTGCGGACCTCGTGCTGGCTCTTCCCGCAGAAGGAACAGTACAGCGTGTTCTTGGAGTCACCTCCGGTGGACTTCGTCATCGAGTGCTATCCGATCCGTTACCCCGACTCGGCCATGTTACCGAAACGACAAGTGGAACGCCAATCCGAAAAAACAATATGAACCTACCTTTTTAATATAGGTTTAACACTAACCCGCCGCGTGCCGCGCGACGAATGGTCGCGAAGACGCGATACGGCGCCGCCGTATCGCCACCGAATGCAGAATCGGTACCGGCACCCTACTCCTTCGTTTCGGGCGTCTCCGGCTCTTCGTCGGACGCCAGAACGGGCCGGGTACTGACGACCTCGTCGATCAGTCCGAATTCCTTGCCGTCCTCCGGCGTCATAAACTTGTCGCGCTCCACCGCGGATTCGATGGTGGCGATGTCCTGCCCGGTATGATGCACAAAGATCTCGTTCAGACGCTGCCGGACGGCGAGAATTTCCCTGGCGTGAATTTCGATATCGGTCGCCTGGCCCTGAAAGCCGCCCGACGGCTGATGAATCATGATCCGGCTGTTGGGAAGCGAATACCGTTTTCCGGCAGCGCCGGCACACAGCAGCAGCGCGCCCATGGACGCCGCCTGGCCGATAACGACGGTCGAAACGTCGGGCCGGATGTATTGCATGGTGTCGTATATGGAAAGACCCGAGGTCACCACGCCGCCCGGAGAATTGATGTAGAACGCGATATCCTTCGTCGGATTTTCCGATTCAAGAAACAGAAGCTGGGCGTTGACAAGGCTTGCCACCTCGTCATGCACCGGGCCCGTCAGAAAGATAATCCTCTCCTTCAGCAGCCGCGAGTAGATATCGTAGGCGCGTTCGCCCCGGTTGGTCTGCTCGACCACCATGGGCACAAGCGTATTCATATGAATGTCATGAGAATCCCGCATGGAATGCTCCTGCCTTTGAACAATTTGAGTCACGCTCTGTCAGTCCTTCCCGGCTTTGGCGGCGGCCTGCTTTTTCGATCCGCCGGGCTTCGCGCCCTTGTCTTTCTTGCTCGAGTCTTTCTTGCTCGTATCGGCTTTGGTCTTGGCCGGTTTCTTCGATTTGGCCTTTTTCCCCGATGCCTTCTGATCCGTCGATTCGCCCTGCTCGGCCTTCAGGAGCTCGTCCATCGTGCCCGAGCGCTCCTTCACCTTGGCGATCTCGAGGATGAAGTCCGTCACCTTGTTCTCGAACAGCGGCGCCCGGATCTGGGCCAGCGCCTCCGGATGATTCTGGTAGTGCTCGACGACTTCCCGCTGCTGCCCCGGATACCTCTGCGCTTCCGCCATGATGGCGCGGTTGATTTCGTCCTGCGTGACCTCGACGCTATTGCGCCGGCCGACCTCGGCGAGGAGCAGGCCAAGACGAACACGCCGTTCAGCAATGGCCCGGTATTCGGACTTCAACTCGTCGTCGCTCTTGTCGACGTCGTCGTCATCGATCTGGCCCTGTTCGCGCGCCTGCTCGAACTGCTGCCAGATCGTGTCGAATTCAGCGTCCACCATCCCGGACGGCACGTCGAAATCGTGCAGCTCGGACAGCCTGTCGAGCAGGCGGCGCTTCAGGCCGGTACGCGACACGGCACCGTATTCGCGCTCCATGTTCTCGCGCACCGCGGCGCGCATCTTCGACAAATCTTCGAAGCCCATGGTGGCGGCGAGCTTATCGTCGAGGGGCGACTCCACATATTCTCGCAGTTCGCGGACCGTAACCTCGAACTCGGCGTCTTTTCCGGCGAGGTCGGGTGAATTGTACTCCTCCGGAAACGTCACCTTTACCGTCAACTGGTCGCCGGGCTTTGCACCGACAATCTGATCCTCGAAACCGGGAATGAAACGGCCGGAGCCGAGTTCCAGCTGGAAATCCTTGCCCGCGCCACCGGGAAATTCGGCTCCGTCGGCGCGGCCGACAAAATCGATCACGGCGACATCGCCCTGTTTGGCCTTGCGTGGTGTGGCAACCGTTTCGGCCATCCGGTTTTCCCTGGCAATCCGTGCAAGCGCCTCGTCGACCTCGGCGTCAGACACCTCGATCGCGATACGCTCAAGCTCGATCTTGGAAAAATCGGCCGGCTCGAAGTCCGGCATCAGTTCGACCTGCATGCTATATTCGAGGTCTGCGCCGTCCTCGTAGCTCTTTATCTCAATTCTCGGCTGGATTGCCGGCGTGAGACCGCGTTCGGCGATCGCCTGGGCCGACGAATCCTGCACCGCCGCTTCGAGAATCTCCCCGATCACCGCCTTCCCGTAGCGCTGCTGCAGCAGCGTAAGCGGCGCTTTGCCGGGACGGAAGCCCGGCAGGGTGAGACCCTTGCCGACCTCGGTCAGGCGATGGTCGACTTTCTCGCCTATGTCGCTGGCCTCGATGCGCACCGTGAATTCACGGGTCAGGCCCTCGTTCCTGGTTTCGGTAACCTGCATGGAAATGCGTACTCGGCTAAAGGTGAACCTGTTATCTCAATCCGGCGAACATCGCCGAATCTGCCTGGTTGGTGCGGGCGGAGGGACTTGAACCCCCACGGATTTCTCCACTGGATCCTAAATCCAGCGCGTCTACCAGTTCCGCCACGCCCGCGCCCGCGGCCGAGCATCGGCAACGCGGCGACCCTGTATAGGAACAGCGCGTTGAGCGGTCAAGTCACGTGGGGAGGCAACTGCGAGATTGCAAGATACTGCCGAGGGGATGTGAGTCGGCACGCGCCGCGACGCGGCACGTTGTTAATTGTCGGCGGCCGCGAGAGGCCGGCCGGTAAGTTCAGGCGGACTCGCCGCAGTGACTGTAGTTGTCGGCGAAAACCGAAAGGGCCAGCACACGAGGCCCTTCGAAGGTGCGTCCTTTTTCCTGCGACCGCTCGAACCGCACTTCATATTTTACATGCGGAATTCCAAACGTATCTTTCGCTATAGAAAGAATTCGTACGGTCTCAACCAAATTATTCGAATGCTGGCGTTTAAAAAACGCCCCTTCGTGAATGAACTCGACGTCAGTTTTTTTGGTCTCTTTCCAGAACATATAGGTACGTCCCTCTTTTCAGAACGGGATCAATATTGCATTGGTCAATCGAATGTTACGCCAATCCAAATATTTCCTTATCAAGTTGTATTCAAACTTGGCCCCGATTAGGTCCGCACCCACCTCATCCAGGGGTAAGCCATTGAGAATATACCAGCATTTTATTAACGAGAGATTGACCGCCTCGTCTCGAACCGGATGGCCTTGGATAACCTCAGGTTGTCCGGTTCCGCAAAGCGCTCAGGACCGCGGGAAGCATGTCGGGCAGGTCTTCGGCGATCAGTCCCGGCCCCTGCAGGGTCGCGGCTTGGCCGTGCAGCCACGCGGCGCAGCAGCCGGCCTCGAATGGAGCCATGCCCTGCGCCATCAACGCAACCGCAATGCCGGAAAGCACGTCGCCGGAGCCCGCCGTGGCGAGGTCCGGCGGCGCGTTGCTGTTGACGACCGCCCGGCCATCCGGCGCCGCGATCACGGTATCCGGTCCCTTGAGCAGGACGACGGCGCCCGAGTGCTGCGCCGCAGTCCGTGCGCGCTCCAGTTTTCCGGTCCCGGGAATGGATGGAAACAAACCGGCAAATTCCCCTTCATGCGGCGTCAAAAGGCAGGACCCGGTGATCGCGCCGAACAGGTCTGCCGGATCGCCGCCGAAGACGGTCAGGGCGTCGGCGTCCAGAACGACCGGTTTTCCCGCCGCCAGCGCCGCCAGCACATTGTCTCTTGTTTCCGGCTTCAGGCCGTTCCCGGGCCCCAGCAGCACGGCATGGGAACGCGGGTCGGCAAGCCTGTCCGCCAGCGCCTCGACATCGTCGAGCCGGGCCACCAGGGCGCCGACCTGACTGGCGCGGTAGATCATCAGCGAATCGGGCGGCGACAGCACCGTCACCACACCGGCACCGGCCCGGCGCGCCGCCGCCGCGGCGAGCCGGGCCGCACCGGTCATGCCGGAACCGCCGACCACCAGGGCATGGCCGCGGCTGTACTTGTGCTGATCGAACCGCGGCCATGGAAATCCCTCCAGCCACAAATCGGGCCCGTTCGCCGCCTGCGCCGGCGCGATGTCATCGAGCACCGGCTCCGGTATGCCGATATCGGCAACCATCAGTTCGCCGCACAATTGCCGGCCCGGCAGCAACAGGTGCCCCGGCTTGCGCCGGAAAAACGTCACCGTCAGGTTCGCGGGGGCCGCCGTGCCCAGAATGGCTCCGGTATCGCCGTGAACGCCGCTTGGCACATCCACGGCGACACAGGGCAGACCGTGCGCCGCCACCGCCGCAACGATTTCGGCCGCGGTCCCGGCCAGCGGCCGTGCCAGTCCGGCGCCAAAGAGCGCATCGACGACGAGTTCCGCCCCGTCGAGCACGCCTGTCGAGAGCGTCTCGACCGGGCCGCCCCACCGGTCGGCATGGATCCGCGCATCGCCCTTCAGCCTCTCGCGGTCGCCGAGCAACGCCAGCCGCACAGGCCAACCGGCATCGGACAGCAGGCGGGCCATCACGAACCCGTCGCCGCCGTTGTTCCCCGGGCCACACAGGATGGCGACCGGGCATGCCTTCCACCGCGCGACGATCGCGTCGGCGACCGCCCGGCCGGCATTTTCCATCAGCGTCTCGCCCGAAACGCCCGCGGCCGTCGCAGCGGCATCGGCGCGATACATCTCGTCGACCGTCAGCAGCACACTGGCTGCCGGAAATCCCTCCTGCCGTGGCGGCGGACCGCTCATTCTCTTGCCTCGCAGGAAACGATCGCCTTCAGCGTCCGGGACCGGAACTCGCGGCGGTAGAGAACCAAAACGACGATCAGCACCGCGGGGATCAGCGCCACGGGGTGGATGAACCAGCTGAGCGCGGCCATGCCGAAATAGTATGACCTCATGCCGTGATTGAAGTGCTTGGCGGCCAGCGAAGCGACGAGCGCAGCAGAAACCGCATAGTTGCGATAGCGTTCGACGGGTTCGGCATTGATTGGCGCCGCACCGACCAGCAGGGAGCAGTAGTTGAACTGGCGCATGGCCCAGGCGAACTTGAAGAAACCGTGCGCGAAGATCAGCATCATCAGGACGACCTTGAGCTCCCAGATGACTGGCGTTGCCTTTGCCGCGAACGGAAGATCGCTGACGATGGCGATCACCTTTTCGGGCGACGCCACGATAGCAAACAGCCCGGCCAGAATCAGGATCGTCGTGGAGGCAAAGAACGTCGCGTTGTTGAGGGCGCTATTGATGATCTGCAGATCGACCATGCGGTTTTCGCGCTCCAGCATACGCATCATCCAGTCGACCCGCCGCCGATGCATGACGCCGACCAGATTGCCGGCCGGTGCGCTCTTCTCCGAGTAGACCGTATAGCCGACCCAGCACAGGAGCAGCCAGGCGACCGCTGTGATGTCGAGGACGTTGAGGTTGGACATGGGAGTCCGTTCGCTGCCGGTGTGCGCAGATTATGCAGGCTCGCGGGCCGTATCTCAACCACGCGCGAGGACGCAGCATTGCACGGACGCCGGGCCGGCGCTACAACCCCCCGGTCCAGCCCTTTCAGGGATCCCCGGCCATGCTGCAGCTGCCCGCCTTCGACGTCGCCTTCGCCCGCGCGCAATTCCCGAACCTGGAGCGGCCCTGGGCGCTGTTCGAGAACGCGGGGGGCACCGTCGTCCCGAACCAGGTGATCGACAGGCTGAACGACTATCTGCGGAACTGCCAGGTGCAGCCGGGCGGCGCCTACGGCCCGTCCGAGGAGGCCGCCGAGCGAATCGGCGAGGCGCAGCGCCTGATGGAAGAGATGATGGGCGCCGAGCCCGGCGAGGTCACGGTTGGCCCCTCAACGACGATGAACGTCTACTTGCTGGCACAGGCATTGCGACCCTGGTTTGAAGAGGGCGACGAGATCGTGGTGACCAACCTCGACCACGAGGCGAATTCCGGCGCCTGGCGCCGGCTCGCGGAGTCCGGACTCTCCATCCGGGAATGGCGGGTCGACCCGGACACCGCGGAACTGGAGATCGAGGCCCTCGAGGCCCTGCTCACCGGGAAGACGAAGCTGGTCTGTTTCAGCCATTGCTCGAACATCGCCGGCGGCATCAACGACGTGCCGGCGATCACCCGGCTGGTCCACGAAGCGGGCGGTCTGGTGTGCGTCGACGGTGTGGCCTTCGCGCCGCACCGGCAGCTGGACGTCAAGGCATGGGATGTCGATTTCTACCTGTGCTCGCCGTACAAGATCTACGGTCCGCATCTCGGTCTGCTCTACGGAAAACGCGAGCACCTGCTGCGGGCGCGGGCCCAGAACCACTATTTCATAAGCGATTCGGATATTCCGCTGAAGCTGAATCCGGGCGGCCCGAACCACGAGCTGACCGCGGCCCTGACCGGTATGATCGATTACTTCGATGTCCTGCACCGGCATCATTTCGGCGAGTCGAACCTGCCGCTGCATGGGCGCCTGGGCCAGCTCTACGCACTGTTCGCCGAGCACGAGGAACATCTCGCTGAGCCCTTCGTCGATTTCCTGACGGCCCGGCCCGGGATCCGCCTGGTCGGCCGCCGGACGGCACGGCAGCAGCTGCGCGCGCCGACATTCTCGTTCCTCGCCGAGGGCCGGCGCTCAGACGAAATTCCGGCGGCACTCGCAAGACACGGTATCGGAATCGGCAGCGGAGATTTCTACGCCGCCCGCCTGATCGATGCGCTGGGCGCGCGCGACCGGGGCGGCGTCGTGCGCGCCAGCATGGTGCATTACAACACTGCGGAAGAGGTCGGACGGCTCGTCGCCGCGCTGGACGAGACGATCTGACCGCAGGCGCCGTAACGCCTATTCGGCGGCGCTCTTGCGGGCCGCCATGGCCTGCTCGACGGACGGGCGGCGCATCTCGAAGACTTCTTCAACGACCGCGTAGTCCATATAGCCGAGCCGCGCGACCGGCTTGATCTTCGCCGTGTCGACGCGGCCGTCGGTCAGTACGGAATCTGCAATATGGATTCCGACGACATGGCCGAAGATTGCGGTATTGCGCGAGTCCGGATCGTCCGAGGGCAGATCGACGAACCGCAGGACCCTGCATTCGAGATTGATCGGCGATTCCGCGACCCGCGGCGGCTTGACCAGATTGCACGGCGCCGGCGCCAGCCCGGCAAGCGCCATCTCGTCGATTTCGGCCGGCAGGGACGCGCTGGTCAGGTTCATCGCTTCGCGCAGGTCCCAGGTCGCCATGTTGGCGACGAACTCGCCGGTCGCCTTGCAGTTGGTCAGCGTGTCCTTGGGGCCGTGGGGCTGCCGGCCATTGACACCGACCACGACGACGGGCGGATTGGACGAAACCCCGTTGAAGAAACTGAACGGGGCCAGATTGACGACGCCGTCCGCGCTCAGCGTCGTCAGCCAGCCGATCGGACGCGGCACGACGCAGCTCTTGAACGGATCATGCGGCAGCCCGTGGTGGTCCTTGGTTTCGTAGAACATGCTCGCACGCATTCCTTCCGTTTTGTCCGGCGGCGCCGCGTCTCTCCCGCCGCGCCGGGCGACACCGCCTAAAGCTGCGACTGGATCGGGAACATGCTCAGGAAGTTGACCTTGAAGCGCTCCCACACGCTCGCGTGAGGCTCATGGTCGAAGACCTGCTCCTCGCCGTCGACGAGCCCGTGCCAGAGCAGCTTCTCGGTCCCCTTCTCGTTCCGGGTCAATTCCAGACGGAAGGCGACCTTGTCGATTTGTTCGTCGAAACGCCGGGCCATCTCGCCGGCCATTTCCGGCGAGCGCAGCACGACGCCGATCTCGGTATTGAAAACAATGGCACGCGGGTCGAGGTTGAGCGATCCGATGAACACCGACTCGCGATCGAGGACGAACGATTTCGCATGCAGGCTCGCCACCGACGACCCGAACTTGGCCTTGCGCTGTTTGGCGGTGAGCCGGCTGTTCATCTCGTATATCTCGACACCCGCGCGGAGCAGCGCCCTGCGGTACTTGAGGTACCCGGCGTGGACAATGGCGACGTCGTTGGAAGCGAGCGAATTGGTCAGGATCCTGACCCGGACACCCCGCTCTCGCGCTGCCCTCAAGACCGCCACCCCGTCGTCTCCCGGCACGAAATAGGGCGAGAAGATGATCAACTCCTCGCGCACGGCCTGCATGTGGGGACTCAGCTGCGCCGAGAGGTAGCGTTCGGATTTCTCCATTTCCTCAATGAGTTTTTCGGGCGGGTCGTAGACCACCTCGCCGTTTCCCCAATAATAACTCACCGTGCCGGCTCGCAGCGCGTTCGATAGGTCCGAGTCGCGCAGCGCGCGCAGGTAGTCGGACCCGGCCTGCTCGGCGACGAATTGGGTCAGGCGCGCGCGCATCTCTTCGGTTTCCCGCGGGGTCGGCAATTTCGTTACCAGCACCGAGACCGGATAGGCAAGTTCGCTGTTCCAGTACTGGTCGAACGCGGTCGAGACCTGTTTGGCCACCGGGCCCGTCGCCACCACGTCCAGGTCCGAAAATGCAATGTCCGGGTCGGCCTCGAAATACTCGTTGCCGATATTGCGCCCGCCGAGGATCGCATACTGGTTGTCGACGTTGAACGACTTGTTGTGCGCACGTCGCTCCACCTCGGCCAGGCGGGTGATGAACTGCGAGGTACGGCTCACATTGCGCGCGAACGGATTGAAGAGCCGGACTTCCATGTTCGGATGGTTGTCAGCGGCTGCCAGCGCAAGGTCCTTGCCCTCAATATCCATGTCGTCGACCAGCAGCCGCACGCGCACGCCACGGTCGGCCGCATTGAGCAGCAGGTCGACGAACAGCCGGCCGACGAGGTCCTTGTGCAGGAGGTAATACTGCGCGTCGATGCTGCGCTCGGCGGCGTTGGCCAGCACCGCGCGCGCGACGAACGCGTCGAGCCCGTTGCCGAGAGGGTAGAACCCGGTCTCTCCGGGATGGCCTTGCCGCTTCTTCCTGCTCGTCTTGCCGAGGGTCGTGTCGTCGGTATCCGCAAAGGCATAGGATTCCGTCCGCGCGAAATCCTCCGGCAGGGACGCGCAGCCGCCTGCAACCAGCAGGCCACAAATTGTCAGAGTTGCAGCAAGCGGGTGCCGACCTGTCATGTCCTGTTCCCCCTGTCGGCCTTAAAAGCCAGAGAGGCGCCCGCCGAGTCAAGTCCGCAAGGAGAATTCCGCGGCCGGGCGCGCCGGCCTCGTTGCGGAGATCTCGGTGGAAATTTTTGGGGTGGCTGATGGGACTTGAACCCACGACCCCCAGGTCCACAACCTGGTGCTCTAACCAACTGAGCTACAGCCACCATTGAGGAGCCGCCTTTTAACGCCTGCCGCCACATTGCGTCAAGCGGAACAGAACTCCCCGGCCCCCTACGACGATCGAGACCGGCACCACACCGTATGTAATCACCAGGATCACCTCTTTGAAGGGGCCGGGCGGCTATAGCTGGCCCCTGATCGGCAAGATACGCATAAACCCGGCAGTGAACCGTTGCCACCAGGAGGTTTGCGGCTCCTTGTCGAAGATGACCTCCTTGCCGTCCTCGAATCCCCGCCACCGCAGCCTGCCATCTTCATCAAGGAATACTTCATAGGCCTGGTCCGCAAGTTTTGCGTCGATCATTGCCGCGAACCGTTCCGCCAGCTCCGGCGATCTGATGATGACACCCAGTTCGGTATTGATGTTGGCGGAGCGTGGATCGAAATTGAACGAGCCGATGAACAGTTCCTTGCGGTCCACGATAAAGGCCTTGGTGTGCAGCGTCGCCTTGGCGCCGCTGGCGGCAACCAGTTCGGACCCCGATACGTCGGCATCGGCACGAGCCTCGAAAATCTTCACACCCGCTTGCAACAGCGGCTTGCGGGCGGGCGCATAGCCGCCATGCACCGCCGACTGGTTGTTGGCGGCGAGCGAATTGGTGATGATGGTTACGTTGATGCCGCGGCCCCGGACCTCGGAGAACGCCGCGATGCCCGGTTTCCTCGGCACGAAATAGGGCGATACGACGATCATTTCCCGTTCCGCCGACAACAGCGAGTCGCGAAGTGGCGTCATGATCGAGTCCGCTTCGGCGGCTCTGGATTTGACCGATTTGTCGGGCGAATCCACAGCCAGCAGGTAAGGCGCCCAGGTAAAGACGTCGACGTCTGTTTCGACGTATTTCAGCACCTGGTTCTTGACCGCTGCGGCATATATCGACTCCGCGATCTGCCGGCGCGACTCTTCCAGGGCCGCCCGCAGGCGCTCGAGCTCGGCGGCCGGATCATCCGGCATTCTGGCGAACGCCGCGACCGGGGCGGCACGCTCATGATTCCAGTAGCTGTCGAACATCGCCGACACTTCCTTGACGACGGGTCCGATCGCCAGCACATCGAGGTCACCGAACTTGGCATCCTCGCGCGCGCCGAAATACTCGTCGGCGATATTGCGGCCGCCGATCAGGGTCATCTGGTTGTCCACGGTGAAGGACTTGTTGTGCATGCGCCGATTGACGCGGCTGAAGCTGGTGATGCCGTCCATGAGCCGCGCGGAGCGGTTGGCGAAAGGGTTGAATATGCGGATCTCGAAATTCGGATGCGAGTCGAGGCCGGCCATTCCGGCGTCGTAGCCGCCGGTAAATATATCGTCGAGCAGGAGTCGCACGCGCACCCCGCGGTCGGCTGCACGAAGCAAGGCGTCGATGAACGCCCGACCGACGATGTCGTTCTTAAGAAGATAGTACTGGGCATCGATGCTGCGCTCGGCCTCCTCGGCCATCACGAGCCGTGCCGCAAGCGCGTCGATCCCGTCGGACAACGGGAAGAAACCGGACTGGCCGTCGGGATGCGCCGACACAAAGCCTTCGAGCCCCTTGCCCAGATACGTATCGCCGGTGTCCTGAAACGCGGTCGATTCAGGCTTGGGATAGTCGAAGTCGACGCTGGCGCAGCCGCCCGCCAGCAGCAGGGGAGCCGTCAGTAATGCGGCAAGCCCGTGACGATACGTCATTTCCCGTTCCCCCGTCCGGTGTTGGCCTGGCGTTCAGATTAACCGGAGGCACGCATGCCGAGTCAAGCGGCACGGCGCTCCCTGCCTGTTAGCTGTTCGCCGTTAGCTGACGGCTGAAAGCCAATAGCTGACGGCTCGTCCGCGCCGCTACCGCACGAACCTCTTCACCACGCGGCCGATCGAGAGGCCCTGGACGATGATCGAGAACAGTACCACGCCGTAGGTGATCACGAGGATCTCCTCCCGCGGCGGGCCCGGCGGCAGCGACAGCGCCAGCGCCACCGAGATGCCGCCGCGCAGCCCGCCCCATGTGAGCACCCTGACGGCGCCCTCCGTATAGGTTTTGCGCAGGCGCAAGAGGCCGATCGGCGCGGCGACCGACACCAGCCGGGCGGCGAGGACCAGCGGGATCGCCAGCACCGCCGCCAGCACAATCGGGATCTCGAAGGCCAGCGCCAGCACCTCGAAGCCGATGATCAGGAACAGCACCGAGTTCAGGATCTCGTCGATCAGCGACCAGAAGGTCTGGATGTGGACGGCCGTCCTGTCGCTCATCGCGAAGCGCGTGCCGTGGTTGCCGATCAGCAGGCCGGAGACGACCGCGGCGATCGGCGCCGAGGCGTGCACGGCGTCGCTGACGGCGGTGACCAGGAACACCAGCGCCAGCGTGATCAGCACCTCGAGATTGTGCTCGTCGATGGTGCGCATGGCGCGGTAGGCGATGTAGCCGCCGCCGAGCCCGATCGCGGCGCCGCCCACGGTCTCGATGAGGAACAGCTCGGCGATCTCGGCGGCGCCGATCGCTTCTTCCCCCCCCGCCCCGGCGGCGATGGCCAGCAGGATGGTGAAGACCACGACGCCGACGCCGTCGTTGAACAGGCTCTCGCCGGCGATCTTGGCCTCCAGCGTCTCCGGCACCTCGATGGTCTTGAGGATGCCGAGCACCGCCACCGGGTCGGTCGGCGAGATCAGCGCGCCGAACACGAGGCACCAGATGAGGGGCAGCGGCGCGCCGAGCAGGTCCAGGATCAGCCAGGTTCCGGTGCCGACGATCGCGGTCGAGATCAGCACCCCGATCGTCGCCATGATGCCGATCGCCCAGCGCCGCGAGGCCAGCGCGTCGAGATCGACATGCAGCGCGCCCGCGAACAGCAGCAGGCTCAGCATCCCCTTCATCAGCGTGTCGGGGAGGTCGATGCGGCCGAGGATGGCCTGCGCGGTGTCCCGCAGGTTCAGCGCCGGAAACGCGATATCGACGGCGATCGTCCCCATCGAGGCGAACAGCGCGATGATCACCAGCCCGATGGTGTGCGGGAACTTCAGCCAGCGGTGGTTGATGTAGCCGAACACCGCCGAGAGCGTGAGGATCGCGGCGGCGAGATGGACGGCGTCGACGATGCTCATGCGGTGGTTCCCTTCCCCGTGCCCCGAAAGCTCTTAGCTGTTAGCTGTTAGCTGTTAGCTGTTAGCTGTTAGCGGTTAGCTGTTGGCGGATAGCTTTCTGCCATTTGCCAAGAGCTAACAGCTAACGGCTTGAAGCCGACAACCAGAATACGCATTGCACGGTCTATCTTCCAGCGCCCCGGGCCGGCGACGCGCGGGACCACGTGGAACAACCCCATGCACCGGGGTTTTCTGCGGGTTTCAGAGGGAGCTATCAGCCGTCAGCTGTTGGCGATCAGCGGTGAGCCGTCCAGCTATACCGTGTCATTGCGAGCCGCAGGCGAAGCAATCCAGAAGACGCGCCGCCGCACCTACCGCGACCTCGGCCACGCAAGCGACGACATTGGCGGCTTCATCGAGAGGGTCTACAATCGCCAGCGGCTCCACTCGGCGCTCGCCTACCGCTCGCCGGAGGAGTTCGAACACGTTCAACCGGAGCCATGGACCGCAGTAGCGCGGACCATGGTTCCAGACGCAACCTGTCCCTGATTTACTGTCTCACCCAACGGGTGCAGTCCAACACTGAGCTAACCCGGGTTTACACAGATTTCGCTGTCCCCAGATTTCGTCAATCCGTCGCATTGCTCCGTAACAGATGCTCTTCGACCCAGGACCGCAGGGCGCGGCTTCGGAACGTCACTTGGTAGGAAGCCGGGTGTTCGGACCGCGTCAGGAAATATCCGACGACGCTTTCCGGATAATTCGGGTCCAGATGCAGCTTGAACTCATATCGCTTCGGGCCGGAAACGATCGCGTACCACGAGCGGCTGTATTTCGGATGACTGGGGGAATGCCCGACGGCATCCGATATCGACCGGGTAAACGCGGCGACAATTGCGGGCTCGGTCACGGTCAGGATTTCCGTCTTGCGCAACTCGTCAAACACCTCGATCCGGTCGATTGGCTCGCGGTCGAATTGCGAAAGGGTCGCGAGCATCCGCATATCCGATTTCATCTGGGGAATTGCCGAGAAAACAGCCACCAGAAAAACCACGGTGCCCAGAAGACCGAGAACAATTATCGTGCGCCTCGACTCCCTCCGGTCCGCCGATCCGGAATAATGCCAGATCGTTCCGGCGATCAAACCGATGGGCGTGGCGAGAACGCCGCCGGCCCAGAAATTCATGAACCAGGAATGATGATAGCCGTAGGCGACGCCGATCGCTGCGCCAGCAAGTTGAAATACGACAAGGGCGACGACGACCCGCCGCACCGCGGCTATGTCGCTGAATTCGAGTCGTCCGTATCGCATCGCCGGAATCCGATTGGCTGTTGTCTGGCCCGGAAATAGGGAATTCGGCCACCACCACCTTAGGCCCTGAGACGTTAAGGCAACCTTTCGCGTCGCGTGCGACGGTCCGGCCCGCTGCAACGGGTAATCCGCAAATGCTCCGGACCGCGGGGCGGCCCCACGCAGCCGTAAACACCTCGCGAAGGCCCACGGCCTGTTTTTCCCCCTCCCCTTCGCGGATGTTCGCGGTTATGTTCGCGCGGCCACACCGCCCCACCCCTTCAACGGATCCCACCCCCATGCTCCACACCGCCGCCTCCCTCTCGCGCCTTGGCACCGAGTCCGCGTTCGAGGTGCTGGCCCGGGCCAACCAACTCGCCGCCTCCGGCAAGGACATCATCAACCTCGGCATCGGGCAGCCGGACTTCCGCACCCCCGCCCATATCGTCGAGGCGGGGATCAAGGCGCTGCGCGACGGGCATCACGGGTACACGCCGGCGAACGGCATCCCGGCGCTGCGCGAGGCGGTGGCGGCGCACCTCGAGGCGCGGCACGGCGCCGCGGTCGACCCGGACCACGTCGTCGTGGTGCCGGGCGGCAAGCCGACGATGTTCTTCGCCGTGCTGATGTTCGGCGAGCCCGGCGCCGAGATCATGTATCCCAACCCCGGCTTCCCGATCTACGAGTCGATCATCGCCTACAGCGGCGCGAAGCCGGCGCCATACGCGCTGGAGGAGGCGAGCGGCTTCGCCTTCAGC
>CAMYKU010000018.1 GCA_947259105.1 uncultured Alphaproteobacteria bacterium
GGGACAAACGGGATGTGGCCGGATCGCAGACTGCTCGACCTTGCCGGCATCGAACTGCCGATCGTCCAGGCGCCGATGGCCGGCGCGAACGGCGCGGCGATGGCGATCGCGGCCAGCGAGGCGGGCGGCCTCGGCTCCCTGCCCTGCGCGATGCTCGATGCGGCCAAGATCCGCGCGGAGATCGGCGTCATCCGGCAGCGCACGGCAAAGCCCGTCAACGTCAATTTCTTCTGCCATGCGCCGGCCGGCCCGGACCCCGCGCGCGACGCCGCATGGAAGGCGCGTCTGGCGGCCTACTATACCGAATTCGGACTGGATTCCGCGGCCGCGGCGCCGGCGGTCAACCGCGCGCCCTTCGACGCCGAGATGTGCGGGATCGTCGAGGATCTTAAGCCGGAGGTCGTGAGCTTTCATTTCGGGCTGCCCGCGGCTTCCCTGCTGCGCCGCGTGAAGGCGACGGGCGCCGTCGTGCTGAGCTCGGCGACGACGGTGGCCGAAGCGCGCTGGCTGGAGGACAACGGCTGCGATGCCGTCATTGCGCAAGGCTACGAGGCCGGCGGCCATCGCGGCATGTTCATGACCGAGGAGATCGCAACGCAGGCCGGAACCTTCGCGCTGCTGCCGCAAGTGGTCGACGCCGTGAAGCTGCCGGTGATCGCCGCCGGCGGTGTTGCCGACGGGCGCGGCATCGCGGCGGCCTTCGCCCTCGGCGCGGCGGGCGCCCAGATCGGCACCGCCTATCTGTTCACGCCGGAATCCCTGATTTCCGACCTGCACCGCGCCGCCCTGCGCGCGGCGCGCGACGACGGCACGGCGCTGACCAACGTGTTTTCCGGCCGTCCGGCGCGGGGGCTGATGAACCGGGTCATGCGCGAGGTCGGTCCGATGTCCGATGCGGCGCCGGCCTTCCCCACCGCCGGCGGCGCGCTGGCGCCGCTCAAGGCGAAGGCCGAGGAGGCGGGGTCGAGCGATTTTTCCTCGTTGTGGTCGGGACAGGCGGCAAGCCTTGGCCGCGAGATCGGCGCCGGCGATCTGACCCGGCAGCTGGCGGAGGACGCGGCGCGGCGGCTCGGGGCGCTGGCGCGTCGGGATTGAGTTTCGGCCGCCGCCATCAACTGGACAAAATTCCGGCGTATCGTTCGGGCTATTGATGTACCGGTGTATCCATAAGGCGCGGTATTCGTGGTTTGGACATTTCTTAAGCGGGCGATTTCAATCCTGGCGGCGCTGGCTGCCTTCGGCCTGGTCTTCAGCTTTCTGGCGCCGCGCCTGCCGCTCGCGGATTCGGTGGCCCATTTCCGGTTCCATCTGTCGGCCGCACTGACGCTTGCGGCCGTATTGCTGACGGTTTCGCGCGACTGGCGGCAGGCCGGCCTGGCCTGGGCGGTTTCCCTCGCCGGCTTTGTGAGTCTGGCGCCGGCCCTCCCGGCCTGGGGGACGGCGGTGGCCGGCGGCGGCGTTCCGTCGCTGACGGTGGTTCAGCTCAATCTCTCGTTTCGAAACCGCACGCCGGGCGCCGCGGCCGATTTCATTCGCGCCGAAGGCGCGGACATCGTGACGCTGCAGGAAGTGACGGACAGAACCGAGCGGGTCATCGAATTGCTCGGCGAAGACTATCCCTACAGCATCCGCTGCCCGTTCTCCTCGCGGGTCGGCGGCGTGGCGGTCCTGTCGCGCCTCCCGAAGGCGCCCGGCCCGTCGGAGGGTTGCGTCGAAGGCAGGGGCCTCGCCTGGCTGCGGGTCATCGCCGGGGGCCGCCCGGTCAGCGTCGCGTCCATGCACCTGCACTGGCCCTATCCCTTCTCGCAGGCGAGTCAGATCGACCGCCTGGAAGGGCGGCTGCGGGATATTCCGCGCCCGGTCCTGGTGGCGGGCGACTTCAACGCGGCCCCCTGGAGCCATGCGGTGAGCCGCGTTGCGGACGCGACCGACACCACCGTCGCCGGGGGCCTGCGCTTCACCTTTTTCATAGGAGCGGGCCGCTGGGCGCCATTCATAGCCATGCCGATCGATCATGTATTGCTGCCGGGCGGGTATTCGCCGGCGGCGATACAGGTGGGGCCCGGACCGGGATCGGATCACCGTTCGGTCGTCGCGCGGCTTGCCCTGCCCCCGGCCCCGATAACGGGCCAGGCGCCCGGGCCGCTGGCCAGCGGACCGGCGGCAGCCGAATAGGCCGGGGCGGAAGACGCGGCGTCCGCCCGCTGCGGCTGCTTGCCGCTTGCCTTGCGTGCCCTCATATGCATTCTGGCTTCACGCGATCGAAAAGGAAGCGGAACCCTGCGCCACCCGACCTATATGGACGCCGCGCTGAAGGAAGAGCGCGGCAAGGCCAGCGACCTCAAGGCCCTGGCCGCGCTGCTGCGCTACGTGCGGCCGTACTGGCGCGCCGCCCTGGGCGCGGCGGTGGCGCTGGTCGTTGCCGCCGGCACCGTGCTGGCCCTGGGGCAGGGGCTGCGGGCGCTCGTCGACAAGGGTTTCAGCGGCGGCGATACGGGACTTCTGGATACCGCGCTGCTGGTGCTGCTTGCCGTGATCCTGCTGCTGGCGGCGGCGACCTACAGCCGGTTCTACCTCGTCTCTTGGATCGGCGAGCGGGTGGTCGCGGATCTGCGCCGCGCCGTGTTCGACCATGTGGTGAAGCTCAGCCCCGGCTTCTTCGAGGTCACCCGCACCGGTGAGGTGCTCTCCCGGCTGACCACCGATACCACGCTGCTGCAGATGGTGATCGGCTCCTCGGCCTCGGTCGCGATGCGTAATTTCCTGCTGTTCTGCGGCGCCAGCGCCATGCTGGCGGTGACCAGTCCCAAGCTCACCGGCCTCGTCTTCCTGTGCGTGCCGGTGGTCATCGCGCCGATCGTGATCTTCGGGCGGCGGGTGCGGCGGCTCAGCCGCGCGGCGCAGGACCGGGTCGCCGACTTGTCTTCCTATGGCGACGAGGCGCTGCACGGCGTTCGCACCATGCAGGCCTATACCCATGAGGACGAGGACCGAAGGCGTTTCGGCGACGTCACCGAGGCCGCCTTCCTCGTCGCGGTGCGCCGCATCGGCGCGCGGGCGATGCTGACCGCCTTCGTCATCACGCTGGTGTTCGGCGCCGTCGGCACGATCCTGTGGATCGGCGGCCACGACGTGATCGCCGGGCGGATTACCGCGGGCGACCTGTCCGCGTTCGTGTTCTACGCCGTCATCGTCGCGGGATCGGTGGGCGCGATCTCGGAAGTGGTCGGCGACCTGCAGCGCGCCGCCGGGGCGGCGGAACGGCTGCTGGAACTGCTGGACACCGCGCCGCAGATCGCCGCGCCCGCCAGCCCCGTGGCGTTGCCGGAACCGCCGCGCGGCGCCGTCGCCTTCGAGGGCGTCACCTTCAACTATCCCTCGCGGCCCGGGATCGCGGCGCTCGACGGCTTCGACCTCGCTGTCGCGCCCGGCGAATCGGTGGCGCTGGTCGGCCCGTCCGGCGCCGGCAAGACCACCGTCGTGCAGCTGCTTCTGCGTTTCTACGACCCCGATTCCGGCACCGTCCGTCTCGACGGGATCGACCTGCGCGCGGCCGATCCGCTGGCGATCCGCGCCCGCTTCGCGCTGGTCGCGCAGGAGCCGGTGATCTTCGCCGACAATGCCTGGGAGAACATCCGCTACGGCCGTCCCGGCGCCAGCGACGACGAGGTCCGCGCCGCCGCCGCGGCCGCCGCTGCCACCGAGTTCCTCGACCGCCTGCCGGACGGCTTCGACAGCCACCTGGGCGAGCGTGGGGTGCGGCTGTCCGGCGGCCAGCGCCAGCGCATCGCCATCGCCCGCGCGATCCTGCGCGATCCGGCGGTTCTCCTGCTCGACGAGGCGACCAGCGCGCTCGACGCCGAATCCGAACGGCTGGTGCAGGAGGCGCTGGAGCACCTGATGCAGGGCCGCACGACGATCGTCATCGCCCATCGCCTCGCCACCGTGCTGAAGGCCGACCGCATCGCGGTGATGGATCATGGCCGCGTCGTCGACGAGGGCACGCATGAGAGCCTCGCCGCCGCCGGCGGCCTCTACGCGCGCCTCGCCAAACTCCAGTTCGACCAGGGACGATCGCTGGTGGCCGGCGAGGACGCGGCGGCGGAGTAGGGGACGGCGCGTATTGGCCTGATCGCCCGCACGGTTGTCGGCCCCGTTATATCAGGATATGGACAGGACACCTTTGAAGAGGGGATAATACGAATGGAGTTCGGAGGCGCTGTCTGCTACCGCTGCTGGCAATAGGCAGGCGCCGTTCGGGGAATCCTGTTTGAGGACTTATCGCCTTGGTTTCTTGTGCTCTCATTGTCTACGGGCGTGGCGACACGCTGGGTAATTTCCAGATCTTTTCCAGGGATCTCGCCCGAAGGCTTGCCACGGGGCGCGCGGCCGCTCCCTCGGGGAGCTTTGCGTCGGACAAGATCGTCCAGGTCAATATCGAGCGGCGCGCGGACTTTTTCGACTATCTAAAGGACCCGCCGTTCAAGAATCGCATGAAAATCAAAGAGTTACACGTCTTTTCACATTCGATCGGGGCCGGGCTGTTCCTGTCCTATGGCGATGTGGCGGTCGCTCAGCTTCGCACTCGCGCGGTTCAGACGGCAGCCCGTGCCGGGCGCAATATTACGTATCGGGAGGCCCTCGATGCGGAGGTCGGGGCGATGCTGGTCGACGACTTCATTCGCGCGCCATTCGTCGGCATGAAAGCGGCCATTCGCGGCAATTTCGAGCCGGGTGCGTTCATCAAGCTGTGGGGCTGCAACACCGCCATCACCGGCTGGATCTACAGCGACAACGGCGTGACCGACCCGGCCGACACGCGGGTGCCCTATTATTGGCGCGCGTTCAACGAGCAGAATGTGCCGAAGCCGAGCATCGCCCAGTCCTTCGCCGATTATTTCGGCCTGAAAACCCATGGCGCGTCGGCGGGCTCCCATATCGAAGTGCTCCATCGCGGCGGCTGGATCAGCTCCGCGCGATACAAGAGCGACCTGGGCCGCTGGCCGTCCGGCGCCCTGCAGCATCGTCTCACGCCCGATCGAGGAAACTATGGCGAATACAGGCCAACGTCGTCACCCTGATCGCGGCCGGGCGCTGGACGTGCTCCGGTCATTGACCGCGCTGTTCGCTCTGATCGGCGTCGCGTTGGCCGGCGCCGCCTGCACGGGGAGTGTGGCGGCGCAGGCGGTCGCGCCAGGAGACGACACCGGGCAAGAACCTCAAGCGTTGACGGCGCTTGGCGAAGCCGCCTTTTATGGCGATATCGAAACCGTCGAGCGGCTGCTCGGCGAGGGCGCGGACGTGGACGCCGCCTCGGCCACGGGGATGACGCCGCTGATGTGGTCATTTCAGCCGCTGATCCTGCCGCCGACCACAAGCGGCCCGGATCCCGCCGCGTTCCAGGCGTTCAGGGCCCGGCAGATGCGCAAGCTGCGGATCGCGGGACTGCTGCTCGACCGCGGGGCCGACCTCGCACTGGCGAACCGTGACGGCATGACGGCGCTGCACTACCTTGTGCTGATGTATGTGGAGGAACCTGCGCTGCTCGAAACCCTGCAGGCCTTTATGGCGAACGGGGCCGATCCCGATGTCTCGAACGGCGATGGAACGACGCCCCTGATGTTGGCGGCGCAGCGCGACCGCCTTCAGGTGGCGACGTACCTGCTCTCGGCGGGCGCCGATCCGAAGGCAACCGCGAAGGACGGCCGAACGGCGCTGTCGATTGCCCTCGAGCGCGGCCACGCGGAAATGGCCGGGTTGCTGGAGCGACAGCTTCAATAGTGCGTTATCCACTAACGTGGAAATCGGCTCCGGCCCGCTCCCCCTACCTCTGTACCGCCTTGCCGTCATGCGCGGCGCGGGAATCCTCCGGCGCTTCGGCGCGCTCGCGCATGCCGTAGTCGCGGATCACCGAGGCGACGCGCAGCGTGTAGTCGCGGAAGATGCCGGCCCGGCCGGCCGCCTGCGCCGCGCGGTGCTCCTCGACCTGCCGCCACGCCGCCACCGCCGCCTCGTCGTGCCAGTATGAGAGCGAGAGGTACTTGCCGGGTTCCGTCAGGCTCTCGAAACGCTCGATCGAGATGAACCCGTCGATCCCGGCAAGATGCGGCCGCAGCTCGGCGGCGATGTCCAGGTAGTCCTGGGTGCGGCCCTCCGCCGGCCGGACTTCGAATATCACGGCGATCATTGTGTCCCTCTTGTCCTTCCCGCCGCACGCGGCGGCCTTCCCGGATCATTCGGTCATGGCGACGGCGTAAGGTGATGCAATTCCATGCCGATCGCCGCCCAGGCGGTGAACCCCTTCCAGTAGCTCGGGTCCGCCGGGTCGGTTCTGTTGCTCTCGTTGGAGATCGGATGCAGGTCCAGATACGGCTCGTAGGTATCGAAGTCCTGCTTGAGGTGCATGCCCAGGAACGCCGTCACGAAGTGCTGGTTGACGTTGTTGATCTTGCGGTTGTCCCAGGCCGGCTCCTGATAATGCATGTACTCCCGGTAGTGCGCTTCGGAGATCGGCGGCGGCGGGTTGACGGCGACCTCGTGGATGGCGCTCTGGTATTTCAGCATGTAGCGGTCGGAATTGACCGCGTTGTCGAACAGCCACTGGACCCCGGCATAGGGCGCGGTCTGGTCCTGGTCGCCGACGATGAACAGGCTCGGCACCTCGAGCCCCGCGATGCCGGCGGGCTCCCAGATCCCGAATGTGGCGCCCCACGGCGCCAGGGCGACGACCGCCCTTATACGCGGGTCCAGCAGCGCGAGATAGTCCGGGCTGCCGGCCTGCAGGCGCGCCGCATGGCCGCCGGGCACGAATGAGACGAGGAACGGGCTGAAGCCGGCGCCGGCCGCGTTGAGCGAGCCGTAGCCGCCCATCGAATAGCCGACCAGCGCGGTACGCTCCGCATCGACCATCCCGGCGAGGAACCCGGGGGCGCCGAACTGGCCCAACGCCGCCATCTCGTTGAGCACGAAATGGAGATCGAGGGTCCGGTTGAGCAGGGTGCTGGAAAATCCCGCCGCGTCGCCATGCGTCGAATCGGTGTGGTCGATCGACACCACGACATAGCCCTTCGAGGCCAGGTTCTCGGTCAGATGTGTCATCAGGACGCGCGATCCCGGGTAGCCGTGCGAAACGATAACCAGCGGATAAGGGCCCTCGATGGCGTTGGGCGCCGCTCCGCGCGCCGCCCGGCCGGTGAACTCGAACGGCAGGTTCGGACGGTCGGGATTGTTCGGCCCGCTGCCCAGCACGTCCGAATAGGTGGTCAGCTGACGGTCGCCGGGCGCGAGGTCGGCCGGGTACCAGACCTCCAGTGTCAGCGGACGATCGTAACGTGGGTCGGTATTGTCGGCGCTGTAGTTCAGGATATCGACCTGGTCTCGATTGACCACGTCGAGGGTGCGCACGCCGACCGCGTGCGGTCCGCGATAGGCCAGTTCGGGCGCGTCCGGGCGGGGATCGCCGTAGACGAAATCTCGTTCGTCCAGGCCGTTGCACCCCTTGCCGAAGCCCTGGTCATGGCCGGATTTGCCCTCATGCGGCGTCCCGCACTCATGCACCGCATGCGCCGGGCCGGGCGCGATCGCGCCGGCCGCGACGACGGCGAAAATCACTGCGGCGGCACTTGTCCGTGGTGAAGCGAATACCCTGTTCATAACCGTCTCCCATTTTTCTTATACTGTCAGACCGTCGGCAAAGGCGGGCGGCGTCATGCGCCGCTGGCGCCCGCCGACCGTCATGATGACCGATCGTGTCCCGATCGGCAATCCATCCGGGGAATTCCGGCGGAATCGGCAACACTGTGGCATTGTCGGCAACGATAATCGATAATCCCGTCCCAACCACCGGGGGAGGGAGGGATGTCCAGTTCAGGGCGGGAACGACGCTCCGGCGCGGCGTATTGCGCGCCGCCCGATCCGGAATTGCGTGCGCCGGCCGCACCGATGGGGCCGCTGTCCTGCGATTCGCACGCGCATGTCTGCGGCCCGGAGTCCGAATACGCCTATGCGGACGAGAGGATCTATACGCCGCCGGATGCCTTGGTCCCTGCATATCTGAAGCTGCTCGGGACCCTGGGCATCGAGCGCGCCGTTCTGGTTCAGCCCAGCGTCTACGGCACGGACAACACCGTCATGCTGTCCGCGATGCGGGACATGACCGCGGCCGGCATGCAATGCCGCGGCGTCGCCGTCGTCGATGAAACCGTCACCGGGCGCGAACTCGACGAGTTGCACGAGGCCGGCGTGCGCGGCCTGCGCTTCAATCTCGTCGACGTCGCCGATCCCGGCAAGGGCGCGCCGCTGGAGTCGATCCGGGCCCTTTGCGAGCGAATCGCCCCGCTTGGATGGCATGCCGAGTTCCTGATCCACGTCGACGACTATCCCGACTTCGATGCCAGGTTCGGCGATTTCCCGACCGATATCGTCGTCGGGCACATGGGATATCTGCGGCTCGGGCAGGACATCGCCTGCGACGGGTTCCGCGGCATGTTGCGGCTTGCGGCGGCCGGGCGCTGCTGGGTCAAGCTGACGGCGCCCTACCGTATTTCCGCGGGCGATCTGCCGTACGGGGAGGCGGGCGAATTCGCCCGCGCGGTGGTTGCGGCGGCGCCGGCGCGCGTCGTCTGGGGCACCGACTGGCCCCACGTCATGGTATCGAAGCCGATGCCGAACGACGCGGATCTTTGCGATCTGTTGTCCCGGTGGGTTCCGGACCCGGCGGCGCGGCGGCGCATCCTGGTCGACAACCCGGCCGAGCTTTATGGTTTCTGACGAAAAGGACCGGACATGCTGTTTTCCATTCTTATCTTCGACGAGCCGGATACGGCGGCGCTGCGCGATGAATACCGGCAACGCCACCTCGATTACCTCAAGGAATTCGACCGTCAGACGCTGTTTGCGGGACCGTTCACGACCGACGACGAGTCGGCGGACCTGGGCAGTCTGCGTCTGATCGAGTTTCCCGACCGGGCGGCGGCCGAGCAGCATGTCGCGGACGAGCCGTACGTTACCGGCGGCGTTCAGAAACGCTGGCTGATCCACCGCTGGAAACCGGCCGTCCCCTATACGTGGCGCGATTGTCCCCGCACCGAGGGCAACATCCAGGCGCTGTTCCATGGCCTCGACAAACCGGGAAGCGAAGCGGCCCGTGAGGCGAACAGGGAGGCCCACGAGGCGTATCTTGTGGAACACGGCGATTCGGTCGTGTGCCGCGGACCGATGTTCGCGGACGACGGCGCCTCGCACGCCGGAAGCGTGCTCCTGATGGATGTCCCCGATATGGCGGCGGGCCGGGCATTACTGGAGAGCGAGCCGTTCTTCAAGGCCGGCTGTTACGGGGACATCACGTTCCACCGCTGGCGTTTCGGCCGCGTCTTCGACCGGTACAAACTCTGAATCCGGAACCGCCGATACGCTGCCTTTTGCGATCAACGTCACCCGACCGAATTGACCGCCTTCAGGCGATTCCGCGCGCCGCCACGGTGCCGCCGGGCCCCGGACCCCGCCACCGCCCCTCGGAAGCGCGACGGCTCCCGAACGGCGGCGGCGGACGTGGGTCTACTCCTGGCCGTGGTAGATCGCGTTGGCCAGGATCCGGAAGGTCTGGCGCGGGTGGGCCCGGAAGGTCGGGTCGAGGCCGATCAGGCTCACCTGTGATTCGCCGCTCGGCGCGTGCACCACGATCGGCTTGCCCGCCGCGCCCTCCGACGGCCAGTCGGGCCAGTAGCCCGAGAGGAAGAAGTCGCCCGGGGCGACCGAGGCCGAGACGCTGGCCTCCGCCGGCAAGCTGTCGAACCACACGGGACCGGAGACGAAGCCGTGGCTGGCCGCCGGATAGCCGGCCGCCATGGAATCGCCCACGGTGAAATCCAGGTCGATCACGCCGTTGGCGCGCCGGTTGCCCCGCACATAGTCGGCGGCGATCAGACCCGCATCGACCGCGAAGGGGATGCCGGTCCGGCCGATGCCGACGTAGTCGCCGCCCGCGGCGAAGAAGGCGCCGGCCGAGGCCTGCCCGTCGGCGCTCAGCCCGCCCCACGACCGGCTCGAGTTGACGAAGGCGTCGTAGCCGCCGCTCTGCAGGACGCCGGCGTTGAGGTCGCCGGTCGAGACCGTGTCGATATCGAAGCCCAGCTCGCGCAGCACGAAGACCACGCCCTCGTCGGCGAAGACCGCGAGCTTCGGCCGGGCGAGCGCCGGGGCTTCGCCGGGCAGGCCGCCCAGGGCGAAGACTTCGAGGCCGTGCTTGCTGGCCAGCTCGTTGGCGACGCTCGGCCCGGCGCTCGCGATGAAGGTGCCGGCGCCGAAGCTCTGCGCGCCCTCCGTGAAGGGCGCGGTGGCCCGGTGGAGCGGGGTGCCCGCGGCGAGCAGGGCGTTGGCCGCCTGGACCGCCTCGTTGCTGGTCGGGCGGAAGGCGTAAAGGCCGCCCTTGCCGGTTACCGCGCCCTGGACGGCGTCGGCTTTGGCGACGGCCCGGGTCCGGGCCTCGAGGCCGTCCTCGGCGATCGCCCGGGTGACGCCCCAGAGCTTGGTGTGGTCCCAGCCGGAGATGTCGTACATGGTCAGGCCCGGATCGAAGGAGATGTCCCAGCCGTTCCACAGCACCGTGTTGGCCAGGCCGCGCTTGGGCTGGTCCATCCAGACGACGTAGCTGCCCGCCGGATAGTCGGTGGCGCCCAGCGAAAAGCCCTGGCTGGCCTGGTGCACCTGGACGTCGTTGACGATCAGGAAATCGACCAGCCGGGCGGCCGCGTGCGGGTTCTGCTGCTGCGGTCCGTCCCTGGGGATCACGTAGGCCGCCGGAAACTCGATCACCGTGAGTTCGTTGAACTGGTTGAATGGCGACTCCGAGAGCAGTTCATCGGGGATCAGAACCTGATCCAGGTCGAGGAGGCCCCGCCGGAAGATCTCGATCTGGTCGTGGACCATCTGCTTGCGGTTCTCGGCGACGTATTTGAGCGCGCCCCACACCGCCCAGAAATGCGCGTCGACCCCGAGGTCGCCCCGCGACGGGGTCTCCAGCGTGTGGCCGTACGAGCCGTGATACATGGCGTACATCGGCGCGAAGATCGGCGGCCAGTCGTCCCAGCCCTCGTCCCAGTCCCGGTAGGGAATCAGCGCCGGAAGACCCGTGCGCGCCAGCAGTTCCGCCTCCATGGCCAGGGCCTGACCGAAGGCCCAATTGAGATAGAGGTCGTATTCGTAGTTCGGGTTGTGCGGCGCCGTGGTCGGCTCGATCAGCATCGGGCGCACGAAGCCGTGCAGGTCGAGCATGATCATCGGGTTCCACTCGGTCAGCAGCCTTACGGTGGCCCGGGCCTCAGGCTGGGACTGGGTGATGAAGTCCCGGTTCAGATCGAAACCGTTGCCGTTGCGCCGCTGCCCGAGCACGCGCCCGTCCGGGTTCTGCACCACGTTGAACAGCACGATCGTGCTGTCGAGGACCGCCTGGATCTCCGCGTCGTCGATCTCGCTGTTGCCGAAGGCCAGCGTCTCGATCAGGCGAATCGCGGCGTCGGTGCCCGGATACTCGTCGCCGTGGATGCTGCCGTTGATCAGCACGGGAACCTTGAAGTCCCCGAACTCCTCGATCCGTCTCTGGGCCGCCTCCGGGTCCTTGATCATGAGGTTGCGCAAGGCCTGGTAGCGGCCGAGCCGCCCTTGGGCCTCCGGCGCCGATACGATCGCGAGGAACAGGTTGCGCCCCTGGTCCGACTGGCCGATGACCTCGACCCGGACACGGTTGCTCGACTGCTCGATCTCCCGCAAGCGCGGGCCGATCTCCTGGTAGAGGATGGAGTCGTAGAACGGCGAGGGGCTCTCTTCCTCCGGAACGGTCACCCACCACTGGCCCTGGCTCTGGGCGCTCTCCGGCGCGGTGGCGCCGGCCGCCGTCACGGCCATAAGCGCGCCCGCGCAAAGGCCCGTGAACAGGCCCCGGCGGATTCCGGATTTGTTGCATGTCTGCATGGCTACTCTCCCTGGTTTCGTGCGCTTTTGCTCGTCGAACGGCCCAGCCGTCCGGCTTCAGCGCGATGACGTCAATCGACCGCGCCGGCGCATCCGGCGCGGCAACCTGGCTCGTTTCAGCCCCCTGCGCCCGCCACGGTTCCGCCGCGCCCGCGCAGCGCCAGCATCGTGGCGCCGAGCCCGGTCAGCGTGACCAGGAGCCCGACGATGAAGCCGGCGACCGGGATCAGGCCGACGATCGCCAGCACGAAGAGACCGAGCGCCAGCAGCCCGAAGCGGCCGAGCCCGCCCGGCAGCGCCTTGCCCAGGCTGCGCCACACGCCGAGCGCAAGGGTCAACGCCCCGGTGACGTAGCCGAGCATGACGATCAGCGGCAGCGCGAGGAACAGCAGAATCCCCAGCGGCGCCCCGATCAGGGTGAGCATCAGGAGCAGCGCCGCCACGGCCCATACCGCGAGCGTCACGAGCCCGGCGCCGATCGACGCCCCGGGACGCGCCCGGCCGATCTCGGCAACGCGGTTCATGACGCCGCCCGCGGTTGCCAGCAGGATGGCGCCGGCGACCAGCAGGCTCAGCGGGAACAGCAGGACCGCGCCGAACGCCATCCCGAACAGGGCGCGCCAGGGGGCCGCCAGGCCCCACCCCCACTCCTCCGGCTCCCATTTCTCGTAGCGGCGGCGCTCGGGTGGCGCGGCCGTGTCCGGCACCGCCGGCTCCTCCGGCGCGCGAAAGACAAGCATCCCGTCGAAGCGGGCGTCCGGGGCGATATCGATATCGCGCGCGGTCACCGTCACGTCGCCGGCGAAACTGCCTGACAGGCGCACGCTCTCGGCGGCGATCCAGGAATCGCCGCCGACCGTCCCCGCCACCTCGACGCGGCGGCCGAACAGCCGCACGGCGCCGCCGGTGGTGGCCCGGGCGTCCAGCGTCACCGTCTCGCCGGCGGCGACGATCCGCCCTGCCACCGGCGCCGAAACGTCGACCGTCTCGCCGGCCAGGTAGGCATCGTCGCCGACCGCCGCGCGGACCTTGACCCGCCGCCCGGCAAGCAGCGCATCCTCGCGGGTCGGCGAAACCAGCTCGACCGTCTCGCCGGCGGCAAACACGCCGTCGAGGTCGTCGCCCGAGACGATGACGAGGTCACCCGCGGCCGCCAGGTCGCTTCCCATGAACTGCCGGTGTTCTTCTTCGTCGGCGCTCGCCACCGCCACCATTGCCAGCGTCGCCAGGGCGGCGGTGGCTGCCGCCAGCGTGATCGCAACTCCGTCTCTGCGTTGAACCGCCGCGGCGCGACCGGCCGTGCGTCTGCTCGTTGCCATGGCCCTGCCTCCCTGGTGTCCTGACGGCGAGGATAGCATGCGCGTATCACACTGCAACCGCCGCGGGCTGCGCATCCGTGGATACGCAGCCCGAACCCGTCGCCGTCCCGCCGCGCGGTCTCGTCCCCGGGGCGCCGCCGCCCCCGGGCTTACTCCCCGGCGGCCGGCGTGCCGCCGCCCTTGCCGAGCACGTATTTGAGCTCGTGCGCGAGGCCCATATAGACGCCGACGCACATCACGATCAGCACCACGGTGAAGGGCAGGCCCACGGTGATCGCCGCCGCCTGCAGCGCGCCCAGGGCGTCGCCGCCGCCGCCGAACAGCAGCACCCCGGCGATCACGCCCTCCATGGTCGCCCAGAAGATGCGCTGCACCACCGGCGCGTCGATCTTGCCGCCCGAGGTGATGCTGTCGATCACCAGCGAGCCGGAATCGGACGAGGTGATGAAGAACACCAGCACCAGGACGATGCCGACGAACGAGGCGATTTTCGTCAGCGGCAGGTTCTCCAGCATCTGGAACAGCGCCAGCGAGACGTCGCTGATGCCGTTGGCCAGCGCGCCGACATTGGCCTGCGCCTGGTCCAGCGCCGAGCCGCCGAACGCCGACATCCACACCAGCGTCACCAGCGTCGGGACCAGCAGCACGGCGGTGATGAACTCGCGCACCGTGCGGCCCTTGGAGATGCGGGCGATGAACATGCCGACGAACGGCGACCAGGAGATCCACCAGGCCCAGTAGAACACGGTCCAGCCGTGGTAGAACTTGTCGTCCTCGCGGCCGATCCAGTTGCTCATCGGGATGATGTTCTCGAGATACGCGCCGGCGGTGCTGAACAGCGTGCCGACGATGGCCAGCGTCGGCCCGGCGATGATGACGAACAGCAGCAGCCCGGCCGCCAGTCCCATGTTGATGTTGCTCAGCAGCTTGACGCCGCCCTCGAGGCCGCGCACCACCGAGAAGATCGCCACCGCGGTGACTCCGATGATGATCGCGACTTGCGTTCCGATGCCGGCGTCGACGCCGAACAGGAAGGAAAGGCCGCTGGCCGCCTGCTGTGCGCCGAAGCCGAGCGAGGTCGCCAGCCCGAAGATCGTCGCCATCACCGCGACCACGTCGATGGCATGGCCGAACCAGCCCCAGGAGCGGTCGCCGATCAGCGGGAAGAAGCCGGAGCGGATGGTCAGCGGCAGCCCCTTGTTGTAGGTGAAGAAGGCCAGCGACAGGCCGACCACCGCGTAGATCGCCCAGGGATGCAGGCCCCAGTGGAACATCGTGGCGCCCATCGCCATGCGCGCGCCCTCCGGCGTGTTCGCCGCGGCGTTGAGCGGCGTGCCGTACCAGTCGGTGTAGTAGGCGGTCGGCTCGGCGACGCTCCAGAACATCAGCCCGATGCCCATGCCCGCCGCGAACAGCATGGCGAACCACGACATCCTCGTGAATTCCGGTTTCGCATCCACGCCGCCGATGCGGATCCGGCCGACCGGCAGCACGATCAGCAGCAGGCAGAAGATGACGAAGATGTTGCCGCCGACCATGAACAGCCAGTCGAAATTGGCGATCGACCAGCCCTTGGCGCCGTCGAAGGCGACCTTGGCCTCGCCGGGCAGGATCAGCGTCCCGATGACGAAAACCAGGACCAGAAGGCTGGCAATCCAGAACACGGGATGGTGTATGTCGACCCCGTATCTCTGCAGGTTGTCCCGACCGACCTCATAGTCGGTATCGTAACGATGGGGCATGGCTCGTTTCCTCCCTTTATGGTCGACGTCGCCTCCGCCGCGTTTTTCCGGGTTCGGAAGATACGTCCGGGCCGCTTCCGCATGCGCTTGAGAGCATAGCGGACAATGACCCCCGCCGAAATACAACACCAACGACGCAAATTTCCCGTGAGGCGACAGCGCGGCCGGTCCGGTATGGCAATTGGGAAGGGGAGGGGCGGCGGCCCGGCAGTCACGCCGCCTTGCGGTTGCCTTCCAGCCAGAGGTCGACCAGGGAAACGGTCTCGTCGACGGCGTCGGACTGCATGCCCTTCTGCGCCGCCAGGGTCCGCACCAGGCAATCGACCCGCTCGATGTTGGGGGCGCCGGCGGCCAGCGCCCGCGCGGCGGACGATGGTTTGACCAGCCCCTGCGCCGCGTTGGCGTATTTCTCGAACGGGACCATATCGTCACGCGAGGCGCCCAGCGCGACGCACAGATCGCTGACCCAGGCGTAGATCGACCGCGACAGCTCGAGATCGGTGTGCACCGCCTCCTTGATCGAGCGCATCGTGCCCTTCTGTACGCAGCGATAGTTCCCGGTCAGCAGCATGCTCCATTTCGCCAGCGGCACGAAGATCGAGTCGTGCACCTTGAGCTTGACCGGCAGCTCGATCGGCCCGTCGCCGGCATCGTAGCGGATCGCCTCGATATCCGCCTGCATCTGCCGCAGCATGCCGGTGTGTTCGTCCGAGTCGAACCGCGCCGCCTTGAAATTGGTCGGCAGGGCGACCTGCAGCACGTTGATCGGCTCCTCCGGCGGGCGGAAGGCCTGCGGGTCGGGGCTGCACAGGGTCAGGAGCGGCGGATCGAAACTGTCCCAGACGGTGGGGTCGGTGTAGCAGTGCTTCACGGCGCCGGCGTCGAGGCCGGGAATGCGCGCGAGGTACGGCAGCGGCGGCATGTTCATGATCGACATGCAGGGCACCCGGGATCTGGCCACCGCATCCAGCAGTTCGCGCACGCCGGGCGAGCGATACTGCGGCTCCTGCATGGCGAGGGTGACAAGGTCGAACTTCGCCGGGTCGACGGCGTCGGTCGTCGCGCCGGAAAGGGCGCCCGGGCACTGCCGCGAGTCGATCTCGACGAGGTCGCTCCGCCCCTTGACCGGCAGCCGCACGCGGGTGCCTTCCTTGTTGATGATCTCCGCCTCTTCGGGCAGGCACACCAGCGTCACGTTGTGCCCGGCAAGGATCAGTTTGGTTGCCAGCAGGGAGCCGTAGGAAGCGCCCATGATCATTACGTTGTAGGTGGTCGCCATGTCAGGCCTGTCCTCGGTATCGATGGTGGATCGGCGGAGCTGTTGTATACAATCTGGAAATTCGCGGCGAACCTATGCCCCGGGGCCGGGCGGGTCAAGCCTTGATGTCGGGAACTGGCGGCAAGCTCGGGTTCGGTGTGCTTCAGCGCCGTCTTGACGCATTCGATGATCGCGCTGACCGGCTCGGCCAGCGCCTCGGCTGTGTGACGCCGCCGGTGGGGATGAACCTGTTCCTCTCGGCCTATCGATTCAACAAGCCGCTGCTCGAGGGGCGGTGCGCGGCCTTGCCGTTGCCCGCCCTGTTGTTGGCGGTGGTGCTGCCGGTCACCTGCGTCCCGTCAGCCGTCCTCGGGGTATAGAGCCGGGCCGGGTTGAGTGGAATCGCCTTCGGCGACCCACCAACCCGGATTTGCGCTACGACCCGACCAATGTCAGGGCTGATAGACCCCGTCGCAGGATACATTCGCGACATGGTCCGGTTCCCAGCGAATGGTTGCGATATCGGCCGCCCACAGGCCATCGGTGAAGACCAGGAACGGGGTGTTGACGTTGGAGAAGTCGGCGCCCTGAGCGGCAAAACAGATCAGCGGGACCGCCAGCTCATGCCAGTTGCCGTCGGAAACGGCGGTGTAGGCCGGGGTCAGGTCCAGTTCCCCGAAACACGGATAGACGCAGTCGATACGCGTCTTGACGGCGGCAGTCGGCGGCGCGCTGGACCTTACCTCAAATACCAGCGCACTGTTCACGGCGTTGAGATAGGAACGCAGATCCTCCCCCGTACCGCCGTTGCCCTGCGAATAGAACTGGCCGGGACCGACGCCGTCCGTACCGATGCCGAACGCGACCGTTATGGCGCCGGACTGGAACGTCGGGCTATCTATCCTGGGTCCCGCCTTGACATTCACGAGAGCCGTTACGTTGTTGGGATCGGACAGGTCGACAGCCGTCCCGCCCCAGTTCGAGGGATCGCCGATATAAAGCTGCCATGGTGCGATGTTCCCGCCCTGAACGAAGACCTCCAGCGGCTCGGTCGCTATGCCGCCGCCGCCGCCAATATCCCTCAGCCCGCAGCCAAGATCCCCCGACGCTTCATCGAGTGGACCCAGCGTAACGGCATCCCGATAGGTCAGACCGTAGCCGTAGGGGAACAAGGCACCGAACTCCTGGCCCACGTTGAGCGGGGTCTGGCAGTCCTCCGCCGGCCAGGAGAAGGCCAGCTTACCGGCAAAATCATGGTTCACTTTGCCGTTGTCCCTGACGAACAAAACATCCGCGATCCCGCCGCCCTCGCTCCCGGGCAGCCAGGCCGCGACGAAGGCATCGGACCGGTTCAGTTCCTTGTTCACGTAGAGCGGCCGTCCCGCGACCCACAAGGTAACGGCGGGAACGCCTGCATCACGGACGGCCTGCAGCAGTTGGAGGTCTTCGGGATGCAGCTTGGCATGTTCCAGGGTCTGATTGCTGCGGATATCGCCCAGACCCTCGGCGTAGGGGGTCTCGCCGATGACGGCGATGACAATCTCGTACTGGGTCAGGTCGACACCGGACAGGTCCTCAGCCAGATCGGCAAAGGGCGCAACCGCCCGGATCCCGTCGTAGATCGAGGTGGCCCCGGGGAAATCCGCGTTCGTATTGCCTGTTCCCTGCCAGCTCAGCGTCCATCCGCCACTCTGGTTGGCTATGTTGTTGGCGCTTTTTCCGGTCACCAGTATCCGCGTATCCCTGGTCAGCGGCAGAATACCGTCATCGTTTTTCAGCAGCACCAGGGACTCCCTGACCGCAGTGCGCGCCAGTTCACGGTGTTTCTTCGCTCCCAGCATGGCATCGACCGCACATTTGCTGCCCGAGGGTTTTGCCGTGAAAAGCCCCACCAGGATCTTGTTCCTCAAGATCCGCTTCACGGCGTCGTCGACGCGCTCAATCGAGATGACGCCGTCCATGACCTGCTGCCTGGTGGTCGCGATGAAATCCCGCCAGTCATAAGGCACCATGAAAAGGTCGATCCCCGCTTCAACCGCCTGCGGGCAATTGCTGCTGGAGCAATTCGGTACCTGGCCGATTCCGTTCCAGTCGGAAATGATGTGGCCGCTGAACCTCAGCCTGTCCTTGAGAATATCGGTGAGCAGGTATCGATGGCCATGCAACTTCTCGTCATTCCAGCTGCTGAAGGACGGCATCGCCGATAACACGCCGGCCTCCAGACCTTCGAAATAGGCGAGGCCATGAATATTTATCAGCTCATCCTCCGGCACCTCGGTATTCCCCTGGTCCCTGCCGTCGGTGGTGCCGCCATCGCCGATCCAGTGCTTGATCGTCGCGGCGACATTGCACTCGCCCAGATTACCCTGAAGCCCCTCAATCAACGGGCGGGCCAGACGCGCGACTCTTGCCGGGGATTCGGAATAGCTTTCATAAGTGCGGCCCCAGCGATCGTCCCTCGCCACGGCGACGGTCGGCGCAAACACCCAGGGCTGGCCCGTTGCGCGGGTTTCCCTGGCCGTGGCGCTGCCGATTTCTTTCATCAATTCGGGGTTGTTCGCCGCGCCCAGGCCGATGTTATGGGGAAAAAGGGTCGCGCCGATAACGTTGTTGTTTCCGTGCACGGAGTCTATTCCCCAGAGCGGTGGAATACCGCATCCGTCCATGCCGGCCCACCAGTACGCATCCGCCAGATCCCGCCACTCCCGGGGACTCGCGTTCTTGTCTCGATTCGGCCAGGAACCACCGCCGTTGAGCACCGAGCCAAGGCAGTATTGCGCGACATCGGCGGGTGTGACCGCCTGGATTTCTCCTTGCGTCATCTGGCCGATCTTCTGGTCCAGTGTCAGGCCGTCCAGGATTGCCTGCGCCCGGGCCTCCGCTTGTTTCACGACGCCCGCACCAACCGGAGGCATGTTCTGTGTTGCCGGCCAGTCGAACAGGAGGCCGTCCTGCGCTTTCTTTTCAGCCGCTGCGGTTCCCGCGGCAACCGACAGCGCAAGCCCGATCGCAAGTGCCCGCACCCACTTCAGGTCAATGTGAAGCATATCACCTCCTCTATCGCTGGTTGTTCGACTAACACATCGTTAATAACAACAACCCCCCCCTCTTGACCAGCCGCAGCCACGACAGCGGCCAACGGGCCAATCGAGACAATCCGGGCGAGCTGACCGGACCAACGCGATCGCTTGTCGAAATCTCCCCTGTGCACCCTCGACAGCCGGTTCGTGGGCCGCCGACGAAGATATCGACCATGGCCTGCGCCACCGCCTGCACCGGTTCGCACGGTCGGCTGCCACAGCACAGCTGGTCGGTCGGTATTGCCCGAATTTGGTGTCCGGGATGAGCTTTGCGGCGCGGCGGCGACAAGGCGTCCATCGGCGTTGTCACCGCGCCGCGCCTGGCCGGCGAACGGCCTCGCCTATTGCATCGCGGCCGGCGGCTGTACCGTCACCAGCAGGATCCGGTTGGTGCTGCCCTGGTGGATCAGCAGGTTGCCGTCCCGGGTCGGCAGCATGTGGCGGACGATGCCGGCATGGATTCCCCCCGACGGGATCGCCCAGCTCTGGAAAGTCTCCGTCGCGGGGTCGAAGCGGACCAGCGCATCCGGCCGCATGCCCGACTCGTTGTACCAGACGATGCCATCCACGACGGCGATGGCGTAGGGGTGCGATTTCGGCCCGCTCGGCGACGGCCACTCCTTGATCGCGCCGGTCTTCGGGTCGTATCGGCCGAGCCGGCCCTGGGACGAATTGACGTACCAGATCATGCCGTCGCCGGCGATGTCGAGGCGCCGCACGGTCGTCGCCGGGATCGGCAGCCTGATTTCCGTCAGCGCCATCGTCGCCGGGTCGACCCTGACCAGGCAGTTGCTGCCGTTGCAGGCGACCCACGGCGCCCCCTCGGCGTCGACCTTGATGCCGTAGGGCTTCGAATTCGGCGTCGTCATGGGCACCAGCTTGATGTCGCCGGTCTCCGGGTCCAGCCGGCCCACCATGTTGCTGTGCTGGAGGGTGAACCAGAGGATGCCTTTCTCATTGAAGACCGCCGTGTGCGGATCCCTCGCGGCCGGGTCGGGCATCCGGTAGACGGTGATCTTGCCGGTCGCCGGGTCCAGTTTGCCGATGGTGCCGTTCTTGTTCCCCGTAAACCAGACGTCGCCGGCGCGATCGATCGTCACGGTGTGCGGCATCGCGTTGGCCGGCAACGGGTATTCCGTCATCGCGCCGGTCGCGGGATCGATTCGCCCGACGAGATTGCCCCACTGCCCGGCCCACCAGATCGACCCGTCGGCCGCCTCGACCGGATCGCGCGAGCGCTGGCCGAGCGTCGGGACCTGCCACTCGGTGAACGCGATCCTCGCATCGCCGGCCATCAGCTTCGGCGCCCGCCTGGTGTTCGGGGGGAACTGCGTCTCCAGATACTGCACGATCCGGGCCTGGTCCTCCGGGCTGCCGGACAGGTCGATCATCGTGCCGGTCAGTTCCGTCCAGCCTTCGGCTGTGTAGCCGGAACTCCGCGTGATCTGATTGGCCCCGTGGCACGAGGTGCAGACGGCCTCGACCAGGTCCCTGCCCGCGCCATCGGGCAGCGTGGATCCCTGGCCCTGCGCCGGGGCAACGAGAGCGAAGGGCGCGCACAATAACGCCCCCGCCAACGATACGATCGACAGTCTGGTCATCTTCCATCTCCCGCCGGTTTGGTTGTGAATTGTCGGTCGAATATCGTTCTGCCTGCCGGGGCCGGAAGTCAAGCGGCAACGCATGGCCATCGCCGCATCCCGCCGCCGCTGCGAGTTTAGAGCATATTAAAATTGTTCGGCACCAGCATCGAGCGACCTCATGCTTCGAGACGGCGCTTCGCGCCTCCTCAGCATGAAGACACAAACAGTGGAGCTTCATGCTGAGGAGGGCCGCCGCGCCGAGCAGCCGCCGAAAGGCGGCGTGTGCGAGCCGCGAGACAGGCGGCCCGTCTCGAAGTATGAGGTCGCGCCGCCGGCGCTATTGCGAATCCAAACAATCTTGAAATGCTTTAGCGTTCACTTTCGTTGCGTCCGGTAGGACATCTGGTCCAGGGCGACCTCGGTACTGGATCGTGTTAGTGATGATTCCTGCATGGCCACTCGCCGGATGCAGCAGCACCAATCAGCGGAGCGGTTATTGAAAAATGTCCAGTGACCCATCCCCGGCCGCCGGCGACACAGACGACCGCAGCCTCGCGTTCCGGCTATACGATCTCGCCACGGGCGATGACGACGCGCGCCTGTGCCGCGACATCGCCGACGGCCAGTGCCGGGAGCAGCCCAGGAGCTTCCTCATCCAGGTCCTGGCCCAGGCCCTGAGCAAGACCGGCGACGCCCTGTCCGACAGCAAGGTGGTGTTGCCCTGGCTTTTGGGCGCGGTCGGGGCGCCGGTCCATCTGGTCGGAATGCTGGTGCCGATCCGCGAGTCGCTGGCGCTGATGCCGCAGATCCTCATCGGCGGCGTCATCCGGCACTTTCCGGTACGCAAGGGCTTCTGGGTCGCCGGCAGCCTGGTCGAGGGGCTCTGCGTCATCCTCATGGGCGTCGTCGCGGCGGCGGGCTTGCGCGACGCCGCGGCCGGCTGGGCGATCGTCGGCCTGCTTGTGGTCTTCAGCCTCGCGCGCGGGGTCGCCTCGATCGCCGCCAAGGATACGCTGGGCAAGACCGTGTCCAAGGGCCGCCGGGGCCGGGTCAGCGGTTATGCGGCGACGGCGTCGGGCCTCATCGCCGCTGGAGTCGGGCTGTATTTCGTGCTGAGCCCCGAGAACGCCCGGCCGGATTGGCTCCTCTACGCCGTCATCATCGCCGCCGGAGTCTCGTGGTTCCTGGCGGCCGCGACCTTCGCCATGATCAACGAGTATCCGGGGGCCACCGAGGGCGGCCGCGGCATTGACGATCTCGTCCGCGACCAGGTCATGCTGCTGGTGCGCGATCGGGAATTGCAGAAGTTCCTGGCGGCGCGGGCGCTGATGATCTCGACGGCGCTGGCCGGGCCGATCTATGTCAGCCTGGCCCAGCGCGAGACCGGGCAGGCGCTCGATGGCCTCGGCTGGCTGGTCATCGCCTCCGGACTCGCGGGCGCCCTCAGCTCGTCGTTCTGGGGCGCGCTCTCGGACAGATCGAGCCGTCTGACCATGGCGCTTGCCGCGGCGCTGGCGGGCGTGCTGGGCGCGGGCGTCCTCGCGTCACTCAGCGGGATCCCTGCTGTGACCGGCAGCATCGCGTTCTACGCCGCGGTGCTGTTCGTCCTCGGGATCGCCCATGCGGGCGTGCGGATCGGCCGCAAGACACATGTGGTCGACCTCGCCGGCGGCGACCGCAAGGCCGAATACGTGGCCCTCAGCAACACCGTGATCGGTGTGCTGCTGCTGGTGATGGGGGCGCTGATCAGCGTCCTTCTCGGCTTCGGTCTCGAGACCGGCATCGCCGCGCTGTCGGCCCTGGCCATTGCCGGCGCCGTCATGGCTCTCGCGATGAAGCACGTGCAGGGTTGAGGCGCCAGATGCTGAAGTTGAGGATCACGGCGAAGCTCACCCAGGCCGCGTAGGGAACGAGGATCCAGGCCGCCGTCTGGTGGATCGGGTGAAACACGGCAATGGTCATAAGAACGCAAAGCCACAGCAACACGATCTCTGCGAGGGCCAGATCCGGGCGGCGCAGGCCGAAGAACAACGTCGACCAGAGCCCGTTGAGCACCAGCTGGGCGCCATAGACGGTCAGCGCCACCGCGGCCCCGTCGAAGCCCGCCTGCCGCCATACAAGCCAGCCGGAGACGGCGACGGCAACGTAAAGAACGGTCCAGACCGGCCCGAACAGCCAGTCGGGAGGGCACCAGGACGGCTTCGCGAGGCTGCGGTACCAGGCGCCGGGACGAAAGGCGATGCCGGGCGTCGCCGCCGCGGCACAGGCCACGACGAAGGCCAGCAGGGAGAGCACGGAGTCCAGAGTCATGGCGCAGGATATAGCGCCTGGCCACGGCAAGACAACACGCCGAACTCTTTGCCGGGCCGCGCCGGCGATTTGTCACCCATCTTCGTAGATTGTGATCCATCGTCGGCACGGATGCGTAATACCAAGCATCAACACGTGCATCAACGATCAACAAGGAGCGCATCATGAAGCCGATTACCCGCTTTCTTTCCTCTCTTGCTGTTGCCGGCGGACTGGCGTTGGCGTCCACGGCGGCGACGGCGAAGGACATTGTCGATACCGCGATGGCCAGCGATCAGTTCTCGACCCTCGTTGCCGCGGTCAAGGCGGCCGGCCTGGTCGATACGCTGAAGGGCGACGGTCCGTTCACCGTATTCGCGCCGACCAACGAAGCCTTCGCGAAACTCCCGGCCGGCACCGTCGACTCGCTGCTGCTGCCCGAGAACAAGGACAAGCTCATCGCCGTGCTGACCTACCACGTGGTGCCGGGCAAGGTGATGTCGGGCGATATCGCCGGCAAGAAGCTTAGCGCCGCGACCGTCCAGGGAAGCATGGTCGACATCGATGCCATGAACGGTGTGAAGATCGAAAATGCCAGTGTCATCGCCGCCGATATCGAGACCAGCAACGGCGTCATCCACGTCATCGACACCGTGATCCTGCCGAACTGATCCCCCGAGAGCGCGCGGTGGCGCGCTCGCCAGGCAGGAACAGACCGGGCCGCGCCTCCCCCCGCGCGGCCCGGTTTGCACATCTGCCGTCGCCGCGGCCCCCACCGGGCCGCTCGGCGTTCCTGCCATACCCGGGTCACATTAACCGGTTAGAAGGCGAGTCGCGGTTACACAGGAGTCGCCATGCCGACCGTGTTCTCCCATCCCGCCGCCGCGATCGGCGCCTTTCCCTGGTTCCGCCGGCGGCTCGGCCATCCGGCGGTGCTGCTGGTCGGGATGGCGCTGACGGTCCTGCCGGACATCGACGTGATCGGCTTCCGTTTCGGCATCGCCTATGGCGATCTCTTGGGGCACCGCGGGCTGACCCACTCGCTGGCCTTCGCGCTGGTCGTCGGCGGGCTGGTCGCATGGCCGGCGGCGCGGCTGTCCGGGGCCGGCCTGCGCGTGCTGTGGTTCTATTTCTTCCTGTGCCTCGCCTCGCACGGGCTGCTCGACGCGCTGACCGATGGCGGGCTCGGCATCGCCTTCTTCTCGCCGTTCTCGAACGAGCGCTATTTCTTCGATTTCCGGCCGGTCCGGGTCTCGGCGATCTCGGTGCAGCGCTTCTTCGCCGGCAACTGGACCGGGCTGCTGGCCATCGAGCTCCGCTGGATCTGGCTGCCCGCCCTGGTGCTGGGCGCCGCCGGCATCGCCGTGGGGCGCCTGCGCGCGGCCCTGCGCGCGCGGATCACCGCCGCTGCGCCGCCGGAGCGCACCTGAACCAGGCCGGTCGCTCAGCGCTGGTCGAATTTCAGTTCGATACGGCGGTTGCGGCGATAGGCCTCGCTGGATTCGCCGGCGTCGAGCGGCTGGTATTCGCCGAAGCCGGTGGCGGCCAGGCGTTGCGGCGGGATGCCCTGGCGCTGCAGGAACCGCACGACCGAGATCGCCCGCGCCGTTGACAGCTCCCAGTTCGACGGGAACCGGCCGGTGCTGATCGGCGCCCGGTCGGTATGCCCGTCGACCCGCAGCACCCAGTTCAGCTCGTCCGGGATGCTGTTCGACAGGTCGCGCAGCGTGCGCGCCAGCGCCGCCAGCTGCTCGCGCCCGCCCGGGCCGAGCTCCGCCTCGCCCGAGGCGAACAGCACCTCCGACTGGAACACGAAGCGGTCGCCGACGATGCGGATGTCCTGGCGGTCGCCCAGCACGTCGCGCAGCCGCCCGAAGAATTCCGAGCGGTAGCGGGCAAGCTCCTGCACCTTGGCGGCGAGCGCGGCGTTGAGCCGCTTGCCGAGGTCGACGATCTGCGCCTGCTGTTCCTGGTCCTTGGCCTCGGACGCCTCCAGCGCCTTGTTGAGCGCGGCGATCTGCGCCCGCAGTTCGGCAAGCTGGCGGTTGAGCAGCGCCAGCTGCGCCTTGGCGGCGGCCGAGATCGCCTGCTCGGCGACGACCTGGTCCTCGCTCTGCTTGGTCTTCGCCATCAGGGTCTGGAGCTCGGCCTCCAGCTCCTCGCGGTACAGCCGCATGGCGGCGATGTCCTGCTCCAGCTCGGCCAGCTTGCGCAGCTGCATCTCGATCGTCTCGCTGTCGACGGAGATCAACGCGTTGGCCGCCTCCAACTCCCGCATGCGGCGGGCGAGCTCGGCCGCGCTGTCGGCATAGGCCTGCTCGGCCCGCGCCAGCGCCTCCCTGGTCAGTGCGATCTCGCGGCTCGCAGCCTCCAGCGCCTCCGCCCGCTTCGCGAGGTCGGCCTCGGTGCGCCCCTGCGCGGCTTCCGCGGTGGCCCGCAGGGCTTCGGTTTCCGCCAGCGCGGCGACCAGCCGCCGGCGCTCGGCATCCGACGTATCGAACCGGTCCTGCAGGTCTGCGAGGCGCGCGGTCAGGCTGTCGCTGAGGCTGCGCAGCGAGCCGACCTGGGCGGCCAGCCGGTCGCGGTCGGACAGCGTGCTCTGGAGTTCCGTGGAAAGCTGCGCGACCGTCGACTGCAGATCCTCGTTGGCGCTCTCCTCCAGGGCCAGCAGGTCGGCCAGTTCCGCGACTTCCCGGTTGAGCCGCTCGAGCGCGTCGTCGCGGCCGCTCAACACTTCGCTGAGGTAGAACTGCGAGACCACGAAGATCATCAGCAGGAACATGATCACCATCAGCAGGGTCGCGAGGGCGTCGACGAACCCCGGCCAGATGTCGATGGCGGTCCTGCCTCTGCGCGCGCGTGCGGCCATGGGACGGCGCGGTCCCTATTTCTTCGGCACGGTTTGTCCGGCGGTCGCCGCGATGGTGCGCGCGAGCAGCCGGATTTCGCCGCGCAGCTCTTCGACGATCTGCGCGCGCGATGCCGGGGCGTCCTTGGCCATCCGGGTCAGGGTCTGGTCCATGCTGTGGGCGGCCTGGCGCAGCGCCGGGTCGCCGCCGGCGCCGTCCGCCAGCTGCATCAGGACCGGCTTGAGCTCCTTCTGTCCTTCGGCCAGCGCGACCAGAAGATGCTGTTCGGCCCGCATCTGGTCGCCCAGCGTGCCCAGCTTCTCGGTCAGCTGCTCGAGATGCCGGTCGGTGGCGCCGCGGCTGGCCTCGGCCGCGCCGACGGTCCGCTCCAGGCGCTCCAGGCTGTCGGCGGTCTTTTCCAGCAGCGCCTGGATATAGGCGGGAACCGAGGTCTCGCCCTCGCCGCCGATGGCGCCGGAGCTGAGCCGGGTGAGGCCCGACAGCCAGTCCTCCAGCTCGTTGTAGAAGCGGTTCTGCGCCTGCCCCGCCCGCAGCTCGAGGAAGCCGACGACCAGCGAGCCGGCAAGGCCGAACAGCGACGAGCTGAACGCCGTGCCCATGCCGGACAGCGGCGATTGCAGGCCGGCCTTCAGCTTCTCGAAGACGTCGGTCAGGTCGCCGCCGGTGACCGACAGGCTGCTGATGACGCCGCCGATCGCGCGCACGGTATCGAGCAGTCCCCAGAACGTGCCCAGAAGGCCGAGGAACACCAGCAGGCCGATGATATAGCGCGACAGCTCGCGCCGCTCCTCGAGCCGGCTCGAGATGCCGTCCAGCAGGGTCTGCATGGCCGTCGTCGACAGCGTGAAGCGGCCGCCCGCGCGCTCGCCCAGCATGGTCGCCATCGGCGACAGAAGCCGGGGCACGGCGCCGCTGGCGACCGCGGCCTGGTCGCGCCGGAAGTTCTCGATCCAGCGCACCTCCGGCCGCAAGGTCCAGACGTTGCGGAAGGTATGGAACACGCCCCAGGCCAGCACGGCGAGGATGATCGAGTTGAGCGGGACGTTCGAGTGGAACGCGTCGACCAGGGTGCTCGACGTAACGACCAGGGCCGCGACGACGAGCGCGACGGCGCCAAGGAAAAACGTCATCCAGAACAGGAACCCGCCCGGCCTCGTCATGCTCCATCCTTCCCGGTCAGTATCGCCCGCATCTTATGCTCCTCCGGCGCTCACGACGGCGGCAGCCGCACTTCGACCCGGTCCTTCGGCTCGGCGTCGGTCTGGTCGCCCAGTGCCCTGACATCCATTCGCGTGCTCAATACACCATTTTCGATCAAATAGGTACGCACTGCCAGCGTTCGGAGCAAGGCCCGACGCCGCGCCGCGCTGCCGGTCTTCGACGTTGCGCTCGCATAACCGACGATCTGCACCCGCACCTCCGGGTTGGCCTGCAGCCAGACGGCCAGACCGTCGAGGTCTTTGCGCGCGGCCACCGAAAGGTCGGTGGCGTCGGCGGCATACAGGATGCGAATCCCGTCCGGCCGCGGCAGCGCTTCCGGCGCCGGCGGAACAGGCGTGGTATCCGGGGAATCCGGCGGAAGTGTGGCGACCTGCGGCGGCTCGGGCGGCGCCAGCACCGGCGCGGCGGGGGGAGGGCTGGTGCCGCCGGAACTGGCCGGGGCCGGCGGCGGGGTGAGCGTCGGCGGCGGCGGCGGTGTCACCAGCATCGGCGGCGGCGGCGGGGGCGCCAACAGGCTGGGCGGCTGCTGTTCCGGCACGGCGGCGATTTCGGGCCGGCCGGGCGAGCCGGCGAGCCAGTCCTCGAAGTCCGACGGCGTGATCGTCAGGCGCGATGCCGGTGCGGCGGCCGGCGGTTCCAGGGGCGTATGCGGCGTTCGTTCCTGCGCCGTTGCGGCGGTTGCGGCCGGCGCCAGCACGGAAACGGCAAGGGCGGCGGCACGGCAGACACGCCGCACGGACCGCGCGGATCTGCGGGGGCGCCCGGAACGCCTTGATTCGGTCATCCGCTGCGGAATTGCCGGTGTCCATCCTGCTGTCTGCGGTGCCGGTCTCCACAAGGCTCCGAAGAGCCTGCGCCGGCACGCCCGGAAGATACCCCACGGCGCCCCGGCCGGACAACCGCCGTCCGGCCGCGGCGCGTCAGGCGCGTTTCCTCAACAGCTTGACGAACTCGCTGTGCATGCGGTCGTTGGCGGCCAGGATGGTCGGCGAATCGAGCTTGTGGGCCCGGTTGTCGATCTGGCTGACATAACCGCCGGCCTCGCGCACCAGGATCACCCCGGCGGCGACGTCCCAGGGGCTGAGGCCGGTCTCCCAGAAACCGTCGTAGCGGCCCGCCGCCACATAGGCGAGGTCGAGCGCCGCCGCCCCCCAGCGCCGCACGCCGGAGGTCTGCGCCATGACGGCTTCCAGCTGGGCGAGGAACGCCCGGTGTCCGTCGCCCTCCTGGCGGCCGAGATAGGGAATGCCGGTGGCGAGCAGCGAATCGGCGAGCCGGCCGCGCCCGGAGACCCGCATCCGGCGGTCGCCGAGAAACGCCCCGATGCCCTTTTCGGCCCAGAAGATCTCGTCCTTGACCGGGTCGTAGACGACGCCGGCGACGATTTCGCCGCGTTCCTCGAGGCCGATCGAGACCGCGAAATGCGGCAGGCCGTGCAGGAAGTTGGTGGTGCCGTCCAGCGGGTCGACGATCCAGCGGTGGTCCGGGTCCTTGCCCTTGATCTCGCCGCCTTCCTCCATCAGGAGGCCGAAGTCCGGCCGTGCCTTCTCGAGTTCCCGGCGCACGATGCGCTCGGCCTTGGTGTCGGCGGTGGAGACGAAGTCGGCCGGGCCCTTGCGGCTGACCTGCAGTTGCTCGACCTCGCCGAAGTCGCGGATGAGCGCCCGTCCGGCCTTCTCGGCGGCGCGCACCATGACGTTGATATTGGCGGATCGATAGGGCATCGCCGGGTCCGTCTATGAAAAGCGGGGAGGGGAAGGGCGCACGGGGTCAGTCCCGCGCCCGCTCCACATAGGCCGCATCGGCGGTGTTGATGACGATGCGGGTGCCGGATTCGATGTGCGGCGGCACCATGACGCGCACCCCGTTCTCGAGCACCGCCGGCTTGTAGGACGAGGACGCGGTCTGTCCCTTGACGACGGCGTCGGCCTCGACGATCCGCATGGTCACGGTTTCCGGCAGCTCCACGCCGATCGGCGAGTCCTCGTAGGATTCGATCGTCACCGTCATGCCGTCCTGCAGGAACTTCGCCGCGTCCTCGCCGATGAAATCGATGTTCAGCGTGATCTGCTCGTAGGTCGCGTTGTCCATGAAGGTGTAGTCGTCGCCGTCGGCGAACAGGAACTGGTACTGCTTCTGGTCGAGGCGCACGCGCTCCACCGTCTCGGACGAGCGGAAGCGCTCGTTCAGCTTGGTGCCGTCGCGGATGTCCTTCAGCTCCACCTGCAGATAGGCGCCGCCCTTGCCGGGCTGGGTGTGCTGTATCTTGGTCGCGCGCCACAGCCGGCCCTGATGCTCGATGATGTTGCCCGGGCGGATGGCATTGCCGTTGATCTTCATATCCTGGAACCACGCATTGTCGGGGGAAGCGGCGCGGTTATAGCGGCTGGGGCGGGGTTACGCAACGCCGTGAGGCAAATAACCCACAGGGACACAAAGATCAGAGCTTATGACGATTGTTCGGAGCCGGCATCGAGTGACCTCATACTTCGAGACGCGGCTGCGCCGCTCCTCAGCATGAGGCTCCACCGTCTGTGTCCTCATGCTGAGGAGGGCCGAAGGCCCGTCTCGAAGTATGAGGCTCCACCGTCTGTGTCCTCATGCTGAGGAGGGCCGAAGGCCCGTCTCGAAGTATGAGGTCGCGCCGCGGGCCGTGCCGCTGTCGTCGGGGAGTCAGCCGGTGCTCGCCATGACCTCGTTGAAGGCGCCGACCGCCGCGGCCGGGCCGTCCGCGTAATCCCACACGCCGGCGACCACGGCCAGGAAGTCGGCGCCGGCCTGCACCAGCACCGGGGCGTTGTCCACCGTGATGCCGCCGATGGCGACGCACGGCACCTCCATGATGTCGCTCCACCAGGTCAGGATCTCCGGCTCGGCGCGGGTCTTCGGCTGCTTGGTGCCGGTGGCGAAGAATGCGCCGAAGGCGACGTAGTCCGCGCCCTCTTCGGCCGCCACCATGGCGAGATGCCGCGAGTCGTGGCAGGTCACGCCGACGATGGCCTGCGCGCCGACGATGCGCCGGGCCTCCTTGTACGTGACGTCCTCCTGGCCGACATGGATGCCGTCGCAGCCGGTCGCGGCGGCAAGGTCCGGCCGGTCGTTCATGAGGACGGCGACGCCGCGGTCCTGCGCGACGGGGCGCAGGATGTCCGCGGCGCGGCGGATCTCGTCGTCGGACGCGTCCTTCAGGCGCAGCTGCAGGCAGGCGACGTCCCCCGCGTCCAGCGCTTCGGCGAGGATATCGCGGAACGCCGCCACATCGAGCGTCGGCGGCGTGATCAGGTAGAGCCGGCAGCGGTCGCCGTCATCCATTCTCGTGTGTCTCCAGCCATTCCCGGCAGGCGCGCCCAAGGTCGCGCCGCGACCGCTCGACCACGGCGAGGTCCAGCGCCTCGGGCCGTTCGGCGATCACAAGCGCGCCGTACTGCGCGGCAATATCGGCGATCTTCGCCGCCGTGTCGCCGGAAAACCGGATGATCGGCGCGCCGTCGCGCAGCGCCGCCAGGGCGTAACCCGGCATGTCCCCGCAATCCAGCACCGCCGTGATGTCCGCATCCCGATGCGCGGCGCGCGCCTGTTCGATGACCGCACGGAACCAGGCAGGCCCAACGTAGCCGGCCGCGCCCGGCGCGCTGATCAGCGTTACAGGCACGTCCAGCTCCCCAGCGGCCGCCAGCGCCGCAGTCGCGTGGCCGAGGCCGTGGATGACGATGGCGGTGGGGAGGGGCATTGACGGTTTCATAATCATTCGGTGGTTAGCTGGCGGAGTAATGTAGTGATAACAACTCGAAATGCGAAGCGAGATGCCCGGCGTTACATACAGATGCGTGACAACCTCACGGGACTATCGGCGAGCATGTGTTGCTCTCAGGCTCACTAAGATCTGGTTCTGGTTGCTATGGGCCGTGCTAACCCTGATGTGCGGCCAAGCCATAGTCTCGAACATTTCATCACTGGCGAGCGGTGAGGAAGCAGTTAACGCACTGATTTCAATTTTTCTTTTTGGTGGTTTGTATTCCGGATGGCTGTGGATTGCCTTCCGGCTACCTGAACGCAATTATCGTGATTTGCCCGGCGTCGGTGCGGAGTTCGAGATAAACGTGAATGACGACGGGGTGACAGGCCGTGGCGAGAGCCAGAATTTCAGCTATCTCTGGAACAGCTATTCCGGGGCTGTTGAGAAAGCCGATAGTTTCATATTGTTTCTCGGCAGGAACGCTTTTCAACCGTTTCCAAAACGTTGTATCGCAACCGAAGACATAGATAGGATCAGAGATATAATTCGCGCCCACGTCCCGAACTTCCGCGGGAAACCGAAGGGGTGAGGCGATGACGGTGCCCGACGATCTTGGTTTCAAATATACCCTAACCGAGGGCGACTTCGTCCGAGCGCTTCGTACTCACGCGCTTAAACAGCCATGGCGCTGGATTCTATGGGCCATATATGGTGCGATGCTGGTATTCGGAACTGTTTCGGCGGTGCTTGGTATCGCTGAACGGGGATGGAATACCGGATTGCTTTTCATGCTGATCGTGATGGCCGTTGTCCCGGCTGTCTTGTTCTGGTCGATTTGGTGGTGGCATCCCAAGCGCTGTGCTCGCGCTTCTCCGTATCTCGACGTGGAGGTCGAGGGGGCTGCATCGGTTGATGGTATCGCGTCACGCAGTCGATTGGGAAAACACGAGACCGCATGGGCGAGCTATTCAACCGTTCTTGAGTCTGCGGACCATTTCTTGCTTTATTTGGGCAGGAACGTATTCAGTCCATTTCCCAAGCGGGCGTTCGTCGATCTCAAGGACATGGATCTGTTCCGCAACCTGATCCGCGCCCATGTTCCAAACGCAAGGCTCCTTGATCGACCGGAAAAGGAATAATATCGGCGCGAAGAGATATATCCCGGAGTCACCGTACGACCCATGAGCAAAGCCTTCACCAAGGAAACCGATACCGAACTCGACGAGGCACTTCCCGACGAGCCGGATCCGCTTCCCGCGGGGTTCAAGAACTACATCACGCCGGCCGGACTCGCGCGGTTGCGTGAGGAGTTGCGGGAACTGTGGACCGTGGAGCGGCCGAAGGTGGTGGAAGTCGTCTCGTGGGCCGCCGGCAACGGCGACCGCTCGGAGAACGGCGACTATATCTACGGCAAGAAGCGGCTGCGCGAGATCGACCGCCGGGTGCGGCACCTGCGCAAGCGCATCGAGATCGCCGAAATCGTCGACCCGCAGCTTCAGACCAACCACGAAAAGGTGTTCTTCGGCGCCACCGTGACCTACGCCGACAGAAACGGCCGCGAGCGCACGGTGCGCATCGTCGGGGTCGACGAGGTGCGCCTGGAGGCGGGCGAGATCAGCTGGGTCTCGCCGGTGGCGCGGGCGCTGCTGAAGGCGGAAGAAGGCGATACCGTCGAGGTCCGCACGCCGGGCGGCGTCGAGGCGCTCGAAGTGCTGGAGATCGGCTACCCGGACGGGTGATTGTTCCCCGGTGTGGCCGTCAAGGTCGGGGCGTGGAAAGGGTGAACCACAGAGACACAGAGACACAGAGAGAGTTTTCCTCTCCGCGGCCCTCTGCGAATTCCTCCACGGCCTCTGTGTCAAAAAGTTTATAAACACAGGGGACGCAGAGGGCCGCGCAGGTACGCAGAGAATTTGTTTTTCTCCAATTTCTCTGTGTCTCTGTGTCTCTGTGGTTATCCTTTTACGCTGCCCCACAGCTGACGGCCGTTGATTCGTTATCCACCGAAGGAACCCCGCCCCATGCATCTCTCCGTTCTCGACCAATCGATTGCCGTGGAGGGCCGGCCGCACGGGCAGGCGATCCGGGATACGCTGGCGCTGGCGCAGCAGTGCGAGGCGCTGGGCTATCACCGCTTCTGGGTCTCGGAGCACCACAACCATCCGACCATCGTCGGCACCGCGCCGGAGATCCTGATCGCGGCGATCGCCGCGACAACGGCGCGCATCCGGGTGGGCAGCGCCGGCGTCATGCTGCCGCATTATTCCGCGTTCAAGGTGGCCGAGCAGTTCCGCGTGCTCGACGCCATCGCGCCGGGGCGCATCGACCTCGGTCTCGGCCGCGCGCCGGGCTCGGACGGGCGCACCGCCTTCGCGCTGCATCCGCTGGCCAACCAGCGGGCCGAGCAGTTCCCCGCCGACGTGCGCGACCTCGACGCCTGGGTGCATGGCGAGGCACTGGTCGAAAACCACCCCTTTGCGACCCTCAACGCCTATCCGCAGGGGCCGACCGCGCCGGAGGTGTGGATGCTCGGCAGCTCGCTCTATGGCGCGCAGCTCGCCGCGGTGCTGGGGCTGCCCTATTGCTTCGCCTGGTTCATCACCGACGGCCATGGCTGCGCCGAGGCGCTGGCGCAATACCGTAAGAACTACCGCCCCAGCGAACGCTGGCCGGAACCGCATGCCGCGATCTGCCTGTGGGCGCTGGCCGCCGATACCGACGAAGACGCGCAGCACCATTTCACCCCGCGCGCCCGCTGGAAGCTGTACCGCGACCGCGGCGTCTACGGCCCGCTTGAAAGCCCGGAGGATGCGGCGGCGCATACCTACACCGACAAGGACGAAGACATCATTGCCGCGCTACGCCGGGAGTCCTTCGTCGGCGCGGGCGCGGATGTCGCCGCGCGCATCCGCGCGACCGCAAAGGAAGAGGGCGCCGACGAGGTCGCCATCGTCACCTGGGCCCACGACGAAGCGGTGCGCCGGCGCAGCTACGAGCTGCTGGCGGCGGAGTTCGCGCTGGCTGCGGGTTAAGACGGCGCTCGCCGAAGTCCTGGTGCGACCTCATGCTTCGAGACGCGGCTTCGCAGCTCCTCAGCATGAGGCTCAAACGCTTGTGCCCTCATGCTGAGGAGGGCCAAAGGCCCGTCTCGAAGTATGAGGTCGCGCCACTGCCGCAAGCGTGAATCGAAACGAACTTGAAATGCCGTGACAATCCTGCGGATTGCAGGGTCTAACTTCAATCCGGATGTCGGATTCCAGATGTCAGGCATCAGGGATCAGGCGCCGGAAAATCGCCGCCGGGGGTAGCCGATTCCCGATTCCCGTCCTCTGTCCTCTGCGCCGCCTCGGCCCGCCAGCCGGCGTGGATGCCGGCGATGAGCTTGTCGAGGATGGCGGCGCCGTCCGGTTCCGCCGCGTCCGCCCCCGCCGCCGCTTCCGCCCCGTCCACCCCTTCCGCCGTCCGGCCCAGCCGTCTCGCGCGGCGGTCCAGGGCTTCGGCCTGGCGCACGAAGAGGTTCATCAGCCGGGCCGCCAGGCGCAGATACAGCGCCTCGATCTGCGGGCGGTCGGCGCATTCGGCGGCGCGGCCGAGGCAGCGCATCGCCGCGGCGTGGCCGGCCGCCATCTGCGCCACCAGCATCGCCTCCAGCGGGTCGCGCGGGGCGAGGCCGATCGCCGCCTCGATCGCCGCGACGACGCGCGCCGCGCCGGCCTCGTCCCCGGCCGCCTCCGCCGCAGCCGCGCCGTCCGCCCCGCCGGGGGAGGCCGCGTCGGTGAGCTCCCGCATCAGCTGCAGCGCATGGTGCGGCGCCGCGCCCCCCGTCGCCGCCGCGAGGGTCCCCGCGACCGTGGCCTGCTCCGCTTCCGTAAGCCCGCTTGCCGATATATCCATGATTCGATCCTTTCTGCCGTTGATGTTCCGCCACCGGTTCGCTTGACCGCAGAGGGCCGCGGAGAAGGTGCGGAGGGCCGCAGAGGGTTCGATTGCCCCGCGGGCGGCCTGGCCCGCGCCGGGTTCCAGGCCGGTTCCGAACGCAAAACGCCGCGAAGGAATATCTTCCTCCGCGGCCCTCTGCCGCCCTCAGCGAGCTTTGGTATTGATCCCAATTACCGGACTGTAGCCAGTGTATGGATTGCAGGGTCTACCTACAACCGCGGATGCCGGGACTCATACCAAGGGGCGTTGATAATCCGGCCTGCGGTGGCGCGCGGCGGCCCGCCGGGTGCGTTGCGGCCCTTGCCCGATGCGCAAGCATCGCGCTGCGGACCGTGCCTGCCCGGCGGGCCGCCGTGCACCATCAAATGGGTCATTATCAACGCTCCTTGGTATCAGGGATTGGCAGGCCGCCGGTCCCCGATACCTGATTCCTGATCCCTGATCCCTGAAATCCGACCCCCTGAAACCCGCGGAAAACGCCGGTGCATGGGGTTGTTTCGAACAGTTCGTGCATCGGCCCGGCCGCGGCGCTGCCATGGGTGCAAAAAAAACGGGACCCGAGGGCCCCGTTCCGCATGGTGGTGTCCGGCCTTAAGCCGGCTCAGATCAGCTTGCCCATCGCGACGGCGGTGTCCGACATGCGGTTGGAGAAGCCCCACTCGTTGTCGTACCACGACATCACCCGCACCAGCTTGCCGTCGACCACCTGGGTCTGTGACAGGTCGAAGATCGAGCTCGCCGGGTTGTGGTTGAAGTCGATGGAGACCAAGGGCTTGTCGTTGGCCACCAGCACGCCCTTCAGCTCGCCCTTGGCGGCCTTGATAATGGCGTCGTTGATTTCCTCCACCGAGGTTTTCTTTTTCGAATCGAACTTCAGGTCGATCAGCGAGACGTTCGGGGTCGGCACGCGGATCGCGCTGCCGTCAAGTTTGCCGTCCAGTTCCGGCATCACCAGGCCGACGGCCTTGGCGGCGCCGGTCGAGGTCGGGATCATCGAGACCGCCGCGGCGCGGGCGCGGCGCAGATCCTTGTGCAGCGTGTCCACGGTCGCCTGGTCGCCGGTGTAGGAGTGGATCGTCGTCATGTAGCCGCGCTCGATGCCGACCGCCTTGTGCAGCACATAGGCGACCGGCGCGAGGCAGTTGGTGGTGCAGGACGCGTTCGAGACGACCACGTGGCTCTTCCTGAGCTTCTTGTGGTTGACGCCGTAGACGACGGTGAGGTCCGCACCCGACGCCGGGGCCGAGACCAGCACGCGTTTGGCGCCGGCCTCCAGATGCATCGCGGCCTTGTCGCGCGCGGTGAAGATGCCGGTGCATTCGAAGGCGATATCGACGCCCAGCGCCTTCCACGGCAGCTTGGTCGGGTCGCGCTCCGCCGTCACCTTGACCTTGCCGCGGCCGAAATCCATCCAGTCCTTGCCGGTCTTGATCTTCGTCGGCAACTGGCCGTGCACCGAATCGTAGGTGACCAGATGCGCGTTCGCCTCGACCGATCCGAGATCGTTGATGCCGACGAACTCGATGTCCTTGCGGCCCGATTCGATCGCTGCCCGCAGCACCAGCCGCCCGATGCGGCCAAAGCCGTTGATTCCCACGCGTAGTGCCATATTTGCGTCCTCTCCTAACTGTCCATTTTGTGAGCCGTCCGGCTAAAGCCGCTGCTTCGCCTCCGCGACGACGGCGTCCGCGGTGATTCCGAAATGCTCGTATAGCTGCTCTGCCGGGGCCGACGCGCCGAAACTGTCCATGCCGACGAAGCCGCCATGGCTGCCGACAAGCGCGTCCCAGCCCTGCCGCACCGCGGCCTCGACGCCGACGCGCACGGTTTCCGGACCGAGCACCTGCTTGCGATACGTCTCGTCCTGCTGCGCGAACAGCTCGAAGCAGGGCATCGAGACGACGGCCGTCGGCGTGCCGTCTTGCTCCAGCGTCGCGCGGGCGGCCATCGCGATCTCGACCTCCGAGCCGGTTGCGGTCAGTGTCACCTTGCGCGCGCCCGACGCTTCGGCCAGCACGTAGCCGCCCTTGGCGCAGAGGTTTTCCGCCGTGTGCTCGGTGCGCAGCGTCGGCAGGCCCTGGCGCGTCAGCGCCAGGATCGAAGGCGTCGTGTCGTGCTTCAGCGCCAGCGCCCAGCACTCCGCCGTCTCGATCACGTCGGCCGGGCGGAACACGTTCAGGTTCGGCATCGCGCGCAGGCTTGCCAGATGTTCGACCGGCTGATGCGTCGGGCCGTCCTCGCCGAGGCCGATCGAATCGTGGGTCATCACGTAGACGACACGTTTGCCCATCAGCGCCGACAGCCGGATCGCCGGGCGGCAATAGTCGGCGAAGATCAGGAAGGTGCCGCCATAGGGGATCAGCCCGCCATGCAGCGCGATGCCGTTCATCGCCGCCGCCATGCCGTGCTCGCGCACGCCGTAATTGACGTAGGAGCCGGAAAAATCCTCGCGCGTGACGGCGACGTGGCGGCTCGTCTTGGTGCCGTTCGAGCCGGTCAGGTCCGCGGACCCGCCGACCATCTCGGGCACCGAGGCTGTCAGGACCTCCAGCACCTTCTGCGAGGCGACACGGGTCGCCAGCTTCGGCGCCTCTCCGGACATGGCCTGCTTGAACTCGTCCAGCGCGGTCTCCCAGCCCAGCGGCAGGTCGCCGGTGGAGGTGCGCTCGAATTCGTTGCGGACGTCGTTGTCCAGCGCCGCGACCCGGCCTTCCCAGGCGGCACGTGCGGCTTCGCCCCGCGCACCGACCGCACGCCAGGCGGTCATAACGGCATCGGGAATCTCGAACGGCGGATGCGGCCAGCCCAGCTTCTTGCGCGCGCCGGCAATCTCTTCGTCGCCCAGCGCCGCGCCGTGGGTCTTCTCGCTGCCGGCCTTGGTCGGTGCGCCGAAGCCGATCACCGTCTTGCAGGCGATCAGCGACGGGCGTCCCGCCGCCTTGGCGGCGGTGATCGCGGCGTCGATCGCCTCCGGGTCGTGCCCGTCGACGCGGGCCACATGCCAGCCCGAAGCCTCGAAGCGCATCAGCTGGTCGTCGCCGACCGAGAGATCGGTCTTGCCGTCGATGGTGATGCCGTTGTCGTCGAACAGCACGATCAGCCTGCCCAGCCGCAGATGGCCGGCGAACGAAACCGCCTCGTGGCTCACGCCTTCCATCAGGCAGCCGTCGCCGGCCAGCACATAGGTGTGGTGGTCGACCAAGTCGTCGCCGTAGCGCGCCGCCAGCATGCGTTCGGCCAGCGCCATGCCGGCCGCCGTCGCGATGCCCTGGCCCAGCGGCCCCGTCGTCACCTCGATGCCCGGCGCGTGGCCGTATTCGGGATGGCCGGCGGTCCGGCTGCCGAGCTGGCGGAAGTTCTTCAGCTGTTCGATGTCCATGCCGGGATAGCCGGTCAGGTGGAGCAGCGAATAGAGCAGCATCGAGCCGTGCCCCGCCGACAGCACGAAGCGGTCGCGGTCCGGCCAGTCCGGCGCCGAGGCGTCGAATTTCAGGTGCCGCGAGAACAGCACCGTGGCCACGTCCGCAGTGCCCATCGGCATGCCCGGATGGCCGGAGTTGGCCTTCTGGACGGCGTCCATGGAAAGCGCGCGAATCGCGTTCGCCATATCGGTGTGGGTGGCTGTCGGTTCCAGCGTCTCTGCAAGGCTCATCATGAAATTCCCGGTATCTTCCCCTGTACCCAAATCGATCCGCCGGCCACCCCTTCGGGGCGTCGCGTCCGGCGCGCTGCCCCCACTTGATCGGGGGCCGGCGGGCTGGAGAACTTGCCGACGCGTCAGTATGGCAGCAAGGTGTCAAAATGACGCCCCGCTTCGGTGTCGTCAATGCCCGACACTTACGGGTAGGTGATCCGGGCCGCGTGTGTCCGGGACAATTTTCCGCTCCGAATCCCTGGATGCCTGCTGGTTTGCCGCCACGGCAATTCCGGGGATTGTTTGGGAGGTCCTGCCTGTGCAAGACGGGGATAACTTGAAAGATCGGCGGAACGGTAAATGCACAAACCGACCTTCTGTGCACAACCTTGTGGAAAACCTGTGGAAATTATATGCGATACCAGAGATTTACGGTTCGCCCGCGACTCTGCTATGACAGTGACGCGATGGCATGGCGAGGAAGCGACAAGCATGACCGAACCTGCAAAGGCGGTTGAGACATTGCAGCCCGATGAAAAGCGAGGCGCGCGACCGGCCAGCGGCGTGCTGCCGTACCAGGCGATGCTGGCGCTCATCGCCGGGGGCCAGATCGTGGCGGCGCGGGACATCCCGGAGGCGCAGGTCCAGCCGGCCAGCATGGATTTGCGGCTGGGGCGGACCGCCTACCGGGTGCGCGGCAGTTTCCTGCCCGGCCCGAACGCGACGGTCATGGAGAAGATCGAGCGCTTCTGCATGCACACCATCGACCTCTCCGAGGGCGCGGTGCTGGAGAAGGGATGTGTCTACATCGTGCCGCTGATGGAATCGCTGCGGCTTGCGCGCGGCATCGCCGGCATCGCCAACCCGAAGAGCTCGACCGGCCGCCTCGATATCTTCACCCGGACAATCACCGACAATTCGAGCGCGTTCGAGCGCGTGCGCGCCGGCTACGAAGGGCCGCTCTATCTGGAGATCTCGCCGCGGTCGTTCAGCGTCGTGGTCTATGAGGGCACGCGGCTCAACCAGCTCCGGCTGCGGCGCGGCGCGTCGACCTACAGCGACGCCGCGATCCGCCGCCTGCACGAGGAGGTCGGTCTGATCGACCGTGCGCCGGGCGAGGAGGACGTGTCCAACGGCCTCGGCCTGTCGGTCGACCTGAGCGGCGCGCGCGACGGCGGGCTGGTCGGCTACCGCGCCAAGCATCATGCGCCGCTGATCGACGTCGAGAAGATCGGGCATTACGACCCGCTGGAGTTCTGGGATCCGATCCATGTCCGGCCCGGCGAGGGTATCTTCCTGAACCCCGACGATTTCTACATCCTGGCCTCGAAGGAGGCTGTGAAGGTGCCGCCCGACTGCGCTGTGGAGATGGTCGCGTACGACACGATGGTGGGCGAGTTCCGCGTGCATTACGCGGGGTTCTTCGATCCCGGCTTCGGCTGGCTGGGCGATGCGAGCGGCAACACCCAGGCGGTGCTGGAAGTGCGGTCGCACGAGGTGCCGTTCCTGCTGGAAGACGGGCAGATCGTAGGGCGCCTGGCATACGACAGGCTTACCGAAGTGCCCGACAAGCTCTATGGTGCGGATATCGGATCGTCCTACCAGGGACAGGGGCTGATGCTCTCGAAGCAGTTCAAGCGGCCGCGGAGGCGGCGATGAGCCGTCTCGACGACGCACAGGTGCGGCTGGAGACCGCCATCGCGCGGCTCGAGGCGGCGCTGGCGAAGGCGCCGGAGGCGGCCGGCGATCCCGACATGGCGGCTGCGCTGGAGAATGTGCGCCGGGACTACGCGGCGCTGCGGGAAAAGACCGACACGGTCGGCGGGCGCCTGGATGCGACGATCGGCCGGCTGCGCGAAATTCTGGGCGACGAGCCGGGTTAGGGGGACGCCGTGGGGCAGCTCACCATCAACGTTAACGGCCACCATTACACGATCGGCTGCGGCGACGGCGAGGAGGACCGCCTGCGCAGCCTGGCGCAGGCACTTTCCGCGCGCATGAAGGCGCTGGTGGCCGAGGTCGGCCAGGTTGGCGACGCGCGGCTTCTGGTCATGCTCAACCTGCTGCTGCTCGACGAGATCGAGGAGGCGCGTGGCGGCATGGCGCCAGAAGCTGCCGGCGACGGTGGCGAGGACCGGGCGGCGGCAATCCTGGAATCGCTGGCGGCGCGCGTCGAGACTCTTGCCGCGGCGCTCGAGGACGCCTAGATAAGAAACCGGGCGACTGCGGCGCGGTGCGTGAATCGTCAAGATCCCTGGGGCCGATTATCACCTCTAGGGAACTGTCCCTGCCGGGGCCGTGGCCTCGGTATACGGTGCCCACCTGCACTAGCAGGCCCGAGAGGACTCTGTGATCACGGCCGATGCGGCAGCGCCCATTCATCGCCGGCTATCATGCCGGCGTCTGTTTTTCCCGACGCCACTTTCCCGGACAGGCATGCACGCAGCGACCGACATCAACGAAGCCAAACGCACGCTGCGCACCGAGGCCGCCGCGCGCCGGCGCGACGCCGCGGCGGTGGATGACGGGAGCGCGGGCGAGAGGCTCGCGGCGCATTTCCTGGAGTCCGTCGCGGTGCCCGACGCTGCGCCGGTCTCGGGCTTCTGGCCGATCCGCACCGAGATCGACGTGATGCCGCTGCTGCTTGCGCTGGCGGCGCGCGGCCATCCGGTGGCGCTGCCCGTGGTCGCCGGCGCCGGCCGGCCGCTCACCTTCCGGGAATGGCGCGAGGGCGACGCCATGGAAGAGGGCCCGTACGGCATTCGCGAGCCGATCGCGACGGCGCCGGCGCTGGTCCCGCAAATCCTGCTGGTGCCGCTGCTGGCCTTCGATCGGGCCGGATACCGCCTTGGATACGGGGGCGGCTTCTATGACCGCAGCCTGGCCGCACTGCGCAAGGCGGGCACCGCGGTCGCGGTCGGCGCCGCGTGGGCGGCGCAGGAGGTCGCGGCGGTGCCCCGCGACGCAAGCGACCAGAAGCTCGACTGGGTCGTCACCGAGCGCGAAGCGTTGCGGATTTCCGGAGGGGCGGCATGAAGCTCCTGTTCCTCGGCGATGTGGTGGGGCGCAGCGGGCGCGACGCGGTGGTCGGGCAGATCCCTGAGCTGCGCAAGTCGCTGGACCTCGACTTCGTGGTCGTCAACGCCGAGAACGCGGCGGCCGGCTTCGGTATGACCGGCAAGATCTGCGACGCGCTGTTCGCGTCCGGCGTCGACGTGATCACCGGCGGCAACCACAGCTGGGACCAGCGCGAGATCATCCCCTATATCAGCCAGCAGCCGCGGCTGCTGCGGCCGGAAAACTATCCCGCGGGCACCCCGGGCAAGGGCGTCGGCCTGTTTGCCGCGCGCGGGGGCAAGAAGGTGCTGGTGGTCAACGTGATGTGCCGCCTGTTCATGGACCCGCTGGACTGCCCGTTTGCGGCGCTGAACCGGATCCTGCCGAAAGAAGGACCGAAGAGCGGTGGCGCCGACGCCGTGCTGGTCGACCTGCATGGCGAGGCGACCAGCGAGAAGACGGCGCTGGGCTATTACGCGGACGGGCGGGCCAGCCTCGCGGTTGGCAGCCATACCCATGCGCCGACGGCGGATGCGCGGATCCTCCCCGGCGGCACCGCCTACCAGACCGATGCCGGCATGTGCGGCGACTACGATTCGGTGATCGGCATGAAGAAGGAGATCGCCATCGACCGGTTCGTCCGCAAGATCCGCGGCGAGCGGCTCGAGCCCGCCGCCGGCGAGGCGACCCTGTGCGGCACCTACGTCGAGACCGACGACGCGACCGGCCTTGCCCGCCACGTCGCGCCGTTAAGGCAGGGTGGCCGGCTGCGCCCGGAATGGCCGGTGTGAGCGGCGCTGCGTCACTGCGAGGCGCGAGAGCGCCGCGGCAATCCGGAAATCTCCAGCCTGCGCCCCCGTCGTACCTGGATTGCTCACACCTCCGGCTGGCAATGACGAAAGACGGGCGACGGCGGTGCCGGAAAAACTGCGAAGTTCCGGCCTGTCCGGATGCGTCCATATTGCAGAGATCGGCGAAGCGGCGCGTCATGCCCCCCAGTCTACCGATTGCAGCAACTACCTTCAAAAGGAATGGCCGGGTCAGGCTCCGGCGCCGCTGCAGCTGGCTGGCGGCTAATGGCTGACAGCTGACGGCCAACTCGAGGAACAACCCCATGCACCGTCGTTTTCTGCGGGTTTGCGCTTGAAGGTAGACCCTTCGATCCGGACACTGGGACGGTGGGAAGAATCGGCGGAGCCGGTATGACGGCGGCATCCGTGTACACATTGCCACCCAAATAATGGGCCGCCCTTCGGGGCGGCCCATTTCGTTTGGACGGACGGGCCAGGCCGTATCAGGCGGCCCGGACGTCGGCAAGGAAGCGCTCGACCTCGCCGCGCAATCCCTCGGCCTGGGCCGACAGCTGCTGCGCCGATTCGAGCACCTGGTTCGAGGCCGCGCCGGTGTTGGCCGCGGCCGTGGTGACGCCGCCGATATTGTCGTTGACCTCCTGGGTGCCCTTGGCCGCCTCCTGGACGTTGCGGGCAATCTCCTGGGTCGACACGCCCTGTTCCTCGACGGCCGAGGCGATGGTGGTCGCGATGTCGCTGATCTCGTTGATCACCGACATGATGGCTTCGATGGCGTCCACGGTGCCGCGGGTCTCGTCCTGCACCGAGACGATCTGCGCCGAGATCTCCTCGGTCGCCTTGGCGGTCTGGTTGGCGAGGTTCTTGACCTCCTGCGCGACCACCGCAAAGCCTTTGCCGGCCTCGCCGGCCCGCGCCGCCTCGATCGTTGCATTGAGCGCCAGGAGGTTCGTCTGGCCGGCGATGTCGTTGATCAGGGTGACCACCTCGCCGATCTTCTGCGCCGCCTCGTCCATCCCGCGGACCGCCTCGTTGGTCATTTTGGCGTCGTCGACGGCCTTGGCGGCGATCTTCGCCGACTGGCCGACCTGCCGGCCGATCTCGGAAATCGAGGCCGACATCTCCTCGGTTGCGGTGGCCACCGTCTGGACGTTCGCCGAGGCCTGGCTGGAGGCCGAGGAGACCGCGGTCGCCTGATGGCTCGTCTCTTCGGCGGTGGCCGACATGCTCTCCGCGGTCTGCTGCAATTCGGTCGCGGCCGCCGAAACCATCTGCACCACTTCGCGCGCCTTGGTGTCGAATCCCTCGGTCAGCCGGGCGATCCGCTCGGCCCGCCGCTCCCTGGCTTGCCGCTCTTCGTCCTGCTTGGCCTGCAGCTCGTCGTTGCGGACCATGTTCTCCTTGAACACCAGCACGGCGCGGGCCATGTCGCCGACCTCGTCCTTGTTGGCGGTGGCCGGGATGTCGACGCTTTTGTCGCCGCTGGCCAGCGCCGTCATCACATTTGTCAGTCTGTTGACCGGCCGCGTGATGCTGCCCGCCAGGACCCAGGCGAAGCCGGCGAAGAGGATCAGAATACCACCGCCGATTCCCAGGATGGCGGCCCGCGTGGCGCCGCGCAGGCGCGCCAGGGCGGCCCCGGCCGCGGCGTCGCCTTCGTCGGCCTTCTGGAACAGCTCCTCGAGAAACGGCTCGGCCTCCGCGTAGATGGCGCTGAGTTGCTTGCGCAGTTCGCGCTCCTGCTTGTAGGCCTCGGCATAGGCCTTGAAATCCCGCACGTACCGGTCCAGCAGCCGCACGATCTCCTGCTTGTCGCTGGCCGGGATCAGCGCCGCCTCCAGCAGCGGCGTGAATTCGCTTCGCCGGGCGTCGATGCGCGCGATGTACTTGTCGTCGCCCCGCATGATGAAGTCCTTCTCGTGGCGGCGCATCATCAGCATCTTCACGGTCAGCTCGTCGAGGTCGAATGTCTTGAGGATCGACTCGACCTCGTGTACGGCGTTCCGCAGACTGCCCTGCAGACCGAAGTCCTCGTCGTAGCCCAGCTGTTCGGTCGTGGCGACCAGCTTGTCGAAGGTGGCGCGATGTTCGCCGATCTTCGCCTCGATGCCGGCCAGCGCGCCCGAGACGTCGGCGGAAATCCCCATCGCCTGGATACTGGCGACGTCGGCGAGGACCGAATCCGCGGCCGTGTCGTAGCGCTCGGCGTATTTCGGATCGTGGCGCAGGATGAAGTCCTTCTCGCGCCTGCGCATCTGCAGCGCCTGGCTGTCGATATCGCGGGCAAGCTGGGCGAGATGGTCATAATGATCGGCAAGTGCCGTTTCCGCCGCGATCCGCGAATCGCCGAAAAGGTAGACGCCACTCAGGCCGACGAGGCCCGCGAATCCCAGGGCCGCAAGCAAGCTGATCCGCTTGCTGATGCGGAAATTGGCCAGGTATGCGGCCTTGCCGGCGGACCCGCCGGATTTGTTGGTGTATGACATTTCGTTCCCCACTCTGCGCGTTCACAAGGTGCGCCGTATCCTGACCGGCGCGATTCAACCAGGTGCCGTTTCAACCGTTCTCCGTCTAATCCGGCGTCCGGTATCCACCGGTCCTCCTGCGTCGCCGGGTGCGACCCATCATGGCGACCCGCGGGACCACGCAAAAGCTGTGCCAGTTCCCCGCCGGGAGCATGGCAAACGCGCAATCTCGCAATCGTTCAGAGTAGCTTTCGTATTAAAATAAACTAATAATTGTATTTAATTGATATGAAAGAAATATATGACAATTAATCATTTAATTAATAGTTAATAGCGGAAATATTCGTATCGTTGATATGCTGAATTCGTGCGCCTTGACGGCAATATAATTTCGCACGGTCGTCTTGCGAGCGAGGTGGTCAGCCGTGCCGGCCGCGGTTCTGGTCGTGGCCGGCGGTCGCCCCACGCCTCAGCGCCGGTATGAAAAAGAGGCCGCCCCTGAGGCTGGCCCCGGCATGAATTGGATCGACACGCGGCAATCAGCCGGTGCGGACCTCGCCGAGGAAGCGCTCAATCTCGCCGCGCAGGCCTGCGGCCTGGCGGGCCATTTCTTCGTCGGCGCCGAGCATCTGGCCTGCCGCAGCGCCGGTCTCGCCGGCCTGCCATACGCAACCCGGGCCCGGCAAGTCATCAGCGGCCGGTGCGCGCGCGCACCATCAGCTCCAGGCCCGTCGCGATGGCCAGCGCCGGGCGGTTTTCGGCGCCGGTGACGCCGTGCTCCAGGAGCGCCCGCATGCCCGCGATGTGGCTGCGGATGATCGTCACCATGGCGCCATCCCGCGGCTCCAGCGAACGCATCGCCAGGCAGAGCGAGCCGGCCAGCCGCGATATGAGGGGATAGCCGAACACCGCGCCCTGGCCGCGGATGTCGTGGGCGATCCGAAAGATCTCATGGTAATGCGGTTGCATTGCCTGCCGGTCGGCGGCCATCGACGCTGCGGCCCGCTCCAGCTGTTCCAGGTCGCGCGATGCATGCAGGGGATATTCGGCGCTCAGCCGGTCGACGATCGCTTCCGCCTTCGCCAGCACATCATCCGCAGCGGCGGATTTCGCAACGCCTGTCTTGACCCCTATCTTGAACCGTAAGGTCCACGGTGCGGCGTCTGCACTGCTCATGATGTTCGCCTTCCGGCGTGCCGCCGCGTGCCGTCCGCCGGACCGCGGGGCTTCCCCACGCCGCAATCTTGCCATAAAACCCCGATAACTATCGGGCTCGACAGTGACGGGCCGGTTGACAATATTCTCCCCATCCGCGCCAATACTAGATATAGTAGGCGTCCGGAGGGTACATCACTGTACTTAGCGTATGCAAGGAAGATTTCGGGACCGAAATGGCTGGCCATTCACAGTTCAAGAACATCATGTACCGCAAGGGCGCGCAGGACAAGAAGCGCGCCAGCCTGTTCGCCAAGCTGGGCCGTGAGTTGACGGTCGCCGCCAAGCTGGGCGGCGCCGACCCGGACGCCAATCCGCGCCTGCGCGCGGCCGTCGCGGCGGCGCGGGCGGCGAACATGCCCAAGGACAACGTCGCGCGCGCCATCACCAAGGGCGCCGGCGGCGGCGAGGGCGAGGATTATGAGGAGATCCGCTATGAGGGCTACGCCCCGGGCGGCGTCGCCGTGATCGTCGAGGCGCTGACCGACAACCGCAACCGCACCGCGTCGGAGGTTCGCTCCGCCTTCAGCAAGCATGGCGGAAACCTCGCCGAGACCGGCGCCGTCAGCTTCCTGTTCGATCGCGTCGGCGAAATCCACTTCCCGGCAAGTTCGGCCGGCGCGGAGGCGATGTTCGAGGGGGCGCTGGAAGCCGGCGCGTCGGACGTGGAGTCCGATGAATCCGGCCACCTCGTCACCTGCCAGCCCGACGACCTGCACAGCGTGACAGGCGCGCTGGAAGAGCGGTTCGGCGAGCCGGAATCCGCCAAGCTCGCCTGGCGGCCGCAGAATACCGTTCCGGTCGACGAGGATGCCGCGGACACGGTGCTGCGGCTGCTCGACGCTCTGGACGACAATGACGACGTGCAGGGGATTGCCGCCAACTACGAAATCGACGACGCGGTGCTCGCGCGGCTGACCGCGTGAGGGATATGCGATGCGCCTGATCGGAATCGACCCTGGCTTGCGCCACACCGGCTGGGGCATCATCGAGACCGAGGGCAACCGGCTCCGCCATGTTGCGGACGGCACCATCCGGCCCGACCCGGGACAGGACATGGCGCCGCGGCTGCGCGACCTGCATGACGGGCTGGCGGCGGTGCTTGCCGAATTCCGGCCCGACGAGGCGGCGGTGGAGGAGACGTTCGTGAACGCCAATCCGGAATCGACGCTGAAGCTGGGGCAGGCGCGCGGTGTCGTGCTGCTGGCTCCCGCATTGCTGGCCATTCCGGTGTTCGAATACGCGCCGAACCGCATCAAGAAGGCGGTGGTCGGCGCCGGCCATGCGGCCAAGCCGCAGGTGCAGTTCATGGTCGCCCGCCTGCTGCCCGGCTGCACGGTTTCGAGCGCCGATGCGGCCGATGCGCTGGCCGTCGCGATTTGCCATGCGAGCTACCGGGCCGGCCGGTCCGGTGTCGCAGAACGGGAAATAGCGGCTGGAGGCCGGCGATGATCGCCCGGCTCAGCGGTATTGTCGAGCTGCTGGGCGAGGACCGCGTCGTCGTCGATGTCGGCGGCGTCGGCTACCTCGTGTTCTGTTCCGGCCGCACGATGGGCCGCCTGCCGGGCGACGGCGTACCCGTGCAGCTACACGTAGAGACCCATGTGCGCGAGGATCACATCCACCTGTACGGTTTCATCGACGCGGCCGAGCACGAGTGGTTCCGGCTGCTGACCACGGTCCAGGGCGTCGGCGCGCGGGTCGCGCTGGCGATCCTCTCTGTCATGGGACCGGACGAACTGGTTCGCGCCGTCGCGTCGGGCGACAAGGCGGCGGTGTCGCGGGCCAACGGCGTCGGGCCCAAGCTGGCCGGCCGCATCGTCTCGGAACTCAAGGACAGGGCCGGCGGGATCGCGCTGGGCCCGTCCGCTGCCATGGCTGCCGGCGGCAGACAGCCCGGCGACGCGGTCGATGCCGACGCGGTTTCGGCCCTGGTCAATCTCGGATACGGGCGCAGCGAGGCCTTCGGCGCCGTGGCGCGCGCCGGCAACCGCCTGGGCGACGCGCCGGCGCTGCCCGACCTGATCCGCGCAGGGCTTGAGGAATTGTCGCAATGAGCGACCTTCCGGATCGCATCGTCGATCCCGCCGCCGGCGCCGGAGAGGCGCGCGACGGCGGGGACGGCGACGACGTCGCACTGCGCCCGCAGACGCTGGGCGACTTCATCGGCCAGCAGACGGTCTGCGACAATCTTGCGGTCTACATCAGCGCGGCCCAGGGGCGCGGCGAGGCGCTGGACCATGTGCTGCTGCACGGACCGCCGGGCCTCGGCAAGACGACGCTGGCGCAGATCCTCTCGCGTGAGATGCGGGTCGGCTTCACCGCGACCTCCGGGCCGGTGCTGGCCAGGGCCGGCGACCTCGCGGCGCTGCTCACCAAGCTGCAGCCGCACGACGTGCTGTTCATCGACGAAATCCACAGGCTGAACCCGGCGGTGGAGGAGATCCTCTACCCGGCCATGGAGGATTACGAGCTCGATCTGATCATTGGCGAGGGCCCGGCCGCGCAATCGATCCGCATCGAATTGCCGCCGTTTACGCTGGTCGCCGCGACGACCCGGTCCGGCCTGATCACGCGGCCGCTGCGCGAACGCTTCGGCATTCCGCTGCGCATGGACTTCTATACCGTCGAGGAACTGACGGTCATCGTCGAGCGCAACGCGCGGCTGCTGGGCGCGCCGATCACGCCCGACGGTGCGCGCGAGGTCGCGCGGCGCAGCCGCGGCACGCCGCGGGTGGCCGGGCGCCTGCTGCGGCGGGTGCGGGATTTCGCGACCATCGACGGCCACCGCGAGATCGATTCCGGGGCGGCGGACCGTGCGTTGCGCCGGCTCGAGGTCGACGAACGCGGGCTCGACGCGATGGACCGGCGGTATCTGTCGTGCATCGCCGACAATTACGGCGGCGGCCCGGTCGGCGTCGAGACGCTGGCGGCGGCGCTGTCGGAGGAGCGCGACGTGCTGGAGGAGGTGATCGAGCCCTATCTGGTGCAGCAGGGCCTGTTGCAGCGCACGCCGCGCGGCCGCGCGCTCACCGCCCCCGGATGGGCCAGTCTGGGCCGCATGCCGCCGGCCGGCGCGCCGCAGCTTGACCTGCTGGGCGGCGATGCGGAAGAGGACGGCGATGATTGACGCGCCGAACAACGGCTCCCATGTAACGTCTGTCCGCGTCTATTACGAGGACACCGACGCGGCGGGAATCGTGTATTACGCCAACTATCTGAAGTTCGCCGAGCGGGCGCGCTCGGAGTTGATGCGCGATATCGGCGATGGCCAGTACGGCCGCATGCTCGCGGCAGGGATGCATTTCGTCGTGCGGCGCTGCGTCGTGGATTATCTGGGTGCGGCCCGGCTCGACGATCTGCTCGAGGTGCATTCGCGGATGCTTGAGTTGCGCGGCGCGTCGCTGTCGGCCGAGCAGATCGTCCGGCGCGGCGGCCGGGACCTCGTGACGATGCGGATCGACCTGGCCTGTCTTGGCTCCGGCGGCCGGCCGGCCCGCATACCGGCCGGGTTGCGCGCGGCGCTGGAAACATACGCCGGGACGGAAGCGGCGTCTTAACTGGATTGCAATCAATTTTCGCTTAATTGCGTGAACCTTGTCTCAAACAGCGTGACCTGAGAAATGGAAACCAACCTCATCGACTCTGCAACGCTCGGCGGTTCCGTCGACGCCATCAATCTCTCGGTGTGGGGCCTGTTCTGGTCCGCGCACTGGATCGTCAAGGCGGTCATCATCATCCTCATGCTCGCCTCGATCTGGAGCTGGGCCATCATCTTCGAGAAGGTCGTGCGGATGCGCTGGCTGATGCGCAAGGCCGGGCGGTTCGAGGACGCCTTCTGGTCCGGCGGATCGCTGGACGAGCTTTACGATCAGGTGGGACAGCGGCCGAACGATCCCATGTCGGCGGTGTTCTCGGCCGCCATGCGGGAATGGCGGCGCTCGCTGAGCCGCCGGATCGCCGGCGCATCGGTGACGGGGAGCCTGCAGGAGCGGATCGACCGGGTCATGCATGTCACGGTCGGCCGTGAGATGGAGCGCCTGGAACGCTACATGGCGTTTCTGGCGTCGGTCGGGTCGACTGCGCCGTTCATCGGCCTGTTCGGAACGGTCTGGGGTATCATGAACAGCTTCCAGTCGATCGCGGCGTCGAAGCAGACGACGCTGGCGGTGGTCGCGCCAGGCATCGCCGAGGCCCTGTTCGCGACGGCGCTGGGCCTCGTCGCGGCGATCCCCGCGGTCGTCGCCTACAACAAGCTGTCCAACGATTTGAACCGCTATTCCGGCCGCCTCGAGGCGTTCTCGGGCGAGTTCAGCGCGATCCTGTCGCGCCAGATCGAGGAGGCGGCCTGATACCATGGGCGCGGGAAACGGACAGAACGGCATAAAGGTGCGCGGCGTGCGCTATCGGCCGATGGCGGAGATCAACGTTACGCCCTTCGTCGACGTGATGCTGGTGCTGCTGGTGGTCTTCATGGTGACGGCGCCGTTGTTGAGCGTCGGCGTGCCGGTCGACCTGCCGAAGACCCAGGCCGCGACGATCAACAATCCGGACGAACCGCTGGTCATCTCGATCAACGCCAAGGGTGAGATTTTCCTGCAGGAGAGCATGATCCCGATGGAGAACCTGACGGCGCGGCTGCTGGCGGTCACCGGCCAGAATCCGGATACGCGTATCTTCGTGCGGGGCGACAAGGGGATCCAGTACGGCCAGGTGATGCAGGTCATGGGGAGTGTCAGTGCCGCCGGCTACAGGAAAGTTTCCCTGCTGGCGGAACTGCCGGACAAACCGAAGAGGAAGTAGCGCCCCCGCGATGCCGATGGCCAAGGCGTTCCTGTATTCCGCGTTGTTGCACGTTGCCGTGGTGGCGGCGGCGTTTGTGGTGCCGTATTTTATCGACATCTTTGTTGTCAGCCCGCTGCCGGTGGAGGACAAGCAACTCATCGACGTCGAAATCGCCGGCCTGACGGAGACGATCGAGCGCCGCGCGCCGAACCCGACGCCCAAGCCGCAGCCCAAGCCGGTGGCCGAGCCCAAACCGGAACCGGAACCCGAGGAACCGAAGGTCGCCGCGCTGCCGCCGCAGCCCGAGCCGGTCCCCGAGCCGCCGCCGCCGGTCCTGGTTCCGGATCCGGCGGCGGAAGCCGAGATTCCGCCGCTTCCGGCGCTGCCGCGCGCCAAGCCGACGCCGCCGCCGAAGGTGGACGAGTTCGAATCGATGCTCAAGGACCTGGCCCAGGAGCTGGAGGTCGATAACGAGCAGCCGGACGACAAGCCGAAGCCGGAGGGCGATTTTCTCGAGGATCTCGCGAAATCCCTGGACACGCCCGATCCAGCGGTGGAGCCGGACCAGCCGGTCGCGCAACTGGCCGCGATTCTTGGCAACCGTCTGACGATCAGCGAGGAAGACGCGCTGAGCCGTCACATTGAGCCGTGCTGGAATGTTCAGATCGGGGCCCGAAATCCCGAGGAACTGACAGTCGATATTCGCGTGTACATACGGCGGGACGGTACCGTCCGCCATGCAGAAGCCTTGGACAAGGACCGGATGAGTAGCGACCGGTACTATCGGGCTGCCGCCGAGGCGGCCATGCGGGCGGTTCTCAACAAGCGCTGCCAGCCATTGCCAATTCCGCCGAAGAAATACGAACAGCTGAAGTCCTTCGTGTATCGCTTTGATCCCAGCAAGATGGTGGGAAGATAATGGTAGACGCTGGCTGGAACAGAGCCTCCGTTCCGTATCTTGGCTTGTCGGCTGCCGTCCGGTCCGCAGCTGCGATTGCGGCTGTTGCCGATTTGGCGGCCAGCTCGTCATTCCGGGCTTTCGCTGAGAGCGCCGTGAAAGCCGTAATGCGGTGCATGCCTTTAAATCTTCCGCCCGACAAGTATGATCAGTGGAGGATAATTGTGGTGCGTTTCGATACCAGAGGTCACGGGCAGAGGTGATAGAGATGGGAATTGGTCGGTTGTTGTTTGATTGTCTTCATATACCCGCCGTTCGGGCGCTGATGGTCGGAATGTCAGTCCTCGCGGCGACATCGGTCGTGGCGCGCGCGGAAATCCGAATCGACGTGACCCGCGGCAACATCGATCCGATGCCGGTGGCGATTACCGAGTTCTTCAGCATCGAGCCGGGAGCCGCCGATATCGGCGCCGAACTCTCGGCCGTGATCGCCGCCGACCTCGATCGCTCGGGCCTGTTCGCGCCGATCGACCGGCGCGCCTTCATACAGTCGACCGAATCCTTGCAGGCCCGGCCGCGCTTCTCGGACTGGCGGGTGATCAATGCCCAGGCTCTGGTCAGCGGCAGCGTGCGCTACGAGGCGGATGGCAGGATGCGCATCGAGTTCCGCCTGTGGGACGTGTTCGCCGAGGTTCAGATGGCCGGCTTCGCCTACAAGACCCCGGCCAATAACTGGCGGCGCGTGGCCCATATCATCGCCGATGCCATATACAAGCGGATCACCGGCGAGGAGGGCTACTTCGACAGCCGCATCGTCTATATCGCCGAGACCGGGCCGCACACCAAGCGGATCAAGCGGCTGGCGATCATGGACCAGGACGGCGCCAACCACAAATTCCTGACCGATGGAAGCGCGCTGGTGCTGACGCCCCGGTTCTCGCCGTCGCGGCAGGAGATCACCTACCTGTCCTATTTCAACGACACGCCGCGGGTCTATCTGTTCGACATCAACAACGGGCGGCAGGAGATGCTCGGCGCCTTCGAGGGCATGACGTTCGCGCCGCGCTTTTCGCCCGATGGCAATTCGGTGATCATGTCCTACGCCAAGGACGGCGATTCCGACATCTGGATCATGGACCTGCGGACGCGCCGGGCGCGCCAGATCACCTTCGACCCGGCGATCGACACATCGCCCAGCTTCTCGCCCGACGGCCGGCAGATCACCTTCAACTCGGACCGGGGTGGCACGCAGCAGCTCTATGTCATGGATGCCGACGGCAGCGACGTGCGCCGCATCAGCTTCGGTGAAGGGCGCTACGCGACGCCGGTCTGGTCGCCGCGCGGCGACCTGATCGCGTTCACCAAGTTCTTCGGCGGCCGTTTCTTTATCGGCGTGATGCGGCCGGATGGCACGAGCGAACGTCTGCTCACCGAAAGCTTCCTCGACGAGGCGCCCACCTGGTCGCCGAACGGCCGTGTGCTGATCTACTTCAGACAGACGCCGACAGACTCTAAGGGCGGCGGTGGCATCACCAAACTCTACTCCGTTGATTTGACCGGCTATAATCTTCGTGAAATCAAAACACCGACCGATGCTTCCGATCCGGCCTGGTCACCCCTGAATCGTTAAAGCTTTATTAAGAATCCTTACTGGCGTCTTAAAATTGCCACTATTTTGTCAGAGAAAATGCCGAAACTAGGGTTCTGGACGGTTGTATTCGCACTAAACACGTGGTTATATGTGCGCCTGTTCCGTTTGGGATTCGTTCTCATTATTTCCTTTTGACCTCAATGGGGGGTTCGAGATGCGCGTAAAGGTTTTCGGCCCGATGGCCGCTCTTTTGCTTTTGACCGCCTGTGCCGATCAGGCGACCACCACCACCGAAACCGAGACCATGGCCCCGCCCGTGACTCCGCCGGCGTCGATGTCGGCGCAGGAAGATCTTGTGATCAATGTCGGCGACCGGGTGTTCTTCGACTTCGACAAGTCGAACCTGCGTCCCGATGCGATCGACAC
>CAMYKU010000019.1 GCA_947259105.1 uncultured Alphaproteobacteria bacterium
TGCCCGCGATCCACGCCCTCAACAAAACGCTTCATCAAATCCTCCCGCCAAAGCACGGGAGAATCATAGCATGGCGAGCGTTTTTACACAGCCTGGGTCGGGTCGCTCATTGGTCCCCGTCCGATGTATCGGCTGCCGGGCCAGGCCCGGCACATAGCCGGGTGGCGGCCTTTGAGGCAGTCATCACCGCACCGATCAAAATTGCGTACGCAGGCAGCATAAGGCCGATCTGGGTCAGGATTCCCGCCTCCGCGTCCAGCCAGGGGCGCAGGATGACCAGCGCGAGCAGTTGGGACGGAATCGCCGCCGCCAGGACCGCAACACAGATCAACAGGAAACAGCGTCGGTGGCCGGGCTGGTCGAGATCCAAACTCTCGCTTGGCCCATCCAGAACAAGCATCGGCACGAGAAATGCGCCGAAATCCACGGCGAACACACGCTGTTCAGCGGTAATCCCGAAGAGATGGGTGGATAGCCATTGCGATGCGATGCTGGCGACACCGCCGACCACACAGGAAACAATAACGGCCCAAAGGCGCGTCGGCCGCCGTCTGTGTTCGCCGACATCGCTCCGGCCGGGAGGCCCGACGCTCGTATGTTCGTCTTTCCCTTCCATGCCGCCATTGTTGCTGCGGGGGATTGCGGAAGGGTTAAGAGGCCCGCCGCCAGGTCACGCGGGCCATCACGGTGCGGCCATCGAACTCCATGGGGGCGCTGAGCCGCAGGCTGCCGGCATCGGGGAACTCGAAGCTCCGGTGCTGCTCGCTCCCGGCCCAGTTGGGCACCGAGCAGACCTCCAGCCGGTGGATCATCGTCCCGCCGCTGACCTCCCAGCGGCCGGAATAGGCGACGTGGCCGGAAAACGCCTCGGCCCGCTCGGCCGCGCCGCCGCCGAACAGCGCACCGGTGGACAGCGGCGATCCACCCGCATGATATGGACGAACATGTAGCCGTCCGGCGCGTAATGGAGCAGGCCGAGCGGCGCGCGGCCGACCGGATGGCTGACCGCGCCGGCCTCGTCCCGGTTCTCCCAGGACTGGAGCCGCCAGGTCCCGAAAAAGCGCTCATCCATCGGCCCGTATCCCAGTGTGGTAATCGCCGGACGGCCGTCGGACAGCAGGGGATGCGCGCCGAACGGCCAAAATCTGCGACATCCCGCCGCATATAAGTGCCGGAAAAACCATAAATAAAATCCGGGAATTGATCTGGATCAATGTTCATACACGAACCGGAGCGTAGAAAGAACTCCTCTAACCCTCTCTTACCCGCCAAAACTAACCGGGGAATGGTACCAACCATTCCCCGGGCGTTTTTTTTGGGCCGATGCGCGGCCCTGGCAGGGGCGTGATGACCGGTTTCCGACGGTTTGCCGGCCCCTACTCAGCCGCCTCGCCGTAGGCTTCCATCGGCGGACAGCTGCACACCAGATGGCGGTCGCCATAGACGTTGTCGACCCGTCCGACCGGCGGCCAGTACTTGTCCTCGCGCAACGTGTGCAGCGGAAAGTAAGCCTGTTCCCTGGAATACGGCCGCGACCAGTCGCCTTCGAGCAGCAGGTGATGGGTATGAGGCGCGTTGTGCAACGGGTTGTCCTTGGCATCCGCCTTGCCCGACTCGACGTCTGCGATCTCCTGGCGAATCGCGATCAGCGCGTCGCACAGCCGGTCGAGTTCGCGCTTTGCTTCGCTCTCGGTCGGCTCGATCATCAGCGTGTCGGGAACCGGGAAGGACATGGTCGGCGCATGGAACCCGTAATCGACCAGGCGCTTGGCGACGTCCTCGACGGTGATCCCGCTGGATTCCTTCAGCGGCCGCAGATCGATGATGCATTCGTGCGCCACGAGGCCGCTCTTGCCGGTGTAGAGCACCGGATAGTGGGGGTCGAGCCGCTTCGCCATATAGTTCGCGTTCAGCACCGCGACCTGGGTCGCCCGCTTCAACCCCTCGGCGCCCATCAGCCTTATATAGGTCCAGCTGATCGGCAGGATGCTGGCCGAACCCCACGGCGCCGCCGACACGGCGCCGATGGTGTCGCCGCCGCGCGAAGCGGGATTGACGCCCTGGACCATCGGGTGATCGGGCAGGAAGGGCGCAAGATGCGCGGCCACGCCGATCGGACCCATGCCGGGGCCGCCGCCGCCATGCGGAATGGCGAAGGTCTTGTGCAGGTTCATATGCATCACGTCGGCGCCGATCCGCGCCGGGCGGGAGATGCCGACCATGGCGTTGAGATTTGCGCCGTCCATGTAGACCTGGCCGCCGTGATCGTGAACCACCTGGCAGATGTCGACGATCGTCTCCTCGTAGACGCCGTGCGTCGAGGGATAGGTGACCATCAGCGCGGCGAGCTCCGCGGCATGGGTCTTGGCCTTCTCGCGCAGGTCGTCCATATCGACGTTGCCCTGTTCGTCCGAGGCGACCACGACCACACGTAAGCCGGCCATCGTCGCGCTGGCCGGATTGGTGCCGTGCGCGGAGGCCGGAATCAGGCAGACGTTGCGCGCCCCCTCCCCCTTACCCTCCAGATATTTGCGGATCACCAGAAGCCCGGCATATTCGCCCTGGCTGCCGGCGTTCGGCTGCAGCGACACGGCGTCGAACCCGGTGATCTCGCACAGCATCTCCTCGAGTTCCTCGAACAGTTGCTGATAGCCCTGGGTCTGGTCGAGCGGCGCGAAGGGGTGGATGTGGGTGAAATTGCGCCAGGATATCGGAATCATCTCGCTGGCCGCGTTGAGCTTCATCGTGCACGAGCCGAGCGGGATCATCGAGCGGTCGAGTGCGATGTCCTTGGCCGAGAGAAAGCGCAGGTAGCGCATCATCTCGGTCTCCGAATGGTAGAGGTGGAAGACCGGATGGGTGAGGTAGGCGCTGGTCCGGGCCAGCGCCTTGGGGATGCACTCCTCGACTTCGCCGTCGAGCGCATCGAGGTCGAGCAGCTCGTCCGCCCGCGACGAGAACACTTGCCAGAGCGCGACGAGATTCTTCCGCTGGGTCGTCTCGTCGAAGGTGATGCCGAGGCGGTCGGCATCGATGACCCGCAGATTGATGCGCGATTCCCGGGCCCGCGCGGCGACCCGCCGGGCCTGCCCCGGCAACAGCACCGTCACCGTATCGTAGAACGAGTCGTTGGCGATCTCGAAGCCCAACCGCTTCAGGCCTTCGGCCATGATCAGGGTCAGCCGGTGGACGCGCTGGGAGATGCGCCTGAGTCCGTCCGGCCCGTGATAGACCGCGTACAGCGCCGCCAGCATGGCCAGCAGGACCTGCGCCGTACAGATGTTGCTGGTCGCCTTTTCCCGCCTGATATGCTGCTCGCGGGTCTGCATTGCCATGCGCAATGCGCGGTTGCCCTCGGAATCGATGGATACGCCGATGATGCGGCCCGGGGTCTGCCGTTTGTAGTCGTCGCGGGTCGCGAAGAAGGCTGCATGCGGGCCGCCGTATCCCATCGGCACGCCGAAGCGCTGGGAGTTTCCAATTACGATGTCGGCGCCCATCTCACCCGGCGGGGTCAGCAGCAGCAGCGCCAACAGGTCGGCGGCAACAGTGGCCAGCGCCTTCTTCTCATGCACTTTCTTTATGATCGGTCGCAAGTCCCTGATATCGCCGTAGGTTCCAGGGTATTGCAGGAGCACGCCGAAAACGTCGTGCCGGTCCAGTTCGGCCTGCGGGTCGCCGACCACCACCTGCAGCCCCATCGGCCGCGCGCGGGTCCGCACCACCTCGATGGTCTGCGGATGGCACTCGGCATCGACGAAGAACACATCGGACCCGTTCTTGGCGATCCGGTGCGACATGGTCATCGCCTCCGCCGCCGCCGTCGCCTCGTCGAGCAGCGAGGCGTTGGCGAGGTCCATTCCCGTCAGGTCCATCACCATCTGCTGGAACGACAGCAGGACCTCCAGCCGGCCCTGGCTGACCTCCGCCTGATACGGCGTATAGGCGGTGTACCAGCCCGGATTCTCCAGCACGTTGCGCTGGATCACCGGCGGCATGATGGTGCCGTGGTAGCCCATGCCGATCATCGAGATGAACACCCGGTTGCGGCCGGCGATGCGGCGCAGCACCGAATGGATCTCGCGTTCGGTCTGCGGCTCCGGCAGCGCCAGGGGCTGATCGTCGGAGCGGATGGCGCGCGGCACCGCCTTGTCGACCAGCTCATCGAGCGACTTCAGCTTCAGCAGCTTGAGCATCTCCGCGATCTGCGACTCGCCCGGGCCGATATGCCGGTGGACGAAATCGTCCCGCATCTTCAACTCGCTAAGCGGTGGCCGTGCCTTGGTCATCGTTCTAACTCCAGATAAATCGGATCGGCTTCCGAGCGACCTCATACTTCGAGACGCCCCTGCGGGGCTCCTCAGCATGAGGAAACAAGCGATAGAGCCTCATACTGAGGAGGGCCATCAGGCCCGTCTCGAAGTATGAGGTCGCGCCGTCGTTCAAGGTCGAATACATGCTAGCCCCGGTAATAGCGCTGCTCGACAAACGGCATCCGCGCCACCGTAACCGGCAACGCCTTGCCGCGCACGATGGCATTTAGCCGCGTGCCGGCGGCGGCGTGTTCGGCGGCGACGTATCCCATCGCCACCGGGCCCTCGACCGTGGGCCCGAATCCGCCGCTGGTCACCCGTCCGACCGCCGTTCCGGTTTCGTCCGTCAATTCCGCGCCCTCGCGCACCGGGGCCCGCCCCTCGGGACGCAGGCCGACGCGCCGGCGCGCCGGCCCGTCGCGCATCTCGGCGTCGACGATGTCCGCCCCGGGGTAGCCGAATTCCCGTGCGCCGCCGCGCCGCCGGACCTTCTGGATGGCCCAGGTCAGCCCCGCCTGGACCGGTGTCGTGGTCTCGTCGATGTCGTGGCCGTACAGGCACAGCCCGGCTTCGAGGCGCAGGGAATCGCGCGCGCCGAGGCCGATCGGCGCGACCTCGTCGCGGGCCAGCAGCTGCCGGGCGACATGATCGGCCGCATCGGCAGGCACCGAGAGCTCGAACCCGTCCTCGCCGGTGTAGCCTGAGCGGGTGACGAAACAGTCGGCGCCGAACAGCTCCGCGCTGGTAGCAGTCATGAAATGCATCCCTTCGGTCCGGGGGGCGACCGCGGCCATGATCGCGCCGGCGGCCGGCCCCTGCAGCGCCAGCAGGGCGCGGTCGGCCAGCTCCTCGATCTCGCAGCGATCCGCCACGTGTGCGCGCAGATGGGCCAGATCCTGCGACTTGCAGGCGGCGTTGACGACCAGGAACAGGTGGTCCCCGGCGTTGGTGACCATCAAATCGTCGCGGATTCCGCCTTGCGTGTTGGTGAACAGCGCGTAGCGCAGCCGGCCCGCGCCGAGATCGACGACATCGACCGGGACCAGCGTCTCGAGCGCCGCCGCCGCGTCCGCGCCGCGCAGCCGCACCTGGCCCATGTGCGAGACGTCGAACAGGCCGGCCGCGGTGCGGACATGCCTGTGTTCCTCGAGTATTCCGGTGAACTGGACCGGCATTTCGTAACCCGCGAAGGGCACGATACGCGCCCCGAGCTCGACGTGAAGATCGTAAAGCGGCGTGCGCGCCAGCGTGTCCGTATCGGCCGTTCCCGTTTCACTCGACATGGATGTGTTCCATTTGCTGATTCACATGATGCGCGGGACTTCGCCGGGCGTTGCCGGCGGCCGGATCGTCGCGTCGGGCGTCGATGTTTCTTATACGAAACACGACCTCCGTACAAGACCCCACGCCCGTATTTCCAGCCGCTTCGGGTAGGTTCGCGCCCACACGAACGGGGCTTGCTCCGGCCGCGTCTTCGGGCGACCCTTCCCCCTCAACCGGTTGAAACCCAGAGGATAAGAGCATCCTCGTCGCCGACCGAGACGCAGGCGTGGCCCATGTCGCTGTCATAGTAGACGCTGTCGCCGGCAGCGAGGACGACCGGCTCGTAGAATTCGGTATAGAAGGCGACGCTGCCCTCGAGGACATAAAGGAACTCCTCCCCCGGATGCCGCACCCAGCTGGAAAACGCATCGAACGAACGGGCGCGCACCCGCGTCTTGAACGGGATCATCTTCCGTTTCGCGAGCTCGACGCTCAGCAGCTCATGCTCGTAGGTCGCGGTAACCCGCGGCCTTCCCTCGCCTTCACGCGTGACCGTGCGCCGGCCCGTCGCGCCGCTCGGCTCGGCCGCCTCGAACAGCTGCGGCAGTTCGATCTCGAGCCCCGCCGCGAGCTTCTGCACGACCTCGAAGGTCGGCGACATCTGCTCGTTTTCGATCTTCGAGAGGGTCGAGCGGGCCAGCCCCGTCCGCCGGCTCGCCTCCTCCAGCGTCCAGCTGTTGCGGCGGCGGATCTCGCGGATCCGTTCACCCAGCTTGAGCGGCTGAACCTTGAGCGGCCCGCTGCCCGAAGCGGCGCGCATCATCCGCCCGCCGTCGCCATTCCGGTTCATCCACAACCGCCTCGGCGCGGCCAGGACGCCTGCACGGGACAATGTTCCACGATCATAAACATGGCTTTCGATTGTACCGATATTAGCGTATATTTCCTATCGGAAACATGCGAAGTTGTCCATACACTTGTCGCGGCCGACAGAGAGAGACCTCAATGAGTCTGAGCATTTTCGATCTGTTCAAGATCGGTATCGGCCCGTCCAGTTCGCATACGGTCGGGCCGATGTGGGCCGGCAACCGGTTCCTGCTGGAACTGGAGTCGCGGAACCTGATCGACGCGACCGAAGCCGTCGAAGTCGGCCTGTACGGCTCGCTCGCGCTGACCGGCCACGGCCATGCGACGGACAAGGCGATCATCCTGGGCCTGCTTGGGGAAACCCCCGACAAGGTCGATCCCGACGAAGCCGATGGACTGTTTGCGTCGGTGCGCGAGAGCGGAACGCTGCGTCTGTTCGGGCGCAAGCCGATCCCGTTCCGTGAATCGGAGCACCTGGTGTTTCACTACGAGGCGCTGCTGCCCAAGCATTCCAACGGGATGCGTTTCACCGCCAGGGACTCCGCCGGCCGGGCGATCCACGAGGAAACCTATTACTCGGTCGGCGGCGGGTTCGTGGTGAGCGACGCCGAAGCCGAAGCCGGCGACGACGATCCCGGCCGCAACGTCGCCCTGCCCTATCCGTTCGAATCCGGCGACGAGCTGCTGGCGATCGGCCGCGACACCGGCAAGACGATCGCCGGCATCGTTATCGAGAACGAGAAGACCTGGCGCGGCGAGGAGGAAATCTTCGACGGGATGCGGAATATCTGGGCGGCGATGGAGGGCAGTATCCGCCGGGGATGCCAACAGGACGGCATCCTGCCCGGCAGCCTCAAGGTCAAGCGCCGCGCCGCCTGCCTGTACCGCGAGCTCGCGGAACGGCCCGAGGCCTCGCTGAAGGACCACCTCGCGGTGCTCGACTGGGTGAACCTCTATGCGCTGGCGGTCAACGAGGAAAACGCCGCCGGCGGCCGCGTGGTGACCGCCCCGACCAACGGCGCCGCCGGCGTGATCCCGGCCGTCGTCGCCTATTACGACCGCTGCGTCGCGGCGTCGAGCCAGGACGGAATCATGACCTTCCTCGCCACCGCCGCCGCGATCGGCATGCTGTACAAGAAGAACGCCTCGATCTCGGCGGCCGAGGTCGGCTGCCAGGGCGAGGTCGGCGTCGCCTGCTCGATGGCCGCAGCGGGGCTGACCGCGGCGCTGGGCGGCAGCAACGAGCAGATCGAGAACGCCGCGGAGATCGGCATGGAGCACAATCTGGGACTGACCTGCGATCCGATCGGTGGCCTCGTGCAGATCCCCTGCATCGAGCGCAACACCATGGGCGCGGTCAAGGCGATCAACGCCGCGCGGCTGGCGCTGAAGGGCGACGGCACCCACTTCGTCTCGCTCGACGAGGTGATCGAGACCATGCACCAGACCGGCAAGGACATGCAGGCCAAGTACAAGGAGACCTCCCAGGGCGGCCTTGCCGTCAACGTGGTGGAGTGCTGAGCGGCAGTGGCCTCGTTCCTGGGACCTTTGAGCAAAGCGTAAAGTCGTCGTTGCGAGACGCATCGCGGCGAAGCAATCCAGATTACGCCGCCAGCCTGGATTGCCGCGGCGCTGCGCGCCTCGCAATGACGACCCTTTGTTCCGTGCGAAGGCCTCAAGGGTGAGGTCGAGCCGGCGATTTTCGGGTTTCGGCGTTTACCCTGTTTTTCGGGAGATTCTTCCCGGTTTTCACAACAAACGTCCAAGTGTAGAATCCGATTCTGATCGAAAATCGGAAGTAAAGATATTTAATATCTGTCTCAATATCCCCATATATAGATTGTTATCGTGAAAACCAAATGGGGGTGGACTAATGATAAATATAAAAACTGCTATCGTTGCGGTAATGTTCATCGCAATTGGCGCTCTTGTTGCATCTAACCTCTTCATTATTGATGAAGGGGACAGGGGTATCGTACTTCGACTTGGAAAAATCAACCGGGTTCTGCAACCCGGCTTCCACGTCAAATATCCCTTCGCCGAGGATCTCGTGAAATTCTCGATCCGCACCCAGAAGATCAGCTACGAGGGCGTCGATGCTTATACGTCCGACAACCAGGTGGTCACCTCGACGCTGCTGATCGCCTATCACCTGGATCCGGAGCAACTCGAGCGCATCTACCGGCAGTACGGCCGCGATTTCGAGCAGCGGCTGATGCGTGAACTGGCGATCGGCACCTTCCGCTCGGTGATGGGCGACGTGAACACGATCAAGCTGGCCAGCGAGCGCACCGAGATCGCAGTGTTGGCGCAGGATCGTCTGACCGAATTGCTGGCACCCTATGGCGCGATCGTCGACGACGCCAAGCTGTACGACCTGAAATACTCGGACAGCTTCGAGGAGAAGATCGAGCGCGCGGCGCTGGAGAAGGCCGAGGTCGAACGTGCCGAGCAGGTCCGCCGGCGCACCGAGAAGGAGGCCGAGGCGCGCATCATCGAGGCCCAGGGCGAGGCGCAGGCCCGGCGCGAGCGCGCCGACGCCAACTACTACGAACTGCAGCAGCAGGGTCTGGGCGAGGCGGAGAAGATCCGCGCCGTCGGCGACGCCGAGGCGGAGCGCCTGAAGGCCCGCGCCGAGGTGATCCGGCAGAACCCGGAGCTGGTGGCGCTGATCCGCGCCGAGGCCGCGCTCAACTGGGACGGCAAGCTGCCGGAGCGGATGTTCCCGACCACGGCCCTGCCGCTCCTGAACCTGGATGCAGCCAACTAGCGTACGACTGGAGGGGGAGGACGAGCCCCGGCCCGAGAGGGTCGGGGCTCCATTTCCGTATCAGGTGCCGGTCACGGCCCTGAATACAAATGTTGTTCCCGTGCTATTCCGGATATTCGACCAGGCCGCTGCCGCGCAGGCGCGCAGCCGCCATCCCGATCCAGGTCAGCGCCAACGCCGTTCCCGCGAGTGCGCCGGCAAAGAAATACAGTCCGGGCTCGCTCGTGGCGCTGGCAAGCTTGTGCGCCTTGATTGAAAGCACGACCAGCGCGACCACCAGCACATCGACCATCGACCACTTGCTGAGCCATTCAAGGCGGCGCAGGCGGGTGTCGAACCGTTCGTCGTAGATGCTGATGCGGCGCCACAGCCGATAGGCCTCGAACTGCTTCAGGACCGGAAACAGGACCGTGAACACCAGGACCACGGCGGCAAGCATGAATTCATCCGTTTTCCACAGCGTATAGATGCCACGCGCGAGGGAAATCTGATCGGTGAACATGAAGAGCTTTTTGACCCGTAGCACCGGCAAGACAATCCCGGCGATCAGCGCCAAGAACGAGAAAAACAGCAGCGGCCCGATCAGCCCATCCCACCAGCGGCCCCGGTCGGCGATCGAATTGCGGACCCGCCGGCCGAGAACCAGCGACAGCAACCATCCCGGCAGGCTCAGCACGGCCATGATCGCGCGAAACACAGGCCGTCCGGTCTTGTCGGTCTTTGCCACAACCGTTTCCTTCGTGTTTCTATTCGACTCGTGACAGCTTGCGTTTTCATTCTATGCGAAGTCTCATTCGGAATTCTTAAAAAGTCCCCGGCGACATGAATGGAAGATCCGGACTTCCGACCGGCCCACAATCTTCGCGGCGGGGAGCGAGCCGCGACGCCCGACAGTGGCTGCGACGCGTGCGAGGTCATTGCAAACATTATGGAAGCAATGGCGACCCCGTGGAAGCAATGGCGACCCCGACAGGACTCGAACCTGTAACCTGCGGATTAGAAGTCCGCTGCTCTATCCGGTTGAGCTACGGGGCCGGCGCCCGGACGGCTTCAATGCGTCCAGGGTTGCAGGCGGTGATACGCGAAATTGTCGGAGTACGTTTTCGACCGCACTCTGCGCTCCTTCGGCCGCGTCAGGCTGTACTCGTAGCCGTGCCGTTCCGCATAGGCGACCGCGTCCTCGGCGCTGGCGAAGCGGAGGCGGACCTGCCGGTCCGTATCGCCGGAGCCGTTCCAGCCGATCAGCGGGTCAGGCCGCACCGGGTCGGTCGGCTCGAATTCCAGAATCCAGTTCTGTATCTTGGCGCGGCCCGACTGCATCGCGGTCTTGGCCGGCCTGAAGATGCGAACACGCATATGTTCCGCTCCACTATTCCCTGCAACGCGTATCTGGTCGGGGTGACTGGATTCGAACCAGCGACATCCTGCTCCCAAAGCAGGCACTCTACCAGACTGAGCTACACCCCGGCGGGCGGAAAATAGGGTGTCCGGCGGGATATTGCAATGCCGGCGCAACGCACGGACCCGCCGGTACAGGGGATCGTCATTGCATTCAATCGACGGGACCCCGGGCCGCCGAAGTCCGAATCCGCTCAACGCCCGTTGCGGGCGGGAAGAATGCGATCTGGGTTAATCCTGCATTAACGAGTGTTTCCTATCATTGCCGGGTCGCCAATACCGGATCCTGTCACTTACAGCTTGAGAGACCGCCGCCCATGCCCCGCTATGTCCTTCCCCTGCTCGCCTTCGCCCTCCTTGTCGTCCCGGCCGCCCCGGATGCCATTGCCGACGGCAATGAATCGATGCCCTGCGGCGATCGCGACGAAATGCTCTCGCACCTCTCGCAGAAATATTCCGAGAAACCGGTCGCGATGGGCCTTGCGACCAACGGATCGGTCGTCGAGGTGCTGTCCAACAAGGCCGGCGACAGCTTCACCATCGTCTACACGACGCCGAACGGGCTGACCTGCCTGATGGCCGCCGGCAGCAACTGGCAATTCATCAAGAAGCAGCTCGAGGACGCCAGGGCCTGACGCCGCGGCGCTACGGCGCGGAGGCTGCGGTCCCGAAGAGTGGATTTTCGACGACGTCGCCCGGCTTGATGCCGAGCCGCGCGGCGGTCCCGCCGTTCAGTTCCAGCACGCCGTGCACCGGCCCTCTTGACGATATCGATTCCAGCGACCGCGGTACGGTGCGCTCGGCGATGCTCTCGATTTCGCCGTCGGCCTTGATGAACAGCATGTCCAGCGGGATATAGGTGTTCTTCATCCACATCGAGGCGCGGCCGGCCCGCCGGCTGTAATCGAACAGCATGCCGGCGTCGGCGGCCATGCTGCGCCGGTACATCAGCCCCTGCGCGCGCTGTTCCGGCGTGACCGCCAGTTCCACGGTGAACTCGTGCCGCCCGGTCTCGCTGACGATGACGAGCCCGGACGTGGCGAACGTCGTCGCCAGCGGGCTCTGCTGCGCCCCGGCGTCGCCGGGCAGCGCCAGCGCCAGCAGACCCAGGATTGCTGTGAAAAGCTGTTTCATGGACACCACTATAGCGCCGCATCATCGCTTGCCAATCGGCCATCGGCGGCCCATAGTTCGGGCAACCTTCACCGGGGGGAGCCGGATCGTCGGCTGAGAGGTCCCGTCGCGCGGGACGACCCCAGGAACCTGATCCGGATCATGCCGGCGTAGGGACGCGTGACTTGACTGCTGACACCGCAATACGGCCCATTTCCATTTCCGTCCACGCGGCGCGGCTGTCCTATGCCGGCGCGGCGCTGTTCGATGCGCTGGACTTCGCGCTGCCCGCCGGACAGACGACCTGCCTGCTCGGCCCCAGCGGCGTCGGCAAGACGAGCCTGTTGCGGCTGGTCGCGGGACTCGAGGGCGCGGGCGCCGTGGTCTGCTCCGACGACCGGCCGCTACGTGGCCGCTATGCCTGGATGGCGCAGCAGGACCTGCTGCTGCCCTGGCTGACGGTCGCCGACAACCTGACGCTCGGGGCGCGGCTGCGCGGCGAGACGCCCGATCCCGCACGCGCCGACGCACTGCTGCAGCTGGTCGGGCTGGCGGGGCGGGGCGACGACCGGCCGGCGGCGCTGTCGGGCGGCATGCGCCAGCGCGCGGCGCTGGCCCGCACGCTGATGGAGGACCGGCCGGTGGTGCTGATGGACGAGCCGTTCTCCGCCCTCGATGCGATCACCCGATACCAGCTCCAGGACGCGGCGGCCGAGCTGCTGGCGGGACGGACGGTGATGCTGGTCACCCACGATCCGCTGGAGGCGCTACGGCTGGGCCACCGCGTCCATGTCATGGCAGGGCGACCGGCGCGGCTCGACGACGCGCTGGAACCGGCGGGAGAGCCGCCGCGCGACCCGCGCGATCCGGCGATCCTCGCGCTGCAGGCCGAGCTTCTGACTCGCCTGGTCTCGGCCAAGAAAGCCACGGCATGAGCAGCCGGGCCGGCATTCCCGCCGCATTGCGCGGCCTGATCGTGGCGGCCGGGCTGGTCGCCGCCTGGCAGATCGTCGTCTGGCTGACCGGCGTGCCGCACTACATCCTGCCGGTTCCCGGTAAGGTCCTCGGCGCGCTGGTCGAGCACGCGGCGCTGTTGGCCGAGAACACCGGCACGACGGCAGCCGAGATCCTGCTGGGCCTCGCCCTCGGCACGCTGCTGGGCAGCGCCAGCGCGGTGGTCATGGACTACGCCCGCATCGTACGGCGCTGGCTGATGCCGGTGCTGGTGGTCAGCCAGGCAGTGCCGGTGTTCGCCCTGGCGCCGGTGCTGGTGCTGTGGCTCGGCTTCGGCATGGCCTCGAAGGTCGCGATGGCGACGCTGATCATCTATTTCCCGGTGACCGCCGCCTTCCTCGACGGGTTGCGGCGCACCGAGCCCGGCTGGACCGACCTCGCGCACAGCATGGATGCAAGCCGCTGGTCGGTCCTGCGCCATATCCGCATGCCGGCCGCCCTGCCCTCCTTCGCTTCCGGCCTGCGGGTGGCGACCGCCGTCGCGCCGATCGGCGCCGTGGTCGGCGAATGGGTCGGCTCGTCGAGCGGGCTCGGCTATCTGATGCTGAACGCCAACTCCCGCGGGCAGACCGACCTCATGTTCGCGGCGCTCGCTGTGCTCGCGGCGTTCGCGGTGGCGCTCTATTTCTTCGTCGACCGGCTGCTGATCCGCGCCTTGCCCTGGGTCGTGGAGTCCGGCGCCGAAGACCGAATCAACGCATAAGGAGCCCAATATGATCCGCATATCGCTATCCACCCTGTTTCTCGCCACGATGCTTGCCGTCGGCGGCACACCGGCCATGGCGAAGGAGCGCCTGACCGTCCTGCTGGACTGGTTCGTCAATCCGGACCATGGCCCGCTGATCGTGGCCCAGGAGAAGGGCATGTTCGAGGCGGCCGGGCTCGAGGTCTTCCTGATCGAGCCCGCCGATCCGAATTTGCCGCCGAAGCTGGTCGCGGCCGGCAAGGCGGAACTTGCGATCAGCTACCAGCCGCAACTTCACATGCTGGCGGCCGAGGGGCTGCCGCTGGTGCGCGTCGCGACGCTGGTGGCGACGCCGCTGAATTCGCTGGTCACGCTGCGGGACGGACCGGTGAAGGCCATCGCCGACCTCAAGGGCCGCAAGGTGGGCTATTCGGTCGGCGGGTTCGAGGACGCGCTGCTGGGGCGGATGCTGGAGACGCACGGGCTGACGCTGAAGGACGTGGAGCTGGTCAACGTGAACTTCGCGCTCTCGCCGGCGCTGATGTCGGGCCAGGTCGATGCGGTGATCGGCGCATTCCGGAACTTCGAGCTCAACCAGCTCGACCTCGAGAAACGACCGGGCCGCGCGTTTTACCCCGAGGAGGAGGGCGTGCCGGCCTATGACGAGCTGATCGTCGTGACCAACCGGACGCTGCTGAAGTCGGAGGCGGTCGCCCGGTTCGTCGCGGTGCTGGAGGCGGCGACGCAATACATCGTGAACCACCCGGACGAGGCCTGGGAGGCGTTCCGCGCCAGTGCGCCGAAGAAGCTGGACAACGAGCTCAACCGCCGCGCCTGGCGCGACACCGTAGCCCGCTTCGCGCTGCGCCCGGCGGCGCTGGACCGCGGCCGCTATGTCCGCTTCGGCGCCTTCCTCAAGGACCGCGGGCTGCTGAAGACACTGCCGGACCTGGAGACCTACGCGGTGGAGCTGGAATAGGGTTCGGCATGCATAAGTGCCACTCTCCCGCTTGCGGGGGGAGGGGTTTGTACCTTTTGGGATATAGCTCGTCCTCTACTTTGCTCACCCGCAATTCGGCGCTAAAATCCGTCGCGATTCGCCCCTCTTAGGAGCCGACCATGACCGACGCCGCCCAGCCCGCCCGCAGGCCCCTGCCGCTGCCGAGCCAGTGGCCCCTCGCCATCGGCGCGCTGCTGGCGGTCTCGTGGGGCGTCGGCGCGCTCGCCGCCCAGGGCTGGCAGTTCGGCATCCTGTTCGCCATCGGCGGCCTGCTCGGCGCCGCCCTGTACCAGGCGGATTTCGGCTTCAGTTCCGCCTACCGCAACGCCATCGTCCGCCGCGACGTGGCCGGGGTGCGGGCACAGGTGCTGATGGTCGCGCTGGCCGTCGTCATCTTCGCGCCGACCCTGGCCGGCGGCGTCTCGGCGACCGGCCTCCGGGCCGCCGGCGCCCTCGCCCCGGCCGGCTGGGAAGTGGCCGCCGGCAGTTTCCTCTTCGGCATCGGCATGCAGCTGGCCGGCGGCTGCGGGTCGGGCACGCTGTTCACGGTGGGCGGCGGCAGCACGCGGATGGTGGTCACGCTGGTCTTCTTCTGCCTCGGCGCGTTCCTCGCGACGCTCGCCTGGGACTGGCCGCTCTGGGCCTGGCTGCGGGCCGACAGCCGGACCGTCTCGCTAGGCGCCACCTACGGCTGGGGCGTGACCACGGTCGGGCAGCTGGCCCTGCTCGGCGCGATCTGGCTGGGGCTCGGCCGGTGGGGCCGGTACCGCGAGCAGAAACCGTTGTGGGGCGGCGGCCTGACCTGGCGGCGGCTGCTGGCCGGCCCCTGGCCGCTGATGCTGAGCGCCGTCCTGCTGGCGCTGCTGAACTGGCTGGTCCTGGAGGTCACCGGCCACGCCTGGTCGATCACCTGGGGCTTCACCCTGTGGGCGGCGGAGGCCGCACAGCTGTTCGGCTGGGACCCGCAATCGAGCGTGTTCTGGACCTACCCCTACCAGGCGAAGGCGCTGGCGCGCGGCGTGCTGCAGGACGACACCTCGATCACCAATTTCGGCATCATCCTCGGCGCGCTGATCGCGGCCGGGTTCGCCGGCCGCTTCGAGCCGACCCTGAGGGTTCCCGCGAAGACCCTGCTCGCCGCCGTGATCGGCGGCCTGCTGCTGGGCATCGGCGCGCGCATGGCCTATGGCTGCAACATCGGCGCGTTCTTCTCGGGCGTCGCCTCCGGCAGCCTGCACGGCTGGATCTGGATCCTGTTCGCGGTGCCCGGCAACTGGCTCGGCGTCCAGCTGCGGCCGGCCTTCGGGCTGGACAAGTAGGGGCCGGAGGCCCGACGCGAGGAACAACCCCATGCAAAGGGAATTTCCGCGGGTTTCAGGCGGCTTGCCGACCTGAACGAAGGGCAGCCCGGCGGACTGTCGTGTCCGCCGGGCTCCGTTCACATGCGGGTTCGCGGGCTGACCGCGATGCCCGACGCCGGGCCGGGTAGACGCAACGCGTCCCCGGTCCGGCGCGCAAGGCGGATCAGCTGGAGCGTTCGCGCATCCGCTGCCAGATGCGCCGGGCCTCCTCAAGCCCCTTGAGCGCATCCCCCTCAATTCGGTCGTATCGGGTGACCTTGGAATATGTCTTCATGGCGTCACGGCCCTCGGGGGTATTCTCCATCTGCTCCAGAATGGCGGCGATCGCTTCCTGCGCCTCGGCAGGGATGGACGCATTCACCATCAGGACCGAACGGATCACCGGCCTGGTTTCATATATGATTTGGAGGTCCTTGCGCAGATCATCGGGCACGGTATCGTCTTCGGCCCAGTCGAGATTGCTGATCGCCCCCGCATCAAGGATCCCCTTGTAAACGGACTCGATTGCGGCGGTCTCGCCGCCCGTGAAGTAATATGCGACCTTTCCGGCGGAAACCGGATCGGCTGGTTCGTTGAGCTGCATCAGCTCGAGGCCGGTGGATTCGATCGCGTTGCGGGGCAACAGATAGCCGGACGTCGAGCCGGCATCCTCGAACGACACGCGGCGGCCGGCCAGGTCGGCGAGGCCGCGCACTGCGCTGTCCTTACGCGCGACGATGACGCTGTGGTATTCGGGAACCCCCTTCTTCCACTCGCGCATCAGGATGTCGACCACGCCTTCGCTCTCAAGCTGGATCGCGATGAACGGGGTCTCGGAGAGGATGTCGACCTTGCCGGCCCGCATCAGATCCGCCATTTCGGCCTCGGTCTCGACCATGACCGTCCCGACCGACGTCACGCCGTAATCGGCAAGCTCGGCGGCAAGATACTCAGCCATCCGGTCAAGTCGCTTCTGGTGCTTTTCCGGATTATCGGTAATACGGCCGACAACCAGGGTCGAACCCTCCGCAGCCTGCGAAGGCGGGATGGCCGTGGCCAACAACATCACTGAAATAAATCCACCAATCAACAGACGGGCAGGAAATTTGAGCATCACGAAAACCTCCGATTATTCGTCAAATTCATTGTGGGGAATACGTCTCCCGGCCCCGATTCCGGCCGGCCATACGTCAACGGAGACGCAAGGTATCGAATAACAACGTTAACCTTCCGTAAATATTCCACGGAAGATGCTCCCGTTCGCGTGACCGGCCCCTCGCGGGCGCTGAGAAACTCCAGCGATCCAGTCGATGTTTCCGATGCTCGCCGATCGCCGGAACGGGGAATTTCAGCCGGAATTTCCGGGAATATGGGCCGGCTCCATTTGCGGGCGGCCGCGGCGTTGGACCGGTTTTCCGTTGCGTTGTACAAATGCAGCCGTGAGCCGGAATTTCCGGCCCTCGAAACCAGGGAGAGAGAGTCATGCCGTTCATGCTCAAGATCCAGTGGGATTTGAAGGACGGCCGCGAGGCCGACTTCAAGGCGAACCAGGAAAAACTGTGCCAGGTGATGCAGGAGGACCATCCGGGCGTCATCTGCTACCACGCCGACTACCCGTCCCAGGGCGTAAGCCAGTGGACCGAGATCTACGCCACCGACGAGAGCTTCAAGGCACATCTCGCCAACGAGAAAGGCAAGGCGCCGCTCGCCGCCTGCATCGACGCCAGCGCCAAGATCACCTGCCGTTGCTGGGGCGACCCCGACGCGGGATCGAAAGAGATTCTCGCCGGGTTCGGCGCGACATACCACGAGACGGCAAAGAACGCCTTCGTCCTCAATCCCCGCGCCGACAAGGACTCGCTGGTCTAGGAACGCCCCCTCGCCCGCGACCCCGTTCCGTCATTGCGAGCCGCAGGCGAAGCAATCCAGGCCCACTCGTGCCCACCTGGATTGCCGCGGCGCTTCGCGCCTCGCAATGACGGCCAAGGTGGTTGCCTCACCCCGCCACCGGCGCCGGCTCCACGAGCGGCTCGCCGGCTTCGTCGCCGCCGTTCCTCCCCTCCTGCTGGCGGCGCCACATCGCGGCGTAGGCGCCCTCCCTTGCCAGCAGGTCGGCATGACGCCCGCGCTCGACGATGCGGCCCTCGACCAGCACCAGGATCTCGTCGGCGCCGACCACGGTCGAAAGCCGGTGGGCGATCATCAGCGTGGTGCGGTCGGCGGAAACCTCCTCGAGGCTCTTCTGGATTTCCTGCTCGGTGTGGGTGTCGAGCGCCGAGGTCGCCTCGTCGAACAGCAGAATCGAGGGTTGCTTGAGAATCGTGCGGGCGATGGCGACACGCTGCTTCTCGCCGCCGGAGAGTTTCAGGCCGCGCTCGCCGACCCGCGTCTGGTAGCCGTCCGGCAGCGCCATGACGAACTCGTGGATACGGGCGAGCCGCGCCGCCTCCTCGATTTCGGCCGGGCTCGCATCGGGGCGGCCGTAGCGGATGTTGTAATAGATCGTGTCGTTGAAGAGCACCGTGTCCTGCGGCACGATGCCGATGGCGGCGCGCAGGCTGGCCTGGCTGACATGGCGGATATCCTGGCCGTCGATGCGCACCGACCCGCCGGTCACATCGTAGAAGCGGAACAGGATGCGGCTGATCGTCGACTTGCCGGCGCCAGACGGCCCGACAATGGCGACGGCCCGGCCCGGCGGCACGGTGAAGCTGACGCCGTGCAGGATCGGCCGCCGCGGATCGTAGCCGAAATCGACACTGTCGAAGACGATCTCGCTGCCGGTCGCCTGCAGCGCCGGCGCCCCCGGATCGTCCGCGACCTCCTGCTCCACCTTCAGGAGCCAGAACATCGCGTCCATGTCGGTCAGCGACTGGCGGATCTGGCGATAGACGAAGCCGAGGAAGTTGAGCGGCATGTAGAGCTGGATCAGATAGGCGTTGACCAGGACGAAGTCGCCGATCGTCATGGTGCCGTTGACGACGCCCGCCCCGGCCATGGTCATGATCGCGACCAGCCCGGCGCCGATGATGCCGGCCTGCCCGACGTTCAGCATGGCGAGGCTGACCTTGCTGCGGATCGCGGCGCCCTCGTAGGCCTGCAGGGCGACGTCGTAGCGCCGCGCCTCGTGCGGCTCGTTGCCGAAGTACTTGACGGTCTCGTAGTTGAGCAGGCTGTCGATCGCCTTGGTATTGGCCTCGGTGTCGCGGTCGTTCATCTCGCGCCGGAACTTGATGCGCCATTCGGTGACGACCAGCGAGAAGGCGATATAGCCGAAGATCGTCACCGCGGTGACCAGCGCGAACCAGATGTCGAACAGGCCCCAGAGAATGCCGCAGACCAGCAGGATCTCGAGAATCGTCGGCACGATGTTGAAGATCATGAAGTTCAACAGGAACTCGATACCCGAGACGCCGCGCTCGATGACACGGCTGAGGCCACCGGTCTGGCGGTCGAGGTGGTAGCGCAGGCTGAGCCGGTGCAGGTGCTCGAAGGTGCGCAGGGCCGAGGTCCGCATCGCCCGCTGGACGACCTTGGCGAACACCGCGTCGCGCATCTCCCCGAACGCGACGGCGAACATGCGCGCGAGGCCATAGGCGACCAGGAGGCCCACCGGCAGGGCGACGATGGCGCCGGCCGCGCCGGTCAGGATGTCGACCGCCTGCTTGTAGATTATCGGAATGTAGACGTTGGTGAGCTTCGCGCCGACGAGCAGCACCATGGCGACGACGACGCGCCCGCGCAGCTCCAGCGCACCGCGCGGCCACAGATACGGCAGCAACGTTGCGATCGCGCGCCACTCGTTGCTTTTCCTGGGCCGGTCTGAGGATTCCCTCATCAGCTTTGGTTTGCGCATGCTCCCCCGGAATGGTTGCGTCGGCGCGGCGCCCCCCGGACGCCACTCCCTAGACTTAGGCGAAACGGCGCCGATTGCCAGCCCGCAATGGCGCGCCGGGCTTTGGCCCGATATGGAATCGCTGCCTCGATGCGCGGTTGCCGAGCATCCCCCGGAATGCTTTCGCGGCGTCGCCGACGGGTCAGACGTAATAGAGGATCAGGTAGATGCCCAGCAGGAACGCGACCCATAACGCCGTGCTGCCGGTCTGCCAGGTGCGCGCAAGTGGGCCCTGCGGGCCGTGATGCCGATAGAGCCGGGCGATGAAGCGCTCGATGCGGCGTTCGGCAGTGGCGATCAACCGTTCGCGGGTAGGGCGCCCGTAGGCCATCACGAAGCCGGCCGCGGCCGGCAACAGACGGCGGTACGACCAATCGAAGTCCAGGTTCACAGATCGCAGCTCCGGCGGGTAGATCCCGGTGCGCATGAGGACGGCGAAGGCCAGCGCCGAAAAGAGCAGGAGTTGGAGCTGTGTGATCACGTGCGTGGTCGTATACGGGGCGAAGTCCACCGGGTAGGGCAACAGCGCATAAAGCGGATCGGGCCATACGCCGATGGCGATGCACAGGAAGGCAGTGATGCCCATGGCGACCAGCATGTTGATCGGCGCCTCTTTGCAGCGAATGCCGGAATCGTGGGCGAAGAACGCGAAATACGGGATCTTGATGCCCGAGTGATGGAACACGCCCGCCGAAGCAAACAACAAGACGAGCCAGGTAACCGTGTAATGTCCCTCGGCCGCCGCGGTAAGGATCAGCGACTTGGATATGAAGCCGCTGAACAAAGGAAAGGCGGAGATGGACGCGGCGCCGACGATGCAGAAGCCGGTGGTCCACGGCATCGACTTGTAGAGCCCGCCGAGATCGGAGCCCTTGATGGTCCCGGTGCGCAGCAGCACGGCGCCCATCGACATGAACAGCAGCGCCTTGTAGAGAATATGCGAGAACGCGTGCGCCGCGGTGCCGTTGAGCGACAACTCGGTGCCGATGCCGATGCCGACGACCATGAAGCCAAGCTGGTTGTTCAGGCTGTAGGCGAGCACGCGTCGCAGGTCGTTCTCGATCACCGCGTAGAAGATCGGAAACGCCGTCATCGTCGCACCGATCCAGATCAGCATCTCGGTCCCGGCGAAACCGCGGGCCAGCGCGTAGACCGCGAGTTTCGTGGTAAAGGCGCTCAGGAACACGGTCCCGGTGACGGTCGCTTCCGGATAGGCGTCCTGCAACCAGTTGTGCAGCAGCGGAAACGCGCATTTGATGCCGAATGCCAGGAAAATCAGGGTCCCCGCAAGGCCGTCGAGGCCCATCCTGTCGAAGGTGAGCGAGCCGGTCTCGGCGACGTGAAGAATGGCGCCAGCAAGCAGCAGGACCCCGGAGGCCACCTGGATGATCAGGTACCGCATGCCGGCGCTGTAGGCGCGCTCTGTCCGGCGTGCCCAGATCAGGAACACCGACGCGACTGCGGTGCCCTCCCAATAGACGAACAGCGTGATCAGGTCGCCGGCGAACACCGCGCCGATGGCGCTGCCGACGTAGACCATGCCGGCGACCGCCTGGACGCGGTCCGTGACGTGCAGCGCATAAACCACGCTCAGCAATGCGGCGATATGGAATATGTAACCGAAGAGCAGGCTCAATTTGTCGACACGGACGACTGCGAGCTGGTAGCCGAAGACTTCGAAAGCCCCGTAGATGCCGTGCTCGAGGCCGATCAGCCCCGCCAACCCGAGCACTGGCAAGGCGAGCAGATAGAGATTCCTCAGGCGCCCCGGCAGGACCGGCGCCACCAGCGCGCCGAGAACGAGCACCAGGCCGGGAGGGATGCTACCGATCATAATAGTCCTCGTCCCGCTTCAGTACCCTGCGCAATTCCTTCGCCGCCAGCACCAGGCCGACACAGGCGACAAATCCGAAGATTCCGAAGAACCCGAACCATGCCTCGAACGCGAAATGAACCTTCTTGTCATAGAGCGCGTCCGCTGCGAACAGCAGGAGGCATATCAGACAGAGCGTCCAGAAGACCTTGCTGACGTTGCGGGGATCGTCGAGCCAATAGCGCCTGTCCTTGTCCTTGGGCGTTCGATCCGTCGGCGGGGTCATGGCAGTTTCTCTTCCCTCGTTTACGGCGCGGCGATCTGCGCCAGCAGCGCGTAGATGCGATCGGCATAGAAGAACAATGCAATGCAGCCGAGCGCGGTCACGCAGAGCGGTACCAGGCAGAGTATGGGGGCTTCACGAATGCCTCTGTCCGGCTCCCTGCTTGTCGCCGCGGCGGCGCCGGCGGCTTGGGCAATCGGGACACGCGGTGGCAGGAAGAATGCGCGTGCGACGAGTGGCAGCAGATAGGCGATGTTCAACAGCGAGCTGATCATCAGCGCCGCGACGAACACCAGCTGATGGGCTTCGACCGCGCCCAGTATCAGGTACCATTTGCTCCACACGCCGCCCATCGGCGGCAATCCGATAACGCTCAGCGCGCCGATCAGGAACGCGGTCAGGGTCACGGGCATCTGCCGGCCGATTCCGTCCATGTCGCTGATCTCGGTCTTGTGCAACGCGGTGTAAATGGCGCCGGCGCAAAAGAACAGGGTAATCTTGCCGAGGGCGTGCATGGCGATGTGCATGCCTGCCCCGATCACGCCCCAGCTGGTGGCAAGCGCAGCGCCCAGCACGACGTAGGAAAGCTGACTTACCGTAGAATAGGCGAGACGCGCCTTGAGGTTGTCCTTGGTCATCGCCACCAGCGAGGCGATCAATAGCGTCGCGGCGGCGACGTACATCAGCCATTCGCTGGCACCGGTGAGCGACAGGAACTCGATCCCGAAGACATAAACCACGACCTTGACGACACAAAAAACGCCGGCCTTGACCACGGCGACGGCATGGAGGAGCGCGCTGACCGGGGTCGGTGCCACCATGGCTGCCGGCAACCAGCGATGAAGCGGCATCAAGGCCGCCTTGCCGATTCCATAGGCGTAAAGCGCCAGCAGGGCCGCCGTCATCAGGCCGTCAGTGCGACCCGAGAGAATTCCGCCCGACCGGAAGTCGAGGGTGCCCGCGATCACCCAGGTCCACAGAATAGCGACGAGCAGCAAGCCGATCGAGGTCGATATCAGGATGCCGAGGTAAGTCCGCCCCGCCTTCATCGACTCCTCGTCGCCGTGATGCGTGACCAGAGGATAGGTCGACAGCGTCAATGCCTCATAGAATACGAACAGCGTCAGCAGGTTGCCGGCCAGGGCAACGCCCATCGTGCTCGATAGCGCGATCGCGAAACAGACGTAGAAGCGGGTCTGGTTGTGCTCGTCGTTGCCCCGCATGTAGCCGATCGAATAGACCGAGGTGACGATCCAAAGCCCGGACGCGATCAGTGCGAACAGCATGCCGAGCGGCTCGACCTCGAAGGCCAGGGGCACGCCAGGCAGGGTCTGGATCAGGACCGCCGTCGGACGTGCCCCCGCGGCGACCGCGGGAACCAAGCTCAGGACGACCGCGAACAGGATGACCGCCGTGACGAGCGTCACCGTCTCGCGCAGATTTGGCCACCGGCCCGAGATCGCGATCAGCACGGCGCCCGCGAGCGGCACCAGGACGGCGGCTATGATGGCCTCGGCCGGGCTCACGGCGCGCTTCCCAGCAGGGTCTGCGCCGCCTGCCCGGCGGCACTGGTGGTAAGCCCGGCGTCGACACCGAAATAGACGTTGGCAGCGACCAGAATCCAGGTCGGTATCAGCAGGCTGAGTGGCGCCTCCTCGCGGACGTCCCGGTCCGCGGGCGGGGGCCGGAAATAGGCCTGCTCGACGACCCGCCAGACATAGATCACCGCGAGCAGCGACGATATCACGATCAACGCCGCGACCGGCCACATGTTGCGCTCGAGTGCGGCCAGGACCAGATACCATTTACTGATGAAGCCGGCCGTTAGCGGCACGCCGATCAGGCTCAACCCGCCTCCGACGAAGGCCGCCGCGGTCCACGGCATTCGCTTCGCGAGCCCCGCGAAGTCGTCGATGTGCACCGAAGAGATGCGGTAGAAGACGCAGCCCATCGCGAGGAAGAGCGCGCCCTTCATCAGCGCGTGGTTGAACACGTGCAGGATCGAGGCAGTCAGTCCCTCGACAGTGACGAGGCTGATGCCCAGCACCATGTAGCCGATCTGCGCGATGCTGGAGTACGCCAACATGCGTTTGACGTTCTCCTGGAAGATGGCGACGATGGAGGCCGTGAACATGGCCAGCACCGCCAGCACCGCCAACGGCGGGCCCATGGGCAGCACCGTAAACGAGAACTCGGCTCCGAAGACGGTGAAGAGGAAACGCAACAACGCATAGACCGCGACCTTGGTCGCCGTCGCCGCAAGGAAGGCGGTAACCACCGAGGGCGCGTAGGTATAGGCGTTCGGCAGCCACAGATGGAGCGGAAACAGGGCGAGTTTGAGCGACAGGCCGACAGTCAGGAACGCGAAGGCGACACGCACGCCGCGGACGTCCTCCAGCGCCGGCAGCCGCTGGGCGAGATCGGCCAAATTGAGCGTGCCGGTCGCCTGGTAGAGCAGGCCGACGCCGATCAGGTAAAGCGTTGCCCCGATGGTGCCGAGGATCAGATACTGGTATGCGGCATACAGCGCCCGCCGGTCACGTCCGAGGCTGATCAGGATGTAGGACGACAGCGACGAGATCTCGAGGAACACGAACAGGTTGAAGGCGTCGCCGGTGATGGTTACGCCGAGCAGGCCGGCGAGGCACAGCAGATAGGCGGTATAGAACAGGTAGGCGCGGTCATTGCCGATCTCGCGCTCGACGCTCTTCGGCGCGTACAGCATCACGATCGCGCCGATCGCGGCGACGATCAGGGCGACGAACGCGTTGACCGCGTCGAGCCGGATTTCGATGCCCCAGGGCGGCGCCCAGCCGCCGACCGCATAGGACAGCGGTCCGCCAATCAGAACTTCGGCCAGCAGCAGGCCGGCGATGGCGAACGCTACCCAGGAAACCGCCAGCGCCGCGAGCCAGGCCAGGCGCGCGCCGCGCAACAGCACGCAGACCGGCGCCATCAACAGCGGCAGGACCACCTGCAGGGCGGGAAAATGGGCCGCCAGCATCAGTCGTCGTCGCCCATTATGCCGAGTTCGTCCTCCTCGATCGTTCCGTAGGCCTCGTTGATGCGCACCACGAGGCTGAGGCCCAGCGCCGTGGTGGCGACGCCGACCACGATGGCGGTGAGGATCAGCACATGGGGCAGCGGGTTCGAATAGACCTCCACGCCCTCCGCGACGATCGGCGCGGTGCCGCCGGAAACCTTGCCCATGCTGATGTAAAAGACGAAGACCGAGGCCTGGAAGATATTCAGCCCGACGATCTTCTTCACCAGATTGCCGCGGGCGATCACGATGTAGAAGCCGGACATCATCAGGAAAATGACGATCCAGTAATTGTACAGACCGAGTAACTCCATCGGTCCTACCGCCCGCGCCCGGCAAAGCCGAAGAAGATCGCCATCATGACCGAGGCCACGGTGATTCCGACACCGAGTTCGATCACCAGGATTCCGAGGTGCTGCCCGGCCACCGGATCGCCACTGAGCGCCGAGTAATCGAGGTAATTGCCGCCCTTCAGAATCGCCACCAGCCCGGTGCCGCCGAAGATCAGGCCGCCCAGCGCGATCCCGGTGCGTACGGCCCAGTCGGGCGCGACACGGCGCGCCACATCGACGCCGAAGACCAGCGCATAGAGGATGAATGCGGACGCGAAGATCACCCCGGCCTGGAATCCGCCGCCCGGCCCGTAGTCGCCGTGGAACTGCACGTAAAGCCCGAACAGCATGATGAACGGGATCAGCAACTTGGCGATCACCCGCAGGACCAGATGATGGGTCATGCGCCGCCCTCCCCGCTGTCCGACACGTCCTTGCCGGGGCTCCTGCGTTTCGCGGCCGAGAAAGCGAGCAGCACGCCGATGCCCGCGGTGAAGATCACCATCACCTCACCGAGCGTATCGAATCCGCGATAGCTCGCCAGGACGGCGGTGACGATGTTCGGCACGCCGGTCTCGCGCTGGCCATCGGCGAGGTATCGGTCCGCAACATGTTGGTGGATCGGCGCGGACGGATCGCCGTACTGCGGCATATCGAGGCTGCCATAGATCAGCGCCGCCCCGGTCACCAGCGCAACGAAGACAATCAGCGCGGTGTACAGCGGCTTGCGAATGTTCTCCTTTTCCTGGCTGGTGGTGAGCGCCAGCGCACCGAGCGCCAGCACCGTCGAGATGCCGGCGCCGACTGCAGCTTCGGTGAACGCCACATCGACCGCATCCAGGACGACAAAAAGCGAGGCCGCCAGCAGGCTGTATATGCCGCCCAACATGACCACCGCGAACAGGTTCTGCAGCCGCACCAGCACGAAGACGGTCAATGCCATGAATGACAGCAGGATAATGTTGATCAACTCGTCAATGGCCCGTCACTCCTGTCGATCGTTTCGCAAGCGGTGCCGTCGCGGCGCCTCGGCTGGACACCACCAGACCACACCGCATTGGCCAGCGCATAGGTCGCGGTCGGGCTGGTGAACAGAATGAAAACAAGTATGATCAGCAGCTTGGCCGTCACAAGCGTGAAGCCACCCTGGACTGCCATGCCCGCAATGAACAGACCGGCGCCCAGTGTATCCGTCATGCCCGCCGCATGCATGCGGGAATACACGTCCGGCAGGCGCAGCAGCCCGATCCCACCGGTGATCACGAAAAAAGACCCGGCGATCAGCAGCAGCCAGCTCACCGCGTCCAGCACCGTTGCGATCACGGCTCCCCCTTCCCGGCGCGGCCGAGATCGCCGTAGCGGAAGAATTTCAGTACGGCGATGGTGCCGATGAAATTGATCAACGCATAGACCAGCGCAATGTCGAGGAACTCCGGCCGCCCCATCAGGAAGCCGAGCACGGCGATCATCAGCACCGTCTTGGTGCCGAAGGTGTTCACCGCCAGAATCCTGTCGTAAAGGGTTGGCCCCATAAACGCGCGGAGCAGGACGAGCAGCATGGTGATCAGGAGCGCGGCCGCGGCGGCAGCAAACATCATTCTCTCTCCCCTTCCGGGGTCGGCGCCGGTATGCCGGACACCTCCAGCCGGGTCACGCGCCGGTCCATCTCACCGGCCGAGAGATCGTCGCCGACCTCGCGCGCGATCGCGTGGACCAGGATTTCCCCGTCCTCCAGCGACACGCTCACCGTGCCGGGGGTCAGGGTGATCGAGTTCGCGTAGATCACCTGGCCGAGTTCGCCGGCCTGGCTGGTCTTCAGACGGAACAGGGTCGGCGATATCGGAAGCGACGGCGACCAGACGCGCTTCGCGACATCGATATTGGCCTTGACGATCTCGGCTCCCAGCCAGATCCAGTAGCCGAAGAAGCGTCCCCTCATGTGGATCGGAACGCTCTCGTGGTCGACCACGTCCATGCGCACCGCGATGGCCACGACAACGCCCACCGATACAAGGCCGAGTGTATTGATAAGCGGGGTATAATGCCCCGACAGCAGGAGCCAGATGACGACCAGCCCGCCTGCCAATGACAAAACTCTCAGCACGAAGCCTCCCCTGCGTCTGTCTCCCGATACGTTCGCCTTGTGGCGGCGAGTTGTGATCGTTTATAGGCAGGGCCCGTACCGGGCGTCAATCGCCGACGGAACATGGCGTCCTCCGGCCTGCGCCGGTCTTGCCGGACCCGCGATTGCCGACTAGTTTCGTGCCCTGTGCCGAACAGCGGCGACCCGTCAACCTCAAGAAAGGCCAGGATCATGCAGATGTCGGGCGAATACCGTATTCCGGCGCCGCGCCAGGCGGTCTGGGACGCCCTGAACGATCCGGAGATCCTGAAGCAATGCATTCCGGGTTGCGAGGAGATGGCCAGGAACGGCGAAAACGGCTTCGACGCCAGGGTCGTCGCCAAAGTCGGACCGGTGCGCGCCAAGTTCGGCGGAAGGGTCGAACTTTCCGACATCGACCCGCCGAACGGCTACACGATCTCGGGCCAGGGCCAGGGCGGAGCTGCCGGCTTCGCCAAGGGCGGCGCCACGGTGAAACTGGCGGAGGATGGCGAGGACACGGTCCTGAGTTACACGGTCGATGCCTCCGTCGGCGGCAAGCTGGCCCAGATCGGCAGCCGCCTGATCGACGCGACCGCAAAGAAGATGGCCGACGATTTCTTCTCGCGCCTTGCCGAGATCGTTGGCGGCCCTGCCGCAGTCGAGGCGCTTGCACCGGAAGCGGCCGCAGCCGAGGCGAACAAACTGCCGGCCTATCTGTGGGTTGGCGGCGTTGTCGCGATTATGATAATACTGCTGCTCGTGTTCACGAATATGTAAATGGGCGGCAAAGACACCGTCCGCGCTGGAGCGTTCATGGGCGGTCGGACCGACAGGCGGCGCATCGAAAACTACATCCCGCGGCTGTATGGCTATGCATTCAGCCTCTCCGGCGATGTGCATGATGCCCACGATCTGGTCCAGGAGACCGCGGTCAAGGCGCTGAAATCGGCGCGCGTTCCCGACGACGAGCCGGCATACCGCGCATGGCTCTTCAAGATACTGAGAAACGCCTGGCTCGATCTGGTGCGGCGGCGCAGCCGGCGGCTTGCCGTCGTCGAGAACGACCCCGATTACGAGACGATCGGCACACCGGTCTGGGCCCACGACGACTCGCTGATCTCGTCGCTGACGGTCAAGCGATGCCTGACCAAACTGTCGCCCGCGCATCGCGAGGTGCTCGGACTTGTCGACGTTTCCGGGTTTTCTTATTCGGAGGCCGCGGTTATTCTCGACGTGCCGGTCGGCACCGTGACAAGCCGCGTGACGCGGGCGAGAAACGCGATGCTCGGACATCTGGCGAGCGGCAATGTCCACCAGTTCCCGACAAACCGACGGATGCAGGAAGCGTGATGCCCGAGCGCCTGACCGACCAGAACCTCAACGCCTATATCGACGGCGAACTGTCGCCGCAGGACGACGCGCATGTGGCCCAGGCGATTGCGCAGGACCCAAGTATGGCAGCCCGGGTGGCGTCGCTGACCAGGCTGAAATCGATGCTCAGCGGCCTGAGGGACGAGATGCCCGGGCCGGTGGCGCTGCCGGATCCGCACCGGGCGATTCGATGGCTGGGCATTGCCGCATCGGCCGGCTTGCTGGCGGCGGTCGGCATCGTCATGCTGATGGTGTTAACACCGTTCGGGCAGGAAGACGACGGCTGGTACCGCGAAGCCCTGGCGGAACATGCGGACTGGGCGCGCGATCCCGCGCTGCCGGACGCAAGAGAGGTGGACGCGAATCTGTTCCTCGCCAGTGTCGAGAGATTCAGCCTTCCGGTCCAGACACCGGACCTGACCAGCGCCAGCCTCAGACTGACCTATCTGCATTACTACCCGGCGACCGAAACCGCAACTGCCGCGCTCCATCTGGGGTATACCGGGCGGCGCGGCTGCAAGGTGACGCTGTGGGTCAGCTCGGCGCCGGAAGGCCTCGACACCGCGCTGGCCGAATCCCGGGTCGACAATTTGCGCGGATTCCGCTGGCGTTCGGGCGAGACGGCCTATGCCCTGTTCGCAACCGGTATGGCGGAGCGCCGGTTCACCGTGATCGCAAGCAAGGTTTACGAGGCAACCAGGAACCGGCGCGGCTTCGACGAGGTCACGCGGATGGCGCTCCGGAGCGCGAGCACCAGCGTGCCGCCCTGCCGGGCCTGATCGCCCGGTACCCACCATCACGACAGGCGGATAAACCGCAGCGGCAGATCGGCCAGACCGCGCTTGACGTCCGCCGTCCCGCTGTACAAACTGCGGCCTGACCATGATCCGGGCAGCGCGGCCCACGCGCCGGATTCCGGTGGGTAATATTGGGAGAACCGACATCATGTCCGTCACCGTTTCCATGACGGTGAACGGCAAGGCTGTATCGGGGAACGTCGAACCCCGCACCTTGCTCGTTCAGTTCCTGCGCGATCACCTCCGGCTGACCGGCACCCATGTCGGGTGCGATACCAGTCAGTGCGGCGCCTGCGTCGTTCACCTCGACGGTGTCTCGGTCAAGAGCTGCACGATGCTGACCGTGCAGGCGGAAGGCGCCGCCGTCACCACGATCGAGGGTCTGGCGCAGGGCGACCGGCTGCATCCGATGCAGGAGGCGTTCCGCGAGAATCACGGTCTGCAATGCGGCTTCTGCACGCCCGGCATGGTGATGAGCGCGATCGACCTGGTCCGGGACAATCCGGAGATCACCGAGGACGAAATCCGCAAGGGCATCGACGGCAATCTCTGCCGCTGCACCGGCTACCACAATATCGTCAAGTCGATCAAAGCCGGCGCCGCGGCGATGAAGGGTTAGGAGGGGGAACTTCGAGCGATGTATGAGTTCGACCACAGGCGTCCCGGCACTCTGGCCGATGCACTCGATGCGCTACGGGCGGCCGACGACGGCACGGTCCTGGCGGGTGGCCAGACCCTGCTGCCGACGCTCAAGCAACGCCTGGCCAGCCCAAGCGACCTTATTGACCTGTCCGGGATCGCCGAATTGCAGGGCATCGCGATCGACGGCGACGCCGTCGTGATCGGCGCCATGACCCGCCATGCCGACGTCGCGGCGTCTTCCGAAGTGCAGCAGAAGATTCCGGCGCTCGCGGCACTGGCCGGCGATATCGGCGACCGCCAGGTGCGCAATCGCGGCACGCTCGGCGGCTCGGTCGCCAACAACGACCCGGCGGCCGACTACCCGGCGGCCTGCCTCGCCCTCGGCGCCACCATAAAGACCAGTGCCCGCGAGATCGCGGCGGACGATTTCTTCACCGGCCTGTTCGAGACCGCGCTCGAGGACGATGAAGTCGTCACCGCGGTGCGCTTCCCGGCGCCGGACAAGGCCGCCTATATGAAATTCAAGAATCCGGCCAGCCGCTATGCCATCGTCGGCGTGTTCGTCGCCCGGACCGCGGACGGCGTGCGGGTGGCGGTGACCGGCGCGGGCGACGGCGGCGTGTTCCGGGTGCCGGAGATGGAAAGCGCGCTGGCGGCGAACTTCACCCCATCCGCGCTGGAGGGCATTGCCGTCCCGCCCGACGATCTCAACAGCGACATCCACGCCAGCGCCGAGTACCGCGCGCATCTGGTCGGGGTCATGGCGCGGCGCGCCGTCGCGGCCTGCGGCTGAGCCCGCCCTCCCGCGGCGATGGACCACTACCACATCTGGTGCGACCTCAAGGACGGCGTCAAGGACACCGACTTCGCCGAGCGCGTCCGCGCCTATCTGGAGCACCTGAAGGAGGACGGGCTCATCGCGGGCTGGCACCTGACCCGCCGCAAGCTGGGTCTCGGCAATCCCCGGCTGCCGGAATTCCACATCCTGCTGGAAACCGAGGATCTCGCCCAACTCGATCGGGCGTTCAACCACGTCGCCACCCGCGGCGGCCCGGTCGAGGGCCTGCACCACGCGGTCAACAGCCTGGTCGACGATGTCTTCTTCGCGCTCTACCGCGACTTCCCCGACCCGGTCCGCCAGCACGGCCAGGAAAAGTTCTGAGGCCTCAGGCCTAGGCCCCTACTCTTCCGTCTCCCCTGCGAAGAAGGCCGACTTGCCGAGCGCGCCGAGGTCGCGGCCGATCCAGCGGCCGGCCTCGACCGTATCGAGGAAATCCTGCAGGCCGCGGTTGAAGGCGTCCACCTCCTCCAGATTGATCGTGTGGCCGGTCTTGGGCAGGACCCAGAGCGCCGCCGAGGGCGCCGCCCGCTTGAGGTACAGGCTGGCATCGAGGCACCAGTCGTCCTCGTCTCCCGAGACAATGAGCAGCGGCACCGTCATGGTGCGCAGCTGTTCCCCGAACTCCCAGAACGAGGGGCGGCGCGCCTGCACGCCGCGCATGGTCAGCGCCGCTCCTTTCGCGTCGTGTTGCTCCAGGGTCGCGCGGAACTCGGCCCAGCCGCGTGGGTCCTTGTCGCGGTACTGCACCCGGGACGGGCTCTGCGAGTAGAATTCGGCCACCGCCTGCGCGCCTTCCGTCTCATAGCGCTCGGCCATGCCCCGCGCGTCGGCGCGGAACTGCTCGGTGTGTTCGGCGATCGAGCCGTAGCCGCCGCCGGCGACGACCAGCGACAATGCCTTGTCCGCATGGTCCAGCCCGAACTGCAGCGCCGCGTTGGCGCCCATGGAAAGCCCCACGACATGGGCCTTGCCGACGCCCAGATGGCGCAGCACATGGCCGATGTCGTCGGTGGCGATCTTCTGCGAGTAGGCCTCGGGGTCGTCCGGCACGTCGGAGGGCGGATAGCCGCGCGCGTTGAAGGCGACGCAGCGGTAGCGCCGCGAGAAACATCGCATCTGCGGCTCCCAGCCGCGATGGTCGGTGGCGAATTCGTGGACGAAGACGATCGCCGTCCCGCTGCCCGCCTCCTCGTAGTAGAGCCTCACCCCGTCGGCATCGGCATATGGCATGTCGCCCTCCCTTCACTGTCCCGGCGACCGATATGCCGTGATAGCACGGAGCGGGAGACTTGGACACGGCAGGTCGTCATTGCGAGGAGGCGAAGCCGACGAAGCAATCCAGAACGGCGGAGAGTCTGGATTGCTTCGCCTCCGGCTCGCAATGACAGACAAGCGGGAAGGCCGGCGCGACCTCGTACTTCGAGACGGGCCTTCGGCCCTCCTCAGCATGAGGCTCCAATACCTGTGCCCTCATGCTGAGGAGCGGCGCAGCCGCGTCTCGAAGTATGAGGTCGCTCGGTGCCGGTCAGACGAGATCGAACAAGGCACTAGTGGCTCGTCCCTTCGTCACGGGTGATCTTGTTCCAGACGTTGTATTTGCCGACCGGCTTGACGAAGGGAATGCGCTTGACCTCCTCCAGCGTCTTCATGTCGTAGACGATGACAGCGCCGTCCATGTCCCAGATGCTGAGCAGCGCATAGCGGCCGTCCTTCGTATATTCGACATGGGCGGCGGTCTTGCCCGGCGCCGGGCGCAGCGTTTTGACGATCTCCAGGCTGCGCTTGTCGATGATATGGACGGCGTCCCGGTTCGGCCCGAAGAACACGTCGACCCAGGCATAGGGGCTGTTGGCGTGGCTGCGCATGAAGAAGCCGGGGCCCAGCGTGTCGATCACCTTCACCACCTCCCAGCTCTTCATGTCGATGACGCTGACCTTGCCCTCCTTGAGATGCGGCGTCGCCAGCACGCGGCGGTCGCCGTAATCGAAGGTGATGCCGGAGCCGAGATGCGGCATGCCGGGCAGCGGCACCTCGGCGATCTCGCGTCCGACATCCATGTGCACGACCACCGCCTTGCCGCCGTCCCGCGAGGCGCCGAAGACATGGCGGTAGGGCTGGTCGAAGAAGAAATCGTCGAGCGGCCCGGACAGCTCGATGCGGCGAACCGGGAAGCGGCCGGCCATCAAGGCCTCCTCGTGGCCCTTCTCGTAGCTGTGGCCGAAACCGGCGAAGCGGGCGGGCGGCTTGTCCTCGTAACTGACCTCCCACATTTCCGGCACGTCCTTCAGCGCGACCACGAAACTCTTGCGCGGGTCGGCGGCATAGACGGCGCTGACCCTCGACGACTTGCCCTGCAGGCTCTTGACCCGGATGATCTTGACCGGCGTGAGATCCGCCGCAGCGAGCAGCACGAGGGTGTGCGGCAGGTAGTTGGCGACGGCGATGAACCGGCCGTCGCCGGAGATCGCGATGTTCCTGGTATTGATGCCGGCCCTGACCTCGGCCACCAGCTGCAGGCTGTGCAGGTCGTATTTCGCGACCCAGCCGTCGCGCGAGCCGAGATAGGTGAACCGGCCGTCGGGCGAGAACTTGGCGCCGCCATGCAGCGCATAGCGCGTCGGGAACCGGGCCAGCTTCTCGAACCGGTGGCCATCCAGCACCGTCATGTGGTGGTCGCCGCCCTCGACCACGACGAACAGGTTCATCGGATCGGCCTTGTGAAGCGGCGCGTCGGGCAGTTTGGACGCGGCCACATGCTCGACGCGGCTGGCCGCCGTTTCCGCCATGCCCCAGTCGGGGATTTCCGGCAGCGGCGTGTAGATCAGCGCCACCAGGGCCTCGATCTGGTCCGCGCCGAGCGTCTCCCCGAACGCCGGCATCTGCGTTGCCGGCAGGCCATCGGCGATAACGCCCCGCGCCGCCGTCCGGCGCAGCCGGCTGAGGTTTTCCGGCAGCATGGCCGGTCCCATGCCGCCCAGCCGGTCGGCCCCGTGACAGGCCGCGCAGTGTTCCGTGTAAAGCGCCTGGGCCTCGCCGGGATTTGCGATGGCCGGTGTGGCGGGCCACACCAGCAGGAGAGTGAGGAGGAGGAGGAGGAGGACAATGTGCGGCGTGCCGGGCAGCGCGAGATCGCAGGACACCGTGATTCCCACCCCCTCCCTGCCCTCCCCCGCCCAGGCGGGAGAGGGTATAATTTTGTTGGGTCGTTCGATAGGGCCCCTCTCCCGCTGGCGGGGGAGGGGTTGGGGAGGGGGTGGACCGTCGGCGAAAGCCGGCGAAGAAACCACCCTACCGTACCGCAGCCGCTTCATCGCCCTTGCCCTTGTACGGCCGGTTGACCACGCGCTGGCCGCCGGCAATACCGATCTCCGCGTCGGTGAGGTAACAGGCCGGATCCTCCTGCCACGGATCGCCGGTCAGCTGCTGCGCCCGGACCCGCGTGTTGCCGCCGCAGATCGCGAAATGTTGGCAGGCGCCGCAGCGGCCCTTGATCTTCCGGGGGCTGGCCTTCAGCCCGGCCATGACGGGGTCGGAGACATCGCTCCAGATCGCCGAAAACGGCCGCTCATTGACGTTGCCGAGGTCATGGTGCCACCACATGGTGTCGGGATGAACCGTCCCGAGATTGTCGATATTGGCGACGTTGACACCCGACGAATTGCCGCCCCATGCTTCGAGTTTTTCCCGAATATGATCAGTATGATTCGGGAAATTTCTCTCAACCCACATCAGAAACCAGACCCCGTCCGCATCGTTGTTGCCGGTCACGAATTCCCTGTGCTCGCCGCGCTCCACATAACTCCAGCAGCGCTCGAACAGCACGTCCATGGCGCGCCTTGTGGTCGCGCGCCCGGCGTCGTCGCCGCGGTACCGGTTGCCGCGCCCGGCATAGACGAGGTGCGAGAGATAGAACTTGTCGATCCGCTCCCGGTCCACGAGGTCGAGGAGGCCGTTCAGCGACTCGATATTGCCCTCGGTCATGGTGTAGCGCAGGCCGACCTTGATGCCCCGGTCGCGGCACAGAAGGACGCCGCGCATCGAGGCGTCGAACGCGCCCTCCTGCCGGCGGAACCGGTCATGCACCGCGCCGATGCCGTCGAGGCTGATACCGAGGTAGTCGTAGCCGATCTCGGCGATCCGGTTGGCCATGGACTCGTCGATCAGCGTGCCGTTGGTCGACAGCGCCACGTAGAAGCCCATCGCCTTGGCCCGCATGGATATCTCAAAGATATCGGGGCGCAGCAGCGGCTCGCCACCCGACAGGATCAGCACCGGGACCCGGTACGCCTTGAGGTCGTCCATGACCGTGAAGACCTGTTCGGTGGTCAGCTCGCCGGGAAAGACCGTGTCCGCCGACAGCGAATAGCAGTGCTTGCAGTTCAGATTGCAGCGGCGGATCAGATTCCAGATCACCACCGGCCCCGGGGGCCTCGCCCGCCGCACCGGCGTCGGGTTGCGGATTTCCTGCATGAACTGGCTGAGGCGAAACATCGTCTCCCTCCTACCCGGCGATCCGCAGGCCGGTTTTCTTCAGAATCTTCGTGCTGTAAAGCACGTCATGGCCGCCATCCCAATCGCCGAGCACCGCGGCGATCCGGGCGACTTTGTCCGCGACCTCGGCGCGGCTGCGGCCATGGACCATGGCGAACAGGTTGTAGGGCCATTGCGGCAGGCGCCGCGGCCGGCGGTAGCAGTGGCTGACGAACTCCAGCCCGCCGACCATCCGGCCCGCTTCGTCGACATGCTTGTCCGGTACGTCCCAGACCGACATCCCGTTGGCCGTCCAGCCAAGGGCATAGTGGTTCGGGACCGCGCCGATGCGCCGGATCGCGCCGGTTTCCAGCATGCGCACCATGCGGCGCATGACGTCGCCCGGCTGCAGGCCGAGCCGTTCCGCCAGCGCGTGGTAGGGCCGCGCCGTCAGCGGCAGGCCGGCCTGGGTCGCCGCGACGATGCGGCGGTCGAGCGGATCGAGCGCCGGATCGGCGGAAGCTGTCAAAGGCGCGCTCATGCCGGCAGCCTCAACTCGAGGAAATATTCCTCCTCCTTGGGCAGGTCCAGCACCTCGAGTCCGGTCCGCTCGCCGATCCGCTCCAGAGCCCCGGCAATACCGCCTTCCCGTTCGGCCGCGACCACGAACCACATGTTGAGGTCATGGTCGCGCCGGTAGTTGTGCGCGACCTCCGGAAAGGAATTGACGATCTCCGCCACCGCGTCGAACCGGTCGTCGGGCACGCTCATCGCCGCAAGCGTAAACGCGCCGCCCAGTTTCGCGGCATCGAAGAGCGGACCGAACCGCGTCAGCGTCCCCGCCTCCAGCAGCCGCGAGAGCCGTTCGATGATATCCTCCTCGCTGGTGCCAAGCGCTTCCGCCACGGCGGCATATGGCCGTTCGGTCACCGGGAACCCGCCGTGCAGCGCATCGATCAGTTCGCGATCGCGTGACTCCATGGCGTCATTTCCCCGCCGGCGCGCACTGCGCATAGCGTGCGCCGCGCTGCTTGAACCGCCGCGTGCTGAACAGGACGGCGCGCGGGCAATCACCGGCGCCCACATCCCGGGCGGCCTCATCGGCGAGCGCTTCCACGGTCTTCCGGTCGCGCCCGTGGATCATGCAGAACAGATTGTAGGGCCAGTCCGGCCGGCGCCGCGGCCGCCGGTAGCAGAGTGTCACGAAGGGCAGCGCCGCCAGCGCTTCGCCGATTTCGCCCACGGCGTCGTCCGGAATGTCCCAGACCACCATGGCATTGGCGCAGTAGCCGAGGTCGCGATGCGACAGCACCAGGCCGAACCGCCGGATCACGCCGCGGTCGACCAGCCGCCGCAACCCCTCGATGACCTCAGTCTCTGTCAGGCCGGCCGTCCGCCCGATCGCGGTATAGGGATGCGGATCCAGCGGCAGGCCATCCTGGACCGCGGCGATCAGTTCGCGTTCCTTGCGCGTCAGCTCCATTGCAGCGGGAACCCCAGATCGATGTGGAAGGCCTGCTCCAGCGGCAGGTCGAGAACCTCGAGGCCGGTCCGCGCGGCGATGTCGCGCAGCACTTCGGCGACCCGCTCCGCCGCCGGCGCGCAAACGACAAACCACAGGTTGATCCGGTGCTCGCGCTCGTAATTGTGGTTCACCTCGTCATACCCGCTGACCAGCGCGGCAACGGATTCGAGGCGATCCTCGGGCACTGCCACCGCGGCCAGCGTGCTGGCGCCGGCGCGATGCGGCGCGAAGACGGGGCCGATCCGGGTGATCAGGCCGGCCTTGATCATCTGGCACAACAGCTCGAGCACGGTGTCCTCGTCGCACCCCAGACGCTCGGCGATCGCCCTGTAGGGCCGGGGCACGAGGGGAAAGTCCCTCTGGAAATCGTCCAGCAGGTCCTTCTCCAGAACACCGAACTGGGCCACATTCATCGCTACAGGCCCGTCTTGTGCGCCCGCGCGGTCAGGAAGATCCCGCTCGGCTTCTCGACCGGCAGCTCCGCCACCGGCTGCAGCGTCGCGGTGTCGTAGACCACGACCTTGTCCTCGTCGCGGACCGAGACCCAGACACGTTCGCCGCGCGGCGTGAACTCCATATGCAGGACCGCCTTGCCGGGCTTCAGGGTGGCAACGATCTTCCGGCTCACGAGGTCGATGACCTGCACCGTGTCGTTGCGCGGGTGGGCGAAATTAACCCAGACGTGGCGGCCGTCCGGGCGCGCGACCGCGAACACCGGCTGCCCGTGTACGGGAACCCGGCCGGCCTCGCGCCAGGTCGCCATGTCGAGCAGCAGCACCTCGTGGCGCCCGACCGCCGGCAGCACGGCAATGTCGCCGGCCACCGCCCAGCCCTCCAGATGCGGCATCTTGTAAACCGGCAGGGGCTCTTCGCCGCGGCCGTAGCCGTCGAGGATCCGGCGCATGCCGGCCTCGGGGTTCCACAGGTCGAGCAGCGCCAGCCCGTCCTCGCCGAACAGGCCGGCAATGTAATAGCGCCCGTTGCCGGTGATCAGCGCGTCATAGGGCAGCCGGCCGATACGCGTGAACTTCGTCAGCTTCGGCGCGGCGGGATCGGCCATGTCGGCGATCCAGGTCTCGCCCGCATCGTAGAGCGAAAACACGAACCGGTTGCCCGGCGCGTCGACCAGCCCGATGACCTTCGAGGTCGATCCGTCGGCGGCGACCGCCGGTATGTCGGCGATTTGCGCCAGGGTTTGCGCATCGAACACCCGCACCCCGCCGGGCTCGTAGTTGGCCACGGCAACGAGGCGGCCGTCCTGCGAGATCGCGCCGCCGACGCTGTTGCCGCCCTGCATCACCCGGCCGACCACCCGGCCCCGGAGGATGTCGACCTTGGTCAGGCCGCCGTCCCGTCCGAAGACGTAGGCGAAGCGCTCATCGCGCGAATAGACGACCGAGGCGTGCGAGGTGTCGCCGAGCCCGGGTACACGTGTGAGGATCGTCGATCCCGTAGTTTCGATCACCACAAGCCGGCCCGCGGCGCGCTCGATGACGACGCCCAGATCGCCGGTCGCGCGCGGCGCATGGGTACAGGCGGCCAGCAGGGCGGCGGCGAGGCCAATCAGGCAAATCAGGACTGCGGCGCGGGCGGGATTACCTGTCATAAGCCACCTTCCCGGTGCGGAGCCTGCCGACCAGCCACGCCACCTCGGTCGCGGTGATCTCGACGTCCCACGGCGGCATCGGCGTCCCGGGCCGGCCAAGCAGGATCACGTCGATCAGCGCCTCGTCGGGCGTGTCGGCGATATCCGCGGGCAACAGCGGCGGCCCGAGCCCGCCCTTCAGCCTGAGCCCATGGCAGGAGCCGCAGTCCTGCTCCAGCAGATAGAGAAGCTCGTTCTGGCGCGCACGCGACAGTTCGTCGGCAAGTGCGGGCAACGCGAACCCTATTGCCAGAAAGACGACAAGCAACGATCTAGGCATGGCCGTGGCCTTCCCGCGTCGTCTCGTGCATCTCGGTCATAACCACCCCCCGGCGCGTGGTTCGCCGATGAAAATGTCGAAACCGGTCTGTCGTGCGTCGCGGTTCGGGCGGGACCGCAATCTGCCCCACACCCGGATGTTCCGCATCAGTAGACGTCGTGCTGGGTGTTGTAGACGTTGAACTTGCCGGTCGGGGTCACAAGGCGCTTGTCCTTGATCACCGCTTTCAGCTTGCGTGTTCTGTCGTCGATCACGACGATCGCCGATTCCTGCGTCTTGCCGTTCCACACCGAGAACCAGACCTCAGTGCCGGCCTTGTTGTATTCGCCCTGGACGACGCGGCGCACGCCCTCGGAGATCCCCGACAGCTCGCCGATCGGGATGACTTCATATCCCTTGTCGAGATTCTTGATGTCGAACACGACGACCGACGAAGAAATTTCGGCTTCCGGGTTCAGCGGCGTATCGACCCACAGATTGGTCGACTTCGGATGGGTCTTGATGAACAGCGACCCGCCGCCCTGGCCTTCGAGGCTCTGCACCACCTTCCAGGCGCTGTCCTTGTGCTTGGCCGGATCGGTGCCGATCAGCGCAATGGTCTCGTCGCCCAGATGGCTGGTGGCCCAGACCGGACCGAATTTCGGATGCACGAAGTTCGCGCCGCGGCCGGGATGCGGTGTGGCGCCGGTCTTGATCAGCGCCGTCAGCTTGTCCTCCTTGGTATCCACCACCGCAATCGTGTTGCGGGCGTTGGCCGCGACCAGGAAATACCGACCGGTCGAATCGAAGCCGCCATCATGCAGGAAGCGCTCGGCCCCGATCGTGGTCACCTTGAGATTATTCAGGTCGGAATAATCGACCATCAGAACATTGCCGGTTTCCTTGACGTTGACGATGAATTCGGGCCGGTAGTGCGAGGCCACGATCGCCGCGACGCGCGGTTCCGGATGGTATTCCTGGGTATCGACGGTCATGCCACGGGTGGAAACGACCTTCTGCGGCTTCAACGTATCGCCATCCATGATCACGTATTGCGGCGGCCAGTACGAACCCGCAATCGCATACTTGTCTTCCCAGCCCTTGAACTTCGATGTTTCGACCGAGCGGGCCTCCAGGCCGACCTTGATTTCCGCCACGGTCTGCGGTGGATCCATATAGAGGTCGATCAGGTTGATCCTGGCGTCGCGGCCGATCACATAGAGATAGCGGCCGGACGCCGATACGCGGGAAATATGAACCGCGTAGCCCGTATCGATAACCGAAACGATCTTCTTCGATTCGCCGTCGATCAGCGCGATCTGCCCGGCGTCGCGCAGGGTGACCGAGAACAGATTGTCCAGATCAAGCTTGTTGGCCCGCTTCTTCGGCCGCTTGTCGACGGGGACGACGATTTTCCAGGTCCCCTCCATCTCCTTCATGCCCCATTCCGGCGGCGTCGCCGGATCGTTGAGCAGGTAGGCGGTCATCAATTCGATCTCGGCTTCGCTCAGGTCGCCCGACGTGCCCCAGTTCGGCATGCCGGCCGGCGATCCATAGGTGATGAACGCCTTGATGTATTCGCCGCCGAGCTCCGTCGTGATGTCGGTGGTCAGCGGCTTGCCGGTCGCGCCTTTGCGCAGCACGCCGTGGCAGCCCGCGCAACGCTCGAAGTAAATCCGGTTGGCCTGGGTGAATTGCTCGGCCGTCAGGACCGGGGCCCCCGGTTTCGCGCCGGGCTGGCCTGCCGGGAGGTCGAGGCTGGGCTGATACTGGCCACCTGGCGTCGTTTCATGCGTCTTCAGTTTTTCGGAGCTCGGTTCGTCGGCGACCGCGACAGCGCCGGAAAAAGCAATGGCAAGCCCCATCCCAAAAGCGCTTGCACGGAGGAACGTCTTCATGATGGCTCTCCCTTGTTCATGATGGCTGTCCCTTATTACGGAATTTCAACAGGAGGCTGCCCGTCCTCTCACCGGTGCGCATTGACCGTTGTCAAGTGCGGCTAGTGGGCGCCCCCGGCTGATTGACACCAGTCAAAGACGGTTGCCGGCGGGTCGGCAATCCTGACGTCAATCGCACCGGCCGTCGGGTTCTCCTGACCTGACGCCGCTTGATCTGAAACCGGGCCCGATGGCGCAACCACAACGCAGACGGACGAATCGGCTTCGCGCCCCGCGGCTGCGAGGCATTGCCGCCGTCATTTTCGCCGCCGCTGTCGCAGCCGCGGGCATCCTTGGCCTCTCGTCCGTATCCACCGCAGAGACCGGAACCGGGCAGATCGAACCGCCGGTGCTGGACCGGGTGTTTCCCGGCGCCACGCATTTCGGGACCATGGAAGGGGCGCCGCCGGCCCTTCGGGCCTATCGCGATCGCGAAGTCATCGGCTATGTCTTTCGCAGCCATGCCGTGGTCCGGTCGGTGGGCCTGTCGGGCAAGACGCTCGACATCGCGGTCGGCATGGACCTCGGCGGGGTCATAACCGGCGCGGAGATCCTGGAGCATCACGAACCGATCCTCGCGATCGGCGTTTCCAGCGAAGACCTCGCCGCCTTCGCCTCGAAGTTCAAGGGACTCGATGCCAGGGATCCGGTGCGGGTCATGCGCCGCGCGCCGAAGCACGGCAACGCCCTGGATGCGGTCGGTGGCGCCACCATATCGTCGCTGCTGATGGCCGATGCCATCTTCCAGTCCGCGATCGCGGTGGGGCAAAGCCGCGGCATCCTGGAGGCGGGATTGTCCGGCATCGACCTCACGGGTTTCGAGGAGGCAGGCTGGGACGCGCTGGTCGCGGACGGCTCGCTGCAGGAACTGCACCTGACGCTGGCGGATGCGGTCCGGCCCCTTGACGACAGGGGTGCGCGCCTGTATCCGCACGGCGCCGGGCCCGACGACCCCGGCGTCCGGTTCATCGATCTCGTGGCCGGGCTGGCGACGCCAGCGCGAATCGGGCGCAATCTGCTGGGCGCCCGCAGCTTCAACCGGCTGGCCGGCGCGCTGGCCCCCGGCGACCATCTGATATTCGCCGCCGCAAACGGCCTGTATTCCTTCAAGGGAACGGCCTATGTGAAGACCGGCCGTTTCGAGCGGATCCAGATCACCCAGGACACGAAGACCTTCCAGCTGACCCGGAACGACCATATGCGGGTCGACCGGCTGCGCGCCGACGGCGCGCCGGAATTCCGGGAAATGGCATTGTTCGTCCTGCGGCATGACCGGGGCTTCGATGCGGCGCGACCCTGGCGGCTCGAACTCATGGTGCAAGGAGAGTCCGATGCCGGACCGGTCCTGGCGGTCCACCCGCTCTCCTACGCCCTGCCCGACCGTTACCTGGCCGCCGTCGCACCGGCCACGGGGCCGTCGCAGGACCTGTGGCGCGGCGTCTGGCTCGATCGGCTGCCGGACGTGATCGTTCTGTTCGCGATGCTGCTGATCCTCGGCGCGATCTTCTTCCTGCAGGATCTGGTCGCGCGGCGGCGGACGCTTTACAAGGCACTGCGATACGGCTTTCTCGTCGTGACCCTGTTCTGGCTCGGCTGGTATACGGCGGCGCAGCTTACGGTGCTCAATGTGCTGACCTTCGCTGGCGCACTGCGCACCGAGTTTCGCTGGGATTTCTTCCTGCTGGAGCCCCTGATCTTCATCCTGTGGTCCTTCACGGCGGTGGCCCTGCTGTTCGGCGGCCGCGGCGCGTTCTGCGGCTGGCTGTGCCCGTTCGGGGCGCTGCAGGAACTGCTGAACCGGATCGCGCGGGCCGTGAAGGTGCCGCAGGTGCGGCTGCCCTTCACGCTGCACGAACGGCTGTGGCCGATCAAATACATCGCCTTCCTGGGCCTGTTCGCGGTCTCCCTCGGCGCCATCGACATCGCGTATAAGGGGGCGGAAATCGAGCCGTTCAAAACCGCCATCGTCATGCGGTTCGCGCGGGAATGGCCGTTTCTGCTCTATGTCGGCGCACTTCTGGGGGCGGGCCTCATCGTCGAGCGCGCGTTCTGCCGGTATCTGTGTCCGCTGGGTGCGGCACTTGCGATTCCGGCCCGCATTCGCATGTTCGAATGGCTGAAGCGCCGCTGGCACTGCGGGCGCCAGTGCAGTATCTGCGCGACCAAATGCCCGGTGCAGGCGATCCACCCCAATGGCACGATCAACCCGAACGAATGCATCTACTGCCTGAATTGCCAGACCCTCTATTTCGACGACGAAACATGTCCGCCCTTGATCGAGCGGCGCAAAAGACGCGAAATGCGGAGTGACACCGTCGCCGGCGAGGCGGCGCACAATGGAGGATAGACGGATGAAGGTGAATGCCCCCCTGACCCGCCGCAGGGCGCTGACCGTCCTGGCCGCCGCCGCGGGATTGCCGCTGGCCGGAGTCTCCCGCACGGCCGCCCGCGCGCCGGAACTGGAATGGCGCGGCGAGGCATTGGGCGGCCCCGCCCGGATCGTGATCCGTCATCCGGACAGGCATAGGGTGCAGCGGATTGTGGAACACTGCGTTGGGGAAATCGACAGGCTCGAGGCGGTCTTCAGCCTCTATCGGCCGCACTCCGAACTCACGCAGCTCAACGCGGAGGGGCGGCTCGCGGCGCCGTCGCACGATCTGCGCCTCGTTATGGCGGAGGCGCGCCGCTTCGGCGCGCTCAGCGGGAGCGCTTTCGATGTCACGGTGCAGCCACTCTGGCAGCTTTATTCAAGGCATTTCGCGAGGCATCCCGCGGACCGCGAAGGCCCGGCCCAACGCCGCGTGGCAAGGGCCGCGGGGCTGGCCGATTACCGCAACATCGACTGCGACAACGGGCGCATCGCGCTCTCGCGGCGCGGCATGGCGGTGACCCTCAACGGAATCGCCCAGGGCTACATCACCGACCGGATCGCCGATCTGCTGCGCGATGCCGGGATGACCGGCGTTCTGGTCGACCTCGGCGAAATCCGCGCACTGGATGCGCCTGGGGATGCACCGTGGCGGATCGGCATCGAGGACCCGCGCGACCGCAGCCGGATGATCGGGACATTGCCGTTGCAGGGCGCCGCGCTGGCAACGTCCGGCGGATACGGGATGCCGTTCGACCCGGACGGCCGGTTTCATCATCTGTTCGACCCGGCGACGGGCCGCAGCGCCGGCCAGTGCCTTTCGGCCAGCGCAGTCGCACCGTACGCGATGACGGCAGATGCGCTCGCCACCGCCCTGGCCGTCGCCGGTCCGGGCCGGAGCCATGGTCTGCTTACGGCATTCGGCGGCAGCCACGCGCGCCTGACCCTGCGCGACGGGACCGTCGTGGAGGACACGCTGTGACGCAGATCGAAGTCGATAGCGACACGCCGGAGCGGCGTTATACCGGTCCGGTGTTCTTCGAATACGGCTTCCGGCCGTTCTTCCTCGGCGCCGGACTCCAGGCGGTGCTGGCGATGCTGGCCTGGATGGCGTGGATCACCTTGCAGCAGCAGGACGCCGGGTGGGTGCGGCTCTCGATCGCCGTGCCCGTCCACCAGTGGCACGCCCATGAGATGATCTTCGGATACGGCCTCGCCGTGGTGGCGGGATTCTTCCTCACCGCGGTTCCCAGCTGGACGGGGCGGCAGCCGGTCCGCGGGTCGCTGCTCGCCGTTCTGTTCGGTCTGTGGCTGCTGGCCAGGATCACCAGCTGGACCTCCGCCTGGCTGCCGCCCGCAGCCGTGGCGCTGCCGGAGCTGGCATTCATCGGCATGCTGTCCTGGCTGGTCGCGCGAGCCCTGCTCGTGGGCTGGTCGAAGCGGAACTTCGTTTTCCTGCCGGTCCTGAGCGTCCTGTTCGTGGCCGCCGCCCTGCATCATCTCGAAGCGATGGCGATCACCGGCTGGACCTCCGGCATCGGCCACCTCCTGGCGATCGACGCCCTGATCGTGCTGGTCACCGTCATCGGCGGCCGCGTCGTCCCGGCATTCACCACCAACGTTTTGCGGCGCGAGGGTGTCGAGCCGCTCCCCCGGGCGGCCGACAAACGCGACTCCGTGGCGATCCTGATGGTGGCGGCGCTGCTTGTGGCCGATCTCGTTGCGCCCAGCTCCGTCGCGACGGGCTGGGTCGCGCTTGCCGCGGGAATCGCTGGCGCTGGCCGGATGGTCGGCTGGCGGACCGGCCACGTCCTGACATCGCCGATTTTGTGGGTCCTGCACCTGGGTTACGCCTGGCTGGTCTTCGGCCTGCTGTTCAAGGGATTCGCCATGGTCACGGAAGCCGTGCCCGAGATCCTTGCCCTGCATGCGCTGACCATCGGTGCACTGGGCTGCATGACGCTTGGCGTGATGACCCGCGCCGGTCTCGGGCATACCGGCCGGCCGCTGCACGTCTCCACCATGATCGCCGCATCGTACCTGCTGGTCAGCCTGGCCGCGGCCATGCGAATCGCGTGGCCGCTTGCCGAACTGCCGTTCTACGATGCGGCCATGCTGGCATCGGGCTTGCTGTGGAGTTCGGCCTTCCTGATATTCACGGCCGTCTACTGGCCGGTCCTGACGCGGCCCAGAGTTTCCGCCACCGGCTAATGACTGGCCATCCGCTCGCGCAAGGGGCCGGTCTCGCCGTAGGCGCGGAGCTGTCCGACATCGCCCAGCATCACGCGATTGCCGTCGGTCGCAACGCCTTGGGCCCGTAAGCGCACAAAGGCGCGCGACAGGCTTTCCGGCTTCATGCCCAGCCGGTGCGCGATCAGCGATTTGTCATACGGCAGCGCCACCACCGCCGCGCCCAGCGGAACCGGCGCCAGCGACACGAGGAACTGGGCGAGCCGCTGCGCGCTCGACCGGATCTGCAGCTGTTCGACCTGGTTCATCAGCGAGTGCAGATGGCGCGACATCGCCGCCAGCATTTCGAACGCCAGGTCGGGATCGTTGTGCACGCGCTTGCGGAATACATCCGAGTGAACGGCGATCAGCCGTGCTTCCTCAACCACTTGCGCGGCAGCGGGAAACTGGCCCTGAATGAACATGGCGGCCTCGCCAAACGATTCGCCGACGGTAAAGACGCCGAATACCGCCTCGTCGCCCATCACGGACGGCCGAAACACCTTCACCCAGCCATCGAGCACGATATAGAAGGTATCGGCCGGATCGCCCTGCTCGAAGAGCATCTGCCCTTTGCTGTGCTGTCGCGGCGCCGAGCCATGCAGCAGACTCGACACCGCTTCGGGGTCGAGTCCGGCGAAAAGCCTCGTCCCACAGACGATCTTCAGATCCTTTTCGTCCATATCCCCTGCCCGGCCGGACCGGCAAATGATCGCCAAATACCGGCTGATCGCCGGCTGACCGCCGGTCGGTTATTGGTCTGCGAGTGACTATAGGTGGTTCGGCAGTCGGGGGTCAACGTCCGCCCCGGGGCGTTCTGCTGCCGGCCGGCTTGACTTCGGTCAAGGGACAACCGGCATCTTCTTCGTAGCATCCGCACATAAAGATAAGAACGATCCGGTTTCATGACTCTCCGTTGAGGCGCTTCAAACCTGGGAGAACGGTGCAATGGACGAAAATCGTATTAATACTTCCCCGGAGACCGGGGCTGGATCGGGCGGTGAGGGCGACGAGCCCGTGCCGTTCATGCAGCGGCTGCTCGATAACCACTTCTTGCTGCTCATACTGGGGGTCGCCATTCCGTCGGTCCTCTATGTGCTTTGGGGCGTCATGGAAATCGCCCAGATCCCGCTCGCGCAATAGCCGGAGGACGACGACATGGCAATTTTCCCGCCCGAACAGAGAATCTGGTGGAAGGAGCCGCTGCACGGCTTCGAGCTGGTCTGGATCGGCGTCTGCCTGGTCTGGGCCATCGTCATGTTCGGCACGATGATCGTCTGGCACGTCATCGGCGAACAGAACCTCTCGAACAGGGCCTATCGAATCGACCCCGATGTCTTTGCGGAACGGACCGAGGCGATGGTCACGGATTACACCGTGCGCGAGGAAGGCGACACCGGCATTCCGGTCGTGCACCCGCCGGCCGGCAGCGACATCTATCTGCAGGCCAGCCTTTGGCAGTGGTACCCGATCCTCGAGCTGGAAAAGGACAAGGAATACCATCTGCACCTGTCGTCGATCGACTGGCAGCACGGGTTTTCGCTGCAACCGACCAACATCAACGTCCAGGTTCATCCCGGCTACGAGCTGGTGATGACGCTGAAACCCAACAGGGCCGGCGAATTCGGTGTCGTGTGCAATGAATTCTGCGGCATTGGCCATCACAACATGCTGGGCCGCATCTACGTGGTCGAGTAAGAGAGGGAGGACGGAACATGGCGGATGCAACACTGTTCAGGACCTGCCCCGACACCGGGCTTCCCGTCCACCTGCCGGCGGAGCGGCTGATCAAGGCCAACGCGGTCGCCGGCGTTCTGGCGCTGGCGCTCGGCGGCTTTCAGGGGCTGCTGGTCGCGCTGACGCGCTGGCCGGATGTCTCTTTGCTGCCGGCGGACTGGTTCTATCTGATCCTGACGGGGCACGGGCTCAACGTGCTGCTGTTCTGGATCATCTTCTTCGAGATCGCGATCCTCTACTTCGCGTCGGCGATCCTGCTGAAATCGCGGCTCTGGGCGCCGAAACTGGGCTGGGTCGGGTTCGGCCTGATGGTGGTCGGCTCCCTGATGGCCAACTACGCCGTATTCCAGGGCGATTCCAGCGTGATGTTCACCTCGTACGTGCCGATGCAGGCACATCCGCTGTTCTATCTCGGCATCATCCTGTTCGCCGTCGGCGCGCTGGCCGGCTGCGCCGTCTTCTTCGGCACGCTGGTGGTCGCCAAGGACGAGAAGACCTATGAGGGCTCGATCCCGCTGGTCACCTTCGGTGCATTGACCGCCGCGATCATCGCGGTGTTCACGATCGCCTCGGGGGCGATCATCCTGATCCCGACCCTGATGTGGTCGCTCGGTCTGATCGGAGACATCGATCCCATACTCTACAAGGTGATCTGGTGGGCCATGGGGCATTCGTCGCAGCAGATCAACGTCGCGGCCCATGTCGCGGTGTGGTACTGCATCGCCGCGATGCTGCTGGGCGCCAAGCCGCTGTCCGAGAAGGTCAGCCGGATGGCGTTCCTGCTGTATATCCTGTTCCTGCAGCTCGCGTCGGCGCATCATCTTCTGGTCGAGCCGGGCATCAGTTCGAACTGGAAGATCTTCAACACCAGCTATGCCCTCTATCTAGCGGTGGTCGGCAGCATGATCCACGGGCTCAGCGTGCCGGGCGCGATCGAGGCGGCGCAGCGCCGCCGCGGCTTCACCAAAGGCGCGTTCGAGTGGCTGCGCAAGGCGCCCTGGGGCAACCCGGCCTTCGCGGGCATGTTCACGTCGCTGGTCTATTTCGGCTTCCTCGGCGGCATCTCGGGCGTCGTCATGGGCGCCGAGCAGCTGAACCTGATCATGCACAACACGATCTATGTGCCGGGCCATTTCCATGCAACGGTGGTGGCGGGGACGACCCTGGCCTTCATGGCGATCACCTATCTGGTGGTGCCGCTGATCTGGCGCCGGGAGATCATGTTCCCGGGCCTGGCCAGGTGGCAGCCCTATGTCTTCGGGCTGGGCGCGGCCGGCATTTCGGTGTTCATGATGGGCGCCGGGACACTGGGCGTGTCACGGCGGCACTGGGATATCAATTTCACCGACGCGGCCCTGTCCTTCAGCTATCCTGACACCGCCTTCCTGATGATGGCGTTGAACGGGCTGTCGGCCGTGCTGGCGGCGATCGGCGGGGTGATGTTCATCGTCATCGTCGTGTCGTCCATCCTGTTCGGCAAGAAGCGCGGCGCCGATGCGGCGCAGACCAACCCGATCATCGGCGTCGGCGGCGGCGAGGCCGTTGCCAGCTACGGCAGCGAAGGCACCCTGAAGCTGCCCGGCACGATGATCCTCGTCGGCATCTTCTTCATCGCCTTCTTCCTCTATTACTGGGTCAACTGGAAATACCTCTCCGAGGTATGGCCGCTGAGCTGAGGTCCGGCTGCCAGGGGGAAATGAAATGCGGGTCATGGCCAGGGAGCTCTATACGGTGCTCAAGCTGCGCATCGGCGTTGCGATCAGCGTATGCGCCCTGGCCGGGCTCGCGATCACGCCGGGCGAAACGCCACCGGCATGGCAGATCGCGGTGCTGGGGCTTGCAGTTCTGCTGTCGTCGGCCAGCGCAGGCGCGTTCAACCATTATGTGGAGCGCGACCTGGACGCAAGGATGGCGCGGACCCGGAACCGGCCGTTCGTCACCGGCCGCTTCCGGCCCGGCCCCCCCTGGCTCTGGGCCATCGGCGCGATGCTGGCGGTGGCGGTCGTCGGGGCGGCGCTTGTGCTCAATGTCCCGGCCGCGCTCCACACGTTTCTGGGCGCGTTCTTCTACGGTGTCGTCTACACGGTCTGGCTGAAACGCCGGACTGCATGGAATATCGTGCTGGGCGGGCTTGCCGGAAGCTTCGCCGTTCTGGCCGGCGCATCCGCCGTCGACCCGGGGCTGGCGCCGGCGCCGATCTGGCTCGCGGTCGTGCTGTTCCTGTGGACGCCGCCGCATTTCTGGAGCCTTGCCATCGCCCTGCACAAGGATTACGAGGCGGCGGAGGTGCCCATGCTGCCGGTCGTGGTCGGCGACGCCAGGGCGGCCTGGATCATCCTGATCCACACCGTCGCTGTTGCCGCCGCATCGATCGTTCCGGCATTCTACGGGCTTGGCTGGATCTATCTCGTGGCGGCGCTGTCCGGCGGCATCTGGTTCACGGCGCGCAGCGTCCAGCTGGTGCGGAACCCCTGCCGCGAGACGGCCATGACCAATTTCCGCGCATCGCTCGTGCAGCTCAGCCTTCTGCTGGGCGCGGCGATCGCCGACACGTGGATTCTGGGGTAGCGGATCCTGGCCATGAGATGGCGTGCCCATTTTGCCCTGACAGGCCTTGCACTGGCGCTGCTCGCACCGCCGGAGGCAAGCTTCGGCGCACAACGCCCGGCGAGCGAGAACGTCGACCTGACGGCGGCGCTCGAGGCCAGCAAGGCGGCGGTGGGCCGCCGCCTGGGCGACTACGTGTTCCACGATACCATGGGCGCGCGGACACCGCTGTCCAGGTTCGGCGGCCGGCCGGTGATCATCAACATGGTCTATACCGCCTGCACGGATTTCTGCCCGGTCACGTTGCAGAGCCTGGCCCGCGCGGTCGAGGGCGCGCAGGATGCGCTGGGGCCGGACTCGTTCAGCGTGCTGACGATCGGGTTCGATACCCGCACCGACCATCCGGCGCAGATGCGCGCCTATGCGAGGAGCCAGGGCATCGATTTTCCCAACTGGCATTTCCTCAGCGCCGACGCGCAAACGATCCTCGCGCTCACCGAACAGCTCGGATTCGCGTTCTATCGCGCGCCGCAGGGCTTCGACCATATCGCGCAGACCACGATCGTCGGCGCCCAAGGGCGGGTGTTCCGCCAGGTCTACGGCGCCGACCTGACCGTCGCGTCGATCGTGGAACCGCTGAAGCAGTTGCGCTACGGCGAGACCGCAAACCTCGCCAGCCTCGACAACATCGTCGAACGCATTAAACTCTTTTGCACCCTGTACGATCCGGACGAAGACGCCTACCGGTTCGACTGGTCGATCTTCACCGGTATCGTCGCGGGGCTGTTGAGTATTATGGGGCTCGCCGCGTTCCTGATCCACGCAACCCTGCAATACCGGAATGCCGGCCGGTAGAATTGGCCACCGCAACCGCCCGACCGAAACATCCGCACCGTTCCCAAGAGGTAAGAGCCGACCGGCCATGAGTTACGTAAAACGCGTTCTGCGCATGGCTTTCTCGTGGCTGGAAGCGGGCCTCGACCGCATTTTCACGCCCGCCTGCAACCCGCTCTACCACCTGGGCGCGCTGGGTTTCCTGTACTACTGGGTGGTCGCGGCCACCGGCATCTATCTGTTCATCTTCTTCGATACGGGCATCACCGAGGCCTACGGCTCGATCGATTCGATCACCTACGACCAATGGTATCTCGGCGGCGTGATGCGCAGCCTGCACCGCTACGCGTCCGACGGCATGGTCGCCATGATGATTGTGCACATGCTGCGCGAGTTTTCCCTGGACCGTTACCGCGGGGCGCGCTGGTTCACCTGGTTCACCGGCCTGCCGGTGCTGTGGATGGTGTTTGCCGCGGGGATCAGCGGCTACTGGATGGTCTGGGACATGCTGGCCCAGTATATCGCCATCGCGACCACCGAATGGCTGGACTGGCTGCCGGTCGTCGGCGGCACGATCGCCCGCAACTTCCTGAACCCCGATCGCCTGGACGACCGCTTCTTCACGCTGATGGTGTTCATGCATATCTTCGTACCGCTGTTCCTGCTGTTCGTGCTGTGGATCCACCTGCAGCGCCTGACCCACCCGGTGATCAACCCGCCGCGGCTGCTGGCAGGCGGCACCTTGCTGATGCTGCTGGTGCTGTCGGTCGCCAAGCCGGCCGAGAGCCAGCCGCCGGCAAATCTCGACCTGGTGCCGTCCCAGATCGGCCTGGACTGGTTCTACCTGCCGGCCTATCCGCTCATGGATATGCTGGGGAACGGCATGGTCTGGGGCCTCGTCGCATTCGGCACGCTGCTGTTCGTCGTCCTGCCGTGGCTGCCGCCGCTGCGCCGCGCCGCCGGGAAGGCCGCCGTCGTCGATCTCGCCAACTGCAACGGCTGCACGCGCTGCGCCGAGGACTGCCCCTACGCCGCCATCGAGATGGGGCGGCGCACCGACGGCCGGCCGTTCGACCGGCAGGCCGTGGTATCGGCCGAGCTGTGCGTCGCCTGCGGCATCTGCGCCGGAGCGTGCCCGACGGCGATGCCGTTCCGCCGCGCCAGCGAACTGATCCCCGGTATCGACCTGCCCGAGACTCCAATCCGGGAGCTGCGCGACCGCGTCCACGACGCCGCGCAGGGGCTGACCGGCGACACCCGGATCATGGTGTTCGGCTGCGAGCATGGATACGATGCAACCAGGCTGACCGGCCCCCGGGTGGCGGCCCTGCGCATTCCCTGCATCGGCATGCTGCCGCCCGCCTTCATCGATTACGTGCTGAGCCGGCATCTGGCCGAGGGCGTCGTGCTGGCCGGCTGCAGCGAGGGCGAATGCCATAACCGGCACGGTGTCCGCTGGACCGTGGACCGCCTCGCCCGGGCACGCGACCCGATGCTGCGAAAGCGCGTCCCGCGCGAGCGGATCGAGACGGTCTGGACGCCGCTTGCCGAGGGCTGGACGCACCGGCGCCGCATCGCCGACTTCGCCGCGCGGCTGCGCCGTCTCGCCACCGAAGAGGCGGACGGCACCCCCGGCGAGGCCGCGGAATAGGAGGCGGCGGGAGATGGCCGATATGCTCAGATGGATCGGACAGGCGGTCATCTATGCGGGAATGGCGCTGTGGCTGGGGTATTTCGCGAACCGCCCCGTCTACACCCACCTGCCGCCGGAGCAGGCGCTGATCAAGCTCAGCGTCGTCCACGGCGCGCAGCGCAAGGGCGAATGCCGCAAGCGCACGCAGGAGGAACTGGATGCGATGAACCCCAACATGCGCACGCCATTGGACTGCCCGCGCGAGCGGCTGCCGATCGCGATCCGGATCCTGCTGGACGGCGAGGTGATCTACGACGAATCGGCGACCGCCGCCGGGCTGGCGCGCGGCGGCACGACCAGGGTCTACGAGCGGTTCGCCGTCGCCTCCGGCCGGCATGAGCTGGTCGCCCGGATGGTCGACTCGGCACGCACCGAGGGCTACGATTTCGAGCGCGCGGCGACGATCGAGCTGTCGCCCGGCGAGAATTTCGTGATCGATTTCCGCGCCGAATCCGGCGGCTTCCTGTTCGACGGCAAGTCCGTTACCTACAGGCCGCAGGGCTGACATGCGGGCAGGAGAGAAACCATGGCGCTGATTGAGTGGCGGGAGGAATTCTCGATCGGCATCCCCTCGGTCGATTACGAGCACAAGGGGATGATCCGGATGATCAACCAGCTGCACGAGGAGATGTCGGCGGCGCCGTCGCGCGACACCGTCAGCGACTTCCTCGGCGAGATCCATTCCCTGATCTCGGCGCATTTCGCGCTCGAGGAGAAGGAAATGCGCGAGATGGCATACGACGCGCTCGACGATCACAAGGACGACCACGAACGGCTCCTCGACGAGATCCGCGACATCATGGACGACTTCGAGGCGGACGACTCCGCTGATTTTGCGGCGGAGCTGGGCGGGCGCCTCGAAGCCTGGTTCACCGGGCACTTCCGGACGAAGGACGCGCGCCTGCACCGGTTCCTCAAGGACCGCGAAGGCGGCTGAGGCGGGGACCAGGCGCTGCCGGCGGCGCTGGCGGCAGCCGCGATTGTGCGAAACAACCCCATGCACCGGCGTTTTCCGCGGGTTTCAGGCGGGGGTGTTTTGGGGAATCGCGGCCGCGGCGGGGCGGCGGCGCCGACAAACAACGCGCTAACGCATGCCCGACCCGTCACGGCTTGTCGCCGGATGCGGCGGAATAAAGCTATCTATCTGATTTCAAGAAGGAAACAGCGGTTAGATAGGTATACTGTCCCCTGATCTCCTTCTCGATGCGGCGGCCTTGCGCGTCGTAGCGGTAGGCGGCGTATGTGGCGTCGGGGAAGTCGATGCGGACCAGGCGGTTGAGCACGTCCCACTCGTAAGTCGTCGCGGCGCCGCTGGTGTCGGTGACGCAGTCGAGGCCGACTTTGACCCGCTTGCTCGCAAGGTTCCCGTTGGCGTCGTAGTCGTAGCAGGTGTCGGCGTCCTCGCGCAGCCGGTTGGCGGCGTCGTGGGTGTAGGAGGCCGAGAGGTGCGAGGTCTCGCGGTTGCCCTCGGGGTCGTAGCTGTACGATTCCGCGCCAGCATAGCCGCCGCCGGTGAGCTGCAGGGTC
>CAMYKU010000020.1 GCA_947259105.1 uncultured Alphaproteobacteria bacterium
GCTACATCTTCTTCGCCTGTTCCCGCAGGACGTATTTCTGGATCTTGCCGGTCGAGGTCTTGGGCAGCGGGCCGAACACCACCGTCTTCGGGCACTTGAAATGGGCCATATGCGCGCGGCAGAAGGCGATGATGTCGTCGCCGGAGACCCTGCCCTCCATCCCCGGTTTCAGGGTGACGAACGCGCACGGGGTCTCGCCCCATTTGTCGTCCGGCCTGGCCACGACCGCGGCCTCCATGACCTCCGGATGGCGGAACAGGGTCTCCTCGATCTCGAGCGAGGAGACGTTCTCGCCGCCGGTGATGATGATGTCCTTGGAGCGGTCCTTGACCTCGATGTAGCCGTCGCCGTGCATCACGCCGAGGTCGCCGGTGTGGTACCAGCCGCCGCGAAAGGCCGCCGCGCTGGCCTCCGGGTTCTTCAGGTACCCGCGCATGATGGTGTGGCCGCGCAGCATGATCTCGCCGATCGTCTCGCCGTCGTCGGGCACCGGCGCCATGGTCTCGGGGTCGCGCACCGACAGCGCCGGCAGCGTCGGGTAGGGCACGCCCTGCCGCGCCATCCGCTCGGCCCTGGGCTGCAGGTCGAGCCCGTCCCACTCGTCCTGCCAGGCGCAATAGGCCGCCGGCCCGTAGGATTCGGTGAGCCCGTAGAGATGGGTGACGTGGAACCCCATGCGCTCCATGCCCTCGATCACGGCGCTCGGCGGCGCGGCGCCGCCGGTTGCGACCTCCACCGTATGATCGAAGGTCTGGCGCATGTTGACCGGCGCGTGGACCAGCATGTTGAGGACGATCGGCGCGCCGCACATGTGGGTCACGCCTTGGTCGCGGATCAACGGGAAGATCGCCGCCGGGTCGACCTTGCGCAGGCAGACGTGGGTCCCGCCCACCGCGGTCACCGCCCAGGTATAGGTCCAGCCGTTGCAGTGGAACATCGGCAGCGTCCAGAGGTAGACCGAGTGCCGGTTCAGCCCGAACACAAGGGCGTTACCGATGGCGTTGAGGTAGGCGCCGCGATGGTGGTAGACGACGCCCTTGGGGTCGCCCGTGGTGCCCGAGGTGTAGCACAGCGACAGCGCCCGCCACTCGTCGTCCGGCATGGCGATCGGACGGTCCGGGTCGCCCTCGGCCAGGAGCGCCTCGTAGTCGGTCTCGCCCAGCAGCTCGCCGCCTTCGGCCAGCGCGTCGTCGATGTCGATCACCGCGATATCGCGGCCCAGCGACTGCAGAGCCGGCTTTACCACCGCCGAAAACTCGCGGTCGGCGATCAGAAGCTTCGATTCGGCATGCTCCAGGATGAAGGCGACGGTATTGGCGTCCAGCCGCGTGTTGATGGCGTTCAGCACCGCACCCGCCATCGGCACGCCGTAATGCGCCTCCAGCAGCGGCGGCGTATTCGGGGCCATCACTGACACCGTGTCGCCCGGCCCGATGCCGCGCTTCTCCAGGGCGCTGGCCAGACGCCGGCAGCGCGCGCCGAATTCGCGATAGGTGTAGCTGCGCCCACCGTGGATGACCGCAGTCTTGCCGGGATAGACCGACTCCGACCACGCCAGCAGCGAGAGCGGCGACAATGGCTGATAATTGGCCGCGTTGCGGTCGAGGTGCTGTTCGTAGATGTTGTCGGCGCCCACTGTGGATCTCCCTGTTTCCCGCAGCCCATGCCGCCATGGGCCTGGGCCACCGACTGGACGACGCAGAGCCCGATCCCGGTGCCGCCGGTCTCGCGGCTGCGCGAGCGCTCGAGCCGGTAGAACGGTTCGAAGACGTGGGCGAACTCGGCTTCGGGGATGCCCGGGCCATCGTCGTCGATCCGGACGATGAGGCGGGCGTCCTGTGCGACGAGGGCGGCGCGCGCCCGTTCCCCATAGGCCGCCGCATTCTCGGCGAGGTTGGTCAGCGCGCGGCGCAGCGCAAGCGGCTGGCAGACATAGGGCGTCGGCGGCGCGGCTTTGAAAACGCAGTCCTGGCCGGCATCGGCAAGGTCGTCGCAGACGCTTTGCACCAGGGCCGCAAGATCGACGGTTTCCCGGGGCTCGTCGCGCGCATCGTCGCGGGCGAAGGCCAGCGTCGAGGCGATCATCTGCTCCATCTCCGACAAGTCCGCCAGGGTCTTCTCGCGCTGTTCGTCATCCTCGATGAGTTCGGCGCGCAGCCTCAGCCGCGTGATCGGCGTGCGCAGGTCGTGCGAGATTGCCGCCAGCGTCCGCATCCGCCCGTCGAGCAGGCCGCGCAGGCGTCTCTGCATCAGGTTGAAGGCCTGGGCAGCACGGCGCACTTCGCCGGCGCCCTTTTCCGGCAGCGGCGGCGCGTGCATGTCCTGGCCGAGCCGGTCCGCCGCGCCGGCGATCTCCTCCAGCGGCCCGGTCATGCGGCGGACCGCCCAGGCCGAAAGCAGCGCGACCGATGCCGCCATGACGATGAGAGACAGAATCAGCCTGCCGGACCAGAACGGCGGCTCCGGCGGTGCAAAGGTGGAAAGGTTCAGCCAGCTTCCGTCCGACAGCTCGACCGAAACGCGCAGCGTCGATCCGTCCGCGCCGTACTCGCGTTCCATCATCTGCATGTGGTAGCGCATCATCGAACCCATGCCCTGCGGCGGCGCGCCACGCGCTGCCCGGCCGTGCGGCATTGCCGGTTCGTTCGCGCCGCCAGGGAGGGCATCGACGAACCCGACATGGACGTCCTGGGCCCCGACATCGCTCAGCGACAGTGCGAGCATCGCCGCCATCAAACGCTCGCGCAGCCCGCCCGCGGCATCGGGCGGCAGGGCGGATTGCGTGTCCCATGAAAGGCGGAACCCGGGCCGGCTGGCCGCGTGGACGATCCACGGGCGGCGCTCCGGCGGCGCTTCCTCGAGCAGCCGGACCATGGTCGCGATCCGTTCGGCGACGATCCCGCCGCCCACCATCGCCAAGGCCTCGCCGCGGTCGCTGTAATGAATGGCCGAACTGGCGAAATGAGTGACAACGAGCCCGACGATGAGAACCGCGACGGTTCGCCCGAACAGGCTTTGCGGGATCAGCCGCCTCATGACCGCTCGACCGCCGGCGTGAACAGGTAGCCGCCGCTGCGGACCGTCTTGATCAATTCGGGTGCAGCGGCGTCCGGCTCGATCTTGCGGCGCAGGCGGCTGACCTGGATATCGACGCTGCGGTCGAACGGGGCGGCGGAACGCCCGCGCGTGAAATCCAGAAGCTGGTCGCGGCTCAGCACCCTCTGGGGATGCTCGATGAAAGCGACGAGCAGTTCGAACTCGCCCGCGGTCAGTGTTACCGCGGCGCCCTCCGGCGACTGCAGGTGGCGGCGCCCCAGATCCAGCGTCCAGCCCGCGAACTGCGCGGTCTCCCCGTTCGCGGCCGGCCGCGCGTCGGCCGACTCGCCCGCGCGGCGCAGCACGGCCTTGATCCGGGCCAGCAATTCCCTTGGGTTGAAGGGTTTCGGCACGTAATCGTCGGCGCCGACCTCCAGCCCGACGATGCGGTCGGTTTCCTCGCCCATGGCAGTCAGCATGATGATCGGGATCGCCGAATTCGCCCGCAGGTCCCGGCACAGGGTCAGCCCGTCCTCGCCCGGCAGCATCAGGTCGAGCACGATGAGATCGATGCTCCAATCGTCCAGCGCCGCGCGCATCGCGCGCCCTTCGGCCGCGGTGGTGACGCGGCAGCCGTGCTTTTCCAGGAACCTGCCGAGCAGGTCGCGGATCTCGCGGTCGTCGTCGACGATCAGTATGTGCGGCGAGTTATCCATCACCAACAAAGCATAACCGGGGTTGGCCGGTACCGGTGCAATGAATTTGTAACGGCGTGTAACAGATTCCACACCTGTTACGCAGTGATACCAAACACCGGGTTTTTCGACATATGGGCGTTACAGGCAGGCGCGACAATGCGGCCACGATAGCAATCCGGGGCCCGCGGCGCGGCGCTCCTCCCAGCAAAGGAGACCAACGATGAATACGCTTCGCAAGACCACAATCGCAACGCTCGCCGGGCTCGGCGCGCTTGCCGTCGCCGCCAGCGCGCCGGCCCTGTCGCATGGTCCTGGCCAGGGTGGTCCGGGCTACGGGCCGGGTTATGGCATGATGGGCGGCGGCATGATGGGCGGCGGCGCCGGATACGGCGGCCAGCAGCAGGGCTTCGGCCCCGGCGCGGGATACGGCGGCATGATGGGCCCGGGTCACGGCCATGGCTTCGGCAATGGCGCCGGATTCGGGTTCGGGCCGTGCGGCCAGGCGGCAGCCGCCGGCGAGGACATCGACGTCGACGGCGTCAAGGCGCGGATGGAGCGCTGGCTCGCGGTGCAGAACAACGAGCGCCTGAAGCTGGGCAAGGTCGAGGAAGTGGATGACGACACCATCACCGCCGAGATCGTCACCGTCGACGGCTCGCTGGTGCAGAAGCTGGCGATCGACCGCCACACCGGCCGGACGCAGCCCGCGAAATAGCTCTGCCCCCGCGGCGCCGGCAGACACGGCGCCGCCACCGGAACGGCCGGGTGCGCATTCGACGGACCCGGCCGCTCCTTTCGACACCAAGGATCAAGGAGACGACAGATGTGGAATAACATGCCCTACGGCGAATCCGGCTACGGCCTGATGCATGGCGGCGGATACTGGCTGGGAATGGGCCTGCACGGATTGTTCTGGATCGTGCTGGTGGCGGTGATCGCCGTCATGGTGATCTGGGCGGTGCGATCCGCGGGCCGGCCGCACGCCGAGGCGGCGCCGGGCGGCGGTCCGAGCCCCCGTGACATCCTCGATGCGCGCTATGCAAGGGGCGAGATCGAGCAGGACGAGTATCTGAACCGCAAGAAGGCCCTGCAAAGGTGAGCAGTTCGGGACGAGAGCCTCCGGCGGCAAGGCGTAACGGCAGGAAGGAGGGCCGGTGAAATGAAGGTGACCGACCCCGTATGCGGCAGCGAGATCGAACTCGACGACTCGCTGCCCCGCGCGGAACACGGCGGCTGGGTCTATTTCTTTTGCTCCAGGGCATGCCGCAGCCGGTTTCTTGAAGACCCCGGCCGGCATGCCGTCTCGCCGCCATCGGCCGCGGCGAACGCCGGCAAGGGATTCAACGACTAGAGTTTCTGAAGGTTGGCCGGCGCCGGCGGCGCGGACCAGCATCACGCCGTCTTACTCGGCGGCGTGCGCCGGGACGGCGCCGCTGAGGCGGCGGCCGAGCAGGACCTCGTTGCCGGGTTCGGGCGCGGCGGGCACGTTCATCGACAAGAGCAGCGAGACCACCGCCATCATCGCGCCGGCCAGGAACACCGCGGCCGGCGAGACCAGCCAGATCAGCCCGAAGACCACCGGGATCACCACCGAGGAGATGTGGTTGATGGTGTAGCCGACGCCGGCGGTCGACGCGATGTCGGCGGGGTCGGCGATCTTCTGGAAATAGGTCTTCAGCGCGATCGCCAGCGCGAAGAACAGATGGTCGACCACATAGAGTCCCGCGGCGATCCAGGGATGGCTGACGAACGCATACATCGCGAAGACGACGATCAGCCCGGCGTATTCGAAGATCAGCGCCCGGCGCTCGCCGAAGCGGCCGATCAGGCGCCCGATGCGCGGCGCCGCGATCACGTTGATTACCGAGTTCAGGAGAAACAGCAGGGTGATCTCGCCGACCGTATAGCCGAACTTCTCGACCATCAGGAAGCCGGCGAAGACGACGAAGATCTGCCGCCGTGCGCCGGACATGAAGATCAGCAGGTAATACAGCCAGTAGCGCCGGCGCAGCACCATGTGGCGGTGCTGGCGGACTTTCTCGGGGAATTTCGGGAAGGCGGCCCAGCACGCCGCCGCGATGCCGGCGGTCAGCCCGCCGCCGAGAAGGTAGACCCAGTGGAAGTCCAGCCCCGCGACGTCGAAGGCAAGCCAGATCAGCACGAAGGTCACGATCGAGGCGAGGGAGCCGACGGCGATGAGGCGGCCCAGCACTTCGGGCGTGCGGTCCTTGTCGATCCATTGCAGCGATACGGAGACCTGAACCGTCTCGTAATAATGGAAACCGACCGACATCAGCACGGTGGTGAGGTACAGGCCGACGACGCTCGGGAAGTAGCCGGTGATCGCCGTGCCGACGCCCAGCACCAGCAGCGACAGGTAGGCCAGCGTCTGCTCACGCCAGATCAGGATCAGGAAGACCACGGCGAAGGACAGGAAGCCGGGGATCTCCCGCAGGCTCTGCAGGATGCCGATCTCGGCGCCGGTAAAGGCCGCGCGCTCGACCGAGAAATTGTTCAGCAGCGCCATCCAGACCGAGAAACTGATCGGCGCCGCCGCCGCCATCAGCAGCAGCAGGATCTCCGGCCGCCGCCAGCCGCCGGCCTCCGCGCTGGGTGACTCATTCCGCATGGCGAGGAATATAGAGCGGCGAGACTCTCCCGTCAGCCCGGTCGTGTCTCGGTCTGGAGTCGGATTTCCGGCCCCGCCCTGCGGGGGCATTGTCCGTTCAGTTGGAATTGGGTCCGGCCGGCGGCGCGACCTCATACTTCGAGACGCCCCTTCGGGGCTCCTCAGCATGAGGGCAGGGGCGCTGGAGCCTCATGCTGAGGAGGCGCGAAGCGCCGTCTCGAAGTATGAAGTCGCTCCGGCCCCGACCGGCGAAGGCATGTCACAGGCCGGTCAGGCGGCGGTTTTGTTTTTCGACTGGTAATGGCCGATCAGGGCTTCGGCGGCCACGGCGCTGCAAATCACCAGGATCGCCAGTACCTGCCAGAGGCTGAGGCGGGTGTCCAGGAAGACGACCGCCAGGAACGCCGCCATCACCGGTTTGAGAAAAAACAGATAGGTGCCGCGCGTGATATCGGGTACCGCCGCCAGCCCGCCGATCCACAGCCACTGGGTCAGGGTGGTGTTGTAGAGGACGAGCACGACAATCGCGGCCATGGCCGGCGCTGCGAGATCGCCGAAGGTCCAGAACGCCACCCAGCGCCCGAACAGCAGGCCGACACCGACCCATAAGGCGAGCCCGCCCAGGAACAGCGTGATCGCGGTGATCCGCAGGGCCCCGAACTCGGCGATATAGGGTTTGATCAGCACCAGATAAACCGACAGCAGAAGCGCGCACAAGATGGCCATGAAGATGCCGATGAGGTTCGAGGCACCCCCCGCCAGGGCCAGCAACGCGCCGTCCGTGACCAGAAAGGCGACGCCGGCAACCGCGCCCAGGCCGGACACGATTTTCGCCGTGCCGATCGCCACCTTGTTGGCGTACAGATTGATCAGCCCGACGAAAATCGGCACCGTCGTCACCATGGTCGCCACCTGCGGCACCGTGGCGTAGTCAAGCGCCCAGTGAAAAAACAGATAGGCCACCGCCACCCCGAACACCGAAAACAGGACAAGCGCCACGCCATTCTTCCGCATCGGCGTGACAAGGTCCCTGGTTGCCGGGATCAGCATGGCAACCACGACAAGCCCGAGCCCGCCGAGAAAGAACCGCCAGACCGAGACCTCCGGGCCGGAGATGGGGGCATTGTTGGAAATGATCTTGGCGACGAATTCGGAACTGGCATGGCCCAGGACGCCGATGAAAACCGCCAGATAGGCAATCCAGGCGTGGCGGCGCCACAGGCTTTCCCTGGTGTCCGTCCCCGGCGCCATCACAGGCCTTCCACGAATTCGAGGAGGTCGCGGGCGAGACGCGCCGGCGCCTCCACGGGAACCATATGGCCGGCCTCGGCATAGTCGAGGGCCCGGACGTTTTGAAACTGCGCCAGCAGCCTGGCGATGACCGCATCGTCGCGGAAGATCCGGTCCTGCCGGCCGGTGACGTTGAGAACCGGCACGCGAAGCCCGGCCCAGTCCACATCCCACACCGTGTCCGCGCCGGCCTTCAACAGGTGCCAGGCGCCGTCGTCGTGCGAAAGCGGGGCGTAGCCACCCGTCTTCAGGAAATTCCCGCGGTTTTCCGCCTGCCAGTCCTGGCCCAGCAGGAGCGGCGAATAGACATCGCGCAGCAGGTCCAGCCCTCCGGTTTCCGCCAGCCGCAGCAGGGCGGCGTTGATCCAGGACAGCCGGGGGCCGATTTCACGCAAGGTGTTGATGAGAACGAACCCCCGGCAGGGATATCTGCCCCCGTTCTTTCCAAGATGCACCCTGGCGGCATAAAGACCGCCCACCGACAGGCCGACGAAAACCGGGTTTTGCGGCTGGACCGCCTCGAGCAGGCGCCGTGCGTCGGCGACGATCGAATCGGGATGGATTTCCCCGGCGGTGAACGGGCTGTCCGCCTGCCCGCGCAGGTTCCAGGTCAACAGGCCGTGACCCTCCTCGGCGAGTCCGGGACCGATACCGGCCTCCCACATCGCCTTGTCGCCGGTCAGCGGATTGAAACAGACAAAGGTGAATCCGTCTTCGTTTTGCGGCGCCCGGTATTCGTAGGACAGGCCGTCATCACCCGTCAGAGCCAGAAACATACCTGATCCTCAACTGACATTCCCCACATAACCTCAGTATCGCGTCCGAGGATACCCGAACATCACCGTCAGCCGCGCTCGTCGCGGTGCCGCGCCTGCGTCGCCGGCGGCTCGCGGAGCGGGCCGCCATATTGCGCCAGCGTGTGCTCAAAAGGAATCCCTGATCTATAACTGTTCTTGCCCATTGGTCTGCTCATCGGTTTGACGTTCCGTCCGACACGAAAATGCGCCGGGCCAGTGATTTGAGCGTCCCGATATATCTCTCCTGTGGCCAACCGCATTCGATGGTCAACTGTTCCCAGTTGCGGACCGACAACATCGTCCACAGAATGTCGGTCGCCTGATCCGGCGAATGGTCGGGCGACAGCATGTTGTCTCGGTTCAGTGCGCCGACCGCCGCTTCGCAGCCTTCCCGCACGTCCTGCATCCGGTCGTCCCACGCCTTCGCCGCCGCTGCGTCCGTGTCCCGCATGGCGAGAAGCGCTTTGGCCATGCCATAAATTTCCGGAATGTAACCGCCCCAGGCCTCGATAAAGGCGTCAAGACGTTCGAGTCCGGTCCGCGCCGTGCGGCTCGGAACGAGTCGTTCGTCAACCCCTTTCAGCTCATCGAGATAGTACGTCGTTGCAATCAGCAGCGCCGCCCTTGTGCCGAAATGAAGATAGAGCGCCTGCCGGCTGATTCCCGCCCGTCTGGCGATATCCGACATACGCACGCCCCTGCCCTGGCTCGCTTCCAGCAGATGCAGGGCGGCTTTCAGAATTCGCGTTCGGGTTTCCGGGGCCTCGACGGCCACTTTATCGCTTGACATAGTGTCAAGTAGCGCGTATTCGACTTCATGTCAATTGACACGGTGTCAAGTCACAGGGAGTTGGACATGAATTTGATTATCTTCGGAGCGACCGGAACGGTCGGACGCCTCCTGGTCGAGCAGGCGCTTTCGCAAGGCCATCGGGTGACGGCGTTCGCGCGCAGGCCTTCAGCGCTGAAACTGGATCATCGGGACCTCACCCGCCGGGCTGGAGACGTGCTCGACCGGGGCGCGGTCGCGGACGCCGTACAGGGCCATGATGCGGTGCTGATCGCCCTGGGCGCGGGGCGCAAGGGAGGTGTCCGCGCCGCCGGCACCGAACATATCATCGGGGCGATGGCGCGCCATGGCGTCCGCAGGCTCGTGTGCCAGAGCACGCTCGGGGCCGGCGACAGCCGCGCCCAGCTCAATTTCTTCTGGAAACGCATCATGTTCGGGCTCCTGCTGAGGCCAGCCTATGCCGATCACGAGGCGCAGGAAGCGCTCGTACGACAGAGCGGCCTCGACTGGATCATCGTCCGTCCCGCGGCCTTCACCGACGGGCCCGCGACCGGCGCCTGCAAGCACGGTTTTCCGCCAACCGAAAAGGCTCTCAAACTGAAAGTTTCGCGCGCCGACGTCGCCGGCTTCATGCTGCGGCAACTGACCGACGACGCCTATCTGCGCCAGTCGCCCGGCCTGTCCTACTGACCCCTGAAAGCCAGTAATCATATCACGTTGCGGAGGACCAAAATGACCCCGGCCTGGTTTTTCATTCTGTGCGAAATCTCCGTTATCGCCTGCGCGGTGGTTTCGGGTGTCTTTCTGACGTTTTCGGATTTCGTGATGAGATCGCTGGACGGCGCAAGAACCGCCGCGGGCGTCGAGGTCATGCAGGTCATCAATCGCGAGGTCTACAGGTCGGTTTTCATGGTCCTGCTTCTGGGCATGTCCGCGCTTTCGCCGTTCCTCATCGGCTACGCTTTCTTTCGCGTGGCAGGGCCCGCATCCGCTTTGATCATGGCCGGCGGCGCCATCTATCTTGCCGGTGTGTTCGTCGTGACGCTTGTTTTCAATGTGCCGATGAACAACCGCCTCGATGCCAAAGAGTATTCCGGTGCTGAAGCCGCTGCTTACTGGACGGACACCTATATGCCCCACTGGACCTTCTGGAATTACGTCCGGGCAATCGCTTCTGCGGGATCGGCGATCTGCTATCTCGTTGCCTGTGTATGGTTGGCCCAAGGAACGATGGCAGCTGGATAAGTGGCGGGTTCTGTTCCGATCCCCATCCGGGCAATGTCGAATTCATGACTGTTGTTTCGCCAGGATTCAAAGCCGGGGCCGCTCCCCTCACCCGCGCTCGTCGCGCCAGCGGAACCAGCGGAACGCGGCGGCCTGGCCGAGGCGGCGGAACGCGGCGAACGGCATCCGCGGCAGCACCGTATCAAGCACCGGCAGCAGCGCCGCGCCGCCGCCGATGCGCTCGGCCAGGCGCCATCCCATGTGGATCGCCGCCGACACGCCGGTGCCGCAATAACCCATGCAGTAGAACAGCGACGCGTCGTCCTCGGCGGTCGTCACGTGCGGCATGGAGTCGAGCGACACGGCGACCCAGCCACCCCAGAAATAATCCGCCGTGATTCCGCGGAGCGCCGGGAACTTGGCGTGGATCGTCGCCAGCAGCTCCTCGCGGTGCCGCGCCTGGGTCGCCGGCGCCTCGCGAAGCGGGCCGCGATTGCCCAAGAGGATGCGGCCGTCCGGCAGCCGCCGGAAATAGTTGAGCAGGGTGCGGGTGTCGAACATCACGTCGCTGGTGACGAAATTCGTGTCCTGTTTCTCTGCCTCGGTCATCGGGCGGGTCACGACGATGTTGGACAGCACCGGCAGCACCCGCCCGCGCGTCGCCTTGTTAAGTTCCGGCCCGTAGCCGTTCACCGCCAGCACCACGATCCGCGCCCGCACGCGCCCGCCGGGCGTCGTGAGGACGTGTCCGCCGCCGTCCCGCGCCATGCCCGTCACCGGGCTGCCCTCATGCAGGACCGCGCCGGCGTCGCGCGCCATGCGGGCGATGCCGTCGGCGAGCTTCAGCGGATGCATCCCGAAAGACTCCCCCGCCCGCAGCGCCCCGAAGGCTTCCGTGCCGCGGAAATGCCCGGCGGCGATCGCCTCGGCGTCCAGCAGCTCGGCCTCGAAGCCGAACAAATCGTTGAGGACCTGCCGGTCCCGTTCCAGCTCGGCGACGCGGCCCTTGCGGTGGGCGATCTTCAGCCAGCCGTCCGGCTGCACGTCGCAGTCGATGTTGCCCTCGCGGATCAGCCCGCGAACGGTGCCGACACCCGCCAGCGCCTCGGCGAATAGCGCACGGGCGGCCTCCTCGCCCCAGTCTTCGACCCATTGGTGATACTTGCGGCGCCCGATACCAGGCCGCACGAAGCTGCCGTTGCGCCCGCTGCAGCCCCAGCCGGTCCGGTTGGCCTCCAGCAGCACCGGCCGGGCGCCGAAATTGCGGGCCAGATGATAGGCGCAGGACAGCCCGGTGTAGCCGCCGCCGACGATCGCGATCTCGGCCTCGACATCGCCGGATACCGCGCCATCCCCGGACGGCGCCGCCCCCGCGGTCGCCGCCCAGTAAGATTCGGGATGCGCCAGCCCCTGCCCCGGATGATCCGATTTCAATGGATCGAATTGCATTGCCTGGCCCCTTCGACGCCGCCACGCGCCCGGCGGCGCAGAACAATGGCCCGGTGCAGGATGCGGCGCAAGCGGCGTTGTGCCGCCCCGCGCGACCCGCGCTAGCCCCAGCGCCTCGTGCTCATGGCCTTGCGCACCCGCTCTTCCGCCATGGCGACGGCGGCGGCGCGGGGCAGGATGTTTTCGCGTTTGGCACGGTCCAGCACTTCGTCGGTGTTGGCGCGGATCTTCTCGTCGATGGCCTGGAAGGCCTGGGCCTGGGTGCCGCCGTGATACTCGACCGAGGCGCAGATCACCCCGCCGGCATTGGAAATGAAATCGGGCACGCAGACCACGCCGCCCTCGGCGAGGATCGCCTCGGCCTCTTCAGACACGCCGATATTGGCGCCCTGGACGACCAGTTTCGCCTTCACCTCACCCACGTTGTCCGCGCGGATGACGTCGGGCCGCGCCGCCGGGATCCAGATGTCGCAGTCGACGCCGACGATGGCGTCGCCGACCAGCTTGTCGCCCTGCGGCAGATCGGCGACGTGGCCGCCCTCTTCCTTGACGGTGATCAGCGCCGCGACGTCCAGCCCGCCGGGATCGTGCACGGCGCCGCGTGAATCCGATGCGGCGACCAGTATCGCGCCCTTCTCGGCGAAGAACCGGGCCGCATGCTTGCCGACGGAGCCAAACCCCTGCACCGCGACGCGCGCGCCCTTCAGGTCGATTCCGGCGCGGTCCGTAGCGATTTCCGCCGCCGCGACGACGCCGAAGCCGGTGGCGCCGATCTCGTCCAGCGGGATGCCGCCGACCTCACGCGGCAGGCCGACCGAACGGCCGATCTCGTCCCTGACCCACGCCATGGCGGTCTCGTCGGTGCCCATGTCGGGGCCGGCGATATAGTCGACGATGGGGCCGATGGCGCAGGCGAACGCGCGGACCAGCTCTTCCTTCCGCGCGTGGTCCATGGCCGGGTCGGCGAAGATCACCGACTTGCCGCCGCCGTGCGGCAGGCCGGCCGCAGCGTTCTTGAAGGTCATCGCGCGGGCGAGCCGGAAGCATTCCTCCAGCGTGACATCCGGCGCCATGCGGACCCCGCCGATCGCCGGGCCGGCGGCGACATTGTCGACCACCAGGATCGCCTTGAGCCCGATCGACGGCTGGTGGCAGTGCAGGATCGTTTTCGGGCCCAAATCGTCGCAGAAACGGAATCCGGGTTCGGTCATCGTTCGGTCCTGTTCAGTCCGGTTGCTCCAGTTCCTCGATCACCGCGTTGAGGAACCGCGCGGCCTCCACCCCGGTGACGACGCGGTGGTCGAAGCTGAGCGACAGCGGCAGCAGTCGATGCGCGGCCGGTGCGCCGTCCACCGCCACAATGCGCATCTCGGCCCGGCCGGCGCCGACAATCGCGACCTGCGGCGGCACCACGACGAGGTCGGCAAAGCGGCCGCCGAACATGCCGAAGTTCGACAGCGTGATGGTCTGGCCGACCAGCTGCTCGTGCGGGATCGAGCGGGCGGAGATGTCCTGCTTCATCGCCTCGACGCCGCGCCGCAGATCGGCGGCGTCGCGCGTGCCGATGTCGCGCATGACCGGCGCGAACAGCCCGTCCTCGGTCTCCACCGCGATGCCGAGATCGATCCGTTCATGGACGCGGCGGGTCATGGTCTCGGCGTCGAGCCAGGCATTGAGCGAGGGCGAGGCCTTGCAGCCGGCCGCCACGGCGCGGATCAGCCGGATCGTCACGTCGGTCTTGTCCGGCCAGGCTTCGATATCGGCCTCGTCGGTAATCGTGGCGGGCACGACCTCCCGCCCCGCGCGGGTCATATTGTGGAACATCGCCCGCCGCACGCCGCGGATCGGTTCGGTCGCGGCGACCTCGCCGGCCGCGCGCTCGACATCGGCCTTGGTCACGGTGCCGCCGGCTCCGGTCGCCTCGACCGCCGCCAGTTCGACGCCGAGCTGCGCGGCAAGGCGACGGACCACCGGCGCGGCCCTGGCCTTTTCCGGCACAGCGCCCTTCTCGGCGGCGGCCGCCACCTTGCCGACGATCGCACCCTTGTCCGCGGCGGCGCCGGCGGCGAACTCGACGAGCGGCGCCCCCACCGCGACCACGTCGCCGGGCGCGCCATGCAGCGCCGCGATGCGGCCGGAATGGGGGGACGGCACCTCGACCACCGCCTTGTCGGTCTCGACCGAGATCAGCGGCTGGTCGGTCACCACGTGGTCGCCGACGCCGACATGCCAGGCGACGATCTCCGCCTCCTGCAAGCCTTCCCCCAGATCGGGCAGTTTGAAGATTTCAGCCATGGTGGACCTCACGCATATTCGAGCACACGCCGGGCCGCCGCAACGATGCGCTCGGCTGAGGGCATGTAGCGGCCTTCGAGCCGCAGCAGGGGCATCACGGTGTCCCATCCGGCGACGCGCTCTACCGGCGCCACCAGGTGCATCAGCCCCTCGCCCGCCAGCCGCGCCGCGATCTCGGCCCCGAATCCGCCGGTCAGCGGCGCCTCATGGACGATGACGCAACGCCCGGTCTTGCTGACCGAGGCGAGGATGGTATCCATGTCCAGCGGCTTGAGCGTCGCAACGTCGACGATTTCGGCCTCGACGCTGTCGCCGGCCAGAATCTCCGCGGCCTCCAGCGTTTCCTTCAACATCGCACCCCAAGTGACCAGCGTCACATCGGCCCCCTTCAGGACCGTAAAGCAGCGGTCGAGCGGCAGGGCGCCGCCATTGTCGACGACGGCCTCGCGGGCGGCGCGGTAGATGCGCTTGGGCTCGAGGAAGATCACCGGGTCCGGGTCGCGGATCGCCGCCAGCAACAGCCCGTACGCCCTGGCCGGAGAGGACGGGATCACCACGCGCAGGCCCGGGATATGGGCGAACATCGCCTCCATGCTTTCAGAGTGATGCTCCGGCGCATGGATGCCGCCGCCATAGGGCGCGCGCAGCACCATCGGGCAGGTCATCCGGCCGCGCGTGCGCGTGCGCAGCCGCGCGGCGTGGTTCACGATCTGGTCGATCACCGGATAGATGAAGCCCATGAACTGGATCTCGGCGACCGGCCGGAAGCCCATGGCGGCAAGGCCCACGGGCAGGCCGCCGATCATCGCCTCGGACAACGGCGTGTCGCGCACGCGGTCGGCGCCGAAGCGGGTAATCAGCCCGTCGGTCGCGCGGAACACACCGCCGTCGACCCCGATATCCTCGCCCAGCAGGATAACGGTCTCGTCCTCCTCCAGGGCGCGGGCCAACGCCTGCCCGACGGCCTCGACCATGGTGAGGTCGGCGGTTCCGGCCGAGGCTTCGGATTTCGTACGCGCTTTCGCCAAGCGTTCACTCCTGCGCCAGCATCGCGGCGCGCTGACGTGCGGCGTCCGCCGGCAACTCTTCGTACAGATAATCGAACATGGCTTCGGGCGGCTCCGGCGAAGCGGCAAGATAGGACTCCGCCGCGTCCTCGACCTCTGCGGCACAGGCTGCGATCAGCGCCTCCTCCTCCGCCTTCTGCCAGCCGTGAGCCGCAGTAAGATAGCTGCGCAGGCGGGCGATCGGCTCCTCCTTCCAGTGCCGGCCGACCTCCTCGTCGTCGCGGTACCGCGAGGCGTCGTCGACCGTGGTGTGGTCGCCCAGGCGGTAGGTCAGCGCCTCGATCAGTGTCGGACCGTTGCCTGACCGCGCCTTGTCGAGAGCCTCGGTGGTCGCCTGGCGGACCGCGATGACGTCGTTGCCGTCGACCTGAAGCCCCTCGAATCCGGCGGCGACCGCCTTCTGGGCCAGGGTTTCGGCCGCCGTCTGCGCGGGGCGGGGCACCGAAATGGCCCACTGGTTGTTGTTGGCGATGAAGACCACCGGCAGCGTCCAGGCACCGGCCACGTTCATCGCCTCGTAGACGTCGCCGCGGGATGTGGCGCCGTCGCCGAAGATGCAGACCGCGACACTGGGCTCGTCGCGCAGCTTGAAGGCGAGCGCCGCGCCGGCGGCGTGCGGCGCGTGGGTGCCGACCGGGATGCAGACGGGAAAGTCCTGGCGCGGGCCGGCGAAATCGCTGCCGCGCTCGTCGCCGCCCCAGTACAGCAGCAGCTCCTGCATCGTCACCCCGCGGACGAGTTGCGCCCCGTGTTCGCGGAAGCTCGGCAGCAGGACATCGTCGGGCGTCATGGCATGGGCCGCACCGACACACACCGCCTCCTGGCCGATGCCGGAGGCGTAGGTGCCGAGCCGTCCGGTGCGCTGCAGGGCCACGGCCTTGGCATCGAACGCCCGGGTCAGCACCATCCAGCGGTAGAGCGCAACCAGCGCGTCCCGGTCGCGCGCGAATGGCGGCAGCTCTCCTTCCACCTTGCCGTCGGGACCGAGGACGCGGGTATGGGCGATCTCGAAACTTGCCACGATGCTCATGCCGGCTCCTTCGCGCCAAGCCCGAGTTCCTCGGCCATACGCTGCCGCATCACGAACTTCTGCACCTTGCCGGTCACGGTCATCGGAAATTCGTCCACGAACTTGATGTAGCGCGGGATCTTGAAGTGGGCGAGCTTGCCGCCGCAGAAATTGCGGATTTCCTCCGCGGTCGCCGCCTTGCCCTCGTGCAGCTTGATCCAGGCGGCCAGTTCCTCGCCGTATTTCCGGTCGGGGACGCCGAACACCTCAACCTCGTCGATCTTCGGGTTGGTGTAAAGGAACTCCTCGATCTCGCGCGGGTAGATGTTCTCACCGCCGCGGATCACCATGTCCTTGATGCGGCCGACGATCCGGACGTAGCCATCCTCGTCCATGGTCGCGATGTCGCCGCTGCGGATCCAGTGCGCCGCGTCGATCTCCTTCGCGGTGCGCTCCGGGTCGGCCCAGTAGCCGCGCATCACGCAGTAACCGCGGGTGCAGAGTTCGCCGGGCTCTCCGGGCGGCAGGATCCGGCCTTCCGCGTCGACGATCTTGACCTCGGTATGGGGCAACACCCGTCCGACCGTGGCCACGCGCATCGCGACCGGGTCATCGACCGCGGTCTGGGTCGACAGCGGCCCGGTCTCGGTCATGCCGTAGCCGATGGTGATCTCGGGCAGATGCAACTCTTTCATGACCCGATGCATCAGCTCCACCGGGCACGGCGCGCCGGCCATGATTCCGGTGCGCAAACTCGTCATGTCGCGGTCGGCGAAGCCGGGCGCGTCCAGCGCGGCGATGAACATGGTGGGCACCCCGTGCAGCGCGGTGCAGCGTTCGGCCTCGATGGCCTCCAGCACGGCGGCGGCATCGAACCCGGCCGACGGGAACACCATGGCCGCGCCGTGCGTCGCACAGAGCAGGGTGCCGAGCACCATCCCGAAGCAATGGTACATCGGAACCGGGATGCACAGCCGGTCCCGGTCCGTGAAATTCATGATCCGCGCCGACAGGTTCGCGTTGTTGACGATGTTGTGGTGGGTCAGGGTCGCCGCCTTCGGCGCGCCCGTGGTGCCGCTGGTGAACTGGATATTGACCGGGTCGTCGAAGTCGAGGCCGGCGGCGATGTCGTCCAGCCGGCTGCGGTGTTCGTTTGTCGCCGCGCCGACGACGTCCCGGTAATTGCTGAATCCCGGCGTCCTGCCGTCGCCCAGCCGGATCACGTTGCGCAGGTCGGGCAAACGCGCGGCCGCAAGCTTCCCGGGCGCCGCCGTATCGATCTCCGGCGCGAGTTCCCGGAGCATGGCGATGTAATCGCTGGTCCTGAAGCGGGCCTCGGTGATCAGCGTCCGGCAGCCGACCTTGTTGAGCGCATATTCGAGTTCGGGCAAGCGGTAGGCCGGGTTGATGTTGACCAGGATCAGCCCCGCATAGGCGGTGCCGAACTGAACCGCCACCCATTCCGCCAGGTTCGGCGCGAGGATGCCGACCCGGTCGCCCGGCCGCAGCCCCAGCGCGACAAGACCGGCTCCCAGCGCCCGCGCCTTTCGATGCAGATCCTGCCAGGTCCAGCGGATATCCTGATGCGGCACGACGAGCGCCTCGCCGTCCGGCCAGCGGCGCACGGCCGCATCCAGAACGCCGCCTACCGTCCGTCCCAGCAAGGGGTTGGAGCGCCCACCGTGCGCGTAGCTCCTAGAAAGCCCCGATTCTTCCATGGCGGGATCACCTTGCGCCCGTTGCGCAAACCAGTCTTTGATCCGGGTCAATCGGCCGCAGAAGCGCCGGTTGCATAGCCCGTGTTCAAATCCGTCTTTAAAACCGTTATGATAGCCTCAGAAAACATGGAGGGATATATGAGCGTCGAACGAATCCTGAAGAGAAAAGGCAGAAAAGTTTTCACCGTCTCGCAAGCGGCACCGGTCCCCGATGCGGTCGATCGAATGAAACGCGAAAAGGTCGGCGCGCTCGTGGTCAGCGATGACGGGCGCGAAATCCAGGGGATCATATCGGAGCGCGATATTCTCCACGCCGTTGCGTCCCACGGGGCGGGGCTGATGGAAATGTCGGTGCGCGACATCATGACGAAGCGGGTCGAGGCGTGCCATCTGGAAGACAGCCTGAAGCAGATCATGTCCGTCATGACCAACCGCCGCTTCCGCCACATGCCGGTGACGGATGACGATGGCCTCTGCGGAATGGTCAGCATCGGCGACGTCGTGGTGCAGCGGCTGGAAGACGCCGAACTGGAGACCAATGTAGCCCGCGAGGCGCTGATCCTCTCGCGATAGGGCTCTTTAGAACATTATCCGCTTACGCGGACGCGGCGCCGGCCTGCTCCCTCACCCGGCGGCGGGGGAAATATGGCGCGCGCCGCATATCCGGCTCCGAAAAAGCCCCAGATTTTCCATAACCGGGCCGGTATTCCGCCCGGTTCCCCTGTGAGTCTTCGATCCGGGTCAATCGGCGATTTGGCGCCGAGGGACCGGGAGATCGGAGGACCCCATGGCGATCGAAGACATTCTCAAGAAAAACGGGCGGGGGGTCAGAACCATCGAGAGCAACACGACGGTCGGCGAAGCGATCTGGATATTGCAGCAGGCCGGCACCGGCGCCCTGGTGGTCAGCGACAACGGCCACGATATACTCGGGCTGGTCAGCGGGCGTGATCTGATCCGCGCGTTCAAATCGCACGGCGTCGATCCGCTGATGCCGATGACCGTGGCCGACATCATGCGGCCCAGTATCCTGACCTGCCGTCCCGACGAGAGCCTGCGGCGCGTGATGACGCGGATGTCGGCCCGCAGGCTGGGCCATATCGCGGTTGTCGACGATAGCGGGCCGTGCGGCGTGGTCAGCCTGGCCGACGTCATAAAAGCACGCCTGCAATGGGCCAGGGCCGAAGTCGACGCGCTGTGCAGCGGCGTCGCCCAGCCCGTGTGAGCGTCCTGCCCGATCGCCCGCCATTACGATTCGGTGCGCAGGCACGGATATTGCTTCGCCTTTGACCATTTGGTGGCATACCCACTTTAAGTATTAGCCATTCATGGGAAAGAGCATTATGCAACGGAAGCGATTTGAACAGGCGAAACTGGCCACGGCGCTGGTCGACAGCCTGGGTCTGGAAGGCGCTATTTCCGCCTGCCGCGCCAATGGATGGGACGGTGTCCTGGAAGCCCTTTACGGTATGGAAGTCAAGGAATTGCGCGACACCGGGCCGGCCCCCTATCACGTCTGACCGCAGCGCCGGGATCTCCTGACGGGCTAATCGCGATCCGGCATCGACTGCATCAGGTCGCGCCGCACCGCGCGCAAGTGGTCGCGCATCAGGCTTGCCGCAAGCTCCGTATCGCGCTGCTCGATCGCATCGACCAGCGCGTCGTGTTCGGCGAAGCTGTGATGGTCGCGGCCGGAGCCGAGCCCGTACGACCGCAGCCGGCCCCAGGTCACCGCGCGGCGGATGCCGTTCAGCATGTCGAACAGCGCAAGCATGCAGCCGTTGCCGCCGGCCCTGGCGATCACCCGGTGCAGGCGGTTGTCCCACATCTCGTAGGCCCGCCATTCCTTCGCGGTCTTGGTCCTGCGAATGCAGCGGCGCATCTCTTCAACCTCGACCGAGGTGGCGTTGAGCGCGGCCAGCCGCGCCAGTTCCGGCTCCAGCATCAGGCGCGCCTGCATGACCTCCGTCGGGTTGGTCCGGCTGGTTATCGCCGACAGGTCCTGCAGCGAGCCCACGGGCGGGCTGCCCACGAAGGTGCCCTTGCCGACATGCCGCCAGATATGCCCCTCGGCCTCCAGCGTCCCCAGCGCCTTGCGCAACACGGCCCGGGTCACACCCATCGTCTCGCACAGGGTACGCTCCGGCGGCAGGCGGCTGTTCAGCGGGTAGTCCCCCGCCTCGATCATCGTCCGCATCCGCGACAGGGCGCGCTGTTCCTGATGTTCGGCCATATGCGATCAATCGTCGAATTGGTTAGCAATAATTCCTTGATAACGAAAGAAGAATGCGCTGTAAACCTTGACTCGTCCGAAACCAATCTCATAGGCTGGTCACAATTGGTTGACAGCTTGCAAGATCACCCATCATCCAGGGAGGACTACCGACATGAAAAGAATCATCCAGGCCTGCACCATGACGGTGGCGGCGGCGGCCATAGCGGGCACGCTTCTCGCCGCGGCGACGGCGGCGCAGGCGGAGAAGATCCGGATTGCGCTCTCCGAGCCGCCGTCGGATGAACTCGCCCACATCTTCGTGGCACTGGACCGGGCGAAGAAGATGGGCCTCGAGTACGAATGGACCGCGTTTGCCGACGAGGAACTCGCGATCCAGGCAATCCTGAGCGGCCAGATGGATATCGGCTTCGGCACGCCCTATTCGGTGATGCAGCGCTCCAAGGCGCCGGTGCGGATCATCTTTCAGATGTCCAAGCTGAAATTCTTCCCCGTCACCTCGAAGAAATACTCGAAGCTCGAGGATCTCAACGGCGAGCCCATCATGCTTCACTCGCGCGGCGGTGGCACCGACTCGATCGCCAATGTCATCGAAGACCGGGTTGGCATCAAGTTTGGCAAGCGTTCCTACGTGCCGGGCTCGTCGAATCGCGTTGCGGCCCTGATGGCGGGCCAGACCGATGCGACCATCGTCGATCTTTCCAACAAGAACAAGCTAATGAAGCTGCAGGGCGACAAGTTCAACGTCCTGCCGATGTTCGAGGTCGACGCCAGCGACGAAGCCCTGTTCGCAAACCTCGACTGGATGAAGAAGAACAGCGAGGCGGTGAGCATTTTCGTCAACGCGCTGGTGAGCGTGTATCGCGACATGCACAAGGACCCGACGATGGTCAAACGCGAGACGGATCCGAACGGCCCCATTGGCCAGCTCCCGAAAGAGGTGCTGGACGGGCTCGACGGTTTCTTCGCGGAGGCGGTCGCGGGCGGACTCTACGATCCGAACGGCGGCGGCATGAAGGCCGCGAAAGCGGACCTGGAATGGTACTCGAAGGCCGGGCAGCTGCAAGGCGACCCGGCGAGCCTCAACCCCAACGACTTCTGGTACTTCGAGCCGCTGAACAAGGCCACGCAATAAGACCACTCTGCAGAGCCGGCGGGGCGGGTTTCCGCTCCGCCGGTCCTGCATTCTGATTAGTTGGATATCCAGATGTTCGCCCGTCATCGCGCCGTCATACTGAAACTATGCTCCGCGCTTCTCGTATTCGGCGCATGGGAGATCGCGGGGCGCATTCCGGTCAGCTTCGCCTTTCCAACCTTTATCGAGTCGCTGGCCGCCTTCTGGGCGCTGATCGTCGACGGCACGATGTTCACGGCCTACGTGGAAACGCTGAGGCCGCTGGTGGTCGGCGTCCTGATCTCTGCGTTCCTCGGGATCGGCATCGGCCTGTGGACCGGCCTGAGTCGCGCTTTCGACTGGCTGGTCTCGCCGATCTTCGTGGTCATGCAGACGGCGCCGCTGGCCGCGCTGATCCCCTTGCTGGTCATGGTGTACGGCATCGGGCTGACATCCAAGGTGTTCGTCGTCTGCATCATGGCGATGCCGGTCATCGTCCTGAACACCGCCGGCGCGGTACGGAACACGCCGGCCGCCCTCATCGAAATGGGAAATGCGTTCCTCGGCACGCGGCGCGACATTATTTTGAAGATCATCCTGCCGTCGGCATCGCCCATCATATTCGCGGGGCTTCGCCTCGGCGTCTCGGCGGGTTTTATCGGGGCGATCCTCGCCGAACTTAAAATCACGCCGACCGGTGTCGGCGACATCATCAGTTACAGCCGCTCGATCGCCGATTATCCGAGCATGTATGCGGCGATCGCATCGATCATCGTTCTCGCCGTCCTGTTCCTCAACCTGCTCGAGCGGCTTGAAGGTTTCCTGTTCATGGGTACCCGCAAGACGCTGGTTTCCGACTAACCGACCAAGCCGCTCCAACAGAGAATTGAGTATGGACACAACGATTACCGAGAACGCCGTCGCGGTCCGCAACGTATACAAGAACTATGGCGACGTCGAAGCTTTGCGCGACCTTTCCCTTGACTTCCCCAAGGGACAGTTGACGTCGCTTCTGGGGCCGTCCGGCTGCGGCAAGACGACCCTGCTCAAGATCATCGCCGGCCTGCTCCCCGCGGACAGCGGCGAGGTTCTGGTCAATGGCAAACCGGTTACCGGCCCCGGGCCCGACCGGGCGTTCGTGTTTCAGGATTTCGCTCTGATGCCCTGGGCAAGCACCATCCGCAACGTCGCCTTCGGGCTCGAACTGCGGGGCGTCGCGAAATCCGAACGCGAGGCGGTCGCCGAGAAATATATCGCCGCGGTCGGCCTGACGGGCTTCGAGAACAGCTATCCGCACGAGCTTTCCGGCGGCATGCGCCAGCGCGTCGGGCTTGCCCGCGCGCTTTCCGTCAATGCCGAGGTGCTGCTGATGGACGAGCCCTTCTCGGCCGTCGACGAGCAAACGCGACGCAAGTTCCAGGAGGATCTGCTCGGCCTGGTGCAGAACGAGAACAAGACCTTCCTGTTCGTTACCCACTCGATCGAGGAAGCGGTCTACGTCTCGAACCAGGTCGCGATCCTGCTGCCGCGACCAAGCCGGGTATCGGAGATCATCCGCCCGCGGGGGTTCAGGAACAAGGACGTCGACAGTATCCGGCGCGACCCCGAATATCTCGACCTGGTCGACAAGATCTGGGCCTCGCTCAAATCGTACGTGGAGTAGCCGGATCCTATGAAAATCTTCGGCTATCAGCTTCCAAACATGTCGTCTCTGATCCTGTGGGGTCTGCTGTGGGAATTCGTCGGCCAGATCGAGCTGACCTTCTTTCTGCCGCCGCTCTCGGCGATCTTCGCGACTCTGTGGGAGATCGGCGGCACGCCGGCCTTCCTGAAGGCGCTGCGGGAAACAGCGCAGGCCTTCGCGATCGGCACCACATCGGCCATCGTCATCGGCGTGCCGGTCGGCATCCTCATGGGCAAGAACCGGCTAATCGACGAGCTTCTGCTGCCCTGGGTAAACATTTTCCTGAGCGCGCCGCTGACGGCATTGGTGCCGGTGCTGATGGTACTGTTCGGCTTCGGTCTCAAGGCAATCGTGATCACGACCGCCCTGTTCGCGGTCTGGATCATCGTGCTCAACACGCGCGCCGGCGTCATGCAGATCAACCGCTCGCTGATCGAGATGGCACGCTCCTTCGGTGCCTCCCCGTTCGACGCCTTCACCAAGATCTATTTTTGGGCGGCGCTGCCGGAAATCCTTGGCGGCGTGCGCATCGGGTTCATTCGCGGCGTCAAGGGCGTGATCATCGGCCAGTTGCTGATCTCGATCGTCGGCTTCGGCGCCCTGTTCGAGCTTTACGCCTCCAACTTTCTGATGAAGCATTTCTGGGCGGTGCTGCTCGTCCTGTTCGCGTTGTCCTTCCTGATCGCCGAGTTCCTCGCCTGGCTCGAGCGCAAGGTCGAGTACTACGCCGCATCCCGAAACTGATACGTCGCCAAGAAAAGAGAAGGAAAAGATGAACTACGTCATCGATCCGCCGGCCGTTACGAGGCGGTCCGTCATCGGCCAGTTGCTGTTCGCCTTCGCGCTGGGCCTGTCCGCCCTGATCGGCAAGTTCGAGCAGCGCATAGAATATTACGCGGGGAGCCGCAGCTAACCGATACCCGGACAATCCTGTTTTCGAATTGAACGACGAGTCTAATGGAGATCATCGATGAATTTTGTCGTGCCAGCCGCACTACCGACGACCCTTGAGGTCACGGACACCACCGACCGCTTTCCGGTCCGCCGCGTTTACTGCGTCGGCCGGAACTATGCCGAACATGCGCGGGAAATGGGCCACGACCCCGATCGCGAGCCGCCGTTTTTCTTCTGCAAACCGGCCGACGCGATCGTGCCCAGCGGCTCCGAGATCGCCTACCCGCTGGCTACGCAGAACTTGCATTTCGAGATCGAACTTGTGGTCGCCATCGGCACGGGCGGTACGCATATCAAGGCTGCCGACGCGCTGGACCACGTCTACGGCTATGCGGTGGGCATCGACCTGACGCGGCGCGACCTGCAGGGCGAGGCGAAGAAGATGGGCAGGCCGTGGGATTCCGGCAAGGGATTCGACCAAGCCGCGCCCTGCACGGCGATCCGCCCGGCCTCGCAGATCGGCCATCCGTCATCGGCCCGGATCTGGCTGGCGGTCGACGGCAAGATCCGGCAGGATTCGGACATCGACAGGCTGATCTGGTCGATCCCGGAGACCATTGAGCACCTGTCCGGCTTGTGGACGCTGCAGCCGGGCGACCTGATCTACAGCGGCACACCAGCGGGCGTCGGGCCGGTCGAGAAGGGCGAGACGATGACCGGCGGCGTCGACGGAGTCGGCGAGATCGAGATCAAGATCACGTAAGAACGGGTTGCGAGGAAAGGCCGGGCCCGAATCAGTCCAGATAGGTGACGTTCCGGTCGATATGATCGGCTAGGTTCAGCGCGTGCTCCCGCACCAGCCGTTCCGCCAGTTCGGTATCGCGGGCCTCGATGGCCTCGATGATCTGCATATGGTCGATGACCGACCGGCTCGCCCGGTCGCCCTCGCCGATGGTCTGGGCGCGGACGCCGCGGACATGCAGAAACAGCTTGTCGGCGGTTTCCAGCAGGAGACCGCAACCGCTCATCCTGAGTATCGCCTGGTGGAACTCGATGTTGCGCTCGGAATATTCGTCGATCCGCGCGCCGGCGGCGCCGCCTTCGAAACCCGCGAACATGCTGCGCAGCGAACCGATGTCCTCGGCGGAGGCATTCTGTGTTGCCAGCCGCGCCGCCATGCTTTCGAGGGCCGCCCATACGACGATCAGTTCGACGATTTCCTTTTTCGTCTTGCGGACGATCAGGACCCCGCGCCGCGGGATGATATCGACCATGCCCTCCTGCTCGAGACGGGCAAGGGCCTCGCGCAGCGGCGTGCGGCTGATTCCCAACTGCAGCGACAACTGCCGCTCGTCGAGCCTGAGCTGTGCGTCCGGCGCGTAGATATTCATCCGGCAAATGGCATCCTTGAGAGCCCGGTAAGTCCGATCTTTCAGACTTAACGTGGCCTCAAGCGGCGGAATCGAGAACTCTGGCGAATCCATTGCGGCGATCTTCCTCTTCCCGCCAGATGCCCGGCGCTATCCGACACGGCAGCACATTGCCGATTGGAGTTAGCCCGTACAAATTATCCAAATATCGCCGCCGTGGCAACGTCGCCACTCCGAGCGGGGGCCGCCGCCTTACCGGAACCCCGGACACCGGCCGGACGCGGCGCAATCAGGCGACCGCAAGGGCTTTGGCGGTTTCCTCCCGGATCCCTTCGGACTCCGGAAACGTCGGATAGAGCCCGTTGCTCCTGCCAAGCTGCTGCACGAGGCCCAGCACGGTATCGAGGTACGGCGTCTCCACCTCGACCAGGCGGCCGATCTCCTGGACGGCCGTCACCAGCGCGTCGATTTCCATCATGCGGCCCGTTTCCAGATCCTGCAGCATCGAGGTCCTGTGCGCGCCGACGCTGGCGGCGCCGTTGATCCGCCGCTCCATATCGACGCGGAACCCGGCGCCGATCTTCGTTGCGATATCATAGGCCTCCCGCATCATCGCCGCCGAGAGCGCCCGCGTCGCCGGATCGGTTGCGACGATATCGAGCGTCGCACGGGTCAGCGCGCTGATCGGGTTGAAACAGAGATTGCCCCACAGCTTGAGCCAGATCTCGTCCCGGATGTTCGGCAGGACCGGCGCCTTCAGGCCGCCGGCCTCCATAACCTCGCCGAGGCGGCGGCAACGTTCGGAGTCCTCGCCCGAGGGCTCACCGATCGAGAACTTGTTGCCGTATTTGTGCACGATCAGGCCCGGCTCGGCGATCTCCGTGGCCGGATAAACGACGCAACCGATCGCACGCTCGGGGCCGATCGCGTCCCATTGCCGGTTGTCCCGGTCCACCGAATCGATCCGCAGATCCTCGAATGGACCCGTCAGGCCATGAAAATACCACCACGGCACGCCGTTCTGGCACGTCACGACCGATGTGTGCGGCCCGAACAGCGGGGCCATCTGGTCCGCGACCTCCCAGGCCTGATGCGCCTTGAGCGCGACGATCACGACATCTTGCATGCCGAGATCGGCCGGATTGTCCGTTGCCGCCACCTTCGCCATCCGCGTGGTCCCGCCGATCCGCAGAGCCAGGCCCTTCGTACGGATCGCCGCAAGGTGCGCGCCGCGTGCGATGACGGACACCTCGATGCCCGGCACCTGCGCCAGCTCCACGGCGACGTATCCGCCGATCGCGCCGGCCCCGTAAATACAGATCTTCATACTTCGCTGCCCCTTCTCTGCGGCCGTACAGTGTCGCCATGCGGGAAACGTCATCGACCCTTGCATGCCAAAGCACGCAGCAGCGCCCATGCCCCGTTGCAAAGGCCCGGTAACAATAATGCCTGTGAGTCAGTCTGTTGTGATCACCCGGAAGGGCGGAAAACACCCACCCCAAAGGATGGGGTCACGCGCACCGCATTCGCGCAGACGCTTCGGCCCGATGCCGGACCCGCCCGCGCGCCGAAGCCTTAACCTGGGTTAATGCGCCATGATCAGCGGCAGTTCCGCGTTCTCGATGACGTGTTGGGTCACGCCTCCGAGAACCAGTTCGCGACGCTTTTCCGCGCCGAACGCCCCCATGACCAGCATATCGGCTCCGGATTCCTGCGCGGCTTCCAGCAGCGGCCCCCCGATATCCCGGCGGCCGATCTTGAACGTACGGCTTTCCGGCTGGATACCGTGCAGACACAGATATCGGCGCAGACCCTCGTCGGTCTTCGCCGGATTGTTGTCGTCCGGGGCCATGAGCATCGTTACCGCTTCCGCCTGCACGAGCAGCGGCAGCGCCCAGGAAACAGCCCGCGCGGCCTCGCCGCTGCCATTCCAGGCGATCGCGATTCGACTGCCGGTCGACTCGGATACCTGCGGCGGCGCGACCGCGGTGAGCTTGCGAACGTCGAACAGGGCGCACATCAGCGAGTTCACGCCGAGATCGGCGCCCTCATCGGGGCGCGCGACGACAATCAGGTCCGCAAGTATGCCGAGATCACGGATGACCGAAACCTGCTTGCCGGCCTCCTCGCGCCAGGAAATGGTCAGCCGGTCCGGCGGACAGTCGGACACGTCGGCCGGCATCAATTCGGCACTATGCCGCGCGCAATAGTCGTCGAATATCGCGCGCAGCCGCTCTTCCTCCTGATGTGCGATGTTTCCTGCGGCTTCCACGATCGTCTGGCGGAACATCCGCGGCACCGGCACGCCGAACGGGATCATGTCCTCCGGCTTGGCGTGGACATGAAGCACATCGATATGTGAATTGAATTTCCTGCCGATGGCCAAAGCCAACCCCAGGACGCTCTCTCCTTTGCCGTCGCCGCGAACCGGCGCGATGATCGACTTGATCGACATGGTCTCCGCCTCTTTACCTTGTTGCCGCCGTGCCGCCGGCCTCAGAACAGGCCTTCGACCTGGCCTTCCGCATTCAGACGAATGGAGTTGGCCGCGGGAACGCGCGGCAAGCCCGGCATGGTCATGATCTCGCCGCAGACGACGACGATGAAGCCGGCGCCGGCCGAAAGCCGCACTTCGCGGATCGGCACCACGTGATTGCTGGGTGCGCCGCGCAAGGCCGGGTCGGTCGAGAAGCTGTACTGTGTCTTGGCCATGCAGACCGGCAGATTGCCGAAACCGTTCTCTTCGAAATCCTTGAGCTGGTTGCGGACCTTTTTGTCGCCGATGGCACCCTGCGCGCCATACAGATTCTGCGCGATGGTCTGGATCTTGTCCCAAAGCGGCATGTTGTCGGGGTAGAGATGGCGGAACTCGCTCGGCTGACTGTCGATGATCTCGACCACCTTCTTCGCCAGATCCTCGGTCCCCTTGCCGCCGTCCGCCCAGTGGGTGCAGGGAATGACGTCGACATCAATCTCGGCGCAAAGCTGCCGCAGCTTGTCGATCTCGGCCTTGGTGTCCGCCGAGAAGCCGTTGATCGCCACGACCGGCGGGACGCCGAACTTGCGGAGATTCTCGACATGGCGGGCAAGGTTGACGAAGCCCTTCTCGACGGCCGCGACATTCTCGTTGCCGAGGTCGGCCTTCTCGACGCCGCCATGCATCTTCAATGCCCGCAGGGTGGCGACCAGCACCACCGCGTCCGGCGCCAGGCCCGCCTTGCGGCACTTGATGTCCATGAATTTCTCGGCCCCCAGATCGGCGCCGAAGCCGGCTTCTGTCACCACGTAATCGGCCAGTTTCAGGGCCGTCTTTGTGGCCATGACCGAATTGCACCCATGGGCGATGTTGGCGAACGGGCCGCCATGGATGAAGGCCGGGTTGTTTTCCAGCGTCTGCACCAGATTGGGCATGAACGCGTCCTTGAGCAGCACGGTCATGGCACCGTCGGCCTTCAGTTCGCGGGCGCGGACCATCTTGCGGTCCCGGGTCTGGCCGACGATGATGTCGCCCAGCCGCTGCTCCAGGTCCTGCAGGTTCTCGGCCAGGCAGAAGATCGCCATGACCTCGGAGGCCACCGTGATGTCGAAGCCGTCCTCGCGGGGGAAGCCGTTCGGCACGCCGCCCAGCGAACAGACGATGGAGCGCAGCGCGCGGTCGTTCATATCGACGACGCGTTTCCAGGTGATGCGGCGCGGGTCGAGGTTAAGGTTGTTGTCCCAGTAGACCTGATTGTCCAGCATCGCCGCCAGCAGATTGTTGGCGGAGCCGATCGCATGGAAGTCGCCGGTGAAATGAAGGTTGATGTCCTCCATCGGCACGACCTGAGCGTAACCGCCGCCCGCCGCGCCGCCCTTGACGCCGAAGCAGGGGCCGAGCGAGGGCTCGCGCAGGCACATCGCCGCCTTCTTGCCGATCCGGTTCAACGCGTCGCCGAGGCCGACGGTCGTGGTCGTCTTGCCCTCGCCCGCCGGGGTCGGCGAGATCGCGGTGACCAGGATCAGCTTGCCGTCCGGCCTGTCCTTGAGGCCCTCGATATAGTCCAGCGATATCTTCGCCTTGCTGGGCCCGTACTCGAGGAACGCGTCCGCGGGAATACCCAGCTTGCCGCCAATCTCCGCAATCGGCAGCATCTTCGCTTCACGGGCAATTTCGATATCGCTTTTCACCATTATTCGCCTCCAATAACACCGCGGCTTATTGTCGTCAGGCGGGATCGTCCGACACAATATGCGTTGATGATTTCACTCGCCGGGCCCCGCACATCCGGGCGCCTGGATTATTCGCCCAAACGGGTTCCCGCTTTCGTCCCGGTAGCGGCCACGAATTCCGTCGCAGCGACTTTTGCGTCGCCATCCAGGCGGACGCGCTTCACCAGGATGCCGCCGCCGCCCGCCGCGACCGTGATCCCCTCGTCGGAGATCGAGACGATTTCGCCGGGGCGGCCGGCGGCTTCGACCTTCTCGCTGTCGAAAATCTGCAGCGTCTTGCCGCCCAGCGTCGTCCAGGCGCCGGGCTGCGGGTTGGTCCCGCGGATCAGGTTGTAGACGTCGGCCGAAGGCTTCGACCAGTCGATCTCGGCATCCGCCTTGCGGCACCAGCTTTCATATGTCGCCTTGCTGTCATCCTGCTTGATCCGCGGCGCCTTGCCGTCACGAATCAGATCGGCCGCTTCCAGCACCGCGTCGACGCCCAGCTGGAAGATCTTCTGGAAATAGACGGTGCCGAGGGTATCGTCGGGACCGATGTCCACCTGCTTCTGCAGCAGGATGTCGCCCTCGTCGAGGCCGTCATCGGGATAGAAGATGGTCAGGCCGGTCTTGGTCGCGCCGCCGATGATCGGCCAGTTGATGGAGCTGGGGCCGCGATGGAGCGGCAGTAGCGAGGGATGAAAGCAGATCGAGCCGTGCGTCGGGATCTCCCGCGCCTCCTCGGGCACGAAGATGATGACGTAGGCCATCACGCACAGATCGGGCTTCAATGCCCGCATCTGCGCCAGCGTTTCCGGGTCCTTGTAGGAGGCCGGCTGGTAGACCGGCAGCCCCTTCGCCAGGGCGAATTCCTTGATCGGGTCGACCGGCCGGCCTTCCTTGTCCGGGGCGCAGAATACGGCGACGACATCGTCTCCGCGTTTCAGCATGGCCTCCAGGCAGGCCTTACCGAACGCCTGCTGTCCGTTGACGATGATCCGCATGTTGTCTCTTCCTTCCGTCCTATACGGCCCCGTCGGCCTTCGCAGCTTCGATTTCCTCGGCCGACATGCCGCAGACGTCGATCAGGATTTCATCGGTATGCTCGCCGAGCAGCGGCGAGCGGTCGACCTCACTCGGGGAGGCCGACAGCTTGATCGGGTTGCCGACCGTCAGATACTTGCCACGCTCCGGATGGTCAACCTCGACGACGGTTCCGGTCGCCCGCAGGCTCGGTTCCTCCGCCAGCTCCTTCATGCTGAGGATCGGCCCGCACGGCACGTTCAGCGGGTTGAGGATTTCCATGACCTCGAACTTGTTCCTGGTCATGGTCCACTTCTCGATCTCATTGAAGACCTGGTCCAGATGCGGCAGGCGGCCTTCCGGGGTCGACCATTCATGGTCCTCGTCGAGCCATTCCTCGCGGCCCATCGCCTTGGCGAGACCGGTGAAGGCGGCTGCCTGGGTGATGACGTAGATATAGGCGTCCGGATCGGTCTCCCATCCCTTGCATTTGACGATCCAGCCGGGCTGGCCGCCGCCCGACGCGTTGCCCGCACGCGGCACCGCCTCGCCGAACTCGCCGTTCGGATATTGCGGATATTCCTTCAGCGGGCCGTGGGCCAGGCGCTGCTGGTCGCGCAGCTTGACGCGGCACAGATTGAGCACGCCGTCCTGCATGGCGCAGGTGACGCGCTGGCCGCGGCCGCTCTTCTCGCGATGGTACAGGGCCGTAACGATCCCCAGCGCCAGGTTGAGGCCCGTTCCCGAATCGCCGATCTGCGACCCGGTAACCATCGGAAATCTGCCGATTTCGCCGGTTGTCGAGGCCGAACCGCCGGTACACTGGGCGACGTTTTCATAGACCTTGCAGTCCTCGTACGGGCCGGGCCCGAACCCCTTGACGGACGCGTAGATCATACGCGGGTTGATTTCCTGGATCTTCTCCCACGGGAAGCCCATGCGATCGATGGCGCCGGGGGCGAAATTCTCCACCATCACGTCGCATTCCTCGATGAGTTTGGCGAATATCGCCTTGCCCGTCTCGGTCTTCGGATTCAGGGTCACGCTACGCTTGTTGTGGTTCAGCATGGTGAAGTAGAGGCTGTCCACGTCCGGGATATCGCGCAACTGGCCGCGCGTCGCGTCGCCGACGCCCGGCCGTTCGACCTTGATGACATCGGCGCCGAACCACGCCAGCAGCTGCGTGCAGGTCGGACCCGACTGAACATGCGTCATGTCGAGGATTCGGACGCCTTCCAGTGCCTTGCTCATGAACTCTGTCCCTTTGGTTTCTTGGTATTGTCGTCGCGCCGTTGCCGTCGGCCGCTACTTGTACATGGTCTGGGCCTTGGTGCCCGGCGCATATTCGTTGGGATCCACCCAGACATTGATAACGGCGGACTTGCCCCTGGAGCGAACCTCCTCACGGGCGCGCAGCAATGCCGGCCCGATCTCGTTGGGGTCGCGGACTTCCTCGCCGTAACCGCCGAGCATCTCGGCGAAGGTGCCGAACGGCACGTCGCCCAGCTTGTTGCCGACATTGCCGCGCTGCTCACCGTATTTGGCGATCTGGCCGTAGCGGATCTGGTTCATGTGCGAGTTGTTGCCGACAACGGCGATATACGGCGCCCCGAAGCGGTTGGCGGTCTCCATGTCGAACGCGGTCATGCCGAAGCTGCCGTCGCCATAGAGGCAGACCACTTCCTTGTCGGGATGCGCCAGCCCGGCCGCCATTGCGAACCCGGTGCCCACGCCCAGCGATCCCAGCGCGCCCGGGTCCATCCAGTGCCCCGGCGAGCGCGGTTGCACGGCCTGCGCCGAGATGGTGACGATGTCGCCGCCATCGCCGATATAGATGGTGTCCTCGGTCAGGAACTCGTTGATCTCCCATGCCAGGCGGTAGGGATGGATCGGGTCCTGCTCCGACATGAACAGCGGCATCAGCTTGTCGGTCCGTGCCACTTCCTCGGCCCGCAGCTCCTCCAGCCACCCCTTGCGGCCCTTGGCGCCGTTGTCCGCGCGGCCGCTTGCGGCATCGTGCACCGCCTTGAGGATGGAACCCGGGTCGCCGGCCAGGCCGAGCGAGATGTCGCGGTTCTTGCCGACCGTGCGGTAGTCCTGGTCGATCTGCACCAGCGTCGCGTCCTTGCTGATGCGCTTGCCGTAGCCCATGCGGAAATCGAAGGGCGTGCCGACGATGACGATGACGTCCGCCTTGCCGAAGGCGGCGCTGCGGGTGCGATTGAAGTAGTGCGGGTCGCCCGGCGGCAGGATGCCGCGGCTGGCGCCGTTCATGTAGAGCGGAACGTTGAGCGCACGTGCGAGGTCGATGGCGGACTGATGCCCGCGCGACATGTAGACCTGCGAGCCGACCAGCATCGCCGGCCGCTCGGCCTTGACCAGAAGGTCGGCCAGTTTTTCGATGTCGGCCGGATCGCCGATCGAGTTGACCGACGCGCGGTAGTGGCCGGCCTGCGGAATGACCGCATTTTCCGCCGGTATCTCGCGGTCGAGGATATCCCGCGGAATCTCCAGATAGCTCGGCCCGTAGGCCCCGGCGAAACATTCGCGCGCCGCCATGGAAACCATATCCGCGACCCGCTCGGTCGACATCACGCCGGCCGCGAACTTGGTGATCGGCGTCATCATCTCGACATGGGGCAGATCCTGCAGGGATCCCATCTTGTGCTGGGTCAGCGAGCTCTGGCCGCCGATGTGCAGCACCGGGCTTTCCGAGCGGAAGGCCGTTGCGAGCCCGGTCATGGCGTTGGTGCAGCCGGGTCCGGCCGTCGTTACGACGCAGCCGAGTTTGCCGGTCTGCCGGGCGTACCCGTCGGCGGCATGCGCGGCCGTCTGCTCATGACGGACATCGATCATCCGGATTCCCTCGTCGAGACAGCCGTCATAGATATCGATGATGTGCCCGCCGCAGAGCGTGAAGATCGTATCCACACCCTCGTTCTTGAGCGCCTTGGCCACCAGGTGCCCACCGGACACCACGTCGCCGGACCGGTCCTTCTTGACCAGGGTATCGGTTGCCGTATCGGACATCGTGATTCTCCCTCACAAAAGTACGCGCGGCTCGCCGTCGCGCACGAAACGAACGTTCGGCAACCGCGTGACCGCCTGTACGGCGCATCGCGTTGCCCTGCCAAAACCGATCAATTCAGACGCTTCCGGCCCTCTCCCCGTATTATCGGACAGTGGAGCAGCCGGAAGAAAAACATCAAAGAAGGCTATTGCCCCTGTAAATTCACCATATCGGCTGCCGTGGAACCTGGTTCTGGCCTCCAAAATCGAAGATTTCCGATATCTGGTATATGGTACACCAGAGAGTCCCCGCACGCAATACATCTCGGTTTCCGGCGTGCTTCCGACGATGTCATGACTCGGCAATATCGCGGCCAGAAGTCGTCAGGCGGGTTTCCTGATTGTCCTCCAAATCAGCTGGATAAGCGGCAGAAGCAGGAGCGCGATCGCGATGACGGTGATCGGCCCGGCAATCGGCCGCGTGAAGAAGATCGTTATATCCCCGCCGGAGATGAGAAGCGACTGGCGCATTTTCGGCTCGGCGATCGGCCCGAGGACGATCGCCAGGACGGCCGGCGCCATGGGATAGTCGAGTTTGCGCAGGAGATAGGCGCCAACGCCGAATATCAGCATCAGCCAGACGTCGTGCATGTTCTCGTCCGGGGCGTAGCCGCCGATCAGGCTGAGCACGAATATCGTCGGCGCGAGGATGGTAAACGGCATCTTCAGCATCCACAGGAATGCCGGAACGAAGCCGATATTGATGAGGAATGCAAACAGGTTCGCGGCGTACAGGCTGGCGATCAGACCCCAGACGAATTCCGTTTGTTCAACGAACAGCATCGGTCCCGGAATGAGACCCCAGATCACCATTCCGCCAAGCAGAATGGCCGTCGTGGGCGAGCCCGGTATGCCGAGGGTCAGCATCGGCAGCATGGAGCCCGTGGAGGCCGCGTTGTTCGCCGATTCGGGGGCGGCGACGCCGGCCGCCTCGCCCTTGCCAAATGCGCGCGGATCCTTCGCCGTCATCTTGGTAATGCCGTAGGCCATCAGCGATCCCGGCGTTGCGCCGGCGGCAGGCAAAATGCCGACGAAGAACCCGAGCAACGATCCGATCGTCCAGCTCTTCCACAATTTCAACGTACCCAGGAGGTGGGCGAGGATCCCCGGGAGGGTTATCGTCGCCTTCGACATCTGGGTCTCGCCGCGGCTGATCTCGATGGTCCACAGCATCTCGCCGATACCGTATACGCCGATCGCCAGCACCAGGAAGTTGATCCCGTGCATGAATCCCGAGATATCCATGAATATCAGCCTCGGCTCGCCGCTCATGATATCCAGGCCGACGGCGCTGAACACCAGGCCGATGCAGATCGAGAAGATCGTCTTGGGAACGTCGTCGCCGCTCAACCCCACGAAGGTGGCGAACGCCAGCAGCATCAGCGCGAAGATCTCGGGGTCGCCGAAATCCAGGGCGACATGCGCGAGCAGCGGCGCGAATCCGGTGAACAGGGCGATCGAGATGGTGCCGCCGATGAAGGATGCGCCGGCGGCCACGATCAGGGCCTTGTCCGCCTGCCCCTTCAGCGCGAGCGGGCGGCCGTCGAAGGTCGTCGCGACAGCGGTGGATGCCCCCGGAATGCCGAGCATGATCGAACTGATGGCGCCGCCATACATCGCGCCGTAGTAGATGGCGGCCAGGAAAATCATGGCCGATGTCGGAGGCACGAGAAACGTCATGGGAAGCAAGATGGCAACGCCATTGACCGATCCCAGGCCGGGCATGGCGCCGATAAACAGCCCGACCGTGACGCCCAGAATCACAAGCCCAAGATTGAGCGGATCGAAAACGACCAGGAACCCGCCGGCCAGGTGACTAAGGATTTCCATCGTATTGCGTACCCTCAGGATCGCGGTGGCCAGCGCCGCAATCGGCCCAGGCCGTGATGAAACGGAACCGAATCAGAGAAAAATACGGTACAGCGGAATGAACAGCGGCTCGAGATAGCCCTTGGGCAGGACGATCCTCAGCGCCACGTCGAAGAAGAAGAACGCCGCGACCGGCGCCCCGACCGCGATCGGAATCGTCGTCCTCCAGCTGTGCCGTCCAAGAAATCGAACGTAATAAAGAAGAAACAAAGCGATCGCGCCGTACATCCCGACGATATGCACGAGTCCAATCATGCCGAAAACACCGCCGCCAACGAGAAAGAACATGCGGCGGGCGTAATCGTCCATAAACGGCTCTTCGGACTGCGACGGCGGGGTCTTGCGCAGGTACCAGTTCACCATAATCCACACGCAGCAGACCAGCATGATCGCCGACAGCCAAAACGGAAATGCGCCTCCGCCCGGCCCCTCGTCGGGAACCCAGCCAAACGGAAGCTCGGCACTTTTCCACATAAGATAGCCCGAAAAGGCGGCCATGAGTACGGCAGCAACAAGTTCAGCACGTCTCATGGCCAAGCCCCTCAAGCCACGTCGGTATACTCGAATTACGCCGGATCGGGCCGAACTAGCCCTTGATGGCGCCCATCTTGATCAGCATCTGGCGGTGACGCTCGTTGTTTTCCTGCCAGTACGCCTTCATCGCATCGCCACTGATGAGATCGCCGCGCAGGCTCTTGTCCGTGCGGTATTTCTGCCACTCGGCCGATTCGAAGACTGCCTTGAACAGGCCCTGATAATAGGCCAGGGCTTCGGCCGACATCTTCGGCGCGCCGACGACGCTCCGCTGCATGTAATATTCGAAGTCCTTGCCAAGCTCCTTGAAGGTCGGAGCCTCGGGGAACGCCGGCAGGCGTTTGTCGGTGAAGGCGGCCAGGGCCACAACGGTGCCGGCCTTGTAGAAGCCTTCGGCTTCCGACGGGTTGTTCACGGTCGAGTTGGCATGCTGACCGGCCAGCTGCTTGGCGACCGTGCCGCCGCCCTTGTAAGGCACGTACTTGATGTTCAGCCCGTATGCCGCGTTCAGGAAGTCGGTCAGCAGGTTGTCTTCCGACGCCTTGCCGGTGCCGGCCATGATCCAATTGTTACCCTTGGCTTTCGCGGCGGCAACGAACCCGTCGACATCGGTGATGCCCGATTCCTTGTGTACCCACAGCAGGAAGGTATCTTCCGCCATCCGGGCAATCGGTGCGAAGGTCAGCGAATCCACGCCAAGACCCGGCTGACGCAGGGGTGTGGTGTAGAAGCTGTTCAGCGTCACCATGATGGTATGGTCGGCGTCGGCGCCCTTCTTGCCGTTCAGATGAACCAGCGCCTCGGCGCCGGAGCCGCCCGGCTTGTTTACCGGCAGCAGCGGCATCGGCGACATCTTGTGTTTCTCGACGATGGACTGCATCAGGCGGGCCATCTTGTCGGCGCCACCGCCCTTGCCCGCCATGATGACGAACTCGACCGGCTTGTTGGGCTCCCAAGCCGCATAAGCGCCACTGGTAACGGCGGACGCCGTCATAAACGCAACACCGATCACCGCTGCCGCGCAACACACAAATATCCTGTTTGTCAAAGTCCTCACAATTTCCTCCCGTTCTACCCAGCACGCGACAATCTTTATTGTTGGTTTTACCTGCGCGGCACTGGTTGTTTTCAACTTTTTGCCCCGACCCGTCGCCGCGCCGGAACGATCTTGTTAACCCCGTCATTCCTTACGCCAACCGAACGTTAAGGCCAGCGTCTGGTACGTGGTATGCCAGATAAGCTTCCCAGCGTCCAGTCCACTTCGCTGAAACGTGGGGCACATGTTATTGTGCCCTTTCGGTAACGTTGCAGTCAACCACTCAACCTAACGATATCCCAAGGCATTCCCGTGTGCTGGGTAACCACAATTTATCTACGGGTTCCCCTGCAACGAGAAATCGCTCATAATCCAGCGCCTCAACTGTTGCCCGACAAAACAAACTGGTATATGGTATACCACGGATCGTCCACGCAAATTACCTGTTTGGGTAATCCCAACCGCATCACGAAGCTGGACAACCACCGCTTACCCCTTAATCATGCCCGGCACGCGCTGTCCGGGCGCGCCGGGAGGAAAGTCAGTGAACTTGCACGAATACCAGGCCAAGGCGCTGCTGCGCGACTACGGCATTCCGCTGCCGCCGGGCGCGGTGGCAGCCACGCCGGAGGAGGCACAGGGCCGGGCCGGCGATCTGGGCGGCAGCGCCTGGGTGCTGAAGGCGCAGGTCCACGCCGGCGAGCGACAGGCCGCCGGCGGCGTCCGGATGGTCAAGACGCCGAAGGAAGTGGCGAAAGCAGCGTCCGACCTGCTGGGCAGCAAGATCGTCACTGGACAGACCGGCCGCGACGGGCTGCTGGTCAGGAAGGTCTATGTGGAACAGGCCTGCGACGTGGCGCGCGAAGTCTATGCCGCGCTCCTGGTCAACCGTGCGAAGGCGCGCATCGACGTGGTGGCCAGCCGCGAGGGCGGCGCCGGCGTCGAGACCGCGCTGGCCAAGCGCGAGTCCGTGATCAATCTGCCGATCGGCGAATCCGGCCTTGCGGAATCGGATGTCGCCCGGCTTTCCGAAGTGCTGGGTCTTTCCGCCGGGCAGGGGTCCGCGGTGGCGGGTATCATGGCGCAGGCGCGGCGCGCTTTCGTGGAGACGGATGCGAGCCTGATCGAGTTCAATCCGCTGGCCATCACCAAGACAGGTGAAATCGTGGCGCTAGACGTCAAGATGGTGCTGGATGACAACGCGCTGGGCCGTCATCCGGAACTGGCGGAGCTGCGCGACACGGACGAGATCGACCCGCAGGAGCGCGAAGCCGACCGCTACGAACACAACTACGCCCGGATGGACGGCAATATCGGCCTGATGACGACCGGCGCGGGCCTTGGACTTGCGGCGATCGACCTGATCAAGGAAGCAGGCGGCGAACCGGCGAATTTCATGGACACCAGGCCGATGGCCTCGCGCCAGCAGATCGCCGAGGGCATCCTCTTGCTGCTGCGGGACAAGCGGGTGCGGGTCGTTCTGGTGATGGCGATCGGCGGCGGAATCCTGCATTGCGATACCATCGCGGAAGGCATCGCGACCGCTTTCCGCGAGGCCGGGGCCAGCGTGCCCGTTGTCTATCACGCGGCGGGAACCGGCAAGGAGATCAGCGAATTGACGTTGCGCAACCAGGGCATCCCGGCGATCTTCGCCGACAGTATGGAAGAGGCGGCGCACGAAGCGGTGCGCATCGCAGGTTCGGGGGACGGGTGATGGCGATCCTGGTCGACAGTGCGACGAAGGTCATGTTCCAGGGACTGACCGGCGCCACCGCATCGCGCGCCGCCGAGCGCGCCATTGCCGGCGGCACCGCCGTGGTGGCCGGCGTTCGGCCCGGCAAGGGCGGCGGACAGCATCTGAATATCCCGTTGTTCGACGGCGTCGCCGAGGCGGCCCGCGAGACGGGTGCCGACGCGACGGCCGTGTTCGTTCCGCCCCTGCAGGCCGCGGATGCGATGATCGAGGCGATCGAGGCGGAAATACCGCTGATCGTCTGCGTGACCGAGCGGATTCCGGTGCTCGACATGATCCGGGTGAAGGACGCCCTGTCCGGTTCGAAATCCCGGCTCATCGGCCCCAACTCGTTCGGCATCATATCGCCGGGCCAGTGCCGCATCGGGGTCATGCCGGACCGGCCGCACAAGCCGGGCCGCATCGGCATCGCGTCGCGCACCGCGACGCTGACCTATGCCGCGGTCGAACAGACGTCCCGGATGGGTCTCGGGCAATCCACCTCGGTGGGTGTCGGCGGCGACCCGGTGCACGGAATCGGTTTCGCCGAATGCCTGGAGCTGTTCCTGGCGGACGATGCGACCCATGGCGTCGTCCTGATCGGCGAGATCGGCGGTACCGAGGAAGAGGAGGCCGCGGAACTGCTGCGGCGGGTCAAGCCGAAGAAACCCGTGGTCGCCTGTATCGTCGGGGTGCACGCCCCGCCGGACCGCCGCATGGGGCATGCGGGAACGGTGGACCCCCTGGGCGGCGGCAGCGCGCGCGACAAGATCGAGGCCCTGGGCGGCGCCGGTGCGATCATCGCCGAGAGTCCCAGCCTTATCGGGCATGCGATGCGCGAAGCGCTGCGGCACCTGTAGCCTGCCGATTCATGAGTGGCATTCCGGAGTCAATGCAGGTTGTCGAGGCCAGCGGCGCTGGCGGCCCGGACGTCCTGACGGCGGCGACGAGACCGACTCCCGCACCAGCCGCCGGAGAGGTCCTGGTCCGGGTTGCGTTTGCCGGCGTCAATGGGCCGGACCTCATGCAGCGCCGCGGCCTCTATCCGGCTCCGAAAGGCGCCTCGGACCTGCTTGGCCTGGAAATCGCGGGCGAAGTGGTCGCCTGCGGCGACGGTGTGTCGCGCTGGCGACCGGGCGACCGGATCTGCGCGCTGACCAATGGCGGCGGATACGCGGAATACTGTGCCGTCCTGGCCGACCATTGCCTGCCTTTGCCCGACGGAATCGGCTTGCGCGAGGCCGCCTCGCTGCCGGAGACGTGCTTTACGATCTGGAGCAACATCTTCATGACGGCGGGCCTGTCGGCGGGCGAAACCTTCCTGGTGCACGGCGGCGCCGGCGGGCTCGGCGCCACGGCGATCCAGCTCGGCAAGGCGTTCGGCGCCAGTGTCGTCGCCACCGACAGCCCGGCCGAACGCTGCGAATTCTGCCGTGAACTCGGCGCCGACCGGGTCGTCGACTACACGCAAGAGGATTTCGTTGCGGTCGTTCGCGAGTCGTATGGCGGCGCCGACGTCATCCTCGACATCGTCGGCGGCCCCTATGTGGCGCGCAACATCAAGGCGGCCAAACCGGACGGGCGCATCGTGCAGCTTGCCTTCGCGCTGGGCGCGGAGGTCACGGTGAACCTGATGCCGGTCATGCTGAAGCGCCTGACCTACACGGGCTCAACCCTGCGCAGCCGCCCCGACGCCTTCAAGGCCAGGGTCGCGCGGGAACTGGAGGAAAAGGTCTGGCCGCTCTTCGCGGCGGGCCGCTTCAAGACCGTCGTCGACAAGGTCCTGCCGCTGGCCGAGGCCGCCGACGCCCATTGCCTGATGGAAAGCGCCGCCCACAAGGGCAAGATCCTGCTGGCCTGCTGAGGTCGCGCCGCCGACCGGGCGAATTATGCCGCCTCGGTCAGCCTCACACCCGCGTGGCCGCTTACCATGACCTTGTTGAGCAGTTTGACCAGCGCATAGACCGCCTTGATCGCCGGCGCCGGGGTTTCGGTGATGCCGCCGATCTCGAGGATCGCGCCGATCAGGGCCTCGGTCTCGAGCGACCGCCCGGCCTCGACATCCTGCAGCATCGAGGTCTTGTGCGCGCCGACGCCTTCCGCACCCGCGATGCGCTTCTCGATCGTATGGCGGAAGGTGACGCCCAGCTTCTCGGCGATCTCCTGCGCCTCGCGCATCATGTCCGCCGCGAGCTCCCGCGTCTCCGGGAACTGGCAGATCTCGACCAGCGTCGCATGGGTCAGCGCCGAGATCGGGTTGAACGACAGATTGCCCCAGGCTTTAAGCCAGATCTCGGACCGGATATCGTCAAGCACCCGCGACCGCAGGCCGCTTTCCACGAACAGGTCGTGCAGCTTCTGTACGCGCGCGCTCTCCGATCCGTCCAGCTCGCCGACCGGGAAGCGGTCGCCTTCGACATGCTTGATCACACCCAGCTCCGGCACGCTGGCGGCGGGATAGACGACGCAGCCGATGATGCGATCGGACGGGATGTGCTTGGTCAGCAGCCCCGACGGATCCAGCGTCCGCAGCCGCGACCCTTCATAAGGCCCCGCGAGCTTCTGGAAGTACCACCAGGGAATGCCGTTCTGGACCGTCAGGATCATCGTATCGTCGTTCAGCATCTTGTCGACGTCCCGCGCGACCTGGTCCAGGAAATGCGCCTTGACCGCCAGAACGACGAGATCCTGCGGTCCCGCCTCGGCGACCGAATCGACCGCCCGAACCTGGGCAATGATTTCGCTGCCGTCCTCCCAGATCAGCTTGAGACCCTTCTCGCGGATGGCCTCGAGATGCGCGCCCTGGTCGACGACCGCGACCTCGTTGCCGGCCTCGGCGAACCTGGCCGCCGTCAGGCCGCCGATCGCGCCGGCCCCGACTACACAGATTTTCATGGCTCTTTTCTCCTCGCGCTCACCGCTGCGCGGTTTCCTCCGGAAAGTGCGGTCAATTGACGTACGTGTTCGAGAGTGTCCCGACGCCCTCGATCGTGACCTCCACGGTATTTTCCGGCTGCTTCATCGAGCCGACGCCGATCGACGTGCCGCAGGCGACCACATCTCCCGGCATCAGGGTCATGTCGTGCGACAGCATGCCGACCAGCTTGTGCGGCGGGAACACCATATCGGAGACCGGGTAGTTCTGCCGCTCATCGCCGTTCAGGACCGTGCGGATCGACAGCGTCATCGGATCGACGCCGGTGGCGATCGCCGGCCCGAACACACCGAAGCCGTCGAAGCTCTTGGCTCGCGTCCACTGGGCAAAGCTCTCGTCCTTGTTGAGGATCCCGAACGCCGTCACGTCGTTGACGCAGGTATAACCGAAGATATGGCCGGCGGCCTCAGCCTCGCTGATACCGCTGCAGCGCTTGCCGATGACGATGCCGATTTCCCCTTCGTAGACGACCGGGCCGCCGTAACCCGCCGGGCGACGGATGGTCTCGCCGGTGCCGAGGAACGAATTCGGCGCCTTGAGGAAATAGAGCGGCTCCGCCGGCGTCGAAAGATCGAGCTTCGCAGCCAGTGCCCGGAAGTTGTTCCACAGCCCGATCATCTTGCTGGGTGTGCAGGGCGTCAGCAGGTCCAGCCCCGACAGTTCCCGCGCTTCGCCCGTGGCCGTTGCGCCGCTGAACATATCGCCGGAATGGACCTGCACCCGGTCACCTTCCAGCACTCCGAAGCCGGTCTCTCCACCGGACTTGAAACGGACCCACAATGTCATTTTATGCCTCTTTCTTCTGCCCTTCCGTCACCCGGGTTCGCAGGAGCTATCCACGCGATCCCGGGAGCCTAGTGGTGTGAATCAGACGGATGGCACCCATGGGACGGTCTTGCGAGTTCATCCGGCAAGGCGCGTGGCGCGCCGCGATGCCGGCGCATCGCAAGCGCCGCGCAACGCCGCCGGTGGGCTCGCAAGGCCGCCCGCAGGGTCGCGTTTCCCGTCTCCTCGGCAGTAGGGCGTGCGCAGGCGATGCTGGCGCATCGTCAAGCGCACCCGACGCACCGAGGGGGCGGGAAACGCGATCCCACGGGTGCCATCCGTCTGATTCACACCACTAGCGCATATCTATAGCAAGCTGGCCGGGCCTGCAATGCACGGCTCCCGGAGCGGCGATCGAGTTGTGCTTTCTTGCGTTCCGGCACTCCGCCAGGGTGACTGAAAGGCATCGCAAAATCCCTCAGCGCGGGACGTACACCTCCAGATGACCGATCCGCTCGCGCAGCCGGTAGCGCCTCTCCAGGGCAGCGCGGAAACCCTCAGGGAACCGTCGATCGTACCGCACCGAGCCAATCGCGGAATACAGCACGACGAACGAGATTTCGCCGCGCGCCATGGCCTGCGTTACGGGCGTTGGATCCCAGCGGCCACCCTGCGCCAGCCGGGTCATGATGAAGGGCTGGAAGTACAGCGGCCGGCCCGCCTGGTGCAGCAGCACCATTTCCTCCGAGACGACCGGGCCTTCGGCGGTCGCGAGCATGTCGGCGACTTGTCGGGAAGACACAACCGCCTGCCAGTCCGGTTCACGGAACTTCACGCTCCAGCCGACCGTCGCCTGCCAGCACAGGACGGCCAGGGCAATGATGACCATCACCCGGCGGCGCCAGCATGCCGGACTCCACGCGTCCGACCGGATGAACGTCACGATGCGCACCGCCAATGTGCCGAGAAGAAGCGAGGCAGCGGCTTCGAACTCCAGGAAATAGCTGACGGAAGCCCCGGTCTTGCCCGACGCGATTACATTGATAAGGCTCGCGGCCATCAGGCCGCCGAACAGCATGAGCGGTGCGTCCGGGGCGGCCGGTTTCGATACAGGGAGTCCGGTGCGCCGGCGCGCGGCCAGTCGAACCAGCAGATATCCGAGGCCGCCGAACAGCAGGACGAAATCGACTGCCCGCCAGAACAGGCTTTGCCGCAATCGCTTGAGGATCAGGTCGGGGCGATACTCGTTGATATTGTATGTCACGACATGTCTGAGGAACTCCCCGTCCGTGGCCGCGGCAAGCGTGCCAAGCGCAACGAGGCCTGCGACCACGCAAACCGAAAGCGCTACAAGCGCCCGCCGCCGGTGAAGGAAATACGCCGCCCCGAAGGTCGCCAGCGCCGCCGCGGCCATGTTGGGTTTGGTGAATGCGGCCAGCACGAAGGCCAGCCCGTAAACCCAGGTCAGCGATGGCCGCCGGATCGAAAGCACGAACATCTGCATGCCCAGAAGCCCGAAGGCCAGGGCAAGCGTATCCACCCGCATGGTCGCAGACCAGCCGATGACCGTGTAATGGGTCAGGAAGAACAGGGCGGCCAGCGCGCCGCCAACCCGCCGCGCCAGGGCGCCATGATCGCGGTGCAGCCCGCCCCCCACGAGGCTGAAGATCAGGAGTCCGCTGGCCAGCGCGCCGACCAGGGAAACCAGGCGGCCGGCGACAAGCGGGTCACCGGTAAGCTGCGCGACGAGCCACGCCACATAGTGGAACACCGGTGGGTAGTTGGCCACCGTGTACGGTGCCTGGGCGATCGGCTGATACATCGATTCGCCCGCGGCCAGTGCCGCGACCTGGAAAAGAATCGGCCCCTCGCCGTAATCGTTGCCGAAGGGATACAGGATATAGTCGACCGTCCGGTCGAGGAACCCGGCCATCACCGCCCCGTAGACGACAAATGTCGCAATCGCCGCAAGCCCGACGGCCAGCCCGGTCGTCCGGTCCCATGGCAGGCGCTTGCCGGTGAATTCCATTGTCAAGAAAACCACTCCCGCGCGGCGGCGCAACCGAACGGCTTCGTCGGGCGCCGGTTCCCGGGCAAACATAGGACGGGTCCGGTTAACGATTGCATAAGTTGCGGTGGCGGCAGTGCCGGGAACTCGACGTCGCGGCCGCACAGGAAAAAAGGCCGGGGCGGTCACCCGCCCCGGCCATAAGACTTGATCAGGCTGTCGGCCTCTGTGGTCAGAAGCCCATACCGCCCATGCCGCCCATGCCACCCATGTCGGGCGCGCCGCCTGCCGGCATGGCCGACTTCGGCTCGGGCTTCTCGGCGACCATCGCCTCGGTGGTGATCAAGAGGCCGGCGACCGAGGCCGCGTCCTGCAGCGCGGTGCGCACGACCTTCGTCGGATCGATGATGCCGGCCTTCACGAGGTCCTTGTACGCGCCCTCCTGAGCATCGTAGCCGAAGTTGAGGTCCTTGGACTCCATGAGCTTGCCGGCAACCACCGAACCGTCGGCGCCCGCATTCTCGGCAATCTGCCGAACCGGCGACTGCAGGGCGCGGCGCACGATATCGACGCCGACCTGCTGGTCGTGATTCTCCGGTTTGAAGTTCGCAAGGGCCCGGATGGCATAGAGCAGGGCCGCGCCGCCACCGGCGACGATGCCTTCCTCGACCGCGGCGCGAGTCGCATGCATCGCGTCGTCGACACGATCCTTGCGCTCCTTCACCTCGACCTCGGTGGCGCCGCCGACGCGGATCACCGCAACGCCGCCGGCCAGCTTGGCCAGCCGCTCCTGCAGCTTTTCCTTGTCGTAGTCGGAGGTGGTGTCCTCGATCTGCGCGCGGATCTGCGTGCAGCGCGCCTCGATACCCTTCTTGTCCCCGGCGCCGCTGACAACGGTGGTGTTGTCCTTGTCGATGGAGACCTTCTTGGCGGTGCCCAGCATGTCGAGGGTGACGTTCTCAAGCTTGATGCCGAGATCCTCGGAGATCACCTGGCCGCCGGTCAGGATCGCGATGTCCTCGAGCATCGCCTTGCGCCGATCGCCGAAGCCCGGGGCCTTCACCGCCGCGACCTTGAGGCCGCCGCGCAGCTTGTTGACCACCAGGGTCGCCAGCGCCTCGCCCTCGACGTCCTCGGCAACAATCAGCAGCGGGCGGCTCGACTGCACGATAGCTTCCAGAACCGGCAGTATCGCCTGCAGGTTCGAGAGCTTCTTCTCGTGCAGCAGGATGTACGGATCCTCAAGCTCCACCAGCATCTTTTCGGCATTGGTCACGAAATACGGCGAGAGATAGCCGCGGTCGAACTGCATGCCCTCGACGACGTCGAGCTCGGTGTGCAGGCTCTTCGCCTCCTCGACCGTGATCACGCCCTCGTTGCCGACCTTTTCCATCGCCTGGGCGATGAAATCGCCGATCTCGCGCTCGCCGTTGGCGGCAATCGCCCCGACCTGGGCGACTTCCTCGTTGGTCTTGATCGCCTTCGAACGCTTCCGAAGGTCGGCGACGACCTTTTCGACGGCCATGTCGACGCCACGCTTCAGGTCCATCGGGTTCATGCCGGCGGCCACGGCCTTGGCGCCCTCGCGGACGATGGCATGGGCCAGAACGGTCGCCGTGGTGGTGCCGTCACCGGCGATGTCGTTGGTCTTGCTGGCGACCTCGCGCACCATCTGCGCGCCCATGTTCTCGAACTTGTCGGACAGTTCGATCTCCTTGGCGACGGTGACGCCATCCTTGGTGATGCGCGGCGCGCCGAACGACTTGTCAAGAATGACATTGCGGCCCTTGGGGCCGAGCGTCACCTTGACGGCGTTCGCAAGAATGTCGACGCCCTTCAGCATGCGGTTCCGCGCGTCGGTGGAAAATTTGACTTCTTTGGCAGCCATTTCTCAAAAGCCCTCCTCGGTTGCTTAAGCGGCCTTCTTGGCCTTGCGGGCGACTTCGATGATGCCCATGATGTCTGATTCCTTCATGATGATGAGGTCTTCACCATCGATCTTGACCTCGGTGCCGGACCATTTCCCAAACAGAATGCGGTCGCCCGCCTTTACGTCCAGCGCAACGATTTCGCCCTTCTCGTTTCGGGCGCCGGATCCGACGGCGACGATTTCACCCTCCATCGGCTTTTCCTTGGCGGTGTCGGGAATGATGATGCCACCTGCGGTCTTCTCCTCCTCCGCAACGCGGCGGACGAGAACGCGGTCGTGTAACGGCCTGAATTTCATGGTTTGCCTCCAGATTTCACCAGGTTCGAATGAACAGCGTGACTTTTGGCACTCAACAACAGAGAGTGCCAACACCTGCCGATTTAAGCGAGCGGGAAATTCGATTCAAGGGGCTTGAACGAAAAAAACCCGTTCAGCCGGACGATACCGGGCAATTGCACGGAATCGGCAGCACCGGCCGGCCAGGGGCGAAGGAGGACGATGTTCGCATCGCAGCCCCGCGGCAGCGACGACCGAACGAGGTTGCGCATCCTGTGCCGCCGTCATTCGAACGCCATGACCGCAAGGATCGTCGCCAGGATGGCGGCCGACAGGGCGATCCGGCCGGACAGCATCGCCCGGCGCGCCGCAACCGGACGATTCTTACCGCGGCGGGCGCGCGACTGGTTGATTTGCGCCAGAACGAAGGCGATCACCACGACCGCGACGAAGACCAGCTTCGCCCGGAACCACCAGCCGCCCGCCTGCACGGTCTCGTCGCCCGCGACCAGCGCCAGCGCAATACCCGAAAGCACCAGCAACGCGATGGCGACAATATTGACATGCCGGACGGCGCCCGCCACATGGCCCATGAGCGGCGCGGCGTCCTCGGGCGCCAGGGTCGAGGCATGCAGCCCTAGGACGAAAAGGGTGATCGATATGCCAAGGCCGCTGGCCAGCGACAGGAAATGGACAATCAGAAGCAACTCGTACATCCCGGCCCTCGTTCTTATTGATACCTTGCCACAATCCATAGCGCGGACGCGGCAAGGAATGCACCGGTAAAGAATTCAATGCACGGCGCCATCGGGCCCGGGCGCCGTGCCGAAAATGTGGCCACATTGCTTTGCAATCCCCCTTGAATCGCCATTTTTCTTGTCTATCTAGGAGTCAGGTTCCTCAAATGTTCCGAGTGAGGCTAAAAGAAGGTGTGAACGTTATGACCAGCAAGAATCAATCATTTCTGAAGGGACTCGCCGCAGGTGGCCTGAAAGCGGCCATCGGCTCCACCGAGCGCGTGCTCGGCGCCATGCGTGCGACCTACCGCGCCGTGACCGGCCGCGAGGCCCCGGCCCATGTGCCGGAGACCCGGACCGGGCTGAAACCTGCGGTGCCGGTGGAGTTGTCGGTATCGCCGGACTACATCGTCTGTCTCGAGGACGGCAAGCGGTTCAAGATGCTGAAGGGGCATCTGCGCGCCGCCTACGGGCTGAGCCCTGAGGAGTATCGCGCAAAATGGGGCCTTCCGGCAGACTACCCGATGGTCGCGCCGAACTACAGCGAGAAGCGGGCCCGGATGGCGAAGGACATGGGTCTTGGCCACATGCGTGGTGGCGCGGCCGAAGACAAAGCCGAGGACGGCAAACAGGCGGCCTGACGTCTCCCCCGAATGCGGCGGCGCCGGCCACGCGCGTTGACGCAGGTCAATGCAATACGGCGCGATTTCGTGCACGCTGAAAACGACTTCTGGATTGCGCCGCCGCATGGGTGCTCAGGAGGCGTCGATGCCGATCCGCCGCGAAGAATTCTATTTTGGAGTCAAGGTCTCTCCGGTCGCGCGGCGAGCGCTACAGGGTGGATTCGAGCCCGCATATCTCAAACTGCACCGATCGGGCGCGCTGGCCGAACGGGCGCGAATCGCCGACCAGCATATCGAGGATTGTGACCTCTGCGCCCGGTATTGCCGTGTAAACCGGAAGCGGACGCTCGCCGGAGTCGTCTGCCGCACCGGCGAATTGGCCGTGGTCAACTCATCGGGCCCGCATCACGGCGAAGAGGATTGCCTGCGGGGCTGGCGCGGCTCCGGCGCGATCTTCTTTTCATGGTGCAACATGCGCTGCGTGTTCTGCCAGAACTGGGAGATCAGCTGGAAGGGCCATGGCGAGGAGATCGCGGCCAGGGAACTGGCCGACACGTTGCTGAACCTGCAGGCCATGGGCTGCCACAACATCAATCTCGTCAATCCGAGCCACGTTGTGGCGCAAGTTCTCGCGGCGCTGGAGATTGCGGCCCGCAACGGGCTGCGCCTGCCGCTGGTATATAATTCGGGCGGCTACGACAGCCCCGAGGCGCTCGCGCTGCTGGACGGCGTGATCGACATCTACATGCCGGACATGAAATACGGCGATGCCGATCTCGCCAGGGAGTATTCCCACACGCCGGACTACGTGCGGGTGAACCGGGCAGCGGTGCGGGAGATGCACCGCCAGGTCGGCGACCTGAAGCTGACCGCCGACAACATCGCCCGGCGGGGCCTGCTGGTGCGCCATCTGGTGCTGCCCGGCGGCATCGCCGGCACCGAGGCGGTGTTGCGCTTCCTGGCCGAGGAAATCTCGCGCGAAACCTACCTCAACATCATGGACCAGTACCGCCCCACCTACCGCGCCGGTGAGTATCCCGAGCTGGACCGTATGATCACCCACGACGAATACCGACAAGCGCTCGACCTGGCCCGTAAATACGGCCTGAAACGCATCGACCGGCGGTGTTCCGAAAGCTGGGTCGTGCGCTGGCCCTGAGGCGTGCGCAGTGGACGACCGGCGCGCCCGATGGCTTTACGTTCACGGGCCCGTTTCGCGCCGGCGGCGGTTGCTCTGGAAGTGACCCAACTATGCAATCGCAATTGACGGAGATCAGCGCCCGGCGAGCCCTGCGATAGTAGAGGTACTGGCAGCCGAAGTCTGGAGTTGGCCCATGTCCGGTAAACATCAAAGTCCGAACTCGCAGGACGAGATCGAAGCCGTTCTCGGCATTGACGCAAACGGGGCAGCCGGAATGCTGCGCCGTGGAAAGTGGCCGATCCTCCTGCTGCTGGTTCTGCTGGGCGGCGCGGCGGCCTACTATCTGCTCGGCGCGGGCGGGTCGTCCGGCGCCGCGCAATACCGGACGGATTCCGCCAGCCATGGCGACATTAAGGTCATCGTCACGGCGACAGGAACGGTGGAACCGACCAACAAGGTCGATATTTCGAGCGAATTGTCCGGCACAATCCGTTCCGTGGCGGTCGACTTCAACTCGACGGTCAAGGTCGGTCAGGTTCTGGCCGAACTGGATACGGACAAGCTGAAGGCCACGGTCGAGAGTTCCCGCGCTCGCTTGAATGCGGCAAGGGCCCGTGTCACGGAGGCGGAAGCCACGGTCGTCGAGAAAGAGCACGAACTTCTCCGCAAACAGACCCTCGCCGACCGCAAGACCGGCTCGATGCAGGATCTCGATGCTGCACGCGCCGCTTATGATCGAGCCCAGGCCTCGCTCGCCAGTGCAATGGCCGATGTCGAGGCCGCCGCAGCAGACCTGAAGCTCAACGAGACCAACCTCGGTAAGACCTGCATCTGTTCGCCGATTAACGGCGTCGTCCTGGATCGTAACGTCGATCCGGGCCAGGTGGTTGCCGCATCACTGCAGGCGCCGGTCCTTTTCACCATCGCCGAGGACCTGCGCAAGATGGAGGTCCAGGTCGATGTCGATGAAGCCGACGTGGGCAAAGTCCGCGAGGGCCAGTCCGCGACGTTCACCGTCGACGCCCATCCCGACCGCAAATTCCAGGCCCGGATCAAAGAACTGCGGTTCGGGTCGGAGGTGGTGCAGGGTGTCGTCACCTACAAGGCCGTGCTGACGGCCGACAATACCGAGCTTCTGCTCAGGCCGGGCATGACGGCCACCGCCGAGATCACCGTTCAGGAAGAAAAGGACGTCCTGACGGTTTCCAACGAGGCGCTTCGTTTCTCGCCGCCGGCGCTCGATGCGAACGCCGACAACCAGAGCTTCCTGAGGAAGCTGATCCCCGGCGTTCCGCAATTCCGCCCGCCAAGCCGCCCGCAGCTTACCGGGCCGGATCGGGAGCTCTGGGTGCTGCAAGACGACGCCGCCACGCCGGTCCGGGTGACCATCGGAGCGACGGATGGCAGACGGACGCAGATCGCCGACGGTCCCCTCGAGGCTGGCCAGGAAATCATCGTCGATATCCTCGTCCCGGCGAGATGACAGGCCGGAGACGATGCCGAAACCGGACGACAAAGCACCGGCTCTGATCGAGCTCAAGGCAGTCTCGAAGATCTATGGCTCGGGCATGGCCGAAGTCCGCGCGCTCGACTCGGTCGATCTCAGCATCGACGACGGAGAATTCGTCGCCATCATGGGACCGTCCGGCTCGGGCAAGTCGACCGCCATGAACATGATTGGCTGCCTCGATACCCCGAGCAGCGGGCAGTACCTGTTCAAGGGGGTGGATGTCGGCGCCCTCTCCCGAAACCGGCGTGCCTTGCTGCGGCGGCATTATCTCGGGTTCGTGTTCCAGGGGTTCAACCTGCTTGCCCGCACTTCGGCGGTGGAGAATGTCGAACTGCCGCTCATCTATCGCGGCGTGGCCGCCGCCCTGCGACGGCGGCAGGCGACCAAGGCGCTTGCTCATGTCGGCCTTGCGGGGCGCGAGCATCACTCGCCGGCCGAGTTGTCGGGCGGCCAGCAGCAGCGTGTCGCCATCGCCAGGGCCATCGCCACCCGGCCGGCCGTCCTGCTGGCGGACGAACCGACGGGCAATCTCGACACGAGGACGAGTCTCGAGATCATGGATCTGCTCCGGCGCCTGAACCGGGATGAAGGCATCACCGTCATCATGGTCACGCACGAGGCCGAGATGGCCGCCTATGCCGGCCGCATCATCCACTTCATAGACGGCAGGATCGACCACGATGCGATGAACCGGGACGCCGCGTAATGTTCTTCGAAACCCTCAGACTGGCCATACAGGCGATAGCCCGCAACGCGATGCGCTCGTTCCTGACGGTCCTTGGCATCGTGATCGGCGTGGGCGCCGTGATCGCGATGGTGACGATCGGCAACGGCACGACCGCCAAAGTGGCCGCCGATATAGCCAAGCTCGGCAGCAACCTCCTGTTCGTACGACCGGGACAGTTCGGCCCGGGGCGGTCGAGCGCCGAAGCCAAACCGTTCAGCGCCCGCGACATCGCAGCGCTCAAGACCCAGCTCCACGGCGCCCGCGCGGTGGCGCCGGTGGCCCAGAAGATGGTGACGGCCATCTACGGCACCGAGAGCCGCAGCACGTCGGCCAGCGGCACCGACAATGACTATTTCATCACTCTGGACTGGCAGCTGACACAGGGCCGCCGCTTTCTGGACGGCGAGATTCGCAGCGGTCGTGCGGCCTGCATCATCGGCGAGACCGTGCGCGACGAGCTGTTCGGAAACGCGGATGCGCTCGGGCAGCGGATTCGTGTCGCCAAGGTTTCCTGCGAGGTGATCGGCCTGCTCGCGGTGAAGGGGCAATCCGGCTTCGGCACCGACCAGGACGACATCGTCCTGATGCCGTTGCGGACATTCCAGCGGCGTATTGCCGGCAACACCAACATCACGACGATCTATGTCTCGGCCCGCGACGGTGTGCAGACGGCGAAGGTTCAGGCGGACATCGAGCGGCTGCTGCGCGAGCGCCGCAATATCGGTCCGGACAAGGAGGACGATTTCAGCGTGCGCGACATGAAACAGGTCGCAAATACCCTGACGGCGACGACGACGGTCCTGACGGGGTTGTTGGGCGCCGTGGCCGGCGTGAGCCTGCTGGTCGGTGGCATCGGCATCATGAATATCATGCTCGTGTCGGTCACCGAACGGACCCGCGAGATCGGCATCCGGCTGGCGATCGGCGCCCAGGAATCCCAGGTGTTGCTGCAGTTCCTGGTCGAGGCGGTGGTGCTGTCGCTGTTCGGAGGCGCTATCGGCATTCTGGCCGGGCTCGGTCTCGCCGCGCTGGCGACGCAGGCCATCCAGATCCCGTTCATTCCGGACCCGGCGACCGTACTGGTCGCTTTTGGCTTCGCCGCTCTGATCGGCGTTCTGTTCGGCTTCTTCCCGGCCCGCCGCGCCGCCCGCATGAATCCGATCGAGGCGCTGAGGCATGAATAGAGTCGTCGGCCCCGCCTGCCGCGTACCGCCTCCATGACAAAGTAACCTGATCTTAAATCCGTCCGTTCAAAATCGGCGCGCATCGTCGTTTCGAAAAGGGATCGCCATGGACGCCGGGTCTGGATGGAACGGGATTGTTTCGCGCGCACATCACTGCCGCGGGCCGCTCAAATTTGCTATTCTGTTGCTACTGCCAGCGCTCGTTGCCGGCTGCCTGCAGATGGAGCGGGTTGTGCAAGTGAATAGCGACGGCAGCGGCGTCCTTATCGAGCGCCTCGTGCTGGGCAACGGCATCGCCGAGATGATGGCCGGCATGCAGCCCGAGGGCGAGCCGTTCAACATCCGCGACGACGACAAGCTGCGCACCGACGCCGCGAACTTCGGCGAGTCCGTGCGCTTTGTGTCGGCGACGGACCTGGTGACGGATTTCGGGCGGGGTTACGAGGCGCGCTACGCCTTCGACGACATCAATACGCTTCGCATCGGCCAGGACGTCGAAGACAGCATGCCCGGCGAATCGGCGGCGACCGACGATGCGGACGGCGAAGAGCCGAAATACACCACCTTCACGCTGCGCCATACGAATCCGGTCGGACTTGTCATCCATTGGCCGGTGGACGAGGCGGAGTCCGAGTCCAAGGACCTGGATTCCGCCGCGGAAAGCTCGGAAACCCCCAGCACGCCGGAGCAGGAGCAGATGGCGATGGAGATGATGAAGATGGCCTTCCAGGACATGCGCATAGCGATGCATGTCGAGATCATGGGCGACATCGTGGGGACCAATGCCACCCATGTCGAGGGAACGCGGGTGACCCTCATGGACATCGACTTCGGCAAATTGCTCGCCAATGAGGCCGCTCTTCAGGCCATGGCCGGCAAGAAGCCCGATTCCGTTGCCGACATGAAGGACTTGATGAAGCTGATACCGGGGTTGAAGTTCGAAATCGAGCCCAAGGTCGCGATCCTTTTCCAGTAAGTGTCGCGCGGGGCTGCCCTTCACATCCGGCAGGCTGACGGGCTGCGGGCCAGGCTCTCAGGTGGTCAGGTCGCACCGGTTCCAGATTTCGGACCTGTTGCCGTCACCTCCGGTCGTGATCACCTGGATGGTGTTGTCGTCGTACTGGGTCATGTCGACCTCCGCGCCGGCGTCCGGCTCGCCACCGGGCACGGTGTACTGGAACCCGTGCCGGTCATACTGGCCCGTCAACTTCGTGCCGCCCGGGGTAATGATGCTCGGCCCGTCGATCGACATATGGCGGTCCTTGAAACACCAGTTGCCGTCGATCCGGTCGGCCCTGGCCGGCGAGGCG
>CAMYKU010000021.1 GCA_947259105.1 uncultured Alphaproteobacteria bacterium
GCCGTAAGCCTCGACGCCCTCAGGCGGCCAGACCGCGGGGTCGACCCTCGGGAACAGGCTCGAGTCGAAGAAGGCCCAGAAGAAGGCGGCGAAGAACATTACCTCGGACGCGATGAACAGCATCATGCCGTAGCGATGGCCGAGCTGGACGATCGGCTTGTGGTGGCCTTCGAAGGTGGCCTCGTTGACCACGTCGCGCCACCAGCCGATCATCGTGACCGCCATCAGGACGATGCCGGGAGCAATGGTCAGGATTCCGAAAATCTCGCCGATGCCGCCGGCCATTTCGGGGTGCATGTAGAGAACCAGGCCAAAGGCCAGGCTGAAGGCCGCGATCGCGCCGACCATCGGCCAGCGGCTCGGATCCACCATATGGAAATCGTGTTTGGCTGCGCCGCTCATTCCTTGATTCCTCGCTTGTCCCGTTCCGTAACCAGTTTATGTCTCGAACCAGCGTTCACCGTACCGTCCCGCCCGCCGGACCCGTCGCACTGACCGCCACCGCGCCGCCCTCCGTCCCGTGCAGGGGAAAGAAGGTATAGGACAGGGTTATGGTGTTCACATCATCGAGATTGCGGTCCTCCATGATCGCCGGGTCGACGAAAAAGGAGACCGCCATGTCGACGGTCTCACCGGCTTCCAGCCGCTGCTCGGTGAAGCAGAAACAGGCGATCTTGTCGAAATACTTCGCCGCCTTCAGCGGCGTGACGTTGTAGGTCGCGGTGCCGATCGTCGGCCCGTCGGCGACGCTCCGCGCGCGATAGAACGCCAGCGCGGTCTCGCCGACACGGACGGTCATCGGTTCCTGCGCCGGCGCGAACCGCCAGGGCAGGGCCGAGTTGACGCCGGCATCGAAGCGCACCGTGAGGATTCGCGCGCCGGCAGCCCCGTCCGGTGTCTGCGCCACGCCTGGCGTTCCGCCATATCCGGTGACCCGGCAGAACAGGTCGTAAAGCGGCACCGATGCGAAGGCCAGGCCGACCATGCAAGCGACCACGCAGAACAGCGCGATCATCGTCCGGCGATTGCGGCGGCTGGTTGCGGAGTGCATGCGTCAGCTCCCGCTCATCTTGACGATGGCGACGACATAGAACAGCACCGCGAGCGCACCGAGAATTGCGGCGACCGCGAGGTTCCGGCTGCGCAGCCGGCGTCGCCGTTCGCCCGGATCACGGTCGTCATCGCCGCTGCGGTCCGGTTTACGATCCGTATTCATTACGAGAGTCGCCATGCGCCCGTCATCCCGAAAGCCCGATCGGCCCGTCTACGATCAGCAGGGCGAACAGGGTCGCCAGATAGAACAGCGAATAGCGGAACATCCGCTTCGCCGGCACATCGCTTTCGCTGCGCAGAACCTTGACCGCGGCCGAGACGAAACCCAGGGTGAGCGCGATCGACGATGCGCCGTAGACCCAGCCGGCGACGCCGAGCACGGTCGGCGCCAGCGCCACCGGAATCAGCAGCAGCGTGTAGAACAGCATCTGCCGCTTGGTCGCAGCCTTGCCGGCCACCACCGGCAGCATCGGCACGCCCGCATTCTGGTAGTCGCCACAGCGGTAAAGCGACAGCGCCCAGAAATGCGGCGGCGTCCAGAAGAAGATCAACGCGAACAGCGCGACCGATTCGATCGAGACCGATCCGGTTGCCGCGGCCCAGCCGATCATCGGCGGAAAGGCGCCGGCGGCGCCGCCGATCACTATGTTCTGCGGCGTGCGGCGCTTCAGCCAGATCGTGTAGACGAAAACATAGAACAGGGTCGCCAGGGCCAGCAGGCCGCCGGCCACCCAGTTCACCATCAGCCCCATCATGGCAACCGATGCCACCGACAGGAACACGCCGAAGCCCAGCGCCTCGCCCGGCGCGATCCGCCCGGCCGGAATCGGGCGATGCGCCGTGCGCGCCATGACGGCATCGATGTCCCGGTCGTACCACATGTTGATCGCGCCAGCCGCGCCGGCCCCCACCGCGATGCACACCACCGCGACGATCGCCAGCACGGGGTGAAGCTGCCCCGGCGCAATCATCAGGCCGACAAGGCCCGTGAATACGACGAGCGACATCACCCGCGGCTTCAGCAAAGCGAGGAAATCTCCGGCCCCGGCGGCGCCCGTGGCGGCGCCGGCCTCCGCCGTTATGCGGTATGCGCTATCCGACATCGATTCGTCCCTTCAGCCGGCTACCGGACGACCGGCTGCTCCTCGAAGGTATGGAACGGCGGCGGCGAATTCACTGTCCACTCCAGTGTCGTCGCGCCCTCGCCCCAGTAGTTGGCGTCGGCCTGCCGGCCGCGGAAATAGGCATGGGCCATGATTGCGATGAAAAGGACCGTCGAGGCCGCGGTGATATACGAGCCGTAGGACGAAATCGCGTTCCACCCGGCAAACGCATCCGGATAATCGATGTAGCGGCGCGGCATGCCGGCCAGACCCGAGAAATGCATCGGGAAGAAGGTCATGTTGATGCCGACGAAGGCGACCCAGAACTGAACCTTGCCCCAGAATTCGCTGTACATGCGGCCGGTCATCTTCGGGAACCAGTAGTAGATGCCGGCGAAAATGGACGAGACCGCCCCGATCGACAGCACGTAGTGGAAATGCCCGACGACGTAGTAGGTGTCGTGCAGGGCGATGTCCATCCCGGCATTGGCCAGCACGACCCCGGTGACGCCGCCGACGGTGAACAGGAAGATGAACCCGGTCGCCCACAGCATTGGCGTGTCGAAGCGGATCGAGCCGCCCCACATCGTCGCGATCCAGCTGAAGATCTTGACGCCCGTCGGCACCGCGATGACCATCGTCGCCGCAGTGAAGTAAATGCGCAGGTCGATGTCCATGCCGACCGTGTACATGTGGTGCGCCCACACGATGAAGCCGACGAAGCCGATCGCCACCATCGCGTACGCCATGCCGAGATACCCGAAGATCGGCTTGCGCGAGAAGGTCGAGATGATCTGGCTGACGATTCCGAAGCCCGGCAGGATCATGATGTAGACCTCCGGATGCCCGAAGAACCAGAACAGGTGCTGGAACAGCACCGGATCGCCGCCGCCGGCGGGATCGAAGAAGGTGGTTCCGAAGTTGCGGTCGGTCAGCAGCATGGTGATGGCCCCGCCCAGCACCGGCAGCGACAGCAGCAACAGGAAGGCGGTGACCAGGATCGACCACACGAACAGCGGCATCTTGTGCAGGGTCATGCCCGGCGACCGCATGTTGAAGATCGTGGTGATGAAGTTGATGGCGCCGAGGATCGACGAGGCGCCGGCCAAGTGCAGCGAGAAGATTGCCAAGTCGACGCCCGCGTCCGGGTGGCCGAGCGCGCTGGACAAGGGCGGATAGATCGTCCAGCCGGTGCCCACGCCGCCGCCGATCAGCGCCGACAGCAGCAGCAGCGTCAGCGCCGGCGGCAGCAGCCAGAAGCTGATGTTGTTCATGCGCGGGAAGGCCATGTCCGGCGCGCCGATCATCAGCGGCACGAACCAGTTGCCGAAACCGCCGATCAGCGCCGGCATGACCACGAAGAACACCATGATCAGCCCATGGGCGGTGACGATCGTGTTCCACAGATGACCGTTGGGGAAGCCGTCGTCCTGCATGTACTGGACACCCGGGGCCTGCAGTTCCATCCGCATGTAAATGGATGCGGCAAGGCCGATGAGCCCGGCGACGAACGCCAGGATCAGGTACATCGTGCCGATGTCCTTGTGGTTGGTCGAGTAGAGCCAGCGCCGCCAGCCGGTGGGCGTGTGGTGGTCGTCGTGCGCATGCGCGCCTGAAATCGCTTCGGCCATGATATTCCCTCTTTACTCGCGCTGCGTTATTCGGCCGGCGCGGTCTGCGCCACGTGGACCGGTGAGTCCGTTGCGGGTTCGTCGACCCGCGCGAACTCTTCTTGCGCCTTCTCGACCCAGGCGTTGAATGCGTCCTCGCTGACCGCTTCGATCGCGATCGGCATGTAGCTGTGGTTGACGCCGCACAACTCGGAACAGAACCCGTAGTAGACGCCTTCCCTGGTGATCTCGACCCAGGTCTCGTTCAGACGGCCGGGAACGGTATCGAGCTTGACCCCGAGGGACGGCACGCCCCATGAGTGGAGCACATCGTCTGCAGTCAGCAGCAGGCGGATCTTCTTGCCCACGGGAAGCACCACCCGGTTGTCGGTCTCCAGCAGGCGCTTGCTCTTGTCCTCGAGATCCTCCTCGGCGACCATGGTGGCATCGAACGTGAAATTGCCGTGGTCTGGATATTCGTAGCTCCAGTACCATTGATGGCCGATCACCTTGAGCGTCATATCCGCGTCTTCCGCCCGGTCGGCGTAGACCATCAGCCGGTAGGACGGGATGAAGACGAGCACCAGGATGATGACCGGAATGACGGTCCAGGCGACCTCGATCACGGTGTTGTGCGTGGTCCGGGACGGGGTCGGGTTCCTGCTCTCGCGATACCGGTATATGACCCACAGAAGCAGGGCCAGGACAAACAGCGAGATCGCCGAAATCAGCCACAGGAGCATGGTGTGAAAGCCGACGATCCCCTCCATCGTCGGCGAACCCGGCTCCTGGAAGCCGATCTGCCAGGGCAGCGGCTCACCCGCGAGCGCCGGCGCGCCAAGAATCGTCAGCAGAAGCGCCGCCAGCGCGGCCAGTCGCATTGTCACGGTAATCTCTCCCGTCTCTGACACCATTCACTCAGAAGCGCCGGTGGTACGCCCCGGCCCGTCGGGCCATGGCGAAATCCGGCATGGATTCGCGCGGCATTCTATTCGGTCGCCGTCGCCGATCAAGCACCACTGAAACCGCACCGCCCCCACAATGTGCGTGCGCCACCCGGGCAATGGGGGATACACCCACGGAAACAGTGGATTTCTCCATCAATACGACGCGCGACATTTTGTCGCAACCGGTTTCCGTGGATTATTGACATATGTCAACGCGCCGCCGCCGCTTCGTCGCTGCCCAGCCGTCTGCGGATCCTGCGGACCGCGAACCAGACCAGCAGGATGACGACCGGGATCGACAATCCGGTGACCACGTCGACCGGCACCGCCATGCCCGCCGCGTAGGCCCCTTTCGCCGCATAGCCGACCAGCCCGACCAGGTAATAGCTGATCGCGGCGACGGACAGTCCTTCCACGGTTTCCTGCAGGCGAAGCTGCAGTCTTGCGCGCCGGTCCATGGAGCGGAGCAGATTGCGGTTCTGCTCTTCCATGGCGATGTCCACGCGCGTGCGCAGCAGGGACGTCGTCCGGGCGATCCGCTCGGCCAGCCTGTCCTGCCGCGCTGCGATCGCCTGACAGCTTCGCATGGCGGGCGCCATGCGCCGTTCCATGAACTCGCCGATGGTCTGGAGGCCCTCGATCCGATCCTCGCGCAGCTCGGCGATCCGCTTTTCGGTGAGCGCATGGTACGCGGCCGCGGCGCTGAAGCGGTAGATGTTGGTCGAGGCGAGGCGCTCCATGCTCGCCGCCAGGCCGGTTAGCTGCTCCAGCATGCCCTGCTGGTCCTCCAGGCTTTCCAGGCGCGTCATGCGTTCGGTGATTTCCGTCAGTTCGCCGGCCGTACGGCTGATTTCCGGTCCTGCGGCGCGGGCCAGCGGCAGGGCCAGCAGCGCCATGATCCGGTAGGTCTCGATTTCCAGCAGGCGCTGCACGAGTCGACCGGCCTGGCGGGCACGCAATCCGGCGTCGCGGATCAGGATTCGTCCGAAACCGTCCTCGTGCAGGCGGAAATCGGTCCACGCCTCGGCATTGCCGCCGGCCATGACGCTGCCGGCCAGGCTGTCCTCGGCGAAATGTTTGTGCAGTTCGTTCATGCCGCCTTGAGCCTTGTCCTTCGCCTCGAACTCGACGTGGCAGGCGACCAGCACGTCGCCCGGGCAACCCGCCAGCCAGTCGCCGGGGATGAGGTCGGTTACCGGCGCCTCGAACGGGACCTTCGAGGCGCTATCGCTTATGAAGGTATAGCTGGTGAACTCCGAGTGGCGCTCCCAGCGGCAACGGAACGGGCCGAGATCCACGGAATGATGGTTGGCGTCGTCTGACGGCGGATCCGCACCGAAGCGCTTACACAGATCCGCGAGATGCGCGCGATCACGCACCGCCGTTCCCTCGCCGGTAAGCCACGCCATGTGGGACGCGCGCGCCGGCGCGGCCAGGCTCTCGAATGGACGGGCGTGCATTTCGTTGACCAGAATGTGGCGCATGCCATGTTCTGTGAATTGGGCCATCGCAGGTTGCCTGCTATAATTCGGTAGACACGGAAAATCGTGGCCGGAATGATTTCGGGGCGCAGTGGCGGCTCACAACACTATATAATGGTGTAGTGCAGAATCGGGCGCGGCGACAATCGAGAATAACGGGTAAGGCGGATCATGAGCGATTTGAGCAAGACAGACGGGCTGTTCTTCGAGCGCACCGAGCTCGACCCAACGGCCGTCGAGAAGATCGTCGACGGCGCGCTGAAGGGCGCCGACGACGGAGAACTGTTCCTGGAGTATTGCCAGTCCGAGGCCGTCACCCTCGATGACGGACGGATCCGCAGCGCCAGTTTCGACACCGCGCAGGGTTTCGGTCTGCGGGCCATAGCCGGAGAGACGATCGGCTACGCCCATGCGAGCGATCTCGGCCAGGACGCCATGGAGCGGGCGGCCGATACGGTCAGGGCGGTGCACGCCGGCCACGGCGGGACCATGGCGGCGGCGCCGGCGGGCACCAACCGGAGCCTCTATACCGATGAGAATCCGCTGGGTGGTTCCGCCTTCGCGGACAAGGTGAAGCTGCTGGGCGACATCGACGCATACGCCCGCGGCAAGGACATCCGCGTGCGCCAGGTCAGCGCCTCGCTTGCCGGCGAGTGGCAGGCCGTCCAGATCATCCGCAGCGGCGGCGACCGGGTCGGTGATATCCGCCCCCTGGTCCGCCTGAGCGTGTCGGTGGTCGTGGGTGACGGAGACCGCATGGAGAGCGGCAGCTACGGGGCCGGCGGAAGGTTCGGGTTCCAGGCGTTTTTCGATCCGGAGATCTGGCAGGAACAGGTCGACGAGGCGCTGCGCCAGGCATTGGTGAACCTCGAGTCGGTGCCGGCGCCCGCCGGCGAGATGGACGTGGTGCTTGGGCCCGGCTGGCCCGGCATTCTGCTGCACGAGGCAATCGGCCACGGCCTTGAAGGCGATTTCAACCGCAAGAAGACCTCGGCCTTCGCCGGCCTTATGGGAGAGCGCGTTGCGGCGCCGGGGGTCACCGTGATCGACGACGGCACGCTTGCCGACCGGCGCGGCTCGCTGTCCGTCGACGACGAGGGCACGCCGACGAGCAGCACGACCCTGATCGAGGATGGAATCCTCGTCGGCTACATGCAGGACCGGCAGAATGCCCGGCTGATGGGCGCCAAGCCGACCGGCAACGGCCGCCGCCAGTCCTTCGGGCACGCGCCGATGCCGCGCATGACCAACACCTACATGCTGGCCGGGACGCACGATCCGGAGGAAATCCTGCGGTCGGTCCAGAAGGGCCTGTACGCGGTCAATTTCGGCGGCGGGCAGGTCGATATCACCAGCGGCAAGTTCGTGTTCTCCTGCACCGAGGCCTATCTGATCGAGAACGGCAGGATCGGCGCGCCGGTCAAGGGCGCAACCCTGATCGGCAACGGGCCGGACGTGCTGACCCGCGTGTCGATGATCGGCAGCGACATGGCGCTCGATCCGGGTATCGGCACCTGCGGCAAGGATGGCCAGGGTGTGCCGGTCGGAGTCGGCCAGCCGACGATCCGCGTCGACGGGCTGACCGTCGGCGGAACGGCGGCCTGAACCGGCCCGCCGCGAAGCGAAACGGCTGCGCCGGACGAATGACGCAAATACCGCCGACACCGCGGCGCGACCCGCCCGACGGGGACGATCCATGGCGCCGCGAGGATCCGTCAGGCAGGCCGCGCGCCGCGCGGTCCGCCACCAGGCGCTGGCTGACCTTCGCGGCCGTCGCGGTCGGCCTGACCGGGCTGGTTGTGTGGCTCACGGGCCGTTATCCGAGCGCGCTGGACTCCCGGGACGCGATGATCCACGTGGTGCGCTTGGGCGCGATCCTGGTGCTGGTGGCGAGCGGTATTCTCGCGAGCCGCAGATTGAGCCTGGGAAAGGCGGTCCGGGACCTCGCAATCTGGACCGCCGTCATTGCCGGACTGGTAGCCATCTACGGGTTCCGCAGCGAGTTGACGATGGTCGGCGGGCGTATTCTCGGTGAGCTGGAGCCGTCCCGCAGCCAGCAGCTTGCCGGCGGCGAACTGGAGTTCCGCCGCGGCGGCGACGGGCATTTCTATATCGATGCAGAGGTGAACGGCCGTCCGGTGCGCTTCCTGGTCGACACCGGCGCCAGCGACATCGTGCTCAGCCCGGCCGACGCCCGGCGGCTGGGGTTCAGGATTTCGGCGCTGACCTTCAACAGGGTCTACGAGACCGCCAACGGCGTCGGCCGGGGCGCCCCGGTCGTGCTGAACAGCGTCGCGGTGGGCCGGCTCCGGTTCGGGCAGGTCGCCGCATCGGTAAACGATGCCGCGATGTCGGAATCGCTGCTTGGCATGAGTTTCCTCGATCGCCTGTCCGGATACGAAGTCCGCGGCGATTCACTGATCCTGAGGCCTTGACAGTCCGGTCGGAGCGCCCAGCAATTGCCGGCGGATTAACCGGACCTTAATACCCTGCCCCGATTCTGGGGCCGATGGCCTAGACACGTGCTACCGGCGAGGCGTTGCGTCCACAGGGACGTGAAACGCCCCGGTAAAGGAGACTCCAAATGGAAGCGATATTCTGGCAAATTCTGCCCATCGTAATCATCGTTGGCCTCGGATACGCGGCTGTTCGATTCGACTTCGTGAGCCAGGCGGCCAACGAGGGTATTACCCGATTCGTCTTTGCGGTTGCATTGCCGGCCTTGATATTCCGGAATCTGGCGATCACCGATATCGCGGGCAATCTGACGTTCATCTGGAAAATCCTGGTCGGTTACTATGGCGGCGCACTTGCCGTGATGTTGCTGGGCATCTTCATCGCAAAATTCGGATTCGGCAAGGGCCGGGCGGAGCAGCACATTCTCGCGGTCGGCGCATCGCATTCGAATCTGATCCTGCTCGGCGTGCCGGCGGTATTGATCCTTATGGGCAACAGGTACGTCACGCCGCTGCTGCTGATCGTCGGCCTGCACGGCCTGATCATGGCGATCCTTCTGACCATGGTCAGCAGAATTCGCGCCGGTCAGGCCGGGGAACTGCCGAAGGCGATCTGGCAAACGGTCCTGAACCAGGCCAAGAACCCGATCTTCATCGCCCTCGTTGCCGGCATCCTTTACAGCGTCTTTGACGCGCCGAAAATGCCCAACACCGCGAACACCGTCCTCAGGATTCTCGGCAACGCGGTCCTGCCCGCCTCCCTGTTCGGGCTCGGCGGCATGATGGTCCGCTACAAATTCGCCGGCCAGATGCCCGAAGCGATGGCGGTCTCCGCGCTCAAGCTGGTGGCGCACCCGCTGATCGTCTGGTTCATAGCCGGCCCGATGGTCCTGGGCCTGAACAACTGGGCCTGGGTCGCGGCACTTCTTGCCGCAATGCCGGTCGGCTTCAACATGCACAATATGGCCAGCCGGTCGCAGCAGGGCGCCGCCCTTGCGAGTACCGCCACCGCGCTGTCGACGGTGCTGGCGGTGGTCACCGTGATCGCGCTGCTTTATTACCGGAGCAATTAGCGGAAAGGCGGCGGGCCGGCCGCCCCGGATGTAGGCCAACGAATCCCCGCCCGGAGCGGACCGGGGGCGGGGTTCGTTCCGGTCCGGACGCCGCGCGGCTGGCCTTCAGTAAGCGTATTCGTCGAACAGCGGCTCGACACTGCCGTTCCAGCGGTTCTCGTAGGCAGCGAGCAACTCCTCGGCCGGGGTGATACCGGTCTCGGCGATTTCGTGCAGGGCGTTCAGGTAATGCGCCTCGTCCTCGCCGAAATGATCCTGCGCGGCGCGGGCCTTGAGCCCGTCCGCCGCGATCGCCAGAACGTCCTTCGCAAGATCCTGCATGGTACCGCCGCGGAACGGGGTCTTCAGCGCCGTGCGGGGCGCCTCGGCACGCAGCGTCTCGCGCTCCTCCATCGACCAGTCGCGGCACAGGGTCCAGGCCGCCTCCAGCGCCGCGTCGTCATAGAGCAGGCCAACCCAGAGCGCCGGCAGCGCACACAGCCGCCGCCACGGCCCGCCGTCGGCGCCGCGCATCTCCAGGTAATGCTTCAGCCGCACTTCCGGGAAGGCGGTGGTGATATGGTCGGCCCAGTCGCCGATACTGGGGATCTGGCCCTCGAATCCTGCCAGCCGGCCGGCCATGAAGTCGCGGAACGACTTGCCGGCCACGTCGGCATAGTTGCCGTCGCGGTAGACGAAATACATCGGCACGTCGAGGATATAGTCGACCCAGCGCTCGAAGCCGAAACCGTCCTCGAACACGAACGGTAGCATGCCCGAACGATCGGGGTCGGTGTCGGTCCAGATATGGCTGCGGTAGCTCAGATACCCGTTCGGCTTGCCCTCGGTGAACGGCGAATTGGCGAACAGCGCCGTCGCGACCGGCTGCAATGCCAGCGCGACGCGAAACTTCTTCACCATGTCCGCCTCCGACGAAAAATCGAGATTCACCTGCACCGTACAAGTGCGCGTCATCATGTCGACACCGAGACTGCCGCGCGTCGGCATATAGCGCCGCATGATCTTGTAGCGGCCCTTGGGCATCCACGAGATATCGTCGCGGCGGGCCTTGGGCTGGAAACCGAGACCGATCATCCCGGCGCCCATCTCACCGCAGATCTCCTTCACCTGACGCAGATGCTCGTTCACCTCGTGGCAGGTCTCGTGGATGTTGCGCAGCGGGGCGCCCGACAGCTCGAACTGGCCGCCCGGCTCCAGCGTGATCGAACAGCCATCCGCCATGCGCAGGGCGATGATATTGTCGCCCTCGAACACCGGCTCCCAGCCGAACCGCTCGAGTCCTTCGAGCAGCGCCGCGATGCCGGGGCGGCCGTCATAGGCAAGCGGGCGGTGGCCCTTCAGGTCGTAGACGAATTTTTCGTGCTCGGTGCCGATGCGCCACGCGTCGCGCGGCTTGCTGCCGTGCTCCAGATATTCGACGAGCTGACGCTTGCTGGTGACCGGACTGCCGCCGGAGCTCGAAGGTGCTGACATGCGCTTGATCCCGCCCGTTCCGAGAGCCGTGTGTTGCTTAGTTTCGCCTGGGCGGCCGCAATTGCCAGTCGCCGAGCGCAGACTGCCAGCAGGAAAGCGCCGCCAGCGCCGCCGTGTCGGCCCGAAGAATTCGGGGCCCCAAGCCGACCGAAGTAACAAAGGGGAGTTTCTGCAACGCGTCAAGCTCCGTCTGTTCGAATCCGCCTTCCGGCCCGGTGAGGATCGCGCTCGGCCCGGCACGACCCATCCGCCCCAGAACGTCGTGAATAGGCTCTGCCGCCCCGGTTTCCGCGCACAGCAGAATCTGGCGTCCGTCGGGCCAGTCGTCAAAGATGCGCGACAGCGGCGCCGCATCCCGGATTTGGGGGACGGTCAGCCGCTCGCACTGCTCCGCCGCTTCGATGGCGTTCGCTTCCATCCTCTCGCGCCTGACCCGCTCGACAACGGTGCGGCGGGTGATCGCCGGGACCAGCGCGGAGACCCCCAGTTCGGTGGCCTTTTGCACCAGGAAATCCAGCGGCGCGCGCTTCACCGGGGCGAACACCAGCCAGAGATCGGGCTCGGGGCGTTGGTCGCGCAGGCGCGTTTCTACCGTCAACGTAGCGCCGTTTTTCGCCACTGACCCGATCCGCGCCAGCCATTCGCCGTCGCGCCCGTTGAACAGGGCGATCGCCGCGCCCGACGCGAGCCGCAGCACGTGCGCGAGGTAATGCGCCTGGCTGCGTGCGAGCGCCACCTCCGTGCCCGCCGCCAGCAGGTCGCGCACATATAGTCTTGCATCGAGTCTGTCCGCCATCCGTCGGCCCTCTGCCTGCGCCCGCCATCGGTGCTTGTCGCGCGGGTCGCGTAACGGCAAGATTAGCCCATGAACGACGGCACACAAAGCCGGGACGATGCGCCCGACATCCCGAGCGCCGACTGGGTCGACCGGCTGGCCCCGGCGCGGCTGCGCCCCTGGATGCGGCTCGCGCGGCTGGACAGGCCGATCGGGACCTGGCTGCTGCTGCTGCCCTGCTGGTGGAGCATGGCGCTGGCCACCGCCGCACAGCCGGATCCCGCCTGGCCAAATCCTTGGTACCTGCTGCTGTTTGCGGTCGGCGCCACGGTGATGCGGGGGGCGGGCTGCACCTGGAACGACATCACCGACCGCGAAATCGACGGGAAGGTCGCGCGGACGGCAACCCGACCGATTCCCAGCGGCCAGGTCAGGATCCGCGGGGCGCTGGTATTCATGATCCTGCTGATGCTGACCGGGCTGGCCGTCCTGCTGAGTTTCAATCGCTATGCCGTCGCCGTCGGGGTGGCATCCCTGCTGCTGGTCTTCCCGTATCCTTTCATGAAGCGAATCACCTGGTGGCCGCAAGCCTGGCTCGGGCTGACCTTCAACTGGGGAGCGCTGGTCGGCTGGCCGGCGGTGGCCGGCGGCCTCGCCGCGGCGCCGCTCCTGATGTATGCCGCCGGCTTCTTCTGGACACTGGGGTACGATACGATCTACGCCCACCAGGACAAGGAGGACGATGCGCTGATCGGCGTGAAATCCTCTGCGCGCCGGCTCGGCGCGCGGACCCGCCCCTTCCTGTGGCTGTTCTATGGCATAACGGTGCTGCTGCTGGCCGCGTCCGGCTGGGCCGCCGGAATGGCGTGGCCGTTCTATGTCGGCCTTGCCGCAGCAGCGGCGCAGCTCGCCTGGCAGGCGGCGGCGATCGATATAGACTCGCCCCGCGACTGCCTGGCCAAGTTCAAATCCAACAAATGGTTCGGCCTGATTCTGCTGGCCGGGATCGTGGCGGCAGGGCGAATCTGACCGCGCGCCGGCAGGATCGCTTTCAGACCTTGTCGATGACCTTCTTGAGCAGGCCCTGGACGGTCTTGGCGATCTCGCCGAGATTCGGGTTCTCGATCGCGGCCATGGATGCGATCGGGTCGACGGCCGAGACCTCGACTTTGCCGTCGCTGGTCTGCTGCACGGTCACGTTGCAGGGCAGCATCGTGCCGATCTTGTCCTCGGCCTGCAGCGCCTGGTAGGCGTAGTTGGGATTGCAGGCGCCAAGGATCGTATAGGGCCGGAAATCGGCGTCCAGCTTCTTCTTGAGGGTCGCCTTCACGTCGATCGTCGTCAGGACCCCGAACCCTTCGCTCTGCAGGGCCTGGGTAACGTCGTCGATGGCCTTGTCGAAAGGCCGGTCAATGGTCTTGCTGAAATGGTAACTCATGGAGCCTCTCATCAATATCGTAATCCGGGGGGCCCGCGCCGGGTGACGCGGAGACGTCTCACATATAGGACTGCCGGGGCATTTGTCACGGGCCGCGCCGGGAATGCATTAAACACTGGTTAATTTGTATCGGTTACAACGTAGGGTGTTTTCACCGAACAAGGAGGAAGGCCCCGATGAAAAGTCTTATCGGATCGCTTGCGGTCCTGGCCGTGGTCGCGGTTGCGGCGAGCCCGGCGATCGGCGCGGAGGGCACGATTTCGCGCGCACAGTTCACGTCGGCGGTTCTGGATCGTGAGCCGGTCGATGAGATCACCAGCATCGACAGCAGCACGGGCAGCGTTTTCTTTTTCACCGAATTCCGCAATTTCGAAGGCACCAGCGCCAGCCATCGCTGGGTCTACAACGGCGAGGTCAAGTTCGAGCTCTCGTTCAAGATCCGCGGATCGCGTTGGCGCGTCTATTCGCAAAAGACGCTGCCCAAGGAGTGGCTGGGCGACTGGAGGGTCGAAGTTGTTTCCGAGGACGGCACCGTTCTCGAAACGCATGATCTGAAACACGCCGTTGCCGATTCCGGCTCTGGTTCCGACGCCAGTTCCGATTCCGGCTCTGGTTCCGACTCCAGTTCCGATTCCGGCTCTGGTTCCGACTCCAGTTCCAGTTCCGACTCCGGTTCCGGCGGCTGACCGGATCGGACCTGCCACCCGCCCGGGTCAGATCTTAAGGCTTCGGGCCGGGTGGGCGAACGGCGCCGCGTCTTCCGCAAGGGCAGCAGTGCAGGCCGTGCGGAAGCCGCCGTCGTCGACGAGCTTGAAGACGAATTCGTCCGGACTGTCGTCCGGCGCGAAGCGCTTTCTTATGATCTCCAGGATTCCCGCCGTGGTCAGCGCCCTGGGACGCCGGCCTTCCGCCGGAACCGCGGCCAGGGCCACCGCATCGCCATCGTGCATGAGGTGCCCGTTCACCCCGACATAGAGATACACGCTTTCGAGGCCGGCCCCGCAATCGAGCGCCAGGTCGATCTTCTCGATCACCGCGAACTCGTACTTCGCGGCTGAAAGCTCCGTTCCGTGCATGATGTCAAGCTGACGGTCGTCGAGCCATGTCACCGACAGGGTCACCACGGTTCCGGGCGCATGCTGCAGCATGGCCGGGACGGCGCCGTAACGGGTGATATGGGCGGAGTAGTAGATATCGAAATCGGCCAGCCGGGCACGCTGCACCGGAATCTCGCCCGAGTCGCCGAATTTCCGGGTCAACTGCTGCGGCGACTGGTTGGAGCCGATCGCCAGGACCGGCGTGCGGCCCGACCGCGCCGCCGGATCGAAGGCGGCGACGGCGCCGCCATTCCATGTGTAGGAGCCGTCGGGAATCGCATACGGGTAGCTCCGTGCGCGCTCCAGCTTGGCGGTTCGTTCAGGCATGACGCAGGAATATCACATCGCGGCCGGCCCTTGAAGCGCGGGCATACACTTGACGCCGCTGCCGCGAGGGTCTGTATAGGACCCGAACCAGTGGTGCAACTCATGTCCTATTCCTCCCTGCGCGACTTCATCCATCATCTGGAATCGAGCGGCAAGCTCGTACGGGTTTCCGCGCCGGTTTCGCCTGAGCTGGAGATGACCGAGATCCAGACGCGCCTGCTGGCCCAGCAGGGGCCGGCGGTGCTGTTCGAAAATGTCGTGGGGACGGACGGAAAAAAATACGGCATGCCGGTGCTGGCCAACCTGTTCGGCACTACGGAGCGCGTGGCCTGGGGCATGGGGCGTGAATCGCATGAATTGCGCGAGATCGGCGAATCGCTGGCCTTCCTGCGCCAGCCCGAACCGCCGGGGGGCTGGCGCGAGGCCATGGACATGCTGCCGATGGTGAAGACCGTCATGGCCATGAAGCCGAAATCGACCAGTCGCGCACCCTGCCAGGAGGTGGTGCTGCAGGGTGATGACATCGACCTTGCGCAATTGCCGGTCCAGACCTGCTGGCCGGGCGAACCGGCGCCGCTGATCACTTGGCCGCTGGTGGTCACCAAGGGGCCGGGCAAGAAGCGCGAGGACGACCACAATCTGGGCATCTACCGGATGCAGGTGACCGGCCGCAACACGACGCTGATGCGCTGGCTGAAACATCGCGGCGGCGCGCAGCACCACGCGCGCTGGAAACGGGAAATGAGCGAGCCTCTGCCTGTTGCCGCCGTGATCGGCGCCGACCCGGGAACCATCCTGGCCGCCGTGACGCCGGTCCCCGACACGCTGTCGGAATACCAGTTCGCCGGCCTGCTGCGCGGGCAGAAGGTGGAACTGGTGAACTGCAAGACCGTTCCGCTGAAGGTCCCGGCGCAGGCCGAGATCGTACTGGAGGGCCATGTATCGCTGCAGGATTATGGCGACGAAGGCCCTTATGGCGACCATACCGGCTACTACAATTCGGTCGAATCCTTCCCGGTCTTCACGATATCGGCCATCACCATGCGCAAGGACCCGATCTATCTCAGCACTTTCACCGGGCGGCCGCCGGACGAGCCCAGCGTGCTGGGCCAGGCGCTGAACGAGGTGTTCATCCCGCTGCTGCAGCAGCAGTTCCCGGAGATCACCGATTTCTGGCTGCCGCCGGAAGGCTGTTCCTACCGCATCGCGGTGGTGTCGATGAAAAAGGCCTATCCCGGCCACGCCAAGCGCGTGATGATGGGCGTCTGGTCCTATCTGCGCCAGTTCATGTACACGAAGTGGGTCATCGTGGTGGACGACGACATCGACGCGCGCTCATGGGCGGACGTGACATGGGCGATCTCGACCCGCATGGACCCTGCCCGCGACATCACGCTGGTCGAAAACACGCCGATCGATTATCTGGATTTCGCCTCGCCCGAGTCGGGACTCGGCTCGAAGATCGGCCTGGACGCAACCGACAAATGGCCGCCGGAAACCAAGCGCGAGTGGGGCCGCAAGATCCGCATGGACGACGCCGTTATCGAAAAGGTCTCGGCCATGTGGCCCGAACTCGGCCTGCCGGGCGACGGCGAGCCGATCTGGAAATGACCGGCCGGTGCGAAACAGTGACGGCGGGTCCGAAGCCCCGCCGCCGGTCAGTGAGGGTTTGCCCCTCTCTTACCCGTATCTTCTGCTACGGCCGGATATAGGTCCAGCCCTCCTCCTGAAGTTCCATCAGCCGCACCGCACCGGAGGGCACCACGGTCGCCTCGCTGACCAGCTTCGGCGCCTTTCCCTCCTTCTTGGTCATGCCGGTCAGGGTATTGCCGCAGGCCGAGAAACCGATATTTTCATGCTCCAGCGACATCGCGGCGATGCGGGTTTTCACCGGTGAGGTGTCCTCGCGGAGCATATGCAGTCCCGGTCCGTAGGCGACGATCTCTATCTTCACCGTTTCGCCTTTGGCCTCGTAATACTTGGTGACGTTGGCCGCGTTGTTGAGCGCGATGTTCATCTTGCCTTTGTCGTTGTCATCCACGTGGATGGCCAGGTAGTGGACCTTGCCCTCGGCCATCGCCGGCTGGCCGGACGCGACGACGAACAGGCTGCCCGTCACCAGCAGGACCGCGATCATAACGTTCCTCATTAAACTCTTTCCTCCCTGGTATTTCGATCGTTCGGTGGTTGTCTAGTGCTGTCACATATGAACTTGCGAATATGATTGAACCAGAACAGCCGGCCCAGGCAAAGGCACTATTTCGTGAACACCCGGCAAACCGCGGCAGCCGGGCCAAAGCCGGAGGACTCCGGTCGGTTCGCGGCCAGGCGTAAAATACCGTCTTCCGGAGACGCGCCGCTGGCCTAAGGGCAGGCGGGTGGCTATATAGGTCTGGGCGCGGCATCACCGGGCCGCGTCTTCAAAAGCCCGCAACCGGACATTGAACGATATGCCGAAGCTGCCGCCGCAAACCACCCTGACGGATACCGACGAGGCCCTGACCCTGCTGGATGACCTGGTCAGGATCGCGGAGGCGCGCGGCGCGGACGCGGCGGATGCGCTGCTGGTCAACGGCGTGTCGCTGTCGGTCGCGCAACGTCTGGGCCGGCAGGAAAAACTGGAGCGGGCCGAGGGCAACGATCTGGGACTGCGTGTCCTGGTCGGCAAGAAGCAGGCGATCGCGTCGTCGAACGACTGGACCCAGGACAGCCTCGATGAACTCGTCGACCGTGCGCTGGCCATGGCCGCCGCGGTGCCGGACGATCCGTATTGCGGCCTGCCCGACGCCGACGAGGTCTTCGCGGGGCCGCTGATCGACCCGGACATCTGCGACGATACCGAGCCCGACGTCGCCACGCTGACCGCACGGGCGAAGATATGCGAGGACGCCGCGCGGGCGGTCGAGGGCGTTACCAATTCCGAGGGCGCCGAGGCAAGCTGGAGCCTGACGGAGATTGCGCTGCTCGCCTCGAACGGCTTCGCGGGCAGCTACGCGGTGTCACGGCATGGCGTGGGAACAGCGGTCGTGGCGGGCAATGGCGGCGGCATGGAGCGGGACTACGAATTTTCGAGCACCGTCTTCATGGACGATCTGGACGATCCGGCGGAAGTCGGCGAGCGGGCCGGAGTCCGCGCCACCAGCCGGCTCGGCGCGCGGAAAGTCGAAACCGTAAAGGTACCGGTCGTCTACGACCCGCGGGTTGCCGGCTCGCTGGTCGGGCATCTTGCGTCGGCCGCAAACGGCGCTGCCGTGGCGCGCGGCACCAGTTTCCTGAAGGACAGTATGGACCAGCAGATCTTCGCCGAGGGCGTCGGCATCGTCGACAATCCGCACCGCAGCCGCGGGCTGAGGTCGAAACCGTTCGATGGCGAAGGCATGGCCAACCCGTCCCTGAACCTGATCGAGAACGGTGTCCTGAAAAACTGGGTGCTGGATCTGCGCTCGGCGCGGCAACTGGATCTGCAAACCACGGGCCGCGCGGCGCGCGGCGCCTCCTCGCCGCCGGCGCCGGCGGTCACGAACCTCTACATGAAGTCGGGCCCGCCATCGCCACGCGACCTGATCAAGAGCATCAAGAACGGGTTTTACGTGGTCGAGCTGATCGGGTTCGGCGTCAACATGATCACCGGCGACTACAGCCGCGGCGCGGCCGGTTTCTGGATCGAGAACGGCGAGGTGACCTATCCGGTCAGCGAGATGACCATCGCCGGCAATCTCAAGGACATGTTCCGCAACATGTCGCCGGCGAACGATCTGGAGTTCCGCTACGGAACCAACGCCCCGACCATCCGGGTTGAAGGCATGACCGTGGCCGGCTCCTGAGCCCGGGATCTTCGTGGTGGCTGAGGCGTCGCGCTACCGCGATGCTTGACCCGTCGCATTCCCCCGGTTAACGTTGCCGGCATGAACACACCATCCTGCAAACGGTTTCTGAGCCTCCTCCTTACCGGCCCGGCCTCCTGACCGGAGCGCCGGGGAACCGCGTTTTTTACGTTCGGCCCAGTTACCACACTGCAGGACTACCCGGATGTTCATACCCGCCAGCATAGTTCCGTCTTTCGCGTCGCCGGCCCGCGCCGTTCCGTGCGTGGATGGTGCGCGGGCTCTCCTCTCGCTGCGACTTAGGGCCGGCCGCCGGGTCTGATCGGCTGCCCGGCGGCCGTCTTGCCGCCCTTCCCCTTGCCAATGCAGCGAACACCAGGAGAGTCCGTCATGAACGTCGTTTCCATCAAGAAATACAAATCCTTCGCACCGGTCGATCTGCCGGACCGGCAATGGCCGTCGCGGACCATCACCCGGCCGCCGGTCTGGTGCAGCGTCGATCTGCGCGACGGCAACCAGGCGCTGATCGAGCCGATGGGCAGCGCGCGCAAGCGCCGCATGTTCGACACGCTCGTCGCCATGGGCTTCAAGGAGATCGAGGTCGGCTTCCCGGCGGCCTCCGAGACCGATTACGCGTTCCTTCGCGAGTTGATCGACGAAGGCCGGATCCCCGAGGACGTCACCATCCAGGTCCTCACGCAGTCGCGCCCGGAGCTGATCGCGCGCACCTTCGATGCCCTGGAGGGCGCGCGCCGGGTCATCGTCCACCTGTACAATTCGACCTCGGCCCTGCAGCGCCGCGTGGTGTTCGGCCTCGGCCGCGCCGGCATAACGGGGATCGCGGTCGACGGCGCGAAGCGGATCGCCGAACTGGCCGCCTCCCGCCCCGATACCGAATGGGTGTTCCAGTACTCCCCGGAGAGCTTCACCGGCACCGAGCCCGATTACGCGGTCGAAATCTGCGAGGCGGTGATGGAGGTCTTTCGGCCGTCGCCGCAGAACCGGATGATCCTGAACCTTCCCAGCACGGTCGAAATGGCGACGCCCAACGTCTACGCCGACCAGATCGAATGGTTCTGCCGTAATCTGCGCGACCGCGATTCCGTCATCGTCAGCGTCCATCCGCATAACGACCGCGGCACCGCCGTCGCGGCGACCGAGCTGGCGGTGATGGCCGGCGCCGAGCGCGTCGAGGGCACGCTGTTCGGCAATGGCGAGAGGACCGGCAATGTCGACGTCGTGACGCTCGCCATGAATCTGTTCACCCAGGGGGTCGACCCGGGCCTCGTCATATCGGACATCGGCGAACTGGTCCGCGTGGCGGAATACTGCAACCAGCTTCCGGTCCATCCGCGTCACCCCTATGCCGGCGAACTGGTGTTCACCGCGTTCTCCGGCTCGCACCAGGACGCGATCAAGAAGGGACTCGCCGCGCAGCACAAATCGAACAGCGGCACATGGGAAGTCCCATACCTGCCGTTGGACCCGTCCGATGTGGGACGCAGCTACGAGGCCGTGATTCGGGTCAACAGCCAGTCCGGCAAGGGTGGAATCGCCTATCTGCTGGAGCAGGATTACGGCCTTGTCCTGCCGCGCCGCCTGCAGATCGAGTTCAGCCCGATCGTGCAGGCGGTCGCCGACCGGACCGGCAAGGAGCTTTCGCCCGCCGATATATGGGCCGTTTTCGAAGCCGAATATCTGGCACAGGCCGGGCCCTACGAGCTTGTCGACTACCGGACGCTTCCCGACCGCAGGGCGCGCGGCCAGCGCAATATTACGGCGACGATCCGCATCGACGGGGCGGTGCATGAGATCGCCGGCCGGGGAAACGGGCCGGTCGACGCCTTCCTGGATGCACTGCGCAAGCACGGCGGAACCGGGATTCGCCTGATGGATTATCGCGAACACGCGATCGGCCACGGTGCGGACGCGACGGCCGCCGCCTATGTCGAAACCGAGGTCGAGGGCGGCGGCCCCCTGTTTGGCGTTGGCATCGACACCAATATCGTCATGGCCTCGCTGCGGGCGATCACCAGCGCCGTCAACCGCGTCGTCGGCAAGGGCCTTGCCGGGGGCATAGCGGACGTGGCGGGCAAACCGGCGCCGGACGGGTGACTGCTACAGCGTGCCCTCGATGACGTATTTGAGGGCACGCACCACCTGTTCCGGCGATTCCGCCGTGGCCAGCGCCGCCGCGTCGACCTCTTTCAGCGCATGGGTCAGCGCCGGGTCGTGCAGGGTCACCACCGGCGTGCCCAGCGCCGCCGCGTACCCGGCGTCGAAGGCCGCGTTCCACTGCCGGTACTTGTCGCCGAAGCGAACCACCACGACATCCGACCGCTCGATCATCGTGCGCGTGCGGATAGCGTTGAGTTTGGCGCCCTTATGGTCCTTCCAGAAGGATTCGCTCTCCTCACCCAGGATGGCGACGCCGCAGTCGTCGCTGGATTGATGATCGGTGACCGGCGCCAGGAACTCGACCGGAAGGCCGGCCTCCCTGGCTCCCGCCTCGATCCGTTCGCGCCAGTCGGTATGGATTTCGCCCGACAGATAGACCGTGAGTTCCGGTTCCAAATCGCCCTCCTCAATAGATAGTCAGTTCCCGATGGAATTCGGGCGCGCACTATTCCGCACCACGACGGGAATTTCCAGCCCTTAGAACATTGTCCGTTTACGACGGCCGGTGCGGGCACGCGCGATGGGCCTTTCCCGGACCCGTGTTCGATGGTAACTAACGATACCCGGATCCGGAGCGCTTCCCCGCGGGCGGGAACCGGCCATCGCCAAAAGGAGGTTTCGTGGCCAAGGAAGACCTGATCGAACTTGACGGCACCATAAAGGAACTGCTGCCAAATGCGACGTTCCGCGTGGAGCTGGACAACGGGCACGAGGTTCTGGCTCACACGTCGGGAAAGATGCGCAAGTTTCGGATCCGCGTTCTCGCCGGGGACCGGGTGACCGTTGAAATGACCCCATACGACCTGACCAAGGGCCGTATCATCTTCCGGTTCAAGTGATCGCACGATGGCGCACCGAACACTTATCCACCTGCTGGCGACGCTGATGGCCTGGACGGCCCGGCTGGCCCCCGCGGTGGCCGTCGCGTCGTTGCTGTTTGTTCTGGACGGGGGGCTGAGATGGCTGGGGCTCTTCGGCCTGCCCCTGCTGCTGCTGGCGCTCTGGGGCGGCAGCCTTCGATGTGGGCCGCGCGGCTGCGGCCTCGGCGGCGACCGGACGCCGGGCAACTGGCCGGCCCCGTAACGCACCGGCTTGTGGCGCCGGTCATGGCCCCCCGATCCCATACCCAACTGCGTCGCGAACTGATCGACACCTGCCTTGCCATGAACCGGCTTGGCATAAACCAGGGCAAGGCGGGCAATGCCAGCGTGCGCGTGCCGGAGGGGTTGCTGATCACGCCGAGCGGCCTGGCGTATGAGCGCATGAAACCGGCCGATATCTTCACCATCGACCCCGAGGGCCGCGCGCGCGGAACCGGCGCGCCGTCGTCCGAATGGCGATTCCATTTCGACATCATGAAGAGCCGCGAGGACGCCAATGCAGTGCTCCACGCCCATTCGCCGTTTTGCACGGCCCTGGCCTGTCTGGGCATGGATATCCCGGCCTTTCACTACATGGTGGCCGTGGCCGGCGGTGATTCGATCCGCTGTGCGCCATATGCGACCTTCGGTACCCAGGCGCTGTCGGACAACGCGTTGCGCGCGCTCGACGGAAGACGGGCCTGCCTGCTTGCAAACCACGGCATGATCTGTTTGGCCGGCGGACTCGATGCCGCTCTGAACCTTGCCGTCGAAGTCGAGACGCTGGCGCAGCAGTACTGGCGGGCGCTGCAGATCGGGACTCCCCGCATTCTGCCGCCGGATGAAATGCAAACGGTGCTCGAGAAATTCCGGACCTATGGAAAACGCTGACGGATAAGGGGTCAGCCTATGCCGTTCGCCATCGCAAGTTTGACCGCCTGGGTGCGGTTGGACACGCCGATCTTGCGGTAAATCCGTCGCAAGTGCAGCTTGACGGTGACTTCCTCCACGCCAAGCTCTTGGCCGATCTGGCGGTTCGAGGTGCCCTCGACTAGCGCAGCCAGGACCTCCGTTTCGCGGCGCGAAAGACCCTTATCGGCGACGAAATCGTCCGCATTGCCGGACGCGACCGGCATGTTTTCGGTTCGGTGCGCGATATTCTCGTAGAGTTCGGCGGGAATGAATTTTTCGCCCACTTGCATGAGCTTGATGGCGTGGAAGAATGCCGGCGCCGACAGGCTCTTGGGCAGGAATCCGGCGGCACCGCGTGCCAGCACGCTGGACGCGACTTGCGCATCCTGCACCCCGGAGAAAATCGCACAGGGAATCTGGGGAAACCGGCCCCGGACCTTTACCAACCCCTCGATCCCGTCCATGCCTGGAAGGTCGTAGTCCAGCAGCACGATCTCGACCGCGCCGTCCCGGTCCATCGCATCCATGGCGTCGGCCAGCGAAGCGGCCTGCAACACCTCGGCACCTGAATCGTTTTCTCTTACAAGTTGAGCCAGCGCGTCCACCAGCAACTGGTGGTCGTCCGCTATAAGTATCTTCATTCCTTCCTCGACGCTAAGCGTGTCAGTGTTTCCACCCAATATCGGCTTCTTCGTCCGTTGCCGGGTACTCTGACAGAATATTTTCGTTAAGCGCGATGGCACCATATAGCAATTCCAAAACCAATGGCAGACAATATACCACAGTATTTATCGATTTATTAATAAATGGATAACCCGAAGCCAATGGCGCAACGGCCGGTTCGGGAACCCTCCCGCCGGGCCCGACGCGACGCTTGGCCGCAGGCCGCACTTGGCCTTGAACAGGCTATGAACAACACCTAACTGCTGTGGTGGCCCCCTCCCGCCACGGCCGTCCGGCGCCGTTTTGATGCCATCGAATTACGGAGAATCAAGGTGCATCGAGCCGTCCTCGCTCTGATCATGTTCGTCCTTTCCGCAACACCGGCACTCGCCCAGGCCGAGTTCACCGTCGCGGTGCAGGACGTCGCCGACCGCAAGGCTGTTTTCGGAACCGTCCAGAGCGTCGACGTGGTCGCCGCCCGGGCCCGCATTGGCGGCACGGTGCGCGGCTTGTCCGTCGATGAAGGATCTGCGGTGAGTTCCGGCCAGACCATTGCCACCGTCGAGGACCCGAAGCTGGGCCTGCAGCTGGTGGCCATCGATGCCCGTATCCGCTCGCTCGAGGCGCAAAAAAAGCTGGCGCGGGTGGAATACGACCGGCTCAGTAGCCTGCGCAAGTCGGGCACGATCAGCCAGGCAAGATTGGATGAATCGCAGACCAACCTCAACGTGGTCACCGGCAATCATGCCGCGCTGAGTGCCGAACGCGCGGTGGTGGCGGAAAGCCTGGCCGAGGGCGCGGTGCTGGCCCCGGGCGACGGCAGGGTCCTGCGTGTCGCGGTGACCGAGGGGTCGGTGATCCTGCCGGGCGAAGCCGTCGCATTCATTGCGGCGGAACGGTACGTCTTGCGCATCGAACTGCCGGAACGGCACGCGCGGTTCATTGGCACCGGCGACGAAGTGCTGGTCGGCGCGCGCGGCCTCGCGGTGGACGCGGGAAGCAACGTCCGCACCGGGCGCATCACCCAGGTCTACCCGGAAATGAGCAACGGCCGGGTCATCGCCGACGTCGAGGTCGACGAACTGGGCGATTACTTCGTCGGCGAGCGCACCCGGGTCTATGTGGCGACCGGACTTCGCCGGGCGATCGTCATTCCACGGGATTTCCTGCACCAGCGGTACGGAGTCACCTACGCGATCGTCAAGGGCGAGGGCGAGATCATGGTGCAGCCGGGCCAGCATACCGGCGACGAGGTTGAAATCCTGGCCGGGCTCAAACCCGGTGATACTCTCCTGAAACCTTAGCCTCGCGGATCGCACCATGGACCTTGGGATATCAGGGCGGCTGACCCGATCGTCGATCTCTTCGCCGCTGACACCCCTGCTGCTGATCGCGGCGATCCTGGTCGGGTTGCTGGCGCTGACCATTCTTCCCCGCGAGGAAGAACCGCAGATCAGCGTTCCCATGGTCGACATCCTGGTATCGGCCGACGGATTGAAGGCCGAGGATGCGGTGGAGCTGGTCACCAAGCCGCTGGAGGATATCGTCAAGGGTATCGACGGCGTCGAGCACGTCTATTCGCAGTCGCTGGACGACCGTGTCGTGGTCACCGCCCGGTTCTTCGTCGGAACCTCGGCCGACGCCGCCATTCTGCGCGTGCACGAGGAAATCCGCGCCAATCTCTCCAGCATTCCGCTTGGCATTCCGGAACCGTCGATCGTCGGGCGCGGCATCAATGACGTCGCGATCCTGACATTGACCCTGGCGCCGCGCGGAGACCTGGCGCCCGAGCTGGCCGTGCGCTGGGACGACAACGCACTCTACAACGTCGCCGAAGAGCTTCTGCATGAGCTGATCAAGGTCGAGGATGTCGGCCTCACCTACATCGCCGGCGGACGGCCGGACCAGATCCGCGTCGAGCCGGACCCTGAGAAACTGTCGCTCTACGGCGTCACGCTCAATCGGCTGGTCGAGAAGATCGCGAACGCCAACCGCTCCTTCGTGGTCGGCAGCATCCGCAAGGACAATTCAAACCTGCCCGTGGTCACGGGACAGACGCTCAGCGGCATCCCGGATATCGGGCTGCTGATGATCAACACGGTCGACGGACGGCCGGTATACGTCAAGGACGTCGCCACTGTCGTCGTCGGCGCCGCGCCTGTGGAACACCGGGCCTGGCATATTGAGGCGCGCGACGACGGCGTCCTGCAATTCCTCCCGACCGTCACCCTGGCCGTCGCCAAACGCGAGGGCGCCAACGCGGTGGTTGTCGCGGAGCGGCTGCTGGAGCGGCTGGAGATCGTGCGGGACGATCTGATCCCCGGCGAGGTCGCCGTCCATATCACGCGAAACTATGGCGAGACGGCGCTGGAAAAGGCGGATGAACTGCTGCTGCATCTTGCCATCGCGACGGTCAGCATCGCCATCCTCATCGCATTCTTCGTCGGCTGGCGCGAGAGCGGCGTGGTGCTGGTGATCATCCCGACCACGATCCTGCTGACCTTCTTCGCGTCGTGGCTGATGGACTACACCATCAACCGCGTCAGCCTGTTTGCCCTGATCTTCTCGATCGGCATCCTGGTCGACGACGCGATCGTGGTGGTCGAGAACATCGTGCGGCACTGGCGCATGAAGCCGGGCCGCGACACCGTGCAGACGGCGATCGAGGCCGTTGCCGAGGTCGGCAATCCGACCATCGTCGCGACCCTGACGGTGATTGCCGCGCTGTTGCCGATGATGTTCGTAACCGGCCTGATGGGCCCCTACATGGCGCCGATTCCGGCCAACGCCAGTTCAGCGATGCTGTTCAGCTTTTTCGTGGCGGTGATGATCGCGCCCTGGCTGCTGTTGAAGATCGGCGGCGGCAAGCATGCCGCTGCGGGCGGCGGGGACGCGGCGCACGGCCATGGACATGACAGCCGCATGGGCCGGCTCTACCGCCGGGTTGCGGCGCCGGTCCTGAAGACCCGGGCACGGTCCTGGGCCTTCCTGCTGACGGTTGGCGTGGCGACCGTCGCGGTGACCGTCCTGTTCGCGACCCGCTCGGTGACGGTCAAGCTGCTGCCATTCGACAACAAGTCGGAGCTGCAGGTGGTGGTGGATCTGCCCGAAGGCTCCAGCCTCGAAGCGACACAGCGGGTGCTGATCGCGGCGGCGCGCAAACTTGCCGGCCTGCCGGAACTCACGCACATCCAAGCGTACGCCGGAACCGCCGCGCCCTTCAACTTCAATGGCCTTGTGCGGCATTATTATCTGCGCAGCCAGCCGGAGATGGGCGACCTGCAGCTCAACCTCCTGCCCAAGCACGAGCGCAAACGCGAGAGCCATGCAATCGCGCTCGAAATCCGCGACAGGCTCGAGGATCTGGAGGCGCCGAAAGGGACATCCGTCAAGGTGGTGGAAGTGCCACCGGGCCCGCCGGTGCTGGCAACACTGCTGGCGGAAATCTACGGACCGGACGCCGCCACGAGGCGCGCCTACACCGCCAAGGTCCGCCAGGCCTTCGAGTCGGTGGACTTCGTGGTCGATACCGATGACAGCTTCGGCTGGCCGACGCCGCGGCTGCGTCTGGCGATCGACCAGGACAACCTGGAGTTTCACGGTGTCGAGGAAGAAGCGATCTACGATACCGTTGCCGCACTGTTCGGCGGCGTCAGCGTCGGCTATTCGCACCGTGGTGGCGGCGCCAATCCCGTTGAGATTGCGATCCGCCTGCCGAGATCCAGTCTCGGGCCCGGCGAACATCTGCTCAGCACGCCTGTCCCCGGACGCAAGGGCATCGTTGAACTGGGCGATGTCGTCGAGTGGCGATACGAGGAAACCTCGTTTCCCCTGTTTCGCCATAATGGCCGTTTCGTCGAGATGGTGACGGGCGAGCTGGCCGGCCGTTTCGAAGCCCCGATTTACGGTATGCTCGCGGTAGAGGATGCGCTCGCGGCAATGGACTGGGGCGAGGGCGGCCCGCCGGAGATCCGCTATCGAGGACAGCCGCAGGACGAGAGCCATGTTTCCCTGCTGTGGGATGGCGAGTGGGAGATCACCTGGACGACGTTCCGCGATATGGGCGGCGCCTTCATCGTCGCGCTCCTGGGCATCTATCTTCTGGTGGTCGGGCAATTCCGCAACTTCAAGCTGCCGCTGGTGATCCTGACGCCCGTGCCGCTGACCCTGATTGGCATCGTCATCGGGCACTGGCTGTTCCAGGCGCCATTCACCGCGACCTCGATGATCGGCTTCATCGCGCTGGCCGGGATCATCGTGCGCAACTCGATCCTCCTGGTCGACTTCATCCGCCAGGAGCGCGCCAAGGGCACGCCGTTGCGCCCGGCGTTGCTCGAGGCCGGCGCGATCCGCTTCCAGCCGATCTTCCTGACCGCGGCGGCAGCGATGATCGGCGCGGCCTTCATCCTGGCCGACCCGATCTTTCAGGGCCTGGCGATTTCGCTGGTGTTCGGCCTGGCCTCATCGACCGCGCTGACCCTGCTGGTGATCCCGGCGGTCTATGTCGTGTTCCGCGACGACGGCTCGGAACTGCCGGAGAAATAGAACCGTGGCGCGGTAACGCAACTCTGCGGCGCGATTCGGACGGCCGCTGGCGGCCCGGGATGTAATCCGTTACCCTGAACCCAGCAGGGAGAATGCCATGCATATCGTGATCGAAGCGAGAGACTTCCGCAGACTTTCACCCGAGACCCAGCGCGAACTGATCCGGAAATTCGCCGATCCCAAGCTGTTGCAGTCGACGCGCAGGACGACGCGCACGGAAACCACCTGGAAACAGCCCGTCGATCTCGACAAGAACCTGGCGCTGCGGATGGTTCACGGGCTTTCCGACAATCACCGCGAGCGGCTGAAGATCTTTGCGAACAACAAGGGCCGGGCCCGCATGAAGGATTTGCTGGCGGTGACCGGCGACACCCACTGGCGCGCACTGTCCCTGTTCGAAGGCGCGATGACACGGCGCCTGCGGCGCCTGATCGGCGACACGGAAAAGAAGGCGCATCTGATCGGCTGGGATTACGAATCGACGGTCTGGGACAAGGGCCACAAGGAAATCGAGGACGGCGTCTACTACGTCACGCCAAAGACCGCGAAGGCGTTGAGCGCCGTGCTGCTGGACTGATCCGCCGTCGCCGCGGCGCTGTCGGGCGCGGCTTTGGGTTTTGCAGAACACGCTCCGCTGACTGGTATCAGGCGACCAGTTCCGCCCCGGGGCGGCCGTGATAATAGCCATTGGCGCGCGGCGCGAAGTCGGCGACCGCCTCGATGATCCGCCGCGCCCGCGCAAAGTCGGAGCGCCCGTCGAGCAGGTCGCGCCAGACATGGGCGACCGCCTGCATGTCGGCATCGTGCGGCGACAGGCGGAACCGCCGGATGCCCATTTCCATCAGTTCCCCCGCTTCGGCGCTCAGGTCGAGCAGCGCGTGCGAGAGCGTCTGTATGCCGTTGACGGCGAGAAACGCCTGCCGGTCCAGGGTCGCCACCGGCATGCCGTTGGGGTCCTTGTCGCACACGTACCGGCACCCGTCCTTGTGCAGCCCGTGTGCGCGCGCGTGGTAACAGCGCGCCGACAGGGCCAGCGGCATGCGTCCGAAGACCTGGACCTCCAGCGCGACGCCGGCATCGGCGCGGCCAAGGGCGGCGATCGCCTCGCGCGGCAGTTCCGGCGGCAGGCAGACGCGGGCCGCGCCGCGCGACGCCAGCCACTGCAGCGTGCCTTCATTGTAGATGTTGACCAGGGGTCCGACCGCATGCGCCCGTCCCTCGAGCATGGGCAGCGCCGTGATATCGTTGATCTCGACCAGCCCCTCGGTCGATTCGACAAGGCTCCGGGTCGCCTCGACATCCTTGGCATCGGCGATCAGGCCGAGTGTCGACCAGACCACTTCGATCCCGGCGGCGGCCAGCGACCCGGCGGCTTCGGCCAGGGCCTCGGCCAGGAACGGCGTTCGTTTCGCGCAGACCACCTCACCGAGGTGGACGGTATCGACCGGCAGCCGCTCGGCGACCCGAGCATAAAACGCGGTAACCTGTTCCGCCGGCCAGTTGAACAGCAGCGGGCCGAGGGTCAGTTTCACATCCCCGCTCATCGCCAGGTCTTCTCGTAGGCGCCGGTGGTCTGCCGGCCGCCCTCGGTCAGCGGGGCCAGATCGGCCGCGGCGGGTTCCTTGCCTCGCGCCACCGCGTCCACCGTCTTGCGGAAGGCGGTGACGACCTGCGCCACGTAGGCCTTGCCACGCTGGCGACCTTCGATCTTCAGGGCGGTGACCCCGGCCTCCGTCAGCGCCGGTAGCATGCGGATCACGTCGAGCGAGGCCGGCTCCTCGAACAGATAGGACGCGCGGTTAAGGGCCTGGAACCGGCCCTTGCAGAGGGTCGGATACCCGGCGGGTTCGCCCTCGGCGAAGACGTTGATGGCGAAATTGAAGAGATGCGAAATCAGGCGCCCATTGCGGTCCTCGTAACGCACGTGTTCGGCGGGTGAGCACACGCCGTTCATGTTCGGCGATTCACCCGTCGCATAGGACGACAGCAGGCAGCGCCCTTCCACCATGACGCACAGGCCGCCGAAGGCGAACACTTCGGTTTCGACCGGTACCGCACTGTTGATCCGCGCGATCTCCTGAACCGTCAGTACGCGCGGCAAGACCACGCGTTTCACCCCGAACTCGTCGTGGTAGAAGCGGATCGTCTCGGGGTTCGCGGCGGACGCCTGCACCGAAAGATGGCGGCGCAGCGCCGGATGCCGGCTGCTCGCATAGTCGAGCAGGCCGATATCGGCCAGGATCACAGCCCAGGCGCCCAGCCCGGCCGCGTCGTCGACCGCACGATGCCAGGGTCCGGGATCGCCGGCGCGCGGATAGGTGTTGATCGCCACCAGGACCTGACAGCCGTTCCGGCCCGCATAGGCGATGCCCTCGGCCAGCTCGTCGCGGCTGAAGTTGAGGCCGGGGAAATTGCGGGCGTTGGTCTCGTCGCGAAAACCGAGATAGACCGAGTCAGCCCCGGCATCGACCGCGGCCCGCAAGGCCGCCGGCGTGCCCGCCGGGCAGACCAGTTCGAGGGCAGCGCCGCTCATACCTGCTGTCCGCGGCGCCGCTTTGGCGCGTTCGACAGCGTCTCGTCGAGATCGTCGAGCCGCACGTCCTGCGTATCGCATCGCCGCTGCACCGGGGCCAGCAGGGCCGCGCGCAGGATTTCAAGGTCCTGGTCGGCGCGCCGGTACAGTGCGCCTGCAGCCGCGGCCAGCCGCCGCGCCGGGCCGCCCAGGGGGCCGAGCGGCCGCAGCAGATCCTCGGCCAGATCGATATCGGCGCCGTCCACCGCGTTGCGCAGGGCGACGACGGCGGCCATGTCGCCCTCGACCGTCAGCGTCCGGGAGAAGAACAGCGCATCGCCGTCGGTCCGGCCCTCGAGCAGTTCGATCAGGGCCCGCAGCGGCCCCCGGATGGCCGCCGCAGGCGGCGCCGGGACGGCGTCACCGTCGCGCAGCGCGGTCAGCCGCGGGGCCGGAAGCCCGGCTTCGAGCAGCAGCGAGATGGGAAGATCGATCGGGTCGATAAGGAACACCGGGCTGGCGAGGCCCTCCAGCCGCTCGAACACGTTGCTGTGCCGCCGCAGCATGGCGGCCATCGCGAAGGAGGCCGCCGCTTGCAGCGCGGACCTCGGCGCCGGCCTCAGGGCAAGGCCGACAAGCAGCAAGGGCGACAGGGTCGGCGCCTGCCGACCAGCTCGCAACATGTCTTAAGGTCTCCGCGATTCGATCTGTTCTGTCCACGCAACGCGGCCGAATGTAAGGCTCGGCCCGTCGCCTCGCATTGATACAAATCAAGCCTCGGCGCGGTGAGGGCCTTCGGACCGCTGTTCCAGGCCTCGCCGGAATGGGCCATCGGTCCGCACGGATCAGACGCACTTCGCGGGAGCGGACGGATCGTTGTCGTTGTCGGCGAGATCCCGGAGCGCGACGGGAAGCACGTTGTCATTCGCCGCTGCCAGCCGGCTGACCTGGTCGGCAACGCTGTGCAGCACGCCGCGGTGAAGCCCGATATCCTTCAGTATCCTGTCGTCCAGCTGCCGCAGGGTCAGATACGTCGACCGGCGGACATTCCACCGCTCGAAGGCGGCGGCGAAGCGTTTGAGGACGGAGGGGCGCGACGGGGATTTCTCGACGATCCGCACATCGCCGGAAACTTCGACGCCGCCGGCGCGGGCGATTCCGCGATAAAGGCTATCCAACATGATTAAGTTCTCCTAAATGTCTTGGCTCGGATTGCTAACTCGTTACTGCCATTTTTATTGAGTTTTCTTTCATTCGACAAACGACTATATTTCATATAATGAGTTAGTTTTTCTCAATCATCGGAGCCGCAATGTCCCGCCGGATCGCGCCGCTCAACGCCTTGCGCGCCTTCGAGGCCGCAGCGCGTCACTTGAGCTTCACCAAGGCGGCGGCGGAGTTGAACGTGACCCCGGCCGCCATCAGCCACCAGATCAAGTCGCTGGAGGCGTATTGCGGGGTTCCGCTGTTCCGCCGCATGACCCGCGCGCTGCTGCTGACCGACAGGGGGCAGGCGGCCCTGCCCAAACTGCGCGACGGTTTCGACCTGCTGGCCGACGCCTGTACGACGCTCCGGACGGATCGCGGCGGCGGGCTTCTGACCGTCAGCACCGCGCCGTCGATCGCGGCGAAATGGCTGGTGGCCAGGCTGGACCGGTTCCGGGCCCTCGAACCCGATATCGACATCAGGCTCGATGCGACCGACCGCCTGGCGGATTTCGGACAGGACGGCGTGGATATCGGCATCCGCTACGGTGGCGGGATCTATCCCGGACTCTCCGTCCGGCAGCTGTTCGCAACCAGGGTGCATCCCGTATGCAGCCCCCGGTTCCTGGAGGCATGCCCCACACTGCGGTCGCCGCAGGACCTTGCCGGCCGGACACTCTTGCATATCGACTGGACGACGCAGGACGAGACCTGGCCAAGCTGGAAGATGTGGCTGCTGGCGGCCGGCGTGTCCGGTGTGGATCCCGCGCGCGGCCCCCGCTTCAGCGACGTCGCCATGGCGATCCAGGCCGCCGTCGAAGGTCACGGGATTGCCCTGGTGAACGACGTGCTGGCGGCCGACGATCTGGCCGCCGGGCGGCTGGTTCGTCCGTTCGAGCTGTCGGTGTCGGTGGACTTCGCCTATTACGTGGTCTACCCGCCCGACAAGATCGATGTCCCCAAGGTCAGGCTGTTCTGCGACTGGGTTTGCGCGGAAGCCGACGCGGCGGAACGCGGCGCGGTCAGCCCATGATCGCGCGGCGGACCAGGTTCAGCCCGGCGGCGAGCAGCACGACGAGGACGACCTTGCGGAAGGTCTCGGTGTTGAGGCGGTCGCGCACCATCCGGCCGAGCCACATGCCGAAGAACGCGACCGGGGTGGCCAGGGCCGACCACAACAGCAGTTGCGGGCCGAGCAGGCCGAACGCGGCGAGGATCAGGATCAGCATCGTCGCGCCGTAGGCATAGGTCACGCCGATCGCTGCAACGAACGCGTCCTTTTCCAGCTCCAGCAGGAACAGATACAGTGCGATCGGCGTCCCGAAGAAGCTGGATACGCCGCCTGAAAATCCCGAACACGCCCCCATCAAGGGCGCCACCCACCTCTCGTGCCGCTGCGTCATCTGCCAGTTGGGCTGGTACCGGACAACCGCCACGAACAGGATCGTCAGCGCGCCGAGCATGCCGACGACGATCTTCGGGTCCGCCCAGGCGAGCACCGCGACGCCGCCCACCATCGCGACGGGCTGCACCGCCAGCAACGGCCAGACCCGCTTGATGATCGTGCGCCATCCGCGGCCCTGCCAAAGATTGGTGAGCAGGATCGGCACCGTCATCAAGGCGACGGCGACCGGCACCGGGACGACCAGCGCCGCGACCGGAACCGCGACGAGCGGCAGCCCCATGCCGGTGGTTCCCTTGATGAAGCCGCCCGCCACGAAGCCGCCCGCGACCACGAGCAGCACCAACGCAGTCATCTGGTCCAACGTGCCCGCCCCCATCGTCGCCGCAACGCCCGTTTGTCGAAAAACGAGATGTATAGTATTAGAATTTACATCCGGGCGGCTGACGTCGTGCACCCTTAGCGCCGTGCCGCCGAATAGGCAACAGCATGCGGACCGGAAGATCCGGGATCGGCGCAGGGAGGTCGGCGGACGCAATGGCCGGATCGGATATCGGTTGGCCGCGCGGCATGGCCGTAGCACGCTTGGGCGCGGCGCCGGTCCAGGAATATCTGCGATCCCGTGCGAAGGACGCTGGCGATGGCCGTTGACGCGATCGAATCGACCGGGACGATGTGCACGCGGATCGAGCTGCGGATGCTGCGCAGCCCGCTGGGCACGCCCTACAAACTGTCCTTCGGTCCGGTAGACGCGTTCGACAGCCTTCTGGTGACAATCGGCGACGGGGAGCGCACCGGAATCGGCGAGGCGACCTTCCTGCCGGGGTATTCGGATGAAACGGCGGCGGCCGGCTGGACGCGGGCGCTCGACCTCGCGGGACGCATGGCCGGCGGCAGCCTGCAGAATGCCGCTTCACTCGCCGCGTCGTACCACCGCGACGCCGCGTTCACCGCGACCGCCTTCACGACCGCCTGCGAGATGCTGGCCGGACACCCCCTGCTGACCCTCGCGCAACCGGTGTCCGTGCCGCTGCTGGCGATCGTCAATGCGTCCGCACCGGGCGAATTCGAACCGGAGATCGAAGCGCATCTGGCCGCCGGATACCGGACCCTCAAGGTCAAGGTGGGGTTCGACCTCGAGGCCGACATCGCGCGGCTGCGCGATATAACGAAATTCGTTGCCGGGCGGGCGGCGCTGCGGCTGGACGGCAACCAGGGCTACAACTGGGCCGAGGCGCTGCGCTTCGTGAACGCTCTGGATCCGGACGGGATCGAGCTGCTGGAGCAGCCCTGCGCCGCCGGCGACTGGGAGGCGGCGGTCGCCGTCGCCCGGATCAGCCCGGTGCCGATGATGCTCGACGAATCGATCTTCGGCATCGCCGATATCGAGCGCGCGGCCGCGCTGGACGCGGCAAGCTACATCAAGCTCAAGCTGATGAAGGCGGGCGGGGTGGACGCCCTGGTCGCAGGCCTGCGCCGCATCCGCAGTCTCGGGATGACGCCCGTCCTCGGCAATGGCGTCGCCGCCGATATCGGCTGCTGGATGGAGGCCTGCGTTGCGGCACGGGAGATCGACAATGCGGGCGAAATGAACGGCTTCCTGAAGCCCCGCGCCGGCCTGTTCCGCAACCCGCAAAAGGTCGAGGCCGGGGCGATGATCCTGCCGGCGGGCGGCATGCCGGCCATCGACGAGGCCGTGCTGCGGTTGCTGACCGTCCGGCACCAGGTGTTCCCCGGGCCATGAGCGCCCAGGCGACGGGCCCGGCGCGGGGACGCAAGCTGATCACCGGGGTGATCGGCGCCGACACCCATATCGTCGGCAGCCGCATTCTCTCGATGGCGCTGGAGGAAGCCGGGTTCGAAATCGTCGCGCTGGGCGCCATCACCCCGGCCGAGGATTTCGTGAAGGCCGCCATCGAGACCGCGGCCGACGGGATTATGGTGTCCTCCCTCTACGGCCAGGGCGAACTGGACTGCCGCGGCTTCCGAGACCTTTTCATCGAGGCGGGGCTGGAGGACATGCTGATCTACGTCGGCGGTAATCTGGTGGTCGGCAAGCAGGACTGGACGGACGTGGAGAGGAGGTTCCTCGAGATGGGCTTCGACCGCGCCTTCCCGCCGAACACGCGCGCCGACCAGGTCATCGAGGTGCTGAACGCCGATTTCGCCGTGCGCAGCGCGGGCAGGAGGATCGCCGAATGAGGGGCGGCGGCGACATGGCCCTGCTGATCGATTTCGGCAGCACCTACACCAAGCTGCGGGCGGTGGACCTGGACGCCGGCGCCCTCGCCGCCGCCGGCCAGGGCCCGTCCACCGTGACCACCGACGTGACCATCGGGCTTGAGGCGGCCATGGCCGACCTCGACCGGCATATGGGCGGCCTGCCGGACTTCCAATACAGGCTGGCCTCGAGCAGCGCCGCCGGCGGCCTGCGCATGGTGACGGTGGGGCTGGTCAAGGAGCTGACGGCGGAGGCCGCGCGGCGCGCCGCGCTGGGCGCCGGCGCCAGGCTGGTCGGCAGCTTCTCCTACCGGCTGACCGAAGGCGATACCGTCGCCATCGTGGATCTCGCGCCGGACGTATTGCTGCTGAGCGGCGGCACCGACGGCGGCAACAGCGAGGTGATCCTGTACAACGCCGCGCGGCTCGCCGAGAGCCCCCTCGCCTGCCCGGTGATCGCCGCCGGCAACCGCAACGCCGCCGACGATATCCACGCAATTTTCGGGCAAGCCGGCAAGCCGATTCTGATTGCCGGCAATGTCATGCCCGCCTTCCAGGAACTGGATATCGACCCCGCGCGCGCGGCCATCCGGCAGGTCTTTATCGACCGCATCGTCCACGCCAAGGGCATCGACAGGGCGGCGGAAATGTTCGACGCGGTGCTGATGCCGACCCCGGCCGCGGTGATGGCAGGCGCGAAACTGCTTTCGGAAGGAACGCAGGACCGGCCGGGGCTCGGGCCTCTTGCGGTCGTCGATATCGGCGGCGCGACGACCGACGTGCATTCCATCGCCGGCGGCGACCCGACCGGGGAAGGCGTCGTCCAGTACGGCCTGCCCGAACCCTACGAAAAACGCACGGTCGAGGGCGACCTCGGGATGCGGCACAACGCGCGGTGCATCGTCGAGACGCAAGGCGCGGACCGGATCGCCGCCGCGGCAGGGGTGACCGCCGGGGCGGTGGAGGACTGGCTGCTGCGGATCGAGGGCGACGTCGAGATCCTGCCAGAACGGCCGGAGGATGTCGCGATCGACGCGGCGATGGCGCGCGCCGCCGTGCGCATCGCCATGCGGCGCCATGCCGGGAGCGTGCGGATCGCCCATACCGCGGCCGGGCCGGTCACGGTGCAGGAGGGCAAGGACCTGACCGCCGTCGCGGCGCTGGTCGGCACCGGCGGCGCGCTGGTCCACGCGGCGGCGCCCGCAGGTGTTCTTGCGGCGGCGCTGGGCGACCGCAGCGACAGGACCTCGCTGCGGCCGATGAACCCGGCCCTGTTCGTGGATGAACACTATTTGCTCTATGCTGCCGGGCTGCTGGCCGAGGTCGCGCCGGCGGCCGCGTTCGCGCTGGCGATGAACGGCATCAGGGCCGCAGGAGGCAAGGATGAGCGACGCGGCACCGGCTGAGACGACAAGGCTGCCGTTCTCCGCGGCGCGGATCCCCGACGACGTCTTCGCGGCAATGCGGCGCGAGAACCTGGCGCGCTGGCCGACCGGCGCCGAGGTGGACCTGGACGAGGCCGTGGACTTCCACAAATCGCTGCCGGCGCACAAGAACCTGTCGGCGGTCATGCGCAAGGCCGATGCCGAGGGGCGGTGCCTCACGCAACCGCGCGGTGGCTTCGGGACGCTGGAGCTGCAGCTGGAGCTGATGCGCGCGCTCGACCGCGACGGGCTGGCCGACATCGTGCCGACCACGACCGACTCCTATACCCGCAACGAGCAGTGGGAGCGGGCCGAGGCCGGGATCGCGGAGTCCGAGAAGGCCGGGCGGTCGATGCTGAACGGCTTCCCGCTCGTCTTCTACGGGCCGAGGACGGCGCGCCGGCTGATCGAGGCGGTCGACAAGCCCGCCATCGTGCTGTCCGGCACCTCGATGCCGCGGCTGACCGGCGAGGTCGGGTTCGCCGCCGGCTTTAGCGGTTATCTCGGGTCCGGCCTCGCCTACACGACCTCCTACACCAAGACCCTGTCGATCGAGGACGGCATCCGCAATTACCAGTATCTCGACCGGCTGACCGCGCTCTACCGGGAGCGCGGCGTCGAGCTGCACCGGCGCCAGCCGGGGTTCCTCACCGGCACCAACATCCCGCCCTGCATCGCCATCGTCACCGCCATCGTCGACGCGCTGCTGGCGGCCGGCCAGGGCGTGCGCAACTACGGGCTGGAACTGGCCCAGACGCTGCACCTGGTGCAGGACGCCGCCGCCATCCGCGCCTGCCGCGAACTGGTCCAGGAGTACCTGACCAAGGCCGGCTACGCGGACGCGTTCACGCCGGTCACCTCGCTGCACTGGATGGGCGCCTGGCCGTACGACGACGCGCAGGCCGCCGCGCTGGTCGCCTATGGCGGCACGCTGGCCGCGGTCGGCGGCGCGATCAGCGTCACCACCAAGAGCACGCACGAGGCGTACGGCATTCCGACGCCCGAGGCCAATGCCGAGGCCCTGCGCACCACCCGCATGGCGATCTACCTCGCCCGCCGCATCCGCATCGACGACATGCCGGAGTTCCGGCGCGAGAAGGAACTGATTGGCCGCGAGGTCCGCCCGATTGTCGACAGGGTCCTGGAGATGGGCGACGGCGACGTCGCCGTCGGCACGATCCGCGCCTGCGAGGCAGGCGTGCTCGACATCCCGTGGTCGCCGAACCGCCAGATGAAGAGCCGCGTCCTGCCGGCGCGCGACGCGGACGGCTACCTGCGCATCCTGCAGCCCGGCGACATGCCCTTCCCGAAGGACGTGCTGGAGTATCACGAGGAACGGCTGCGCGAACGCGCGGCGCGGGACGGCGTCGCTTTTGGCCGGGAGCTCGCGGTGAGCAGCGTCTACGAGATGTCCGAGACCCTCGAGAAGCTGATCCCGGCCGGGTAGGCTCCCGGTCCGGGATCGTGCGCCGACGATCGCCCCGTCCCCGACATTCGGCGCGGCCCGCGCCGCGCCGGCCTGCTCAACCTGTTCCCACCTGCGCGCACATGGCTGTCCCGGCTTATCGCCTCTTTTCCAAACCCCCGCATATCCGCACCGCCTGCCCTGCATCGTTGCCGCCGGCGACCCCATACTTCGAGACGGGCCTTCGGCAATGGTGTGCAGCCAGGCCTGGCATCCCCTCCGCCGCCAGTGACTCACCCCCACCCCGCCCCTCCCCCGCAAGGGGGGCGGGGGACAGCGGCCGCATCGCATGACCATATCCGGGCAAAGGTCTCCAGGATGAGGCATGCGTCGGACGGCGGCAGGGGGACGTCACGGCGCCGCTCCCGCCGGTACGACCCGGCCGCCCCTGCGCGGATTGGTCGCGCGCTCAGCCTCGCCATTTCGCCCGAGCTGGCGTAGGGTTATACATCCAGGCGGGCGCCGCTCGTTCGCCGCCCGGCCCCGCAACCGCCCCCAAGGGAGACTCGCCGTGAGACACACAGGCCGCAACTTTCTTTTCGTCCCGGGACCGACCAACATCCCGGACCGGGTGCAGCGCGCCATGCTGGTGGCGATGGAGGATCATCGCTCGTCGCGGTTCCCGGACCTCTCCACGAGCGTGCTGAGCGACCTGAAGCGCGTGTTCAAGACCACCGCGGGGCAGGTGTTCATCTTCCCGTCCTCCGGCACCGGCGCCTGGGAGGCGGCGCTGACCAACACCCTGTCGCCCGGCGACAGGGTCCTCGCGTCGCGCTTCGGCCAGTTCAGCCATCTGTGGGTCGACATGGCGCAGCGTCTCGGGTTCGAGGTCGAGGTCCAGGAGGTCGAATGGGGAGAGGGAGTGCCGCTCGAGCGCACCGAGGAGGCGCTGCGCGCCGACCGCAACCATGAGATCAAGGCGATCCTCGCCTGCCACAACGAGACCGCGACCGGGGTGACGAGCGACATCGCCGGGCTGCGGCGGGCGATGGACGCCGCCGGCCACCCGGCGCTGTTGTGCGTCGATGCGGTAAGCTCGCTCGCCAGCATCGATTTCCGCATGGACGAATGGCGGGTCGACCTCGCCGTCAGCGGCTCGCAGAAGGGCCTGATGCTGCCGGCCGGGCTCGGCATCCTGGCGGTCAGCCCCAGGGCCCTCGAGGCGACGAAGGACGCCGGATCGCGGCGCTGCTATTTCGACCTCGCGGACATGATCAAAGCCAACGCGGACGGGTACTTCCCGTACACGCCGCCGCTGCCGATGCTGTACGGCCTGCGCGAGGCGCTCGACCTCATCTTCGAGGAGGGGCTGGAGGAAATCTTCGCGCGCCACCACTATTTTGCCGAAGGCGTGCGGGCGGCGGTCACCGAGGGCTGGGGGCTGTCGCTCTGCGCGAGCGCGCCGAAATGGTACTCCGATACCGTGAGCGCGGTGATGGTGCCGGAGGGGATCAACGGGGCGCACGTCATCGACGTGGCGTTCCGGCGCTACAACCTCGCGCTCGGCGCCGGCCTCGCCAGGGTCGCGGGCAAGCTGTTCCGCATCGGTCACCTGGGCGACCTCAACGAACTCATGCTGATGGGCGCGATCGCCGGCGCGGAGATGGCGATGCTCGACGTCGGCGTCGAGGTGCAGCCGGGCAGCGGCGTTGCCGCAGCCTCCAACTACTGGCGCAGCAACGATCCGGTGCCGAAGCGCAGGGTCTCCAAGGAAGAGCAGTTCTACGAGGCCCACTCGACGGGCTCGGTCCAGGGCTGACCGGCAGGGGAGCAGACAATGGACAAACCCCTTGTGATCGTGACGCGGCGCTGGCCGGAGGAGGTCGAGGCGCGGCTTGCCGGGCAGTTCGACGTGCGGCTGAACCCCGAGGACCGGCCGCTCGGCCGGGACGGGCTCAAGCAGGCCTTCGCCGACGCCGACGCGGTGTTTTCGACGGTGACCGACGCGATCGACGCCGAGGTGCTCGCGGCCGAACCGCTGCGCGCGCGCCTGATCGGCAATTTCGGAGTCGGCTTCAACAACATCGACCTCGACGCCGCCAGGGCGCGCGGGCTGGCGGTCACCAACACGCCCGAGGTGCTGACCGATGCGACCGCGGACCTCGCGATGGCGCTGCTGCTGTGCGTGGCGCGCCGCGTCGGCGAGGGCGAGCGCCACCTGCGCGGCGGCGCCTGGACCGGCTGGCGCCCGACCCACATGATGGGCACCCAGGTGACCGGCAAGACCCTGGGCCTGATCGGCTTCGGGCGCATCGGCCAGGCCATGGCGCGGCGCGCCCATCGCGGCTTCGATATGCGGGTGCTGTTCTTCGACCCCTTCCCGCCGGCCGACGCGGTGCTGCGGGAGCTCGGCGCAGAGCGGCGCGAGACCGTCGAGGCCGTGCTCGCGGAGTCCGACTTCGTCTCGCTGCACTGCCCGGCAACTCCGGAGAACCGCCATCTCATCAACGCCGCGCGCCTTGGCCAAATGAAGCCCGGCGCGTTCCTCATCAACACCGCGCGCGGCGACGTCGTCGAGGAGGCCGCCCTGAACGAGGCCCTGGGCGACGGGGTGATCGCCGGCGCCGGGCTCGACGTCTTCGAGCGCGAGCCCGAGGTGCTGCCCGCCCTGCTCGCAAGGGAGAACGTGGTGCTGCTGCCGCATCTCGGCAGCGCCACGCGCGAGACCCGGGTCGCGATGGGCCTCAAGGTGCTGGAAAACGCGATCGCCTTCTTCGGCGGCGCCGAGCCGCCCAATCGCGTCGCCTAGCGCTTTTAAATTTGGTCCGGATTCGCGCTTGCGCCGGCGGCGCGGCCTCAACCTTCGAGACGGCGCTCCGCGCCTCCTCAGGGTGGAGCCCTGACAAGGGCGTCTCGAAGTATGAGATCGCTCGGCGCCGGCGCCGGACGGTGTTGGAAAAACCTGGGCAGCGCGGGACGGCGTTCCCTGCGAGAATGCTCTTGCAGCGAGCCGCGCCGGAATAACGTCCGAGGCCCTCGATACGCACATCTCTCGCCCGTCCGGTTTTTGCGAGCGCGGGGATTTATGCGATAAAGACGCGATTCATTGTGGCCATTGGCGGACCGGTCTTGCTAACGTGCTGCCATCGTTACGTTGCCAAGCAATATAAACATCATGGCTGAACAAGCCATCGGGAGGAACCAGAATGAAAACAGGTATGAAATGGGGGGCGCCGGTCCTCGGGCTGGTCGCCGCCGTGGCGCTGGCGCTGCCGGCGCAGGCCGACAAGCACAACACGTTGCCGGATACCATGGCCAAGCCGGGCGGCTTCCCGGAGCGCCCGCTGACCATGATCGTGCCCTACGGCCCGGGCGGCGGCTCCGGCCAGGTCGCGCGCGGCATGATCGAGGGCGTCAAGGACGCCACCGGCATCGACATCACGCCGGACTACAAGCCGGGCGGCTCCGGCATGGTGGGGCTGAAGACCTACATGGCGGCGCCGGCGGACGGCTATACGGTGCTCGAGCATATCGACGATGCGACCAGCGGCTTCGCCATCGGCAAGAGCAAGATCCATCCGGGCAACGACCTGATTCCGCTGGTGATCTCGCAGATCACCTTCAGCCAGGTCTATATCCGCGCCGACGAGACCCGCTTCAACGACTGGGGATCCTATATCGCGTTCGTCAAGGGCCAGGACGGCAAGTCGACGATCGCCAACGTCGCCGGCGAAGGCTCGATGGAGCGCATCAACATGAACCGCATCGCCAACCATTACGGCGTGAAGGTCCAGCAGATCAGCTTCGACAAGGGCGGCCCGCGCTACGCCGCGCTTAAGGGCGGCCAGGTCGACGCGCTGTTCGAGCAGCCGGGAGACGTGCGCGGCTTCCTTGAGAGCGGCGACTTCAAACCGATCCTCACGCTGCTGAAGGAGCGCCCCGGCGCCTTTCCGGACACCCCGTCGATGACCGAAGTCGGGCTGAATTTCACCCCGCTGATGCGGTTCCGCGGCTTCTACGTCCACAAGGACACGCCGCCCGACCGCGTGAAGTACCTGCAATGGGCCTTCCAGAAGGGCTTCTTCACCGACAGCTACCAGGCCTTCAACAAGAAGAAATTCATGGACCTGATCCCCAGCTTCCGCGACACCGAGGGCGCGCGGGTGCTGATCAACGAGACCATGGAGATCTACCGGCAGACCTACAAGGAGATGGGGCTGATCAAGTAGCCCCGCGCAACTCGCAACGAGTCTCCGGCGCGGCGCCCCGCGCCGGAGCCCGTTTCCTGCAAGGGGGATTGCGGTGCCCAAGCTGACCGGGGGACAGTGGTTCGAAGTCGTCGTCTGGCTTGCCCTGGCCGGGGTGGCCTACGGATACAGCTTCCAGTTCGACCGCGAGATCGAGTTCTACAAATTCGGTGCGTCCGGCTGGCCGCGGCTGATAATCCTGTTCATCGCGCTGGGGGCGGCGGGGCAGTTCGTCCAGGACTTGGTCCAGGCGAAGGCCAAGCCGCTGTACGATCCCGGTTATTTCGCCCAGTTCGCCGAGCACGGTCCGCGGTTCTTCATCCGCATGGGCCTGACGATGGCCCTGCCGATGGTCTATGCCGGCCTGATGCAGGGCATGGGCTACTATTTCCTGACCCCCTTCTTCCTGACCGCGTATCTGTATCTGACCGGCGAACACCGCGTCTCGCGGCTGATCATCGTGCCGCTGGTGATCTACGCGGTAATCACGCTCATTTTCACCCGGTTCGCCTATGTCGGGCTGCCGACCGGTTACTGGAAGGGCTTCTACGAATTCGGCAACTGGTTCGTTGTCCTGCTGCGCTACGGGTCGGGATAGGCCGTCATGGAACTGTTCCTCGAGGGCGCCGCCACACTGTTCAGCAGCCCGCTGAGCATCTTCATATTTTTCTGCGGGCTGGTCGGCGGGCTGCTGTTCGGCGCCATTCCCGGCGTCAGCATGCTGACCCTGGCGGCGATCTTCCTGCCGTTCTCGGGCTATTTGTCGGCGCCGGACGCCATCATGTTCTATTCGGTGCTGTACTGTTCGGGCACCTATGGCGGCGCGGTGACGGCGATCCTGTTCAACATCCCGGGGGCGCCCGAAAACGCACCGACGGCGTTCGACGGCTATCCGATGACGCAGAAGGGGCTGGGCGGCAAGGCGATCGGCGCCGCGGTGCTGTGCTCGGCCTTCGGCGGCACCTGCTCGGTGATCTTCATGATGCTGGCGACGCCGCTGCTGGCCGACGTCGCGGTCACCCATTTCGGCCCGCCGGAGATCTTCTCGCTGGTTTTCTTCGGCATCGCGGTGGCCTCCTCGGTCGGCGCCAAGACGCTGTGGAAGGGCTGGCTCTCGGTGCTGCTGGGGCTGCTGCTGGCGACCGTCGGCCTCGACCCCGTCGCCGGCGAGGAGCGCTACACCTTCGATCTCTACTACCTGCTGGCCGGCCTGCATTTCGTGCCGGTGATCCTCGGATTCTTCGCCGTCGCCGAGGTCCTGGTGCAGGCCGAGCGCCGCGCCGCCGGCAGTTACGACATGCCGAAATTCGCCACCTCCTTCCCGACGCTGGCCGAGTTCATCAAGCTCAAATGGGCGGTGGCGCGCTCGGTCGTGCTCGGCTTCTTCTCGGGCATCCTGCCGGGCATCGGCGCGACGCTGGCCGCGTTCCTGAGCTACAACGAGGCGGTGCGCTGGTCGAAGACGCCCGAGAAATTCGGCAAGGGCGAGCTCGAGGGCGTCGTCGCCTCGGAGACCGCCAACAACGCCGCGACCGGCGCCGCGATGATCCCGCTGCTGGCGCTGGGCCTGCCCGGCGGCGCGTTGACCGCGATGATGGTCGGTGTCTTCCAGATGCACGACATCGAGCCCGGCCCGCTGGTCTTCATCAACTCCAGCGACCTCGTCTGGGTCGTCTTCGCGGCCATGTTCTTCGCCAACATCGCGATCCTGGTGCTGGGGTTCGTCGAGACCAAGGGGGTGCTGCACCTGCTGCGCATCCCGTTCCAGTACCTGGCGCCGGGGATCCTGCTGATGGCGACGATCGGCGCCTACGCGACGCGCAGCCAGGTGGTCGACATCGCAGTGATGTTCGCCGCCGGCATCCTCGCCTACTTCATGCGCCGCACCGGCTATTCGGTACCGGGCATCGTGCTGGGGCTGATCCTCGGCAAGATCGGCGAGCAGACCTTCGCCCAGGGCATGCAGATGGTCAGTTACGATTTCACGGCATTCGTCAGCCGGCCGATTGTGGCGATCCTGCTGATCGCGGGCGTCTCGACCATTCTGACCAGCGTGTACCGGGCGCTCAGGGGCCGCCGCAGGGACATCGATATTTAGGCGCGGCCGGCCCGGCCGGCCCGCCGCACCTGATTTGAGGAGTTGAGCCATGAGTTCCTCGACAGCATTCCCGCTTTCGGCGGAGACCGAGCCCGAAGCCATCGTCGCGGGCCTCGTTGCGCGCGCACGAACGGCGATGGACTCCTTCGCCGATGCCGGCCAGGCGCGGGTCGACGAAGCCGTGACCGCGCTCGCGTGGTCGCTGTACAAGCCGGAGCACGCGAAACACCTGGCCGAACGCGCGGTCGAGGCCACCGGCCTCGGCAACGTTGCGAGCAAGATCACCAAGAACCAGCGCAAGACCTTCGGCACGCTGCGCGACCTCCTGCGCGCGAAGACCGTCGGTATCATCGAGGAGGACCGCGCGCGCGGCATCGTCAAATGGGCCAAGCCGGTCGGCGTCGTCGCCGCGATCACGCCGTCGACCAACCCGTCGGCGACCCCGGTCAACAAGGCGATGATGGCGCTGAAGGGCCGCAACGCTGTGATTATCGCGCCGTCGCCCGCGGCCTCGGGCATCACCGGCGAGACGGTCGACATGATGCGCGCGGAACTCGGCAAGATCGGCCTGCCGGAGGACCTGGTGCAGATCCTGCCCGCCCCGGTCGACCGCGCGCTGACCGCGGCGCTGATGAAGGCCTGCGACCTCGTCGTCGTCACCGGCAGCCAGAACAACGTGCGCGGCGCCTATTCCAGCGGCACCCCGGCGATCGGCGTCGGCGCCGGCAACGTGCCGGTGATCATCGACGAGAGCGCAGACCTCGACGACGCCGCGGCGAAGATCTGCGCCTCGAAGATCTTCGACAACGCGACCTCGTGCTCGTCCGAGAACGCGGTGGTGATCCCGGCGGCGATCTACGAGGACGCGATTGCGGCGCTGGAGCGCGCCGGCGGTTATCTCGCGACCGCGCATAAGAACAAGATCCAGCGGGCGCTGTGGCCCGACGGCAAGCTGAGCCGCCACCTGATCGCGACGGACGCCGACGTGTTCGCGGAAGGCGCGGGGCTGCCCACGGAAGCAAAGGAAGCAAAATTCTTCATGGTCGAGGATGACGGCATCGGCCCGGGCCACCCGTTCTCCGGCGAGAAGCTGTCGCTGGTGCTGACCGTCTACAAGGCGCAGGACTGGGCCGGCGCCAAGCGCATCGTGCGCGACGTGCTGAACCACCAGGGCAAGGGCCATTCCACCGGCATCCACACGCGGGACATGGCGCGGGCGCGGGAGCTGGCCGCCGAGACCGACGTCGTGCGCGTGCTGGTCAACCAGGCCCACACCTTCGGCAATGGCGGCGGCTTCGACAACGCCCTGCCGTTCACCCTGTCGATGGGCTGCGGCACCTGGGCCGGCAACTCGATCGACGAGAACCTGAACTGGCGGCACTTCATCAACGTGACGCACCTCGTCACCACGATCCCGGAGGACCGCCCGGCGGAGGAGGAACTGTTCGGGGGCTATTGGGAGAAGTACGGGAAGTAGATGTCACCGAGCGACCTCATACTTCGAGACGCGGCTGCGCCGCTCCTCAGCATGAGGGCATGAACAGCGGAGCCTCATGCTGAGGAGGCCCGAAGGGGCGTCTCGAAGTATGAGGTCGCGCCGAAGCCGGAGACCAATGGACAGGAAATAACCCATGAATTTCGAGGAACACGCCGCCAAGCCGTTGCTGGCCGCCGCCGGCATCGCCACACCAAGGGGCATCGTCGCGACGACACCGGACGAAGCCGCCACGGCGGCTGCGGAGATCGGCGCCTGCGTCGTCAAGGCCCAGGTGCCGACCGGAAAGCGCGGCAAGGCCGGCGGCATCAAGACGGCCGCGACGCCGCAAGCGGCGCGTGACGCAGCGGCGGCGATTCTCGGCATGACCATCGGAGAGCATACGGTGGGCCGTGTGCTGGTCGAGGAGGCCGCCGACATCGCCTCCGAGAGCTACGCCGCGGTGATGAACGACCCGGCCTCCAAGGGCCCGCTGCTGCTATACGCGGCCGAGGGCGGCATGGACATCGAGGAGCTGAGCGAGGCGCGGCCCGACGCGCTGCTGCGCATGGAGATCGACATCCGCCACGGGCTCGACGGCGCGGCCCTGCGCACGGCGCTGGCCGGGCGCGCGCCGGCGGGGCGCGAGGACGAAATCGCCGATATCCTGGAAAGGCTCTACGCCGCCTACACCGCACACGACGCCGAACTCCTGGAGATCAATCCGCTGGCGACGCTCAGCGACGGGCGACTGGTGGCGCTCGATGCCAAGTTCACCATGGACGATTCCGGCGCCGCGCGGCACGAGGAACTGGCGGCAAAGGCCGCGCCCGAGAAGCTCACCGCACTGGAGGCGCGCGGCCGCAAGCACGGGCTGAAATACATCGAGTTGGACGGCGACGTCGGGGTGCTGGCGAACGGCGCGGGGCTGACCATGACAACGATGGATTCGGTGCGCCACTTCGGCGGCAGCCCGGCCAACTTCCTCGAGATCGGCGGCGAGGCCTACCGCCTCGGCCGGCAAGCGCTCGGCCTGGTGCTCGACAATCCGCGGGTCAAATCCCTGGTCGTCAATTTCTGCGGCGCCTTCGCCCGGACCGACGTGATGACGCAAGGCATCGTCGAGGCGTGGGAGGCGCTCGAGCCCGACATTCCGGTGTTCTTCTCGATCCACGGCACCGGCGACGCGGAGGCGATCGCGCTCCTCAAGAACCGCCTCGGCATGGAGCCGTTCGACCATATGGACGATGCGGTGAAGGCCGCGGTGGAGGCGGCCGCCGCGAAGGCGGCCGGGCACAATAAGGGAGCGGAGCGATGATCGTCCGCGGGCATGAGACGGTGCTGGTGCAGGGCATCACCGGCCGCCAGGGCACCTTCTGGTCGGAGCGCATGATCGAATACGGCACGCATATCTGCGGCGGCGTCAACCCGAAGAAGGCGGGCGAGACGCATATCGAACGCCCGGTCTGGGGCAGCGCCGTGGAGGCGGCGAAGGACACCGGCATCGCCGTCTCGGTGCTGTTCATCCCGCCGCTCGGCGTCAAGGCGGCGGCGCTGGACGCGATCGAAGCGGGGATCGGCAAGCTGGTGCTCATGACCGAGCACGTGCCGGTGCAGGACGTGATGCACGTGATGGCCGCGGCGAAGGAGGCCGGAACCCGCATCATCGGCCCCAACACCGCGGGCCTGGTGACCCCGGGCGAATGCTTCGTCGGCTTCATGCCGGCGTTCAGCGAGACAATCTTCCGGCCCGGCCATGTCGGCGTCATCTCGCGCAGCGGCAGCCTCGGCACGCTGGTGTGCCTCAACCTCGTGCGCGACGGCTTCGGCATCTCGGCGTTCGTCGGCATCGGCGGCGACCCGATCATCGGCACCACGACGCGCGATGCGCTGGTCTCGCTGGACGAGGACGAGCGCACCGAATCGATCGTGATGATCGGCGAGATCGGCGGCGCCATGGAGGAGGACGCGGCGGACTACGCCAAGGGCATGTCGAAGCCGATGGTCGCCTTCATCGCCGGCGCCGCCAGCCCGCCCGGCAAACGCATGGGCCACGCCGGCGCCATCGTCATGGGGAACAGGGGGACGTATGCCGCGAAGAAGGCGGCGCTGGAAGCGGCGGGAGTCGCCGTGCTGCCGACCCCGGGGGAGATCGGCACGGTGTTGCGGCAGCGGATCGGGGGCTGAGATTCACCGAGCGACCTCATACTTCGAGACGCGGCTGTGCCGCTCCTCAGCATGAGGGCATGAACGGCGGTGCCTCATGCTGAGGAGCCCCGAAGGGGCGTCTCGAAGTATGAGGTCGCTCCACTGTCTTCGGTGCGGTTTTTACCGATTCCACCACCTGTCCGGATTGTCCGCGATCCCCCCATTGCCCGGGTATCGATGATACGGATTGCAGGACCTGCCTTCGACCGAAATCGACCAGGCGGCGGGCGGACCGGGTCTGGAGGCCGCATTATGGAAGATGGCTGTCGTTCCGGACGATCAGAACGGCAGGACAGTCCAGTTCACGGCGTCCAGCAGTTCCAGGTTCTGCGCCGATGCAATGTCCCGATTCTCGGGGGTCGCGGCGCTGTGCAGGGTCAATATACGATCTTCGTGGCGCCAGACGATGAGCTCGATATATCGGGGAACCGGCCACTCGAAGTAGCGCCTCGGGCCAAAGCAGAACGAACCACCCCCCGTACCAAGATAGGACGCCTTCAGCGCGGTGTACTCCTTGCCTTTTTTCGAGAGAGTTACGGTCTCTTCGTTGAGTCGTTCCGCGTTCGGCTGCAGCTTCAACCACGCTGCCTTTTCTGCTTCGAACACAGCCTTCGCAGAGTCTTGCGGTCGTGTGATTCTTTTGGTGCGCAGAAGCGCCAGCACCTCGATTTCCTCGTCGCCCGCAACCTGACATAAATTGTAGAAAATGGACACGTCCCGGGCGCCCGGTGCGTGGCTGATGATTTGCCACCGTTCGAATCCCGCGGCGAACAGCGGGTAATCCGCCGATTCTCCGACGTCCGTAATGTGTTTCGGATAGAAGATCGAGCAGCCCGCGAGCACGATTGCCAGCGCGGCGCAAACCGGAAGCCAGGTCAGCCGCCTCACGTTTCGGGCGCCGCCCCCTCGCGCGGCGCGCGCGCCTCCTCAGGATGCGGCGGCAGGGCCTTGCGGCGCGACAGCAGGAAGCGGTTGTAGAGCCAGGCGATCAGGACGCCGAGAATCAGGCCGTCGACGAAGCCCCAGACGGCGCCGGCGATGGACCCGACGAAGCTGGGGCCATAGCCGATGTAGAGGCTGGCCAGCGCGCCCGCCACGCCGATGCCCCAGCCGAACAGCCAGGCCATCATGCCCAGCATGAAAACGGCGATCGCCCAGGTCACGCCGATGGCGAGGCCGAAGCTGACCACGCCCAGCGTCATATGCATCTCGTTGCGCGCCATTATGCCCCCCGTCGGCGGTTGCGGGTCCGTGCAGGGTAGTCATTCTGACACAGCCGGGCGGGCGGGGCCAGCCTGGCAGGCGGCGGCGAATGTGTTGGCGAGCCGGCATCCCGATGCACCCGGCCCTTCGATCGTTCGGGCAAATCCGGCTTTCCGTTGGATTACGGGTTGGCGCGCGGCGCGATCCGCCTAAATGGACTCGACGCGGGCCGGCTGCAGGGATGTTCCGTGGCCCAGGGAGCGGGGCGAATGTATAACATCGGCGACACCGTCATCGTGAACGACCGCATGCAGAACGATTACCGCTACCGGATCGACGCGCCGGTCGGGGCGGACTTCATGACGGGCTTCGCGCCGCACCTCGCGCCGGCGGAGATGCTGGCGATGGGCGTGTTCGAGGGCAAATACTGCAATGACTGCCGCGACGAGCTGCCCGCCGACTGGTTCGCCAAGGCGCGCATCGCCGACCGGCCGGACCCAGACCTCAACTATTTCGGCGTCAAGAGCCGGCAGCCGCTGTCGCACTGGCGCGAGAAGGGCTGGATCATCGGCCCCGACCCAAGGGGCTGGTTCCAGTGGTACTGCCGCTACTGGCTGGGCCGGCGGCTGCCGCAGGTCGACGAGGCGCAGGTCAAGCGGTGGCGCGGCTTCGCGCGGCACGCGGGGCAGATCCGCGCCAACTGCGAGCCGGGCGACATCTTCTGCCGCAAGCGGCAGCGCCAGGCGCTGCTGCAATGGTCGCACGATCCGTTCATCTGAAGACCGTGGGCGCACGCGTGAGTTGATATTTTGGAGCTAAGTTTAGGGTTTACCCGTCGTCCGGGCGGCGGCGCTGAGGCCGCCGGGGCGCGCGCGCTCCCCCCCGGGCGCGGACCTTGGTCCTTCGTCAGGCCCGGCACGGAGATTTTCGCGCGGAACGGAAGGCCGAGCCTCGCCCTGGCTAAGGTCAAGGGAAGTTGTGCTTTTTATAATAGAATGACTTGGCGTCTGTCCGCCGGATCGCCGGATCGCCGGATCGCCGGCGAGCAAGGAATCCGGAAAATTCGAGGAATATTTGATGTAAATCAATTCAATTGGCCGATCCTGAAACTACCCTCTTTCGAAGTACAAGGATTTTCTTACTCGCGCATATCGACATACTACCGTGCGGCGAGTCAAGCCGTGCGGTGTGGACAGCTCTGGGAGACCGTCTCATGAACATCGCATCGATATTTGCATTCAGGCGAACTTCATCCCGCGGGGCGGCCGGCGTGCTGCTCGCCGCGGTTCTTGCTCTCGCGGTGCCGTTGCTGCTGTGGAGCAGCCCGGCCGCGGCGTATGAATCCTACACCACCGCAGCCGACGATTTGACGACCAACTGCGCCCAGTGTCACGGCGGATTCCGGGTCAGCCCCTATGTCTCACCCAAGGGCGAGAACTGGGGCGACGACCTGCACGACATCCATCGCAACACCATGCTCAGCGGCGACTGCAACACCTGCCACAGCCTCGGCGGACGGGATCCCGTCTTCCTCAACAGTTCCACTGGCGGCACCGGATTTGATCCGATCTCCTGCGTCGGCTGCCACGGCCGCGCCGAGGATGCGACGGCCACCAGCGACAGTGGCGCCGGACTGCGTCAGCACCACTGGAGCGCGGGGGAGACGATCTGCGCCGACTGCCACGACGACTCCAATCCGGCGAACTACACGCCGGTCGCCGAGAACGTGCTGCCGCCGTACTACTTCACCCCCGACGCAAACCATCCCAACAAGCCGACCGATCCCTGCAATCCGGCCGGGGAGGAGAATTTCTCGCCCACCATACTCGCCGGTCTGGACAATGACGGCAACGGAATCTACGACACGGCCGACGCCAGTTGCGCGGTCAACACGCCGCCGGTGGCGGTCGACGATGCCTACACGACCGACGAGGACGTGCAGCTGACTGTGGCGGCGCCCGGCGTGCTGGCCAACGATACGGACGCGGAAAGCGATCCGCTGACCGCCGTGTTGAACACCGGCCCGGCAAGCGGCAGCTTGACGCTGAACGCCGACGGCTCGTTCAGCTACTTGCCGAACGCCAACTTCAACGGCAGCGACAGCTTCACCTACTTCGCCAACGACGGCACGGCAGACTCCGCCAGCCCGGCGACGGTGACGATCACGGTCAACCCGGTGAACGATGCGCCGGTGGCCGACGCCAACGGCCCGTACAGCGGGACGGCCGGCATTGCGGTGACCTTCGACGGTTCCGGCTCGTCCGACGTCGACGGTGACGCACTCACCTACACATGGGACTTCGGCGACACCAACACCGGGACCGGCGTCAGCCCGAGCCACACCTACATTGCCGCCGGGACCTTCACGGTCACCCTGACGGTGAGCGACGGTGCGCTGAGCGATACGGCCACGAGCACGGCCACGATCGGCCCGGCCAGCAACACGCCGCCGGTGGCGGTCGACGATGCCTACACGACCGACGAAGACGTGACGCTCAGCGTCGCTGCGCCCGGCGTGCTGGCCAACGACAGCGACGCGGAGGGCGATCCGCTGACCGCCGTGCTGAACACCGGCCCGGCGAGCGGCGCCTTGACGCTGAACGCCGACGGCTCGTTCAGCTACATGCCGAACGCCGATTTCAACGGGGCCGACAGCTTCACCTACTTCGCCAACGACGGCACGGTGAACTCCGTAACGATCACGGTCACCCCGGTGAACGATGCGCCGGTGGCCGATGCCGGTGGCCCGTACACCGGGACGGTGGGGGTCGCGCTGACCTTCGACGGGTCGGGCTCGACCGATGTCGACGGAGACGCACTCACCTACGCGTGGGACTTCGGCGACACCAACACCGGGACGGGCGTCAGCCCGAGTCACACCTACGCGGCCGCCGGAACCTTCACCGTCACCTTGACGGTGAGCGACGGCATGTTGAGCGACACAGCCACGGCCACGGCCACGATCGCCGCGGGCATGGCGGATATCGCGGTCAGTCCCTTGTCGGTCGATTTCGGCACTGTCACCATAGGCGATAGTGCGGACCGGTCGGTGACCATCCTCAACGCCGGCACGGCCGTCCTCAACGTCACCGCGCTGGACCTGATGGGCAGTCCCACCTTCTCGATCCTTTCGGCACCCGGCCTGCCGGGACCGATCGATCCGGGCAACTCGGTGGACGTGGTGTTGCGCTACACGCCCGATATGCCGGCGCCGCCGCCAGATACGGGCATGCTCGACATCCTGAGCGACGACCCCGACGAGGGCATGGTGACCGTGACGCTGTCGGGTCAGGGCCAGGAGGCGATGATGGCTGGCGAGATCCTCTACGCCGACAACTGCGAGGAATGCCACGGCGACCCGTTCGACGACGTCGATGTCGGGATCAGGAAGGTGCCCGGGGCTCGCGAGTGCTCGATCGTCGCGGCGATTTACGGCAACCCGGGAGCGATCGAC
>CAMYKU010000022.1 GCA_947259105.1 uncultured Alphaproteobacteria bacterium
GGAAGGTGCCGGCGACCGGCGGGCGTCCCATGGAGATCGCCGCCCGGCTGCCGGAAAATTGCGAGCCGCGGACGCCCGTACAGCCGATCTGGGACGGCGGCGCATACGTCGCGCGCTGGACCGCGACCTGCCCGGGCGGCCTTGTCGGAGGCACCATCGTAATCGAGGGTCTGTCCGCGACAGTCACCGACGTCCTGGTGCGGATCCAGCGACTTGACGGCACGGAACAGACCGCGCGGCTGACACCTTCGGCGGCCGCCTTCACCGTCGAGGCGGTCCCTGGCACGTTCGACGTTGCCGGCACCTACCTCGCGCTCGGCGTCGAGCACATTCTGCTCGGCATCGATCATCTGCTGTTCGTCCTCGCATTGCTCATCCTGGTGCGCGGCTGGCGGCGCCTGCTGTGGACGATTACCGCGTTTACGGCGGCGCACAGCATCACGCTGGCGGCGGCGACCCTGGGCTTCGTGCGCGTCGCGCAGGGGCCGGTCGAGGCCGTCATCGCGCTCAGTATCGTTTTCGTCGCCATGGAAATCGTGCACATCCGCCAGGGCCGGCCCGGCATCACCGAACGCCGGCCCTGGATCGTCGCCTTCGCCTTCGGACTGCTGCACGGCTTCGGTTTCGCCGGCGCGCTCGCCCAGATCGGCCTGCCCGACCACGCCATCCCGGTTGCGCTGCTGTTCTTCAACGTCGGGGTGGAGTTGGGCCAGCTCATGTTCGTTGCCGCTGTCATGGCAGTCATCGCCGGCTGGCGCCGGCTGGACGCGCCATGGCCGCACTGGGCGTGGCGGGTTCCGGTCTATGCGATCGGCTCGCTGGCCGCCTACTGGACGATCGAGCGGATTGCGAACCTTATTCCGGCGTGAAGGCGAGCCCGTCGGACGGGGTGCTCCACCATTCCCTCGGCAACGTCCTGATGATGGCCGGGAAGCACGGCGACGCCGTTTTTCCCTTCTTGGAAGATGCCACGCGACTTTTGCCGGGCGATGCCACGGTAGCGGCGGATCTCGGCGTCGTCTTGTCGAATCTCGGTGAACATGACCGCGCCGTCGATGCCCTCCGGGAGGTCGTCGGGACCGGGGCCGAATCCCCGGAGGCCCTTCATGCCCTGGTCGCCAGCCTCGCCGCCCTCGGCGATTTGAAGGCAGCCGAGCCCGTCGTCCGCAAGCTTGAAACGAAGTATCCCGAAAGCCCCCCTGGGACGCCAGGCAAGACAGCTCATCGGCGGGGAATGACGTTGCCGATTACAGTGCAGGACCGGGCCAACTATACGCGGACGGACTGCTGATCTTCACAAGAGCCTGCCGGGGGTTCGCCCCCGCCCGCTGCCACTTACCTTGCTGCATATACGCAAAAACGGTCGGGACCCGCACCACCGATGCGAGTCCCGCCGTTTTCTGCGGCTTCGTGTTACAAGCCGGTCAGCCGGGGCCTACTCACCGCCGGCCGACGCCATCGAAGTACCCAAACCGTCAAGGTATTGCATCACCCGGTCCATCACTTCATTGCGGCTCTCCTGCGTGGAAATACCCTCGAACCCGAAGCCGAGATAGACCGATTTCGAGGTGCGGATCGCCGGGCCCTCCGGGAAGCCGGCGCCCTCGATCCGGTTCCAGTTGTTGAAGGGCACGCTGTCGGGGCCGGGTTGCGGCATCCAGTCGCCGTAGCCCGTCTCGAAACCCTCCGCCGGGTACCCGGCCAGCTCGATATCGTCCAAGAAGACACCGAGATTCTGGGTGCCCCAGTCGCTCGCATAGCTGATATAGAGCTCGACGGTCATGCCGGCATAGGCGGACAGGTCGATTTCGGCCTGATGCCAGCCGCCGCTGTTGGCGGTAAACGCGTGCCATTCGCCGGTCGCACCGAACGGATTGCAGTCCGCGTCCATGTAGTTGGCGAGGAACGGATGGATCTCCTCGACCCAGCCCTCGGCGCAGCTGTCGCCGGTGGTCGTGACGGTGGCCCCGTTGGGCGCTTGTAGGACTGATCGGCCATCTGGCTGTAGACGTAATAGCTGCCGGCGTGGGGATCGAACGGCCCGCCCGGCCGGTCGTAACGGGCCGCGACCTCGCCTTCCTGGTTGATGAATCCGCTGGTCGCCAGGAAGGTATCGTTGAACGCCTGGTTGCTGGCGCTGTCGCCCCCGTTGAGGGAGAATTGAAGCCCGTCGAAGACCGGGTCTCCCGCAGCGCCCGTCACGGCGAAGGCCGCCCCGGTATCCGGGTCCACGCCGCCTTCCTCGATATGCGAGAAGGCGCCCATATAGTACTGGAAGAAGTCGTCCGAGGAAATTCCGTAGACCGTCGACACCGCGGACAGATCCTGGCCGGTGGCGAAGATCTTGCCGCCACCGTAATTGATCATGTCGCGGACCTGCAGCGTCTCGTCCTCGTGCGTCGAAAGGCCGTTTGGAACCGTGGCCGCGTAATCGTCGCCGGTATACCAGATCACGGTGTCGTAGTGGGACAGTACGTCCTGATACGTGGGAACGCCTTGCGCGTCGACATTCCAAACATCGTAATAGTAGCCGCCGGCATCCAGGGCGTCCTGGTAGTAGCCTAGGTAATTCGGCCCCGTCTGGTCGGCGTAGACGGGATAGGCACCGGTATAGTCCTCGGCTGCAATCACCAGGATCGGATTGTTGGTGGCGCTCTCCACTGCATAGCTGTGGCTCTCCACGGCCTCCCCGTCGACGAGGATGCTGTAGGTCACGCTGTCGCCCGCCTGTTGGCCCGTGACCGTGGCCACGTAACGGCTGTAATAGACGCCGGGCGCATCGTTATACCGCTCGCCGAACTGCTCGGCGAAAGGCACCGTGGCGCCGTTATACGCCAGCTGGAGACCCAGGCCCTTGCGCGCGACGACGATGACCTGTTGTTCCGGTCCATGGGATTCGGCCACCGGCGTGTGGTAGATATCCTGCGCCGGGATGCCGACCGGAGAAACCGGATTGGCCGGGTCGTGGGCGCTTTCGGCCAGCGACAGGGCGAATTCGAGATTATCCTCGAAGACCGTCTGCACTTTCGCCTCGTCATCGGGGAATTCGAAGCCGTAGGTGTCGGTCAACTCGACGGTGTAACTGGGCACGCCGGCCCCGTCATAGGCCCAGTCCGTGAAGTCGCCGTTGACGATGTACAGATCGGCGCCAACACCGGGATCGTAGCCGATAGCGACATCCGGCACGCTGTCGTAGATCGCCGGGTTATCGTCGGTGCCGGCCTGGGCAACGAAGATCGCATCGTCGAAGCTCGGCGTCTTCACCTGCCAGCCCCAGGGGTAGAGAATGAGGTTGCCGTAGGTGTGATAGGAGATCAGGAACTTGAAGTCGTGGGACCGCACGAAGTCGGCCAGGGCCCTGGTTTCCGGCTCCGATTCCGGCGCCGTGCCGCGGAAGGTCGCGTCCGGCAGCGCCGGGCTCGAACCCTCGTCGTCGTAACCCCAGTTGCTGCTGAAATTGCGGTTTATGTCGATGCCGTCGGATGTCGTGATCACGCCGTCGCCGTCATTGTCCCGCAAATTCTTGCGCCACAGGCGCTCGTTGGTGAAGGTGTACTGGTAGCCGTCCGGATTGACGACCGGGATGATCCAGATTTCGGTCGTGTCCAGCAGCTCCGTGACGCGCGCATCGCTGCCGTGGTTGGCGAGCAGATAGCGGGTCAGGCGCATCGCTACCTCGGTCGACACCCATTCCCGCGCATGCGTGGTGGCGACGAACAGGACCTCGGGTTTGGCGCCCTCGACCGCCTCATTGGTCAGGCGCATCGCCAGGATCGGCCGTCCCTGCAGACTCTTGCCGATCTTGATCACCTGAACCAGATCGGGATAATCCGCATGGATCTTCCGGACCTGCGCGCGGATGCCGGCGACCGGCTCATCGAAGCTCTTGTAGACTTCGTAGGGCGTGCCGATCTTGTGGACCGGGCCCTTGCCCGGAATGTCGGTCAGGCGGAAACCGTCGGCCTTGAGCTTCGCCCTGTCGGCGGACGAGACCACCGCCTCGACGTCGTAGGATTGAAACGGCACCCCGCGCGGGCCCGTGACGACCGCGCCCTTGCGGACGGCGCCGATATCCAGGCCCTGGCCAGCCAGTTTCTGGACCTGACCCCGCGACAGGCCGTCCACGGTCACCATTTTCAGGTCTCCGGCCGCCCATGCGGGCGACTGGGTGAAGAAACCGGCCACCAGGACAGTGGCCAAAATCGTTGCGACAACCCTTGCAATACGTCCTGCCGTCATTGGTAATGCGCCTCCCTGCGCGTCGTGTTGGCGTTGGGCCCGTGATGGCGAATCGATACCGCTCAATCACGTACTCGTATGAAAAGATGCTACGCCATCAATGATCGTCCTGCAACTTCCGGATGCGGCTCTCAAAAACAACGGCGCCGGTCATGATAGGCCGGCTATCGGCACTCGCCGGACGCGGGCCGAACGAACTGAACGCCCCCGATGCAGCACAGCACGAGATGCTCCCCGATCGTTACACAGAGCGCGGCGTTGCCGTCTCGCGCCCATGGCCTTGACGGCGGCATGGCGAAGCGTCTAACGCTCACGGGGCAGATCATCCATACGAACCGCGGCTTCACGCAAGGAAGGACGTCCATGGCGCATGAGGAACTCCTGGCCGAACTGGACCGTCGCCGCGCCGAGGCAAGGCGCATGGGCGGCAGGGAAAAGCTCGAAAAGCGCAGGAACAGCGGCGACCTGAACGCCGAGGAACGGCTGGCCGCGCTGGTCGATGCCGGCAGTTTCGTCGAGCTGGGCCTGCTGGGCGCCTCCGGCGTCTTCGACGAGGACGCACCGAAAACGCCGCGGGACGGCAAGATCGCAGGGTTCGGGCAGATCGACGGCCGCGATGTCGGCGTGGTGATCAACGATTTCACGACCAAGGGCGCGTCGACCAGCGCCACCAATTCGAAGAAGATGGGCTATGTCCGCAAGGCCTGCACCGAGAAGGGCATGCCCTGGGTCCATGTCGGCGAATCGACCGGCGCGCGGCTGCCCGATGCGATGGGCTCCAGGGGCATGGGCGCGCTGCTCGGCAACGACGTCTCCCAGTTCCGGCGGATGCGCGACACGCCGTGGGCCGCGGCGGCGCTCAACACCTCCTTCGGCTCGTCCGCGTGGCTGTGCTGCTGCGCCGATTTCGCGGTGATGAAGAAGGGCTCGATCATGTCGGTCTCCAGCCCGCGGCTGGTCTCCATGGCGATCGGCGAAAAGGTCGACCTCGAGGAACTGGGCGGCTGGCGCCTGCACGCCGAGAGCACCGGACTGATCGACCAGTTCGTCGATACCGACGAGGAGGCGATGCAGGCGATCCGCCGGTTCCTCTCTTACATGCCGGGCCACAACGGGGAGTTGCCGCCGGAGGCGCCCGTCCCCGAGGGCTCGGGCGACGATCAGGAACGGATCCTGGAGATCCTGCCGGAGGCGCGCACGCAGGTCTACAACATGAAGAAGATCGTCGAGATCATCGTCGACCGCGACAGCTTCTTCGAGTTCAAGCCGCGCTTCGGCAAGCCGCTCATCGCCGGGCTGGCGCGGCTCGGCGGCCGGACCGCCGGCATCATCGCCAACAACCCCTTCGTCGGCGGCGGCGCGCTGTCGGCCGAGGCGTGCCGCAAGGCGATCGATTTCACCGTGCTGTGCGACAGCTTCAACGTGCCGATCGTGCGGCTGATGGACACGCCCGGATTCGTCGTCGGCACCGATGCCGAGCGGCGCGGCGCGCCGGGCCACATCATGAACTTCATGAACGCGACGTGCCTGACCACGGTGCCGCAGGTCACGGTGATCTGCCGCAAGGCCTATGGCCGCGCGTATGTGGCGATGGGCGGCGGCGCGCATAACGACACCATGGTCGCGTGGCCGACCGCCGAGGTCAGCTTCATGGACCCGGTCTTCGCAACCAACATCGTGCACAACAAGAGCCCGGGCGACGAGGGCTTCGAGGAGGCGCTCGGTATCATCCAGAAGGACCTCGAAATCTGGGACATGGCGCGGATCTTCTCGGCGCACGACGTCATCAAGCCGCAGGAGACCAGGGATCATGTCATCCGGATGCTGGACGTCCACCGGCGGCGGCGCTCCGGCGGCATCGGCGAGCATCTGATGCGCAGCTGGCCGACCAGTTTCTAGGACGGACCGGATGAACGTCGGGAAGATCATCGACAGCGCGCGGACGGACGGACGGGCGGCGTTGACCGAGGCGGACGGCAAGGCGCTGCTGGCCGCGTTCGGCATCGCCGTCCCGCGGCACGCCGTCGCGTCGAACGGCCCGGACGCAGCAGCAAAGGCCGCCGCGCTCGCGCCGCCCTTCGCGGTCAAGGTTGTCTCGCCCGACATCCTGCACAAATCGGATGCCGGCGGCGTCATGCTCGGGCTGGACGACGCCGCCGCGGTCGGCGCCGCGGTCGCGGCGATGGCCGGGAGGCCCGCAATCGCGGCGGCGTCCGTCGAGGGCTGGCTGGTCGAGGAGATGGCCCCACCGGGCCGAGAGGTGGTCGTCGGCGGCGTGAACGACCCGCAGTTCGGCCCGATGCTGATGGTCGGTCTGGGCGGTGTTCTGGTCGAATTGCTCGGCGACGTCGCCTTTCGACTTTGCCCGATCACCGAAGACGATGCGCGGCGCATGCTGCGGGGCCTGAAGGGGGCCGCGCTGCTCGACGGCGTACGCGGCGCGGACCCGGTGGACAGGGACACGCTCGTCGACGTGATGCTGAAAGTCGGCGGCGCGGACGGGCTCCTGATGGCACATGGCGCGGATCTCGCCGAGGTCGACCTGAACCCGGTCATCGTCTCTGCAAACGGCGCCGTCGCAGCGGATGCGCGGTTCATTCTGCGCGACCGGACGCGGCCGGCACAGGAAAGGCCCGCCCCGCCCGGCGACGATCTGACACCGGCCGAGCGGTTCCGGCCGCTGTTCGCGCCGCGCACCGTCGCAGTGCTGGGCGCCTCGGCGAAAGACGTCACGATCGCCAACACCTTCATACGCAGGATGGTGGATTTCGGGTTCGCCGGCACGATCTATCCGATTCACCCCAAGGCAGAGGAAATCGAGGGGTTCACGGCGTATCCGAGCCTCGCCGGGACACCGGAGCCGGTCGATTACGCCTATGTCGGGATCGCCGCCGAGCGCATTCCCGATGCGCTGGCGGCGGCCGACGGCCGCTGCAGCATTGCGCAGGTGATCTCGTCGGGATTCGGCGAGGTCGAGGGCGGCGCCGCGCTCGAGGCGACCCTGGTGGCGAAAGCCCACGGGGCCGGCGTGCGGGTGCTCGGCCCCAACTGCCTTGGCACCTATTCGCCGCGCGGCGGTCTGACCTTCCCGGCAAACGCACCGAATGAGGCCGGCAATATCGGCGTGGTCTCGCAGTCCGGCGGCCTATCCACCGACATCGTCAAGCGCGGGCAGTGGCGCGGGCTGCGGTTCAGCGGGCTGGTGACCATGGGCAACAGCGCCGACCTTACGCCAACCGAACTGCTGGAATTCTATTTCGAGGACCCGCAGACCAGGGCGGTCGGGCTCTATCTGGAGGACATCAAGGACGGCCGCGCCTTCTTCGACCTGCTGCGCTCCGGGAAGGCCACGAAACCGGTGGTCATCCTGCGCGGCGGCGCATCGCGGCAGGGCCGGATCGCCGCGGCTTCGCACACCGGCGCGCTGGCGGGCGACGGCCGGGCCTGGGACGCGCTCTACGCCCAGACGCCCGCGGCGCCGGTGGCAACGCTCGACGCCTTCCTCGACGCCCTCATGGCGCTGCAGCATTTCGACCTGCGGCCAGACCGCCCGACATCTTCGGTCACGCTGTTCGGCAATGGCGGCGGGTCGAGCGTGCTGGGCGCCGATGCCTTTGCACACGTCGGCCTCGACGTCTCGCCGTTCGGGCCGGAGGCGCGTGGGCCGCTTGAGGCGATGGGGCTGCCGCCGGGGACGAGCGTCGCCAACCCGATCGACACGCCGGTCCGCACCCTGCAGGAGAAGAACGGCTGGGTCGCCGGCGAAATACTCGACATCGTCTATCGGCACGCCCATCCGGACGCCGTGGCAATGCATCTGAACCTCGCCGCCTTCGTCGGCCGCGGCACGGTGGACCCTGTGGACAACCTGTTCACCGTGGTCGAAGAAACGCAAAAGAAATGGCCCGGCCGTGCCCACTTCGCCCTGGCGCTGCGCAGCGACGGCTCGCCCGAGCTGGACGAGAAGAAACGGTTCTATCGCGAACGCGCGCGTGCCGTTGATGTGCCGGTATTCGACGAGATTCCCGACATGGCCGCCGCCCTCGCCGTCGTCGCGCACCTCGAACGGCGGCTCGGCGAGCGGGGCTGACCGCCTGGAATTCCTGCGCGGTCAGGCCTCGATCCGGGCGACCACCGATCCCTCGGTGACCGTGTCGCCCTGTTCGACCAGGATCTCGGCCACCTTCCCGCTTTCCGGCGCGGCGATCGGAATCTGCATCTTCATCGATTCCAGCATGATGACGGGCTCGTCTTCTGCCACGCTGTCGCCGACACTGCGGATGATCGTCTGGATGATCCCGGTAATTTCGGTCTTCACGTCGACAAGCGCCATTTCGCCCTCCGGCCCGGTTGCTGTCCCGCCCCGCTTGATAGACGACTGCCCCCTGTCCTGTCGACAATTGCGTCGGCGCCATGTGAGGCTTTTACCCGAAAATCGTTGCTATATAATCGGTATGGAAATCGCGTCGTGTCGTCGCAGCGGACGGCGCGGCCCAATCGTCAACAATCGCGCGATCGGTTCCGCCATGCATACATGCCCTATCCGCACCGGCGGCAGTCATGCCTGAGAACACTGGCGGCACTCCGGACGCGCCCCGGTCCCTGACCGCCCGGGCGCAGGCCGGTATCGAGAACCTGATCATGAACGGCGAGTTGCGCGGCGGCGACCGGGTCAACGAGATCGCCCTGTCGGAACGGTTCGGTACCAGCCGCGGCCCGATCCGCGAGGCCTGCCGCGCCCTGGCCCAGGAAGGCCTGCTGGTCGCGGTGCCCAATCGGGGCGTCTTCGTGCGCCAGCTGGACCTCCGTGAGGCGCTGGAGGTGTATGACATCCGCTCCGCGCTCGACGAGCTGATGGGCCGCTCGATCGCCGAGCGCATTTCCGACGCGCAGATCGCAGAGCTCTGGACGCTGATCGACGGGATGGACGATGCCGCCGCCACCCGCGACATGGAGCGCTACTATCCAGTTAATCTCGCCTTCCATAACCGGCTGCTGGCGTTGGCCAACAACCGGCGGCTCGAGCGGCTCTACCGCAGCCTGATCAAGGAACTCCACCTGTTCCGCCGGAAGGGACTGCTGCAGCAGGGCTCGATGGCGATCTCCAATGCGGAGCACCGGCAGATCGTCAACGCCATCGCCGAACGCGACCCGATCGCCGCGGGTGTGAGCATGAAGAGCCACGTGCTGGCGGCCAAGCAGCGGCTGCTGGCCGCGGTCGAGGCGGAACGGTCGGAACAGTTGAGCCGCGGCGTTGCGGACCAGAACAACGGCGGAAAACGCCGGCGCGCCTAACCGCCCTTGAATTGCGGATCGCGCTTTTCCATGAAGGCCCGGGCGCCCTCCTTGAAGTCATCGCTGGCGAAACATTCGTCGACGCGTTGATCGCACTGGTCGAGGTCACGGCCTTCCGGATCCTTGAAAACCTCGCCGGCGATGAACTTCATGGTGCGCACCGTCAACGGCGCGTTCGCGGCGATACGGCCCGCATATTCGTCGACGAACCCCTCCAGTTCGGCTTCCTTCAGGACCTGCTGCACGAGCCCGACGCGGGACGCCTCCGCCGCATCGATCCGCCGGGCGCTGTACATCAGGTCCTTCGCGGCCCCCTGGCCGACGACGTCGATCAGGCGCTTGATGGCGGGGTACGGATAGCCGAGCGCCAGCCGCGCCGCCGGCATGGCGAATCTGGATTTCTCGGAACAGAACCGCAGATCGCAGGTCACCGCAAGGTTCAGCCCGCCACCGATGCAGTAACCGTCGATCATCGCGATCGTCGGTTTCGGGTAGGCATGGATGCGATCGTATACCGCCCTTGTGCGGCTGTTGTAGTGGCGCACCGCGTCCTCCGATCCGCGTTCCTCCTCGAACTTCGAGATATCGGCGCCGGAGACGAACGATTTGCCGCCCGCCCCCGACAGCACCACCACCCGCACCGAATCGTCGGATTCGAAATCGGCGAGAATGGCATTGGCGGCGTCCCACATCTCCAGCGAGACGGCGTTATGCTTCTCGGGATTGTTGAAGATCACATGGCCGATGGCACCGGCCCTGCGCGCAATCATCTTGTCGGTCGCCATGCTGGTCCTCTCGTCAAGTTGTGGCGCGGATCGGTCAGACGATCTGACGGTCCCGCAATTCCTTCAAATCCTTGTCCCCGACACCGAGTTCACGGAGGATCTCGTCGGTATGCTGGCCGCGCTCCGGCGGCGGCTGTTCCATCCGGCTCGGCGTCCGCGTCAGATTGACGGGCTGGCCGACCAGACGGGTGCGGCCGAACGGCAACGTATCGGCCTCCTGGGCGATGCCGGTCGCTTCGACCTGCGGGTCGGCGAAGACCTCGTCGATCGCGTAGATCTCGCCGCAGGGCACGCCCTTCTCGGCCAGCATCGTGACCCATTCGCGGCTGGTTCTGGTCCTGGTGATCGCCTCGATCTCGGCGTTCAGCTGGTCGCGCCGCTCGAGGCGGCTGGGATTGTCCTTGTAGTCCGGCGATCCGACCCAGTCCTCCCGGCCGACCGCCTCGGCGAAACGCCCCCAGATCGTCTCGCCGGCGACGGCGAGATTGATCGCGCCGTCGGAGGTCTTGAAGACGCCGGTCGGCACGCTCGTCGGATGGTTGTTGCCGGCCTGGCCGGCGACCTCGCCCTTGGTCAGCCAGCGGGCGGCCTGAAAGTCGAGCATGAAGATCTGGGACTGCAGCAGCGAGGTGTGCAGCCACTGCCCCTCGCCCGACTTGTCGCGTTCGATCAGCGCGGTCAGGATGCCCATGGCGCAGAACAGCCCCGCGGTCAGATCGGCGATCGGGATGCCGACCCGCATCGGCCCGCGGCCCGGCTCGCCGGTGATCGACATCAGCCCGCCCAACCCCTGCGCGATCTGGTCGAACCCGGGCCGCTTCGAATAGGGTCCCGTCTGGCCGAAGCCGGATATGCTGGCCAGGATGACCCGGGGGTTTACCGCCTTGAGGCGCTCGTAGTCGATGCCCAGGCGCTCCTTGACGTCGGGACGGAAGTTTTCGACCACGACGTCGGCCGTCTCGACGAGCTTCAGGAAGATCCTGAGCCCCTCGGGCTCCTTCAGGTTCACGGTCAGGCTGCGCTTGTTGCGCTGCAGATTCTGGAAGTCCGGCGTATGCCGCGGGGCGCCGAGCGCACCGTCCGCCTCTACGCTCGCGGGCGGCTCCACCTTGATGACGTCCGCGCCCCAGTCGGCAAGCTGGCGCACCGCCGTCGGGCCGGACCGCACCCGCGTGACGTCCAGGACCCGGACATGCGAGAGAGCCTCAGAAGCCGGAATGTGGGGCATGATCCTTTCCCTTCGTCTCGTCTTGATTCAGCCGGCAAACGCGCGCAGCCCGGACAAATCCGGGCACGCGAACAGTCCCTTGCAGTAGCCCGCCAGTTCTCCGGCCCGCGCCTCGCTCCAGCCGCCGAACGCGACATTCGCGGCAAACTTGCGCGCGATCTCCCCGTCGTCCAGCGGGTCCCGGCGGCCGCCGCGCAGGCAGGGCTGACCGGCGGCAATCCGGCTGCCGTCATCGAGCGTCGCCGTCAGATGCCCGGTGTAGTTCGCGGGATACTCGTCGTCGGGGTCAATCTCGTATTGGATTTTCTTCGCCAGGCCGGTCACCTGCGAGTCGGCAATGCGCGCTTCGGTGAACTGGGAGAGCCCGGCCTCGCCGTCGATCAGCGAAACGGCGACGCAGAACGGCACCGAGAACTTGGCGGAATAGGGGCTGGACGGCCGGGCCTTTTCGGCCTTCGGTTCCCACAGCCGGTGGACCGTGCCCTCCCCGACCCTGGCGTCGATCCGCTCGATCGCCGCGATATCGGGGATCCGGCCGCGCAACTGCAATGCGCAGTCGATGAAGGGCTGGGCCATGGTGCCGCAGGCATAGGGCTTGAAGGCAAGGTTGGCGAGTTCCCAGCACGCGCCCCACCCCTCCCGCAGATGCGAGAAGTCGGGCGCGATTTCGGGCACCGCGAAGGCCTTGAAGGCCCCGTGGGTTCCCTCGAAAACGCTGCGCGGCCCAACGAAGCCGCATTCCGCCAGACGCGCCGCCCGCCAGCCCGCCTGCGCGGCCCAGCCCGGATGCATGCGCTTGGTCCACGTGCCTTCCGCAAGGTACTCGATGATGCCCGAGGCCATGCTGCCGGCGATGCCGAGCGCGGAGGCGATCTGCGCCGGCGGCAGGCCGAGCGCCACAGAGATGCCCGCGGCGGCGCCGAAGGCCCCGCAGACCGCCGTCGGATGGAAGCCCTGCCGGTGCATCGCGGTCGGCGCGACAAGCGCCATGCGGCAGATCAACTCCGAGCCCGCGGCCAGACCGGCCAGCGCAGATGCGCCGGAAAGCTTGCGCTGCTCGGCGGCGGCCAGCAGGGCCGGCACCATGACCGCGCCGGTATGGACGGGCGTGCCCTCGAAGGTGTCGTCGAAATCCTCGCCATGCACGGCGGTGCCGTTGATCAGCGCGGCGGCGGCGGCGTCGAATCCGCCCTCATGCCCGATCGCCGTGCATCGGCCGGTCCCGTCGGCCGCCGCCACGGTCGCCCGCACATAGTCCTCGTTTCGCGCCGCCACCATCAGTCCGGCCGAGTCCAGCAATCCGCGCTGCAACGCACGGCGTACAGGGTCCGGCACATTGTCGGGCCGCAAGTCCGCGGCCCAGCCGGCGAAGACCTCCGCCGCGGTCGGCTGCGGCACGCTCACGGCAGGTAGGCCCCGCCGCTGACGTGGATCGCCTGGCCCGTGATGTAACCGGAATCGGGACCGCACAGCATGGCGATCACCGCCGCCACCTCCGCCGGGGTCCCGCGCCGGCCGACCATGGGTCCCGTCTTGCCCGCATGATGCCCGCGCGCGCCGGCCGCCCCGCCGCGCTCGGTCTCGATCTCGCCGGGGACGACGCAGTTCGCGGTGATGCCTGACCCGGCGTATTCCGCCGCCAGCGCCTTGGTCAGCCCGACGATCGCCGCCTTGGAGGTGACCACGTGGGCGCGGCCGCTGGCCCCGGTATGGCCGGTCAGCCCGCCGATATTGACGATACGCCCCCAGCCCTCTGCCACCATATCGCCGATGCAGGCCTTCGCACAGAGGAACGCGGCGTCGAGATTGACCGACAGGATCGCGCGCCATTCCTCCAGCGTCATCTCGCCGAACGGCACGCCCCGGCGCACCGCGGCATTGTTCACCAGGACGCCGATCGGCCCCAGTTCCCGCGCCGCCTCGGCCAGCCGCGTTGCGGTCTGCGGATCGGACAGATCGCCCAGTACCGTGCCGGCCCGCGCGCCTTCGGCTTCGACCAGCCGGGCGGTCTCCGCGGCGCCTTCGCGGTTGCCCTGGGCGTGGACCACGACATCGAAGCCCTGCCCGGCCAGCATTACGGCGGTGGCGCGGCCGATATTCCGCGCCGCGCCGGTTATGATGGCGACCCGTGCACCGGCTCCGTTGCTCATGAATCTTCCGCGCCCGCACCCCTGCGCCGAACCACCCGCTTCACGATCGGTCCCGCGAACGGCCAGAACAGGCTGATAAACGTGAGTACGAAGAAGCCCACCACGATCGGGCTTTCGAACAGGTCGAGGAACCTGTTGTCGTACATGATCATGGATTGCGAGAAGGCTTCCTCGACGAGGCTGCCGAGGATCAGGCCCATGACCAGCGGCGCCAGGCCGAAACCGTGCCGCCGCATGATGAAGCCGGCGATGCCCGCGATCAGCATGATCCAGACATCCAGGAGATCGGAGGCGCTGGCATAGGCGCCGATCATCGAGAAGACTACGACCGCCGGCCACAGGATGGTGCGCGGAATCAGCGTGACCTGCGAGAACACTTTCGCACCCACCAGGCCGATGCCGAGGAACATGAAATTGGCGATCAGCATGGCACCGAAGATCGCGTAGATGAACTCCGGCGTCTGCTGGACCAGATACGGCCCCGGCCGGAATCCGTGCATGATCAGCGCGACCAGGATCAGCGCCGTGGAGCCGCTGCCCGGAATGCCGAGCGCCAGCGTCGGCACCATCGCACCGCCGGTCGCCGCGTTGTTGGCCGCTTCCGGCCCGGCGATCCCCTCGGGGCAGCCGGTGCCGAACTGCGCCTTGTTCTTCGACCAGCGCTTCGCCTCGTTGTAGCCCATGATCGCGGCGACCGTCGAACCTTCGGCCGGCAGGATGCCGATGAAGGTGCCAAGCCCGCTGGAGCGCAGAACGGTCTTCCAGATCAGGCGAAGGTCGTTGCGGTCCGGCAGTTTCGTAACATGCGCCCTGATCCGCTCGTAATGCGCGGTCAGGGCCTGCGACTGGTTCAACAACTCGCCGATCGCGAACAGGCCGATGAGCACGGGAACGAACGCGATTCCCTCGGTCAGTTCCGGATATCCGAAGGTGAAGCGCTCGACGCCGGTCGTCAGGTGGATGCCGACGGTGCCGAGCAAGACTCCGAAGGCGCCCGATATCAGGTTGCGCAGCGACGACTTGCCGCTGATCGACGCCAGCATGGACAGCGCGAAGACCGCGAGCGCGAAATATTCCGGCGGCCGGAACTTGAGCGCGACCGCGGCCAGGGCCGGCGCCGCGACGATGAACACGATCAGGCTCAGAACGCCGCCGGTCACGCTGCTGAATGTGGCGATGCCTAGCGCCCGTCCCGCCTCCCCGCGCTTGGCCATGGGGTAACCGTCAAGCGCCGTGGCCACCGCCGGCGGCGCGCCGGGCGCATTGATCAGGATCGCGGTGATCGACCCGCCGAAGGTTCCCGCGCAGTAGAGCGCCGCCATCATGGCGATCGCCGGGACCGGTTCCAGCGTTATCGTAAAGGGCAGCAGGAGCGCGATCGCCATGGGCGAACTCAGCCCCGGCAGCGCGCCGACCATCACGCCGATCAACACGCTGCCGAAGATCAGCATGATGTTGAACGGGTCGAGGAGGATAAGGCTCAGGCCTTCGATCACCGGTTCCATGTCAACTCACAGGGCGATGCCGAGAATGCCGGGCTCGAAGAAGACCAGCAGAACCTTGTTGAACAGGTAGGCGACCGCCAGCGGAAACAGCAGCGCAAACGGGACGATCAGCTTGAGGCGGCGCTCACCCCACAGCAGAGGGAGAACAGCGCAAACGCCGATCATGGACAACAGCATTCCCAGATACGGAATGCCGAGAACCAACGCGATCAGCAGCGCCGCCGTGACATAAGGCATCCGCTTGATACGGTCGCTACGCTCGGAATCGATATTGTCGCCGCGGCGCTTGTGCAGAAGATGCTCGAACGGCACGCCCAGCGTCAGGATCGCGATGATGATGAGAACGAGCTGCGGAAAGAATTCCGGCGGTATGTTTTGCGCCAGCAGGTTCGAGACTTCCTCGAACGTCGTGGTGACGTAGTAGAGGACAACGCAGATCGCCAATATGATCAGGGCCACGACCAGATCGGTCGTATGCAGCAGCGGCCCGCGCTCTTGGGGTGTCAGTGGCATTCAGCCTCGTCTCCGGCCGGCAGAGGGAACGCCGGGGCGTTCCCTCCGACGAATCGTACTGTCCGGATCACTTGTCCAGCAGGTCGAGATCCTTAAGCGCCTGGTACGCCTTCGCATATTCTTCCTTGATATGCTTGTCCCAGACTTCTTGCCCGGCGATGCTGTCTTCCGGTGTCAGGCCCGAGCTCTTCAGATAGTTCACGAAGACCTCGTGATTCATGGCCTTGACCATCGCTTGCGAGAGCTTCTCGATACGATCCGGCGGCGTGCCCTTCAGCACCCAGTAGCCGCGCGTCGTCGAGGTCTTGACCTCGTAGCCGCTCTCAAAGGTGGACGGTACGTCCGGATAGTCGTTCAACCGTTTTTCCGCCATCACCGCCAGGGCGCGGAAGGTGCCGTCCCTGACCTGGGATCCGGCTTCGCTGACATTGGGCAGGGTGGCGTCAATGGCGCCGGACATCAGCGCCTGCACCATCTGCGCGCCGCTGCCGAACGGCACCACCTTGAACTGCATGCCGGACGCCTTGGCCAGCTGCGCCAGCCCGATATGTTCGGTGCCGCCGATCTGCGCGACCCCCCAGTTCAGGGGTTTTTCCTTCGATGCCGCGACGAGGTCGCCCAGCGTCTTGTACGGGCTCTTCGTCGCCACGGTGACGAATGTCGGGTCGTCCATCGCACGGGCGACGCCAACGATATCGTCGATCGTCAGCGGCGACTTGCCGCGGGCGATCGTATACAGATGGCTTTGCGTCAGGGCCAGCACCGTATAGCCGTCGCGCGGCTTGCTCATCGCGTATTGATGCGCCTTGGCGCCGGAGCCGCCGCGCTTGGAAACGACGGACATGTCGACGTCGAGATTTCGGCGGGTGCGGATCATCATCATCCGCGCGGTCACATCGGTGCCACCACCGTATTTCGAGTGGATCACGACTTCGATGGGCTTGCTCGGAAACTCTTCACTCAGTGCGCCGGTCAGCACGGTCAGCGACGCGATCGTACCCGCCGCCATGACCATGAGGCCGCGGCGTCCAATCTTCTGGCCTGTTTTCATCCTGTCCTCCCTGGACATCATTGTAGCGCCAGCCCCGCCGCCGAACTTCCGCGGGAGTTGGCATTGCACCGCTGCGCGGGCCTTAACGACCCCGTCAGCGGCTTGCGTACAAGTTGATCGACATTGCTTCGAATTGTCAACACAATGCCGCCGCAAGCTGGCTCCTGCCGACGGGACTCACAGTCATTTCGATGTTGAAAACCGTTGGTTCTCCAAGACGGGCAGCCGGTTCCGCTATGCCGGGTCCACGGGCCGCATTGTAAACAGATTGGCCCGTTCGGCCCGCAGATCCACGGAAGGAGATTGCAGCGATGGACAGTGCCGGCGCCCTGTTGCGCGCAGCTCTGGAGAACCAGCCGCCCGTCGTTGCACCGGGGGTATTCGACGGACTCTCGGCCCATCTTGCCCGCCGGGCGGGCTTCGCCGCCGTCTATGCCAGCGGCGGCGCGATCGCGCGCAGCATGGGGCTGCCCGATCTCGGCCTTGCCGGGATGGCGGAGGTCGCCGGCCGCCTGCGCGAGATCGTCGAAGCCGCGGGCTGCCCGGTTCTCGCCGACGGGGATACCGGCCACGGCACGGCGCTGCATGTCCGCCGCACTGTGCAGACCTTCGAGCGGCTGGGCCTGGCCGGCCTGCACATCGAGGATCAGGGATTTCCGAAGCGCTGCGGCCATATCGGGGGCAAGAGCCTGATTCCAGCGGCGGAGATGGCGGGCAAGATCGCGGCCGCGGTCGCCGCCCGCCGGGACCCGGACTTCGTGATCGCCGCGCGCACCGACGCCATCGCCGTCGAAGGATTCGATGCCGCGATGGCGCGCGCCGCCGCCTACAGGGAGGCCGGGGCCGACCTGCTGTTCGTCGAGGCGCCGGAGACCGAGGAGCAGGTCGCCGCGATTCCCGGGCGTCTGCCGGGGCCGCTGATGATCAACATGTTCCGTGGCGGGCGCACGCCGTTTACGCCGCCGGCGCGGCTGGGGGCGCTTGGATACCAGCTGGTGATCGTCGCCTCCGACCTCCAGCGGGCGGTGATCCGGGCCATGACCGACGTCCTCGCCGCCATTCGCAACGACGGCGACAGCGGGGCGGTGGCCGATCTGCTGGGCCCGCTGCAGCAACGCGACGAGGCGGTCGGGCACGACGACTGGCTGGCCTGGGCGGAGAAGTTCGGCGGCTGAGTCCGTCAAGCGGTCGTCGGCGCGAACCGCTCTTTCGCGATCGTTCGTTCCGCCAGCCGCGCCCGATCCATCTTCGGCCACCAGTTCGCGGGGATGACGATTTCGCCGGCCGCGAACGGCAGCGGGTCGGCCAGCAACCGCGCCTCCGGCCGGATCTTGACGAAGCCGTTGAACTCGCCGGCATTGTCGAGCAGACCGTCGGCGACGCGGGCTTCCATCCAGCAATTGACCTCTGCGCCCAGCCCGTCGCCCAGCACCGCCCGGAGCCCGCATGCCTGCACCCGCTCGATCGCCGCCGTAAGGTGCGCAACGGACCCGAAGCGCTTCAGCTTCACCTTGCACAGCCCGACGCCGGGGATCGCGGCCGCCCTGTCGATGTCGGGCAGGTCGCAGATCGGTTCGTCGAGCATCAGGGGTACGCGCGAAACCGCGGCCACGGCGGCATTCGCATCCCATTCCTCGGCCGCGCAGGGCTGTTCGAACAGTTCGATCCCCTCCGGATCGAGCGCCGCCGCGAAGCGGCAGCCGTCCTCCCGGCTGTACGCGCGGTTGGCATCGATGCGCAGGGTCGCGCGCCCGGCCGTCGCCCGCTGGATCCAGCCGAGGCGTTCGATATCCGCTTCCACGTCCTGGCCGACCTTGATCTTGAAGGTGCGGTAGCCCTGCGCCAGGCGCTCTTCGACTTCCTGCTCGACCGCCGTGCGCGCCGTTGCGTTGAAGGCGGTCAGGAGCCGCTGCCGCGTTTCCACACCGGTATGCAGGGGCGGCGCCCCTTCCAGCATCTCGATGGCCGTGGTCAGTGCGGTCGCCGCGACCTTGCTCTCGGCCGCGCGCTCGGCGATCAGCCGCCGCGCCGCGCCGGTCGCCAGGCCCGGCAGCCGCGATGCGAGTTCCCGCGCGAAGGCCCAGCCGCCATCGCGGGTCTCGGCGCTCGATCCGGGCGAGATGTGCTGTTCACCCCAGCCCTCGCGCCCGTCCTCGTCGCGGATCTCGACAATCAGCGGCTCGAAGCTCTCGAAGGTCCGGTATGACAGCCTGTACGGCGTGACCAGCGGCAGGTCGGCCCGATAGAGCGCCACCTCGCGAATGCGCAACAGCCTATCCCCGCGTCCGTTGCGCATCGGGCGCCAGCCAGGGGAACCGCTCCCGGTACGACGCCTCGAACGCGGCCATCTCGGCCGCGAACTCCAGCGACAGGTCGATCTCGTTCAAGCCGTTCAGCAGGCAGTGCTTCTGAAACGGGTCGGGCGAGAAATCGAGCGTCGTTCCGTCGGGCATCACGATCGCCTGCGCCTCTAGGTCGACCGCCAGAACCGGCCGATCCGCGCCCCGCAGCTGTTCGCGCAGCCCGGCCACGATATCGTCCGGAAGCGTCACGGTCAGCACCCCGTTCTTGAGGCAGTTGGCGGCGAAGATATCTCCGAAGCTCGGCGCGATGAGGGCCCGGACGCCGCTGTCGATCAGCGTATAGACCGCGCCCTCGCGGGACGATCCGCAGCCGAAATTGGCCCCGCCGACGATGATTCGCGCGTCGCGGTAACGATCCTCGTTGAGCGGAAATTCCGGCCGCAGGGAGCCGTCTTCGCGTCGCCGCACGTCATGGAAGGTGAACTGCGCATAGCCCACCGCCCGCGGCTTGCGAATGAACCGCGCCGGAAAGATCTGGTCGGTGTTGACGTTCGCCATGTCCAGCGGCACGGCCGTCGCGGTGATCGTCTTGAACGGTTCCATGCGCCCCCTACCCTTCGCCCGTCAGCTCGCGCACGTCGGTGATGCGCCCCGTTACCGCCGCCGCGGCGGCCATCGCCGGGCTCATCAGATGGGTGCGCCCTCCCGGCCCCTGCCGGCCCTCGAAATTCCGGTTGGAGGTGGAGGCGCAGCGCTCGCCCGGGTTCAGCATATCGCCATTGATCCCGACGCACATCGAGCAGCCCGGCGACCGCCATTCGAATCCCGCCGCCAGGAAAGTCTCGTGCAGCCCCTCTTCCTCGGCCTGCTGCCGGATCAGGCCGGACCCCGGCACGACCATGGTCGGCACCTGCGCGGTGCGGCCCTTCGCCACGGCGGCCGCGATGCGCAGATCCTCGATGCGGCTGTTGGTGCAGGAGCCGATGAACACGCGGTCCAGGCGAATGCTTCGCAACTCGGTCCCGGGCTCGAGCGCCATATACGCCAGCGCCCGCTCCATCCTGGTGCGGCGGCCGGGGTCGCTTTCGGCGGCCGGGTCGGGAACTGTGCCGGTCACCGCCGCCACCTGCTCGGGATTGGTTCCCCAGGTCACCATCGGCGGGATTTCGGATGCCGCGATCCGCACCTCGCGGTCGTAGCTCGCATCCGCATCGCTCGCCAGCGTGCGCCAGTACGCCAGCGCCTTGTCCCACAATTCGCCGCTCGGCGCGTAAGGCCGGCCCTTGACGTATTCACAGACCTTGTCGTCGGGGGAGATCAGCCCGGCCCGGGCGCCCGCCTCGATCGACATGTTGCACACGGTCATGCGCTGCTCGACCGACAGCGCCGCGATGCCGGGGCCGGCGTACTCGATGACATGGCCGACGGCCCCGCCGGCGCCGATCCTGCCGATGATCGCCAGGATCAGGTCCTTCGAAGAGATACCGTCCGACAGTGGCGTTTCCACCAGGACACGCATGGTCTTCGGCCGCGCCCGCCACAGCCCCTGGACGGCCAGCACATGGGCCACTTCCGACGAGCCCACGCCGAACGCATAGGTGCCCAGCGCGCCATGGGTGGAGGTGTGCGAGTCGGCGCCGGCGATGACGAGCCCGGGTTGGGTGATGCCCTGCTCCGGCCCGACCACATGCAGAATGCCCTGCCGGATGTCGCCGAGCCCGAACAGCGTGATGTCGTTGTCCCGGGAATCCGATTCGATCAGCTCCACCATGTTGCGGATTTCCGGGTCGGCGATGCCGTCGAGGCCTTGTTCGCGCCCGACCGTGGGGACGTAGTGGTCGGAAAACGCGAAGGCCTGGCCGGGATTGCGGATCGTGCGGTCCTCCCGCCGGATCTTGTCGAAGCCGTGGAACGAATTTTCCTGCAGCAGCAGCCGGTCGATGTAGAGCAGGCATTCGCCGTCGTCGCGCCGGGCGACGACGTGACTGTCCCAGATCTTGTCGATGATCGTCCTGGCGCGCGGCATTGCGGTCACCCTCCCGTCCCCGGCGACTGTAGACAATCGGGCGCGCGGCTTGCAACGCCGATAAGGCGAACCGGTTGGGTCGGACCGGCAATTTCCCCAATTGGCAAGACATTGCTTGGCATCGGGACGGCCGCACCATAAAACCGATTGTCGACAAAACCGCCGTGGGGAAATGCGTGGAACTGGACCTGCTCTCGATCGCGTTGATCGTTCTGGCCGCCTTCGGCACCGCCGTGTTTCACGCCGTCGGCGGGTTCGCCGGCGGGCTGCTGCTGGCGATCTGCCTTGCCCCGATCCTGGGGGTGAAGGAAACCGTCCCGGTCACCGCAATGGCGATGATCATTTCCAACATGAACCGCGTGTGGGCGTTTCGCGCCGCCGTCGACTGGCGCACATTCGCGATCGTGTTCGGCGTGTCCCTGCCCTGTATCGTGCTCAGCGCGATCGTCTACATCAGGCTGCCGGTGGCGGCGGTCGCGCTGCTGCTGGGGAGTTTCCTCGCCCTCAGCCTGCCGGTGCGGCGTTACATGTCGGCGCACGAATTCGCGGTCGGGCCGCGCGGTCTTGCGGCGGCGGCGGTGCCCTACGGGCTGATCTCGGGCTCGACCTTCGGGGCCGGCATGATGCTGGCGCCGTTCCTGCTGGGCGCGGGCCTTGCCGGCGAGCCGCTGCTCGGCACCGTCGCCGCGATCGGGTTCGGGCTCAACCTGACGAAATCGACGGTGTTCGGTTTCTCGCCGCTGCTCGGCCCCGTGCTGATGGCCAAGGGGGTCCTGATCGGCCTGTGCACGATCCCGGGAACCTATCTCGGGCGCTGGATCGTGCGCCGGACCTCGATCCGGGTGCACACGCGGTACATGGAGGGCCTGATCCTCTGCGGCGCGGTCTACTTCCTGTGGATCGCCGCGTCGGGGTTCGGCTGGCCGTGACGGGGACGGCTGTCGATCTCGACGCATACCCGCCGGCCGAGGCGCTGGCCCGGCTGTGCGCCCTGGGCAGCGAGACGCGCACCGGCTTTGCCGGCGGGCGGATCGTCTGGCGCATCTGGGGCGAGGGTCCGCCGCTGATCCTGCTGCATGGCGGGTACGGAACCTGGATGCACTGGGTGCGCGCGATCCAGCCGCTGGCCGGAGGGTTCCGGCTGCTGGTCCCGGACATGCCGGGCTTCGGCGAGTCCGACGCGCCGCCGCGGCCGCACAGCGCGGAAGGCATCGCCGCCGCACTGGCCGAGGGTGTTACGCAAGTTCTGGGGACCGATGCGCACCTGGCGATCGCCGGTTTCTCCTTCGGCGGTGTGATTTCCGGCCATCTTGCGCAGGCGCTGGCCGGCCGGGTCGACGGGCTTGTTCTGGCCGGCGCCGGGGGACTCGGGGCGAAGCGCGGCGACATGCCCGATCTGATCCCGCGCCATCCCGGCATGACCGCCGCCGAGATCGCTGCGGCGCATCGCCGGAACCTGGAAATCCTGATGCTCTCGGACCCGTCGCTGGTCGACGAGCTGGCGCTTCACATCCAGCACCGCAACACCGAGCAGCACCGGGTCAAGAGCCGGCCCTTCTCGATGACCGACACGCTGGCCCGGGCGCTGCGCAAGGTCGGTGCGCCGCTGAAGGCGATCTGGGGTGAGCGGGACGCCACGGCCGGCCCCTATCTGCGCCAGCGCGAGGAAATCCTGCGCGGCATCGACCCCGATGTCGATTTCAGGGTGATGCCCGGCGTCGGCCACTGGGCCATGTACGAAGCGCCCGATGAGTTCGCCGCGCTGGTCAAGACGCTGCTGAAGTCCCCGCGCTATTAACCTCTTCCGGACATGTTCTTGTAATTTGCAATTGATGACTCCTCGGGCGTGTCAGGATACTTTTATGGCGCTGTTCAGGCGCACCGTATTTGTGACGGGAGGTTCAACATGTTCAAGAACATACGTAATACGATCATTTTCGGCGGGATCGCGCTGATACCGTTTGCGCTAATCGCCTATATCTTGTTCAAACTGGTCGAGTTGATGCAAACACTGGCCAAGATATTGGCTCCAGATCTTAGCGTTTCTCCCTATCTTGATGTTGTTATTATTATCGCGATCGGTACGGTTATTCTGTTGGCGATATGCTTTGTTTTTGGATTGCTTGTCCGTACACAACTGGGGTCTGGGTCCTATACGGCCATCGACAAGAGGTTGCGGGAAAGTGTGCCGGGCTATGAGATCGTCGTGAATCTGCTTCACGGTTTGACGAGCAACAGCCTTTCCTACCCGCCGGCGCTCATCACGCTTACCGATCCCGGCACAGCGGAACTCGGCTTTGTCATGGAGGACAGCGGCGGTGAACGGGTGACTGTCTTCATACCGGCTGCGCCGGTTGTAACGGCAGGCCGAATCTATGTCGTGGAAAGAAGCCGCGTTCAATTGCTTGATGCGAAGAGCGTCGAAGCGGCCAATTGCATCACCAAATGGGGAATAGGGATAAGCGAGCTTGAAGCCAAACCCGCACAGTGAAGTAGCCAATCGGCTGTTCAAAGAGCCCTCCGGTTCAATTCCTGTCGGACCGTATCGGCCAGATCAGTGCTTTTCCCCGATCGTCCTGGATCATCGGGCCATTCTCGTCCTTGCGGTATGTTTTGCGTCTTCCAGGCTTGGGATGAATTTCATCTCAAGGTCCATGATCGGTTGCCCGCAGGCCATACGGTTGGCGCCGATGGGTTCGATCCTGGTGGTCTGGCCGGACCGTTCATAACTGCCGAAAACGCGGTTGCGGCTGCCATGGCCCGCCAGATCAAGCGAATCCACTCAGGTCAACAGTGAAGTATGCCAAGCAGACCGGAGTTTATTTGGTTTGCGGCTCCGAGGAGAGTCCGCTGCTGGCCGAGACCGCGGCGCAGGAGTGGGCCTGTCGGAGCGTCCGATCTTGCGCGGAAACCGAACGTTCGCGCGCCTTCCCGTCTCGTCGCGTGTTTATGGGTTTCCGGCCTAATCGAGATTCAGATCCTGACGGCGCAGCCAGTCCCGGAATTCGGCGCGCTCGGGAAGCGACAGCTGGCGCGCCACGTTCTCGGACCAGACGCCGCGCGCGGCGACGCCGTAGCGGTCGACATGGCGCTGCCGTTCCGGCGGGATCGGCTTGCCGGCGAACACCCGGCCGTCATAGGCGTCGATTGCGGCCTCGAGCCCCGCATCGTCGTAGCGGTCTTGATGGACGACGATTTCCGGCGGCAGCCGCATCGAGATATCCGGTTCCCCGTCCGGCCAGCCGGCGGCGAGCCCGGCGATCGGAAACACGCCGGGCGGCAGTTCGAGCAGATCCTTGAGATCATCCAGCCGGTTCCGGACGACGCTGAGCGGGCAACAGCCGAGCCCGGACGCCTCGGCGGCGCCGATGAAGCACTGCATGGCAAGCGCCGCATCGACCGCCGCGTTCATGAAGGTATCGACATTGTCGTTGCGGTGCTCATAACCGCGCTGCGCCGCGATCCTGCGGCCGCGGCGCACATCGCCCAGGAACACGAGAAGCAGAGGCGCCGTCGCCGCCCATGCGGCCTGTGGAATGATCTCCAGGAATCGGGCGCGACGGTCGGGATCCTTCAGCACGGCAATCGAATACTGCTGCAGGTTCGACTTCGTCGGCGCCGATTGCGCGCAGGCCAGCAGGGCCGCAAGCAGTCCGTCGCCCACCGGCCGGGACCGGAAGCGCCGCACGCTGCGCCGGGACAGAATGGGCTCGATGGCCGACACGTCCGCCGGTGTTTCGTCTGGATCGGGTGCATCGAGTCCGAACCGCATGCGATACAGCGTTGCGAAATCTGTCATGGACTTGCCCTATCTTCCGAATCGCGGATTCACTGCAGGCGCGGATCGGCACCCACGTCCGTTTTCGTCATTGCGACAGCGCCCTGATTTCCGCAAGCAATGCGGCGGGCAACGATACGCCGTCCCGGAGAGCCGCGGCCAGAAGCTGTTGCTCCCGCTGGCCGGGATAGAGGACCGGATGGGCGGGGTCCGCCGGCGGCGTCGAGGTGATCGTCGTCAAAAACTCCCGCACCGCCCGGTCGTAGCCGGGGCCGTGCAGCCGCGCCGCATCGATGGCGATGAAGAAATGGCCGATGCGCTGGGGCGCGCCCGGATTGTCGATCCATGATGAAATCCCGGTCAGGAAAGCGCCGCCGGGCAGCAGGCCGGCGAGCAGATCGACCGCCTGCGACAGGCCCGAGCCCTTGTGCCCGCCCATCGGCAGCAGATAGCCCTCGATCGCCTCTTCCGGGTCGGTCGTGGGCCTGCCGTCACGCGTCACCGCCCAGCCCTCCGGGATCGCCGCGCCTTCCCTGAGCGCGCGGCGGATCTTGCCGCGCGCCGCCACCGACATCGCCATGTCGAGGATGAAATGCGCGCTGTCCGGGTTGGGCATCGCGATGCACAGCGGATTGTTGCCGATGCGCGCCTCCGCGCCGCCCCAGGGCGGCATCGTGGTGGTGGCGTTGGAGCCGATGACGATCGCCATACCGCGGGCGCAGGCCTGCAGCGCATAGGGGGCCAGCGGGCCGAAATGATTGCTCTGGGCGATTCCGGCATAGGCGATTCCCGCCTCCTGCGCCATCTCCAGTGCCGCCGCCAGCCCGCGCGCGCCGGCGACGGGGCCGAGCGCGTTATCGGCGTCGACCACCGCCAGCGCCGGGGCGCGGCGGTCGATGCGGATGTGAGGCGCGACGTTGATCCCGCCCAGACCGATCCGGCGGATATATTCGGGCACCCGTATCATGCCATGCGTCGGGATTCCCAGCATTTCGCCGGTGACGAGTACATCAACGGTTTCGCGTGCATCGACCTCGCCCACGCCGGCGCGGGTGAAGGCGCGGACAGCCAGTTCACCGAGTTCGTCCGCCGCCAGACATACGGTATCGGTATTCATCGGTCGGGCTCCCTAACCTGAGATCGCGGCCACGACCGCGTCGGCCATGGCCTCGGTTCCGGCGCTGCCGCCAAGATCCGCGGTGCGTGTTGCCGGCTGGGTCAGCACCTGGTCGACGGCATCGCCGATCGCTTCTGCGGCCTTCGCCAGTTCGTCGCGGGCGTGGCGGCGGGCCAGCCAGTCCAGCAGCATGGCGGCCGACAGGATCAGCGATGCCGGGTTGGCGATGCCCTTGCCCGCGATGTCGGGGGCGGAGCCGTGCTGCGCCTGCGCCATGGCGTGGTCGTCGCCCGCATTCAGCGACGCGCCGAGGCCGAGGCCGCCGGCCAGCTCCGCCGCCTCGTCCGACAGAATGTCTCCGAACATGTTGGTGGTGACGATGACGTCGAACCGGGCCGGCGTGCGGATCAGATGGGCCGCGGCGGCGTCCACCAGCATTTCCGAGTACTCGATATCCGGATGCGCCTCGGCGACGCGCCGCGTCTCGCCGAGGAAAATGCCGTCGGTGAGGCGCATCACGTTGGCCTTGTGGACGGCGACCACTTGCCGGCGGCGGCCGGCGGCGAGCCCGAACGCGACCCGCGCGACACGCGCCGACGCCGTTGCCGTGACCTTGCGCATGGCGATGCCGACGCCCGGCACCGCCATGAACTCCGCCGGGCCGGACGGCATGTTCCGGTCGGCATAGAACCCTTCGGTATTCTCCCGCACGATGACCAGATTCATCGCCGCCGCGACGGAAGGGACCGCCGGGTGGGTGCGCGCCGGGCGGATATTGGCATAGAGATCCAGCGCCGTGCGCAGGAGTCCCGACGGGTTGAACCCGCCTTCGGCACGCGGCGGATATTCGTTGTGGCTTACCGGGCCGAGGATCACGGCCCCGGACTCGCGCGCCATGTCGACAACGGCATCGGGGCAGGTGGTGCCGGATTTCCCGAGCGCGGCAAAGCCGACCTCCGCCTCGCGCAGATCGAGGGCGAACCCGAACACGTCGGCGGCGCGGCGCAGCACCCGCACGGCAGCGGCGGTGATTTCGGGGCCGATGCCGTCGCCCGGCAGGACAGCGAGTGAGACAGGACGCATGATTACACAGGCAGATAATTGGGAATCGGGCTCGTTGACATTCATGCTATCGCCCGTTCGGCCAAAGTGGAAAGCGGTTTCTCGGGGCATGCGGGGCGCATTTCGCGGCGGCCGGGGTGTGGTGCATCCGGGGCGCCGATGACGGCGATGACGGCAAGGCCGGCGCTGTGATACCATCGCGGCGCCTGATGGAGGCCAATGCTGCGCGTGTCGTCCCGGCGGCGGCGCGCCGCAGCGGCAGGACAGTGCGACCGAAAACACGGAGGCTGTGACCATGACACGGAAAATCGCCGTGCTCGTCCGGGACCGGGAAAGCGAGGCCCTGCGAATGGCGCTTGGCCTGATCCTCATGGATGACGCCGTCAATGTCTTCCTGCTCGGCAAAAAATTCGAATTGTCCGAGGCGGATTCGGCGAACAAGGAATTGATGGAGGAAATGGATATCGCGTTCTTCTCGGACAACGAGGGCAACGCGGACACGCAATATATCCCGACGGACGAGTTGGCGCGCCGGTTGACCGAGTACGACCACGTTATCCCGTATTGAAAATCGTGCGCCGGTTCACGGCCATCTGAAGGGAAGCAAACCATGAAACTGGGAATACTGGTGAACACGGACAGGCACCTTGGGCACATTCTGGGACTCGCGAAGGCGGCCAGCAAGAAAAACCATGAAGTTGTTATTTTCGCCATGGACCAAGGGGTCCGGCTTCTCGACGACGGCGCCTTTACCGAACTCGGCGGGCTGGACGGCGTTTCGCTCAGCTTCTGCAGCCACAGCGCCCGGGAACACGGGATCGAAACCGAGGGTAAGCCGGAAGGGGTTACCGTCGGCAGCCAGCTCAACAATGCCATGATGGCCCAGGCGGTCGACAGGGTGATCGTTCTCTGAGCACGACCCCGGCGGCTGTTTCGGGAGCCGCCGGAACGAACAAGGAAGGCGCAGAATTATGAAGTTGCTCCACATTATGACCAATGGCCCCGCAGAACTGCCGGAACGGATCATCGAGGCGCAATCGGCCGACAATGAGATCGAGATCGTCGACCTGTCGCGAGACGACGTCTCGTACGATGCGGTCATCGATGCCATCTTCTCCTGCGACAAGGTTATCTCGTGGTAGCGATGGGATAGGGAATTCCCGGCACTGTTCGGGCGGGTGGCCCGGTGCCGGTCCGGATCCGCGCGACGATCCGGCATCGCGGAGCCAGGCCGCTGATCCGGCCGAGGGAGAGCGAGGCGATGGCGGCGGTCGGTAAATTGCGTTCGGGATATGCCAATCAGGGACTCCTGGCGCTGCTCGTTGCCCTGATCACGCTGACCATTTTCACGGCCCTTTTTCTCCTCCGTTTCCTCGACGACAACCGGCTGACCAACTGGCAGTGGGCCTTCGACCAATCCGATATCCGCCTGCTCGTCCTGGCCCTGGCGGCCGGGCTGGTCCTTGCCTACGCGGCCTCCGGCGTTTCCGTTCCCGCACGCGCGCAGGGGGCGTTGCTGTTCGCGGCGGCGTTCGCGGCCGCCGTGCTGTTCTGGGGAATCCCGGAGGTCATCGTCGATGCCGCCAGATATTTCATGCAGGCCAAATATCTCGAGCTTTACGGCGCCGGATTTTTCCTTCGGGAGTGGGGCCGGGAAATCGCGGTCTGGACCGATCTTCCCCTCATGCCGTTCCTGCACGGGCTGGTTTTCGGGGTGTTCGGCGAATCGCGGGTGGCGGTGCAGGCGTTCACCAGCCTGCTTTTTGCCGGGACCGTCGTCCTGACCTGGCTGATCGGCAGGACCCTGTGGGACGGCATCGTTGGCGGCTGCGCGGCGGCGCTTCTCCTCGCCATGCCGTATCTTCTCACGCAACCGGCGCTGATGCTGGTCGACGTCCCGACGATGTTCTTCATGACCCTTGCCGTGTTCACGACTCTCAAGGCTGTCCGGGAGGGCGGCGCCGGATTCCTGTCGGCGGCGGCGGTGGCGATAACGCTTGCGTTGCTGTCGAAATACTCGACCTGGCTGATGCTCACCGTCGTTCCCGTCATCGTCCTCACCCACCTCGATCGCGGTTGGCGGACCGCCCTCCGGCGCGCCGCGATTATTGCGCTGGCCACGTTCCTGCTGGCCGGAACGTTCGTGCTGATGAAGTTCGACGTCGTCGCAGCGCAACTGCAACTGTTGCGGACGTACCAGCTGCCCGGGCTGGCGCGCTGGGAAGAGAGCCACGTATCGACGTTCCTGTTTCAGATCCATCCGTTCGTCACGGCCGCCGCGTTGTGCGCCCTTGCCGTCGCTTTCGTCAGGCGGGACCGAAAGTTCGCGATTGTCGCCTGGATGCTGTTGCTGCTTGTGGTGCTCGGTGTAAAGCGGGCGCGGTATATCCTTATCGCCCTCCCGATGCTCGCACTGATGGCCGGTTACGCGATGCGGGAGGTGGCGGATCGACGGATCCGGCGGTTCATCGTTTCCTGCGCCGTCGTCTCGACCCTGGTCACCTCCGTCTTCGGCTACCTGCCGCTGCTCAAGAGGATGAGCGCGGTGAACTTGCTTGCCGCGGGCGAACATCTCAACGGCATGGATGTGGAAGCGGTGGAAGTCTACACGCTGCCGCAGCCACGGTCGGTGATCAATCCGGCCATAGCGGTTCCGATCCTCGACCTGTTCACCGACAAACGAATCATCTACCGGGGCAACATGGTGGCGCCCCCGGCCCCGGAGTCGATCGCGACCTCGCCGCTGCGATTTACCTGGGAGTACGACACGCCCGGCTATTTCAGGCCCCGCACCGATCGTCCGCGGGCCACCGCGGTGGCGGTGATCACAGCTTACGGAAATCAGTCCCTCCCGGATCTCATAGGCGCAAAAAAAGCATCGGATCTCCGCCTGTCCCGGGAGTTCGTCTTATCGGACGAATTCTTCAGGTTCAAGACCCTCGTTAGGGTCTATCACACACCATAACGAGTGTGTTTTCCTGCATCATTTAACCATTGTTGAATATTTACTATCGACAAATTATTCGCCGATCATTAGCCTTACGTTTGGCGGGTTAAAAAAAAAGGTGCAGCGATATGGTCGGGACGGATGCCGTCTTGGTCGGTGGCGCGCACAGCGACACGCAGACCGCCAACGATGTGATCAAGAAACGCCGGTGGGCGTATGGGGTGATGGCGTTCTTTGCCCTGGTCAGCATCGGTACGTATGCCTACAACGAGTATTACATCTACCTTTCCGTGTATCTCTGGTTCGGGCTCATCTACGGGATGTGCCTGCAGTATGGGCGATTCTGTTTTTCATCGGCGTTCCGGGACCTGTTTGCCGTCGGCGTACCGCGGATGGTCGTCGGCATCATGATCGCAACGGTGCTGTTCGCCTTCGTCGGCGCCATCGTGACGGCAACCGGCCTGAGCACCTTCCATTCCGCCCCGGTCAGTTTCCATGCGGTGGTCGCCGGGTTCATCTTCGGCATCGGCATGGTGTTCGCCGGCGGCTGCGCCTCGGGCTCGCTCTACAAGACGGGCGAAGGCAACGGCAATGCGCTGCTCGTGGTGCTGTCGATCAGCGTTACCCAGGCACTGTTCGTCGACGTCGGCGGCTGGACCAACAAGCTGGTGCCGGCGTCGTGGCGCGAGTCCGCCCTCGCGAAGGGCCTCCCGGAATCGATCAATGTCGGCGATGGCTGGGTCGACCAGTATCTTGCCGGCTATGTCTGGGACCAGCCTGTTACGACCTTCGCCCAGATGTCAGGGTCGTCGAACGAAACCTTCGCCGGGGCATTCCTGGGCAATCTGTTGCTGGGCGTCGTGCTGCCGGCGGCCGTTCTCCTGATCGTCGTGTACATCTTCTGGGCGCGCAGGAGTCATATGCGCAGGCGGGAGAAAGAGGGACTCCCGGCTCCCACATTCCTGGACGAGCTGGGCGGATACTGGGCCATGATCACCGCCAACAAGCGGACCGCCATCGCCGGCCTCGTTCTCGGCATTGCGTGCGGACTGCACATGTTCGTCATCCAGGGCCTGCGCGTGAAATTCGGCGTCAGGAACGCCGGCACGCTGCTGGAGCGGATGGGGTTCGACTTCGGCATTTCCGTGAACGGCACCGTCTTCGACCCGGGCTACTGGTACGTGACGACCCAGGAGGCGCAGTGGGTCGGCTGGACATTCCAGAAACTCGGCACCGAAAATATGGACAATATCTTCTTCGGTTTCGTCAACGGCATTCCCAATCCGGCGATCAACCCGGCGGACTGGATGTCGCTCGCCCTGATCGGCGGCGCGGCGGTCATGGCGCTGCTGAACAACGAGTTCCGCTTCAAGAAACCGACGCTGGAACTCGCGACCTGGGCCCTCATCGGCGGTGCGCTGATGGGCATCGGCTCGCGGCTCGGCCTTGGATGCAATGTCGGCGCTTTCTTCGTCCGGGTCTCGCAAGGCGACCCGTCGGGATGGCTGTTCGGACTGGGCATGATCGGCGGCGCATATATCGGGGTTAGATTCTTCAACTGGTGGACGGAGCGAAAGATGGCGAAGCAGTTCGCCGCCAGCGATTTCTAAATTTCGCCGGTCGCATCCAAGGAGGAAAAACGCGCGATGAAATTCGAAAAGAAATCCGACGGCCTGTTCGTCCTGAACGTGGAGGGCTATGTCTGCCCGCATCCACAGATTTACACGAAGAAGGCGCTGGAGAAGGTGAATGTCGGCGACATCGTCGAGGTCATGTTCGACAATCCGTCGTCGGGCGAATCGATCGCCGTCATGTGCGAGAATACCGGCGACGAGATCGTCGCCAGGAATGACGAGGCCGGCAAGTTCAGATGGGATATCCGCAAGGTCTGAACCGGATGTCCCGGCGGGGTGGTTGCCGACGCCCCGGGTCTGCCTGTTCGTCCGGGCAGGTGGCGCGGCGGCCGAGAATCGAAGGGATGAAGACGCGATGAACAACAGTCACTGGGCCGTTATTCTCATTGCGGGACTCTTCACCGGGTTCATGATGGGCTACAGCGTGCCGCCCATGGTCGAGGTCGGTATGATCGGCGGCGGGGCCGATGCCGAAATCGGGCTGAAAGGCGGAGTGGACGACGAGCTGGAAGAGTATTACCGGAGCCTCTCGCTCGAAGCCGACGAGAGCCAGTAGCACACAGCGGAAACCGGCAAAGACAGCGGCATGACTGCCGAACGTAGTTGAGGAGCAAAACCTTGCGAACCGCAATCTGGGTGTTGACCGTCGTTGTGGGAAGCGTGCTTGCGGGACTGCTTGGCTATGCGACGTCCTCGCGGACCGGTGTGGAACCCGGCTATTTCGAGGCCGCCGAGGCCGGTAGTTACGGGGTGTCCGCGGGCGGCGAGGGCGGCGTTGAGGAACTGGACCCCGCACTGCAGGAATACTACGAAAACCTGAAGGTGGAATGATCGTCCCGCCGCTGCAAACGGTGGCGGGACGGCGGCCTGTCCGCGGCGCGCGGGACGTCGTGATTCTGGGCGCGGGGCTTGCCGGCCTCACGGCGGGCAGCCTGCTCACGCGATCGGGCGCCGACGTAACGATCGTCGAACGGGATACAGCGGTCGGCGGACTGGCCCGGACCATCGAGCACAACGGCTTCCGGTTCGACCTCGGCGGACACCGCTTCCATACCGAAAACAGGGGCGTGGAGAAACTCGTCAGGTCGGTCCTCGGCGAGGATGTGCTTGAGGTCGACCGTTCAAGCAAAATCCTCATGGACGGCCGGTATTTCGACTATCCCTGGAGACCCGTAAATGCCCTGAGCGGCCTCGGCGTCGGCACGGCGGCGGCGGTCCTTTTCAGCTTCGCCGCCGAACGGCTTCGCCAGCGATTCCGTAAACCGGAAACCATATCCTTCGAAGACGAGATCGTCCGCCGCTTCGGCCGCGCCATGTTCGACATATTCGTCAGGGAATACAGCGAAAAGGTCTGGGGCGTGGCGTGCGGCCGCATGGCACGAGAGCTGGCGGAGTGGCGGATCCAGGGCCTGTCCGTCCGGGCCGCCCTTCGCGATGCGTTGTTTGCCCGCCACCGCGGAACCGTGCGCACGCTGGCCCGCAAGTTCGTTTATCCGGCCCAGGGTATCGGCCAGCTTGCCGAGGGGCTGCGGCGGCAGATCGAGGAATACGGACGGGTTCTGACGGGCACCACGGTCACGGGCATCAATCATTCAGGCGGCAGGATCGACGGCCTGACGCTGCGAAACGGCGCCCGAACGGATCGCAGACAGGCCGGCGAACTCGCCTCCAGCATCCCGCTTTCCGTACTGGTCCGCCTGCTCGATCCGAAGCCACCGGAGGAGATCCTCAAGGCGGCCGCCGGGCTTCGGTTCCGTGATCTGATTGTTGTTGCGGTCATGATCGATCGCGCGCGGGTCACCGACCAGACGTGGATTTACGTGCCCGAACGGAAGATACCGTTTGGGCGAATTCATGAGCCGACCAACTGGAGCCGGCACATGGCGCCGGACGGGAAGACCCTTCTGGTTACGGAACATTTCTGTTTCCGCGGCGATGACCGCTGGTGTGCCGGTGACGATGCGCTCGTCGAGGATACGGTCGCCAGCCTGGATGGCCTTGGATTGATTCGCAGGCACGAGGTGATCGACAGCCTGGTGCTGCGAGTCCCCGACGCTTACCCGTTGTTCGAGATCGGCCATGACGAGAGCCGGCGGAAGATCTGCGAGTACCTGGCGCGGTTCGAGAACCTGCAGGTGATCGGACGGGGCGGCATGTTCCGGTACTTCAACATGGACCACGCCATGGAATCCGGCATCGCCGCAGCCGAAGCGATCATCGCGAGAACCACACGGTCGCGCCCGCACGAGCGCGACGCCAGGGCCGTGGCGGAGGCTTACCCATGAGATGCGCGCTGATCATACCCGCGTGGACGCCCGAGGAGATCTTCTCGACCAGAACGGCCGGCTCGCAGATCAACTACTGGCAGCCGCTCGGAACCCTTTACGTGGGGGCCTGCCTTCAAAAAGCCGGGCACGAGGTGGCGTTTCTCGACGGCTCGTTCCTGACCCACGCGGCCATATTGCAGCAGGTCCGCGATCTGAAGCCCGATTTCGCGGGCATTTATTCGACGACGTTCGGCTGGCCGGCGGCGGTGCGTACGGCGGACGACATCAAGGCGCTGGACCCCGGAATATGGACCTGCGTCGGCGGGCCCTATCCAACGGCGGCGCCGGATGCGTGTCTGGCTGACGGCGGCGTAGCAATCGACGCGGTCGTGGTGGGCGAGGGCGAGGAAACCGTCGTGGAAATTCTCGACCGCCTCGGATCGGGACGGGACCTGGCCGGCGTCGCCGGCGTGATCGCCCGGCAGGACGGGCGGATCGTCCGCAACCCGCCGCGGCCTCTGATCGCAGAGCTGGACGCCCTGCCCTTCCCTTCCCGCGAACTGCTGGGCGACCGAAGCCGCTACATCCCGGCGCCGGCGACCTACAGAAGAAAGCCCGTCGCCATCGTTACGACGTCGCGGGGGTGCGACCGCCGGTGCCTGTTCTGTTTTCAGATGGACAGGGAGCGGAAGAGCGGAATTCGCGGCGTCCGCTACCGCAGCATCGGCAATGTGCTGGAAGAGATCGAGCTGTGTTTGCGCGAGGGCTACCGCGAAATCAAATTCATCGACGATTCCCTCGCCGCCGACCGCGACCGCGCCATGCGCCTCACCACGGAAATCCAGCGCCGCGGGCTCGATTTCACCTGGTTCGCGTCGGTCTGCGCCAACCAGGCGGACGCGGCGCTGTTCCGGGCGATGAAGGACGCGGGCTGCTGGGCGGTCCTGATCGGCGGCGAAAGCGGCGTCCAGAAGAACCTCAACACCCTCCGCAAGGGCGCCACCCTCGATCAGATCCGCGGGGCCGTGGACGCGGCCAAGGCGGCCGGGCTGCGCGTGACCGTCCCCTTCATCTTCGGGATTCCGGGGGAGACATTTGGCGACGCCCTTCGCACCATCGATTTCGCCGTTTCGTTGAATCCCGACCTGGCGAATTTCCACGCCATCACGGCCTTTCCCGGCACCCCCCTGCACGACCGCGCGGCCGAATACGGCACTGTTTCGCAAGACCTGCGGGACTTCACCTTCCAGCGTGCCGCGTTCGTGCCGCACAGCATGACGCGGGACGAAATCCTGAAGGCCCGCCAGCTGGCGTTCCGGAAATTCTATTCCCGGCCTTCGTTCCTGTTGCGCAGGCTTGCCGCGATCCGAAGCCTGGAGGATTGCCGAACGGCGATCACCGGCCTGCGGAGTCTGTTTTGGCTGTGGATGGACAGGATGCTGTTCCGGCGGAAGCAGCCGGCGCAGCCGCAGCGTCCGGCCGAACGCGGCCCAAACCGAGGTACTCCTTGAAAAGCGCCGGGTAGAGCCCCGGATTGAACAGGATGTTCATGATGAAGTTGCATTCGTGGGTGCAATGGCAGGCGCCGTCCGCGATCGGCCCGAGTATGTCCCGCGCCCGGTCCGACTTCAGGAGCCGGCCGACGTCGTAACCATGCGCCCGCACGTTGCCGAGGCTGCTGCCCAGGACTTCGCACGGATGGATCTCGCCGGTTTCGGTGAGCACGAGATTCAGATTGCCGGCGTAACAGGGAACCAGCCGGCGGTCGGCCAGCAGGGTCTGGTGGATCAGCTGGCGCTGCAGGATATCCTGCGCCGCCTTGAGGCGGGACCCGGCGAAGCTGTGGATGCTGGCCACCCCGTCCTTCAGGTTTCGCTCGAGACGGTCCGTGGCGCGGCGGTATTTTCCCACATCGACCGACTTGTATCGCTCCTCCGCAAGGTTGCCGCGGATCATCGAGATGGTATGGGTTCCCCTGATGTCGAGGCCGGCGACGAAATCGATGATTTCATCCATCCGGTCCTGGTTTTCGGACAGGAAGACGGTGTTGATCCCGAGTTCGAGATTCGTATAGCGGCTGCGGAGCCTGCCCAGCGACCGGTAGGTCTCCAGAGCCTTTTCGAACGCGCCGGGCGAGCGCCGCAATTCGTCATGGTCGCCGTTGAGCCCGTCGAGAGAGACCTTGACGACGATGACGCTTCCCGGGCAGCGCCGGAGAATGCGTTCGGTCTGCTCAACCGTCGCCTCGGGAAGCAGCCCGTTGGTTGGAAACAGCATGATCCGCGGCCGGTTCCGGTCGTGGAAGATCGCGCCGATTTCCGCGAGATCGCCGCGCAGAAACACCTCGCCGCCCGAAAAGGCAACCCACAGCAGCCGCCCCAGAGATCCGGAAATTTCACGAATCTCGGGCAGCGACAGCAACTCGCCGTCGGCCGAGGGGTCGCGGCTATTCAGATAGAAACACCATGGACACCGCGCGTTGCACTTCCGGGTTACGAAAAACGTCAACTGGATCGGCCGGCGTTTCCGCAAGATCGACGGCATGTGGCGCAGGGCGGAGTGCACTTTCATCCACCCTTTCGCAGGTAACGCGGAGGCGTGAAATGGCGCGCGACGCCGGCAAGAACACCGGCACCGACGGCAACGGGAAACACGAACAGGTAGTATGCCGTGGCCGCGACGCCGAAGATGGCCCCACCCCCCTTGAAGAACGCCATGATCATGCCCCGGCCAACCATCAGATTGGCGATGATCGGCAACGCCGTCAGATACACGAACAGGACGTTCCCGCTCGTCACGGACACCAGGAGCAGGGTCAGCGCGGCAAGACCGAACGCCAGATTCGCTTTCAGTTCCGTCGATGCGGTTCCTGAATCGGCGAATACGTCCTTGTTCCGGATCGAATAGACGGTCCAGTACATCGACTTGAATACGGCATTGCGGAGCGAGCGATAGAGCGAAAAACCGAAGATGTGCCGAACCCGCAAACGGGGTTCGATGACGATGCGGTGTCCCGCACGCCGCAGCCTGTGGCTGAACTCCACATCCTCGGCCACCGGCAGGAACCCCTCCGAAAAACCGCCGCTCCGCCGGAACGCCGCGGCGGCGATAACCATCGCGTGTCCGGCCGCGTAGTCGGCGGTGTCCGTGTGCTTGGTCTCCGAATAGTTGACGAACAGGGACTGGAATCGGCTGAAGAAATCCGCGTCGTATGGATCGGGCGTGTAGGTTCCGCCGACGATCGCGTCCGGGCCTTGCAGCGAGAAGGCGTCCGCCGCGATGGCGAGCGTGTCGGCCTCCAGCAGACAATCGGCATCGGTAAAGAACAGGATCTCGCCGCGGCTCTCTGCCGCACCGGCGTTCCGGGCGGCCGAAGCGCCGCTGTGCCGGTCAAGCCGCACCAGCCGGCACGGGAACCGCTCTATCACGGCGACCGACCGGTCCTCGGAATGGTCGTCGACGACGATCACCTCGAACGGCTTGTAACTTGACCGGTACGCCGCCTCGAGGCACAGCCCGATCGTCGCCTCGCCGTTCCGGTTGGGGATGATGATCGAGATCAAATCTGCCATCGGCCGGTCTCGGAAATCCGTTCGCTGCGGTTTCGATGTTGCAGGAACCTCAGCGTATCCTCTATTTCCAATTGATCATATCGAATTACCCTATAATATATTCCCATAATTATATGTGTGAGTGCACGCGGGCGTAAACAGGCTTTCCCATGGCGGGAGGGGGTTCGTGTGCAAAGGTTGACTTTGCCATCGCTCGTTGAGCTAAGGACGGGAACGTCTGTTTCGCCCAGTTTGACCGTCGGACCCCGCAAAGAAGGGCCGGCGGAAGTGGCGCTGTCATCAAGGCTCGTGCCCCGTGTCGGAGGCAGGGCGGAAGAGTCCGCGTCTACGTGAAACAGAGGAGGTAAAACATGATCAGGTTACTGACACGGCGTGTCACGGGAGCGGCTGTCGTCGCTCTATCGGTGGCTATGTGGGCCGACGTGGCGCCGGCGGCCGAATGGGCCAATCCGGAACTGCTGGCAACGCCCGAAATCGTCAAACAGAATATCGACAAACCCGACTGGGTGGTCGTCGACTGCCGCGGATTGGGCGACTACGCGAAAGGCCACATCCCCGGCGCCATCAGTCTTGGAAATTCCTGCAGCAAGGCGCTCCGCGATTCCACGTCGAGGATCTTCCGGGACATCTCGAAATACGAGAATCTCCTTGGCAAGGTGGGCATCGGCAACGATACCCATGTCGTCTTCTATTACGGAGATATGGGCACGATAACCAGCGCCACGGTTGCGTTCTGGGTTCTCGAGTATCTCGGCCATGACAAGGTTCATGTCCTCAATGGCGGTCTCGATGCCTGGCGCAAGGCAGGCAACCGGCTTGACGCCAAGCCCGCGATGCGGGAACCGAAGACCTTCAAGGCCAACGTGGTGGCCAGCCGGTATGGTTCGACGGACGAGGTCCTGCAGATCGCCAACGGAGATTTGTCCGGTGTGCAGCTTCTCGATTCGAGGACGACGAAGGAGCACGCGGGAGTCGACATACGGGCGATCAGGGGCGGCCACGTCCCCAACACGACACTCAATGTTTCGCACAAGGACACCCTGGCGCAGGAAAAGGATCCGAAGAGCGGAAAAATGGTCCCTGTCGCCTATTTCGATCCGGATATTGTGAGCGCCAAGTTCGCGTCCCTGGAAAGGAACAAACGCACCCTCGGATACTGCCAGACCGGGACCCGGTCGACCATGACCTATCTTCAGCTTCGGCTCCTCGGATTCGAGGACCCGGCAAACTGGGATGAGTCCTGGCGTGTCTATGGCTCCCAGCTGAGCTACCCCGTCGACGGCGAGCAGTGGTATAACTTCGCGAGCGTCAACAACAAGATCAAGGCGCTCGAGGCAAAGGTCAAAACCCTCGAGGCCGGCGCCAAGAAGTAGTCCTCGAGAATCGCCAACACGCGACTATCGTAAATGCCGGGCGGGATCGACTGGTCCCGTCCGGGTTCTTACGCACGCGGACGTCGTGCGCCACATGGACGTCGGCGGCGCAGCGCCCGCCGGATTTCCTATCTCTAATCGTAATTAAGCAATACGTCGACCATATGGACGCCGTCCGCTGCGCCCCGGTCCGCCAGACTGTCAGGCGTATGCGGCGAGATCGAAACGGACCCGTCATCGAGAGTTACGGTGACGGTGCTGCCATTCGAGTCGCGATATTGGACCACCAGCTGTGCTGCTGTCTGTCCCTCGACCCCTATGCAGCGGGTATCGATGGGACGACGATCACGGGATTCGACGGAACCCCTGATATAATAGCTCGACCTCGTACGCAGACGCAGTTCGTCGCAACTCTGCGTCTCGGGATTGATTATAGTTGCGGATGCGCCGGCGCCGGCACCGGCCAATGCGGCGCCGGTCGGCACTCGCAGCAATATATTGTGATCGGCGCCCGACGCCGCCCCTGAAGGAAGGACACTTATCAAGATATAAAGAACAACTAAGTTCAAACCCCGATTTTTCACGGTTTTTTGCCCTTCCGAACAACGTGCACGAGCAATACGACCGGTGCACATCATAAGTATGGGATCAAACCTTTAACAGTCAATTACCAGAAAATACCTCGGGTTTGCATGAAAATAGCCCCCTGCAATTGAACTCTTCGGCAACCAAAAAAGAGAAGAAAGTGATAGACTTAAAGGTTTACAAGGTTATTATCGATCGATAATTTGCTATCTTCGGTGGTGGTCGGCACCACAGTCGGACAGGCACATAAAAATCGTGATCGAGTCTTCTTGCATACCATCCGCGCTGCTGCCCCGTGCCTCAAATCGTTACCAGGAGGCTGGCCGCATTCTTATTTCAGGGGAATAGTGACGGCGGGACGCCCGATAGCGAGGGCGTCCCGCCCGGCACTCATTTCATTGCCGCATAATAGGCGGCGATATCCGCCATGTCCTGGTCGCTCAGCTTCGCAACGGACCTCATCATGGCCTTATGGTCGCGTGCGCCGCTCTTGTAGTCCTGCAGCGCCTTGACGTGGGCTGCCGCGTCCATGCCGGCCACCGGCGGATTCTTCCCCTTGCCCTCGCCGGCCTTGCCATGGCAGCCGCTGCATTTCGCCGCCAGTTTCTCTCCCGCAGCCACATCGCCGGCGGCGCCCGCCGGCACGGCCAGACCGAGCGCCAAACCGGCCGCGAGAACCGTAATCAAGTACTTGAGCATTAATCTGTCTCCTCGTGATGTTGCAGTGCTTCAGGAATGTCTTGCAGTTCGAAGGTTGGTCCCTCTCCGCGCGACGCAAGTACCATAAGAGGCCGCACACTTCCCGATCGCTCCGGGTCGCCGGGCAACTTTGACTTGGCATGCAACCCTATGGCGGGTCTGCGGCGGGCGAAATGACCTGTATCAAACAATAACATGCGACAGAATGTATTTTTGATGGTGGGACCGTTAATCTCGTGCGGCGTTCAGGCTTGCACCCGACCGTCGGCGCCAACCGCCCTGGAATCGGCGTATCGGCGGCGCCACCCGTTCGAGGGTCGGTTGAGGGCAAAGATGGCGTCTGCCGGCCGCGGGAGAGTCACATCCCCGTGACAACCGGAACAACACGATTGACAATGAGGGGCACGATCCGTTCTTCATTGTGCCCGGCATAAGGCCATAATCGGGTGCGCCAGGGGGAGATCACTGGCCAGTCCCGGCAATCAAACCATAAAACTTGGAGGTATGAATGACCAGGCTCGTCCCCCGCAAACCTGTCCCTTCGCTGGAAGTCCCGACACTGGACGGCGAAGTCTGGCGGCTCTCGGAACAAAGCCCCGCGAAATTCACCATGATCGTGTTCTACCGGGGGCGGCACTGCCCGGTCTGCAAACTGTACCTTGAAGACGTCACGAAGAAGCTGGGCGATCTGGCCGCGCGCGGCGTTGAAACCATAGCGATGAGCACGGATGACGAGGACAGGGCCCGCGAGACGGCCGCCGATTGGGCGTTGGACGGGCTGAAGATCGGCTACGGCCTGTCGGTCGACAAGGCCCGCGAGTGGGGTCTCTACGTATCGTCCAGCCGGGGCAAGACCTCGCTCGGCATCGAGGAGCCGGCGCTGTTCAACGAGCCGGGTTTCTTCCTGGTGCGTCCGGACGGCACGCTGTACTGGTCGATCGTCCAGACCATGCCGTTCCTGCGCCCGCATTTCGCCGAGTTGGTGGCCGTGCTCGACAAGATCGAACAAATGGATTACCCGGCGCGCGGCGAGGCCTGACACGCGGGCGCCTTCGCGCTATTCTGCGGCTTGCCCGAAACAACAACGGATAAGGTCAGGAGGAGAGAATGCCGAGGCTTCGTTATATCGAGGAAGACGAAAAAACCGACGTCGCCAGGGAACTCATCGCGTCGGCCGAGCGGACCGGTGCGCCCGACCCCCGTGTCGTCAGCATCATGGTGCGCAGCCCGAAGGCGGGCGTCGCCTGGGTGCGCTACTGGAACTCGCTGCTCTATGACGGCGTCCTGCCGCACCCGCTGAAAGAGATGTGCCGGATCCTGATTTCGATGTCGCACCGCTGCGGCTATTGCTCGACGGTGCGCTCGAAGGTGGCGCAGGAGCAGGGACTGACGGAGGACAAGGTCGGCGCGCTGTTCGACTTCGAGACCAGCGACCTGTTCACCGATCGCGAGCGCGCCGCGCTGCGCTATGCGATGCGATTCAAGTCCGGCGACAGCGGCGTCGATTCCGACGAGGCCTACGACGATCTGCGCAAGCATTTCAGCGATGAGGAGATCATCGAGCTGGGCCTGTTCTGCGGCGAAACCGACGGCGCCGGCAAGCTGGTCCGCTCCTGGCAGGTGCTGAGCTGGGACGAGGCCTGCACCCTGAACCCCGACCTGCAGTCGCTCGACAAGCCGGTGGCCGCGGAATAAGCGGAAGGCGGCGGCGCGGCGGAGGGGGGAATGCCGACCAGATACAATTACGACCGCTACCGGATGTCGGAATACGACCTGGGCAGCTTCCCGGGCCCCAAAGCAGGCGAAGAGGCTGCGGATTTTGCGCTCACTACGCTGGGTGGCGCGGAGGTAAGCCTGTCCGACTACCGGGGCAAATGGGTGGTCATCGAAACCGGCAGCATCACCTGCTCCATGTACGTCAAGAATGTCGGCGGCATCCGCAGGCTGAAGGACAACTATCCCGACGTCGCATTCCTGCTCGTCTACGTGCGTGAAGCGCATCCCGGCTCGCGCCTCAAGCCGCCGCGGGACCAGTCGGAAAAACTCGCGCTGGGCCAGCGTTTGAAGGAAATCTACAGCGACCCGCGCGACGTGCTGGTCGACACGCTGGACGGCGACATGCACCGTCGTTACGGCGCTTTGCCCAACATGGTCTATGTCGTCGATCCCGAAGGCCGCGTGGTCTACCGCTGCGACTGGGCGTTTCCGAAGAATATCGAACGGGTCTTGGACAACCGGCCGAACATCGATACACATGAACATGTGCAGATCGTCACGGCGGCGCCGTGGATCATGGTGCCGGTGGTGTTGCGCGGCGGATGGGACGCGCTCTGGGACCTCCTTGTCGCCTTGCCGACGCTTGCGTGGGCGCATCTCGTCGCCGACTGGCGGAACCTGAAGAAGAAATTCGCCGGCTGATCTGGCCTGCCGGCGCAGACCGGGAGGGCCGCATGACAAGCCTGTTCGTACTGGATGAGGACCAGCGCGCGATCCTTGAGACCGTGCGCCGGTTCGTGGACGAGGTGGTGTCGCCGGTTGCGGCCGAGCTCGACCGCCGGGACAGGCCGGAGGACTGTTTTTCCTGGGACATCGTCGAGAAGTCCGATGCCGCCGGCATCCGGACGATGACGCTGGCCGAGGAGCACGGTGGGATCGGCGCCGGGTCGCTGACCACGGCGATGGTGATCGAGGAACTGGCCAAGGGCGACATGGGCGTGGCCGTGGTCATGGCCCAGACCCTGAAGCTTGCGCAGATTCTGCAGACCGCGACCAGCGAGGACCAGCGCCGGCGCTACCTGCCGAAGTTCCGGGACGATCCGCGTGCGGTCCTCGCGATCGGCATCACAGAACCGGAGACCGCCTCCAATTACTTCGTGCCGCACCGCGTCCCCGACGCGCCGTTCCATACCCGTGCCGAGAAGACCGATGGCGGCTGGTCGATCAACGGCATGAAACATTTCATCTCGAACGGCAACGTCGCCAGCCTCTATCTGCTGTTCGCGCAGACGGAGCGTGGCAAGGGCCTTGCCGACGGCGCCACCTGCTTCCTGGTCGAACGCGGCACGCCGGGATTCACGATCGGCCGGGTCCACGACAAGATGGGCGAGCGCCTGGCCAACAATGCGGAGCTGATCTTCCAGGACTGCTTCGTGCCCGATGAAAACGTGGTCGGCGAAGCCGGCGACGGCTTCCAGGTGCTGGTCGATTTCTTCCCCGCCAGCAACGCCTACGCCGCGGCGACGGTGCTGGGCGTCGCGGTCGCCGCCTATGAGCGCGCCGTCGAATGGGCGAAGACGCGAAACCAGGGGGGCAAGCTGCTGATCGAGCACGACGGCATCGCCGCGGACCTCGCCGAGTGCCGCATGCTGCTGGACGTCGCCCGCACCTATATCCATCGCGCCGCATGGGCGGCCGACAACCGGGAGCTGGACTGGGATCCGACGTTCGGATCGCTGCCCAAGGTGTTCGCCTCGCAAGCCGCATGGAAGGTCGTCACCCGCTGCTCCGAGATTCACGGTGGCTCAGGCTTCATGCGCGACATCGGCTTCGAGAAACTGATCCGCGATGCCGCGGCCTTCCTGCATTCCGACGGGGTCAACAGGACGCTGCTGCTGAAAGCGGCCAGGCACATGTTCTGACAGGAGCGAAGGAGCGCAGCAAATGAAAGCGATGGTGCTGAAGGCAGCGAACACGCCGTTCGTTCTGGAAGACGTGCCCGATCCCCAACCCGGTCCGGGCGAGGCCGTTGCGCGGGTCTACGCGTGCGGCTCGGGCCTCACCATACAGCACGTCAAGGCGGGCCGGGTGCCGGCGAAGTTCCCGCTGATCATCGGCCATGAAATCACCGGCGAGATCGTCGAGACCGGGGCCGGCGTCGGCGGGCTGAAAACCGGCGACCCGGTGACCGCGTACTTTTACCTCAACTGCGGCCATTGCCGCTGGTGCCACTCGCAGTTGGAGCCGTTGTGCGAGAACCTGGCCGGCAATGTCGGGCGGGACTGCGACGGCGGCTACGCCGAATACATCAAGCTGCCCGCCCATCTCTTCATCAAGCTGCCAGAGGGGCTGGACCACAAAAAGCACCCGGCCGAGATCGGCGTGATATCCGATGCCATCGCGACGCCCTACAAGGTACTGGATCGGGCACGCATCAAGCCCGGGGAGACGGTCGCCGTGTTCGGCGCCGGCGGCGGCGTCGGCATCCATATGGTGATGATGGCGCGCTGGGCCCGGGCGCGGGTCATTGCGGTGGATATCGCGGCGGGGAAATTCGATGCCTGCCGCGACGCCGGGGCGGAGGAGGTCGTGGATGCCTCCAGGTTCGATGTCGCCGAGGCGTTGATGGAGCTGACCGGCGGCGCCGGCGTGGACGTGGCGGTCGATTTCGTTTCGGCGACATCGACGCTGGAAGCCGGCGTGGCGGCCCTGGGCCCGCGCGGCCGGATGGTCACTCTGGGCGGCGCCGGGCAGCCGTTCCAGGCCTCGTCGAAAGCCATGCTTCAAAAGGAACTGGATTTGCTCGGCAGCCGCTACGTGAGCCGGCGCGAGATCCTGGATTGTCTCGACCTCGCCGCAAGCGGCGAAATCTGGCCGATCGTCACCGACATCAGGAAGCTCGAGGAGGCGGAAGCCATACATGAGCGGGTCGAGAAGGGCGAGGTGATCGGCCGCGCCGCGCTGCTCGTCGAATGAGCGACGGATGCCGGCCGGGTTGACGCAGATCAAGTTATCTTCCGGCCCAAGGCGCTAAACTTTCGTGTAATTGGGGCCGGGTCGCGGAGTTCCGTATCAAGCCGAAACCGCTTCGAGCCGGCCCTGGGCGCGTGACAGATCGGGGGAAGACATTTTCCAGATTCGCATACATGGCCGCGGCGGCCAGGGTGTCGTGACGGCGGCCGAGATTCTGTCCGTTGCCGCCTTCCTCGAAGGCGATCATGCACAGGCCTTTCCCAGCTTCGGCTCGGAGCGGATGGGGGCGCCGGTGATCGCGTTCTGCCGCGTGGACGACAAGGAGATCCGCCTGCGCGAACCGGTGATGACGCCCGACGCGCTGATCGTCCAGGACCCGACGCTGCTGCACCAGGTCGATCTGTTCAGCGGACTCGACACGAAGGGCTACCTGCTCATCAACACCACCCGCCGGTACCGGGACCTCGGGCTCGGCGACTTCGTCACGAAATTCCCGCCGCATCACATCTGTACCGTCGCGGCCAGCGAATGGGCGGTCGAATTCATCGGCAAGCCGCTGCCGAACGCGGCGATGCTGGGCGCGTTTTCGGCGATTACCCGGCGGGTAAAGCTGGACTCGGTGCAGGCGGCCATCCGGCAGAAGTTCCCGGGCGAACTTGGCGACAAGAACGCCGCGGCGGCCGGCAAGGCCTACAACACGATCCGCACCAACTAGACGCCGAGAGCCAGGAGACAGGCAATGCTCAGACAAATGGAAGGCTCCCATGCCGTCGCAGAGGCCATCGCCCTGTGCCGCCCCGAGGTGATCTGCGCCTATCCGATCACGCCGCAGACCCATATCGTGGAGCGGCTGAGCGAGCTCGTGCAGGAAGGCGAGATCGGCAACTGCCAGTACATCAACGTCGAATCCGAGTTCGCCGCGCTGAGCGTGGCCATCGGCGCATCGGCGGCCGGCGCCCGCGCCTACACCGCGACCAGCAGCCAGGGGCTCCTGTTCATGACCGAGGCGGTTTACAATGCCTCGGGTCTGGGCCTGCCGATCGTGATGACCATCGGCAACCGCGCGATCGGCGCCCCGATCAACATCTGGAACGACCACTCCGACAGCATGGCGCTGCGTGACGCGGGCTGGATCCAGCTGTACGCGGAGACCAACCAGGACGCCGTCGACCTTCACATACAGGCCTTCCGCCTGGCCGAGCAGCTGAGCGTGCCGGTCATGGTCTGCGAAGACGGTTTCATCCTCACGCACGCCTATGAGCGGGTGGACATGCCCGACCTGAACCAGGTCCAGGCCTACCTGCCGCCCTTCGAGCCGGTGCAGATCCTCGATCCGGCGGACCCCGTCACCATCGGCGCGATGGTCGGCCCGGAAGCCTTCGCCGAAGTCCGCTATCTTGCGCATCACAAGCATCTGCAGGCGGTCGAGGTGATCCCGCAGCTGGCCTCGGAGTTCGCGAAGATATTCGGCCGCGACAGCGGCGGGCTGATCCAGCAATACCGCAGCGAGGATGCCGAGACGGTCATCGTCGCGCTCGGTTCGGTGGTCGGCACGATCCGCGACGTGGTCGACGAAATGCGCGATGACGGGGTGTCGATCGGCGCCGTGAAGGTCATCTCGTTCCGGCCGTTTCCGATGCTGGCGCTGCGCGCCGCGCTCGAGAACGCCAAGCGCGTCATCGTCGTCGAGAAGGCCTTCGCCGACGGGCTCGGCGGGATCGCCGTCAACAGCGTGCGCATGGCGTTGCGCGGCCTGACGACGCCGATCTACACGATCATCGCCGGCCTCGGCGGGCGGGCGATCACCAAGGCCTCGCTGCTGCGCGCCTTCGGCGAGGCCACCCGGGACGAGCTCGACGACCCGCATTTCCTGGACCTCAACTGGACGGTGATCGACCACGAGCTGGCGCGGGCCAAGGAGAAACGCCGCTCCGGCCCGATCGCCGAGAACGTCCTGCGCGATCTGGGCCTCGTTGGCGGCAAGCCGGTCTAAGGGAGCGAAACAATGACGCAGCGGATCAAGTTCTACCAGACCGGCACCCTGACCGTCGGCAACCGCCTCCTCGATGCCGAGAACCGGAGCGTCCAGTCGACGATCGACCGCAGCAACTCCCTGACCTCGGGCCATCGCGCCTGCCAGGGCTGCGGCGAGGCGCTGGGGGCGCGCTACGTGGTCGACACTGCGATGCGCGAGGCCGACAAGAAGCTGGTCGCGGTCAACGCCACCGGCTGCCTCGAGGTGTTCTCGACACCCTATCCGGAATCGTCCTGGCAGGTCGCCTGGATGCACTCGCTGTTCGGCAACGCGCCGGCCGTGGCGACCGGCGTCGCGGCGGCCCTGCGCGCCAAGGGCCGCGAGGACATCAAGGTGCTGGCCCAGGGCGGCGACGGCGGCACGGTGGATATCGGCTTCGGCTGCCTGTCCGGCATGTTCGAGCGCAACGACGACGTGCTCTATGTCTGCTACGACAACGAGGCGTACATGAACACCGGCGTCCAGCGCTCCGGCCAGACCCCGCCGACGGCGCGCACGGCGACCACCCCGACGAGCGGCGGATCGAAAGGCAACGTGTTCGGACAAGGCAAGAATGCGCCGCAGATCGCCATGGCGCACGACATCCCCTATGTCGCCACCGCCACAGTCGCCGATCTGCACGACCTCGAGAACAAGGTGACGAAGGCCATGGGTCTCTCGGGCGCGCGGTATATCCACGTGAGCGTGCCCTGCCCGCTGGGCTGGGGCTCGCAGCCTTGCGATACCGTCCGGCTTGCGCGGCTCGCCACGGAGACCGGGCTGTTCCCGCTGTTCGAGGCCGAGCACGGGGCGGTCACCAACGCCACGAAGATCCGCCGCAAGGTGCCGATCGAGGAATATCTGCGGCCGCAGCGGCGGTTCGCCCATCTCTTTAAACCCAAGCCCGACGTCGAGGCGCTCGCCGCGATCCAGGCGATCGCCGACCGCAATATCCTGAAATACGGTTTGCTTGGCTGAGGCGCAATCGATGCAGAAACCCTTCGCGATCACACTCGATATCGGCACCAGCCTTGCCAACCGGACCGGTTCCTGGCGCATCGAACGGCCGGTCTATGTCGACCTGCTGCCGCCCTGCAACCATACCTGCCCCGCGGGCGAGAACATCCAGGCCTGGCTCTACCGGGCCGAGGAGGGCGATTATGAGGCCGCCTGGCGCACGCTGACGGAGGACAACCCGTTCCCGGCGGTGGAAGGGCGCGTCTGCTACCATCCCTGCGAAAGCGCCTGCAATCGGGGCGAACTCGACGAGGCGGTCAACATCCACGCCGTCGAACGGTTTCTCGGCGACCTGGCGATAAAAAAGGGCTGGACCATCGAGGCCGGCAAGCCGACCGGAAAGAAGGTGCTGGTTATCGGGGCCGGACCCAGCGGCCTGTCCGCGGCCTACCATCTGCGGCGGATGGGGCACGAGGTTACGATCCACGACGCCGGCCCGATGGCGGGCGGCATGATGCGCTTCGGCATTCCCAAATACCGTCTGCCCCGCGACATCCTCGACGGCGAGATCGCCCGCATCCTCGACATGGGCGTGACGCTGGAGCTCGACTCGCCGGTCACCGACATCCCCGGCATGATGAAGGGGGGCGGGTTCGACGCCGCGTTCGTTGCGATCGGCGCGCACCTTGCCAAGCGCACGGATATCCCCGCGCGCGAGGCCAGCAAGATCTTCGATGCCGTCGCCCTGCTGCGCGGCATGGAGACCGACGAGGAGCCGCCGATGCTGGGGCGCCGCGTGGTGATCTACGGCGGCGGCGATACCGCGCTCGACGTCGCCCGCACGGCCAAGCGGCTGGGCGCCAGCGAGGCGCTGGTGGTCTACCGCCGGACCCGCGAACAGATGCCGGCGCACGATGTGGAACTGGAGGAGGCGCTGGACGAGGGCGTGATCCTGCACTGGCTGCGGACGATCAAGCAGATCGACGGCACCACCTTTACGGTCGAGAAGATGGCGCTGGACGAGAACGGCTGGCCGCGCCCGACCGGCGAGTTCGAGACGCTGGAGGCCGACAGCCTGGTGCTGGCGCTGGGCCAGGAGGTGGACACCAGCTTCCTGAAGACGATCCCGGGCGTGACGATCACCGACGACGGCGTGATCGACGTCGACGCGACCATGATGACCGGCTACGAGGGGCTGTTCGCCGGCGGCGACATGGTGCCCGCCGAGCGCACGGTGACGGTGGCCGTCGGTCACGGCAAGAAGGCGGCGCGCCATATCGACAGCTGGCTGCGCGGCGAGCGCTACGAGAAGCGGACGCGGCCCACCGTGGCCCCTCAACCTGATCCGGCGGCAGACGACCTTCGAGGAAATCCACGGCGGGCTCGACGAGACCAACGCGCTGTTCGAGGCGCGGCGCTGCCTGTCCTGCGGCAACTGCTTCGAGTGCGACAACTGCTACGGGGTGTGCCCCGACAACGCCGTGATCAAGCTGGGCCCCGGCAAGCGCTTCGAGTTCAACTACGATTTCTGCAAGGGCTGCGGCCTGTGCGCCACCGAATGCCCGTGCGGCGCCATCGACATGGCGCCCGAGACGTTCTGACGGGCGGGCGACGGCGCGACCTCATACTTCGAGACGGCTGCTGCGCAGCCTCCTCAGCATGAGGACACAAGCCCGGAGCCTCATGCTGAGGAGGGCCTTCAGGCCCGTCTCGAAGTATGAGGTCGCTCGATACCTGTGCCTGTCGATCCTGTAAGCGCCTTGCCGCAAAATAGCCCCATGCAAGGGGGTGTTCCGCGGGTTTCAGGCGGCGTGTTATGGAAAACGCAAAAAAAGCAGCCGCCCCGCATCGCCGGCCGGCGGGATGGTCCCGGCCGCAGGCGGCGAAGTCACGGCGAACGACAAGGGGACAACATCCGCTGTCAGCCGCAAAGCGTGCATATGTCAGGGCAAGGGACGAGTGCCCTTACATTGCGGGTATCGGCTACAACCCAGAAAGCGCTCTCCGGTGCTTCTGTTCGTTCGCCCGGCCATGACGCTACCGCAAAGGGGGCAGGCGCCGGGATTGAGGCTGCGTTCAGCCATCTGCCTTCTGACATTCCGCACATGCTCGATGTCTGTCCGGCGCCCCGGCGCTAGGCGCGCGTCCTGGATTTCTTCAATGAGGCGGGGCAACTCATCCTCGTCGAATACGATGGCGCGCCTGGACCTGATGAAGTCGACCAGTTCAGAGACCCCCTGCACGACCGCGGGGGGCATCGGGGTCTTGAACTCGCAATCGCCTACGAACGCGACGACATTGAGAACCTGAACGCGGCTGAGACAGAGGAGTTCCTGCACGGCCTTGACATGCTTGTAGTTCTGCCGGATCGGATTCTGGAATCTGTACCGGTCGCCGTAGATCACCTGCGTCCAGCGCGCATTGTCCGGATGGCCGAATATCCAGCCTGTCATGTCCTTGGTTTCAATTACGAAAATCCCATAACGCGATACCACCAGATGGTCGATCTGCGTCGTTCCATCGCCAACCGGCAACGTCACGTCCTCGATGAGGCGATAAACATTCTTGTCGAGATGGGAAGACAGGCCGGCATTGACCCTGTATTCGCCTCGATTTCCCCCGGACCGCAGAAAGAACGCGGCAAGTAACAGAATGATCAGGACAAATGACAGAATCGCAACCGGGTCCATGACGAAATCCTGAATGTCTCTGATCGTCAAGACCTCGACCTTCGCGTTTGGTCCTAACGTGTGCGTCCATCGTAAGGACAGGTAATCACATCAATTGTACTAATTCAGGTTGAAAAAATCTTTTTCGAAACAACGAGGGCCTAGAGACAATTAGCTCTCTATGCCAGAAGACTCCGCATGGCAGCCATAAATGTGAACAACCGCAACTTCCGAATCTGGCTAGAAGCGGCGGTGCCGACGTCGGGCAACAGAATTCCGCTATCGGCCCAGGAACAGACCTGGTATCCGCCTCGCCAGTCCCCCCGCCTCGGCGCGGCATCTCTCGCGCCGGCCGGTGCAACGGGCGGCGGCCGGGGGGGCCGGATGTAAAGCATCATTCATCGCCCGTCACGGACCGGGACCGCCGCCGGGTCCCGGTTCCCGTCCTGCGGCCTGTGAAGCGCCCTGTGCGTCCGCGTCCTGCCGCGCCCGCCTGAGTGCGCGGAGGTCGGTGCGGACGGCTTCGACGGCGCGTGCGAGGAGCTCCTGCCCCTCCGTGTCGTCGGCCGTCGCCGCGCCGCCTGCATCGCCCGCGTGCCCCGCGCCGCCCGCGTCCGTCCCCGCCTGCCCCGCCCGGCCCATCCGGCACGCGCGGCGGTCCAGCATCTCGGCCTGGCGCTGGAAGAGGTGCAAGAGGCGCGCCGCCTCGCGCAGGTAGAGGGCCTCGATCTTGGGGTCGGCGCCGCATTCCGTGGCGCGGATGAGGCAGCGCATGGCGGCGGCGTGGACGGCGGTCATCTGGGCGACCAGCATGCCTTCGAGCGGGTCGCACGGGGCCAGCGCCATCGCCGCCTCCAGCGCCGCCAGCACCGGCGACCCGCCGTCCGCCGCCGCATCCGTGCCGTCCGCTGCCGCCTCCGCCCCGTCTTCCGGGCCGCCGCCGGACGCCGCGGCCAGCTCGCACAGCAGCCGCCAGGCATGGTGCGGCGCCGCGCCCCCGGTCGCGGCGCTCAGATTCCCCGCGGCGACCGCGAGATCCGCCTCGTCAAGCCCGCTTGCCGACAAATCCATGTTGTGTTCACCCTCTGTTCCAGTCTCGCCACTATACGGATTGCAGGGTCTACCTTCAAACGGAATGGTGCCCACTCACGCGCCGGCCAGCGGGATGGCAGCGGGATCGAGGCCCCGGATTTCATATCCGGGGCCTTGTGGCGCTGGCCGGCCCCAAAGTGGCGCCTGGCGTCTGCCGCCGGCGATTCACCGCCGCCCCCTGCCTTCTCCCGAGCTTTTCTTGGCGGCTGCACACGCCGTCGTGCGGACAGCCGCTCGACGCCAGGGGAGGAAGTAAGACGAGGACGCTCGGTCATCAAAAAACCCTTGATGGTGAAGGCCACGGTGGGTCTGGCCAGGGCCGGCCGGCGCCGGGGCCGCCGGATCGAAGATCCGCCGTCCCGCCCCGTTGCCATCCCGCCGGCCGGCGTCGAGTGGGCCGGATGCCCCTGAAACCCGCAGAAAACGCCGGTGCATGGGGTTGTTCCGCGCGGCCGGGTCGGGCCCGGGTGGTTTCACACCGTGATCTTCAGCAACCCCGCCGCGTTCAGCCCGCCGACCGCGGCGCGGTCGTCCTCGCTCAGCCCCCCGACCCGGGCGATCAGGCCGAGCGGGTCGTCCTCGCCCATATCGTACGGGTAGTCGGTGCCCAGCAGGATGTGGTCGGCGCCGTATTTGCGGATCAGGAATTCGAGCTGGTCCGGCTCGAACACGACGCTGTCGAAATAGAGCTGCCTGAGGTATTCGCTGGGCGGCCGGGCGATTTGCTGCCGGCAGTCGGGCCGGGCGTGCCAGCCATGGTCGAAGCGCCCGGCATAGGCCGGCACGTAGCCGCCGCCATGGGCGACGCACACCTTGAGCCCCGGATAGCGGTCGAGCACGCCGTCGAAGACGAGATGGCCGATCGCCAGCGTGTTCTCGACCGGGTGGCCGACGAGGTTGAGGAAATAATGCTCCTGGAAGCGCGCGCCGTGGGTGAAGCCGTCGGGGTGGATGAAGATCAGCGCACCGAGCTCCTCGGCCCTGGCGAAGAACGGGTCGAGTCCGGCCCGCGACAGCTCCGTGCCCTCGACGTGCGTGAGGATCTCGACGCCGCGCATGCCGAGATCGTTCATGCAGCGCTCCAGCTCCGCAACCGCCATCCCGGGATCCTGCAGCGGGATCGTGCCGAGGGCGACGAAGCGGTCCGGCGCCCTGGCCACGGTCTCGACCAGGTATTCGTTCAGCTTGCGCGCCGCATCGCGGCCGGTCTCGGGATCGGCCCAGTAATAGAACTGGTAGGGCGGCACGGACAGCGCCTGGACGTCGACGCCCATGCGGTCCATATCGGCGAGCCGCTGTTCGACCGAGTTCATCTTCGGCGCGATGGCGGCGAGCTGCTTGCGGTTGACCTCCTGCGTCAGCGCACTGCCGTAGGCGAGCGCCGCGCGGCCGGTCCGGTCGGCTTCCGCCTGCATCATGTCGGCGACCGGCGCACAGTTGCAGTGGCAGTGGATGTCGACGGCCAGCGTCTTGCCGCGGCGGGAGACGGCCCTTGCGCCGCCGGCTTCGGCAGACGGCGCATGGGCCGCGCATTTGAAGATCATCGGTTGTCGTCCTCTTTGCGGCCCGGGTCAGTCGTCGAGACGCGGCGGTTCCTTGACATCCTCGGTTTCCGTTTGCTCCCACGGTTTCGGGCGGAACGAGAAATACAGCGCCAGCACGATCAATACGAGGATCGCGATCGAGATCGGCCGGGTCAGGATGAAGCTTACGGGCGAACCGTACGAGACCACGAGCATGTCGCGCAGGCCGTTTTCCGCGATCGGGCCCAGGATCAGCCCGAGCAGCACGCCGGCCGGCGAGTAGTTGTGCTTGACCATGAAATAGCCCAGCACGCCGAAGGCGATCATCATCCAGACGTCGTCCACGTTATTGGTGCCGGCATAGGTCCCGATGATGCTGAAGATGATGATCAGGGGGCCGATGATGCCGCGCGGGAACAGCGTGAGATAGGCCATCGCACGGGCCAGGAAGACGGCGACGAAGCCCATCATCACATTGGCGATAATGAACCCCCACATGATCGTATAGACCACCTCGGGATTGTTCTTGAACAGCTGCGTGCCCGGCTGCAGGCCGTGGATCATCAGGGCGCCCAGAATCACGGCCGCGGAAATGCCGCCCGGAATGCCAAGCACGAACATCGGGATCAGCGAAGTTCCCGTGACACCGTTGTTGGAGCCTTCCGTTGCCGCCAGCCCCTTGATCTCGCCCTTGCCGAACCGGTCGCCCGGCTTGGCCCGGCGGATTTCCCAGGCATAGGCGATCCACTGGGCGATGCTGCCGCCCGCCGCGGGAATGATCCCCATGACCAACCCGGTCGCCCAGCCGCGGATCAGCGACCAGCGCACGTAAAAGATTTCCGACGGGCGGGGCCAGATGTTCCAGCTCAGCGACTTCTCGCCGGAGATATTGGTCTTCGCCTCCCCTTCGCTGAGTTCCATGCCCTGCGCGAAGGCGAACAGGCCGATGATCGCCGGCATGATGCCGATGCCCGACTCCAGGGTGATCATATCGAAGGTATAGCGCGGAAACCCTGAATATGCGTCGATTCCGAACGTGCTCAGGAAGAGGCCCAGCAGGCCGGACAGCAGGCCCTTCAGCACCGACCCGAAGGCGACGGACGCGATCGCGGTGAGGCCGAGGATCGCCACCAGGAAGTATTCCGACGGCCCGAACAACAGCGACACCACCGCCAGCGGCGGCGCCAGCAGCAGCAGCACGAAGCCGCTGATCAGCCCGCCAACGACCGAAGCGAAGGTCGAGATCCGGATCGCCTGAATCGCCTTGCCCCGCTTGGTCATCTCGTAGCCCTCGATGGTCGAGGCCGCGGAGGCGGAGGTGCCCGGCGCGCGGAGAAGAATGGCGGAAAACGAACCGCCATAGATACCTGCGGCGAAGCAGGAGACCAGCAGTATGAGGGCCGTGTCCGGCGCCATGTTAAAGGACACCGGGATCAGCAGCGCAATGGCCATCGGCGGCGACAAGCCGGGAATGGCGCCGATGACCAGTCCGATGACCACGCCCAGAAGCATGGCCAGGAAGTTGTCCGGCGACACCGCATTGAACAGATAACCCAGCACGTCCTCTCCGAACATGGCTCAGAGCCTCCCTGTCCGCTGCCCGGGCAACCGTCTTGCCGCAATCAAAACAGGATTCCCTTGGGCAGAGGCGCCATCAGGAAGAGTACGAAGAATGCATACATCGCCGGAATCAGAATGACGGCCGCGATTACCACGGTTCGGAGATTCCGTATGCCGACGAGCCATGTTGCCGAGAACAGGAACAGCACCGTCGTCACGAAATAGCCGATCTCGAAAATGGCCAGCACGTAGACGATGGCCAGCGCGCAAAGCAGCAATGGCTTGGCCCGGGAATAATCGATCCGGAAGCTGATCCGCTCCGCGCCCTCGCTGGCGCCGGGTATCAGGGTGCCGGCGATCATGATGCCGGAGATCAGCACGGCGCAGATCTCCGCGAACAGCGGAAACGTCCCGCCGCCCGCGGGAAAGTCGAGGGCCTGAACGCCGACATAGATGCAAAAGGCGATATAGACGGCGGCGGCAATCCTGGTGCCCCATTGTCCCGGCAAGTTTCGCGCTCCCTCTGCGTCCCGCCTGCGCGGGATCGTTCCCATGTAGAACCGTCTGTCCGGTTACCCGCCGCAGGCCAGGCAAATCCCGTCCACGGCCCGGCCGCGGGCCGGGTCCGTGGACGGCAAACAGCCTGCTACTGCTCGAGTTCCCAGAACTTGACCGCGTTGACAAGTTTCTCGGATTCCCTGAGCGCCTTCCAGAGCTCGTCGCCCTCCCGGAACACCAGCGGGTTCCGGTTCGCCGCTTCCTTCAGGGCATATTCCGGATTGGCCATCGCCGTCTTGATGGCGTTGAGGTAGACGGCCTGCTTTTCCGCCGCGATGCCGTTGGCAAGCGCAAATGTGCGTCCGGCGAAGGAGATGTTCTTCTTGCCCGTGACCTCTTCAAATGTCGGAACCGTGGGCAGATTTGGCGACCTGTCCGCGCTCAGCACGCAGATCGCCCTGAGCTTGCGGTCCAGCATGTAGGGCACGTAATAGCCGACGTTGCCGCCCACCGCATCGGTATGTCCGCCGATCACTTCCTGGATCTTCTTGCCGTCGTTGTTGGCGTAGACCTTCTGGACCTTGAACCCGTCGACGAATTTCTCGGCGAATGCGATGCCCATATGGTCGTCCGAGCCGACGGCGGTCGTGCTCATGACGATCCTGTTCGGGTTCGCCTTCGCATGGTCGATGAAGGCGCGCAGACTCTGGAACCGCTCATCGCCCTCGCGCACCGCCCAGATGCAGGGATCGAGCGAGTGCCAGGCTATGAAATTGAACGACTCGAGCGTTTCCGTGCGCTTCATCCGCGGGTCGAGCAGAGACAGCACATGCGGCAGGTTGATCGTACCGATGATGTGATCGTCCTTCTCCGGGTCCCACTGCGCCATCTGCGACCAGGCCTTCCAGCCGCCGCCGCCGGCTATGTTGATGACGTTGACCGGCTGTCCCAACTCCTTCGCCAGATACGGGGCGAACAGGCGCATGGCGCGGTCGGAACCCCCACCGGTGCCGAACGGCACCACGAGCTGGACCGGCCCGCTGGGGAATTTCGCGGCCTTCGCGACCCTGGCCGCGGTCGTGAATGTCGCGGCGCCGGCGACCGCACCCGCGCCGGCGAGGAACTTCCTGCGGCCGAACCCTCCCCGCCCCTTGCCTCCCATCGATTTCGCTTTGCTCATCAGACTTCCTCCTAGCTGCTCCAATTGTTTACCGGACCGGCCGGAATGCAGCGAATTTCTGCAAATCCCGAATCATGATGTGTGGATACGGACCCGACTGAGGGTGTGTACTGTACCGGCACTGATACCGTTCCGGGCCTCCCGTATGGCTGAGCCATTTATTCCGGGCGGGTCTCCGGAACGGCGCTTCCGTTCCGGGTCATGAGCAAAGGTCCGCCCGCTGCGCAATCGTCCCCGAAACTGCCGGATTTTTCGACACGTCCGAGCCGTTACCGCATTTTTGATACAGAATTTTATCTGGTGCACCGATATGTTTCAATTTAATATTTATGGACTAGCGCGTTATCCGTTGAGTTCGCTCCGGCCCGCTCCCCCACCCGGCCACCCACAGCGTACGATACCGTTGGGTGGCCGGGTGGGGGAGCGGGCCGGAGCCGAGTTCACGTAAGTGGATAATATCCTGGACGTCCGTTCACTGGAGCACCCCCGAAATTGCATCTTCCGAAGAACACCTTCAAACAGGCGCTGGCCGAGAAGCGCCCGCAGATCGGCCTGTGGAGCACACTGTCCAGCAACATCGGATCCGAGGTTCTGGCGCACGCCGGTTACGACTGGATCGTGGTCGACATGGAGCACTCGCCCAACGAGGTTCCAACCGTGTACACCCAGCTTCAGTCCTACGATCCGTCGCCCACCGCGGCGGTCGTGCGGCTGCCCTGGAACGATCCGGTGGTGGTCAAGCGGGTGCTCGATATCGGCGCCTATTCGCTGCTTTTCCCGATGATCCAGACGGTCGAGGAGGCGACGGCGGCGGTGGCGTCGACCTGCTATCCGCCGCGCGGCATCCGCGGCGTCTCGCTGAACCAGCGCGGCAACCGCTATGGCCGCATCGCCGACTATGTCAGCAAATTCGAGACGGAACTCTGTATCACGGTGCAGATCGAGACGACGGCCGCTCTCGGCCGCGTCGAGGAAATCGCCGCTGTCGACGGAGTTGACGGGATCTTCTTCGGCCCGGCGGATCTCTCCGCCGATATGGGCTACCTGGGCCAGCCGGGACACCCCAAGGTAAAGGAAGCGTTGGCCGAGGGTCTGGCCAGATGCAACAAGGCGGGAAAACCTGCCGGAATCCTGACCGGAGCCGAAGCCGACTCGATTCACTGGCTCAAGGAGGGCTATGTGTTCGTCGCCGTCGGCACGGATACCGCCATCCTGGCGCGCGGCGCGGACGCGCTGCTCGGCCGCATCAGGGACGGGATCGCGTAGACGGGGAGACCGGCTGAGGCTGAAGGCAGCGGCGCGACCTCATACTTCGAGACGCGGCTCCGCCGCTCCTCAGCATGAGGACACAAGCGTTGAAACCTCATGCTGAGGAGCCCCGAAAGGGGCGTCTCGAAGTATGAGGTCGCTCGGTGCGGGTTCAGTCCAGCACCTGCCTGTTGACGACCAGTTCGGGATCGAGGCGCCCGTCGAACGCCGCCAGGACGTTCTCGGCGCAGGCCAGCGCCATGCGCCGTGCGCATTCCTCGGTAAACGCCGCGCAATGGGGACTGACGATCACGGAGTCGAGTGCGAACAGCGGATTGTCGGACGCCGGCGGTTCGTCCTCGAACACGTCGAGCGCAGCGCCGCGCAGCCGTCCGGCCAGCAGGGCTTCCCGCAAGGCGCTTTCGTCAATGACGCCGCCACGCGACAGGTTGAGCACCGCCGCTTCCGGTTTCAGCGCGGCGATTTCGGGCGCGCCGATCAGGTAATCCGCACCCGGCGGTTTCGGAACGTGGATGGTCACGTAGTCGGCCCGGTCCAGCGCGCTGCGGAAGTCGGAAACATGGGTATAACCGGCCGCGTCGACGGTCGACGGTTCGACGAACGGGTCGGCGGCGATCACCGACATGCCGAAGCAGGCGCAGCGCCTTGCGACCTCCCGGCCGATCCGGCCGAAGCCGATCACCAGAACGGTCTTGCCGGAAAGCTCGCGCGCCGAAAAACTGTCGCGGACCGCGAAATCCCCCTGCCGCGTCGCCCTGTCGTACACCGTCAGGCGCTTTGCAAGTCCAAGCATGAGCGCCAGTGTGTGCTCGGCCACGGCGCCCGAATTCACGTCGCCGACAAGCGCCAGCGGGATGCCGCGGGCGGTCAGCGATTCGACATCGACGGCCTCGTACCCGACGCCGTGCCGCGCGACGACCTGCAACCCGGGCGCCGCTTCGATCGCCGCCGCATCGATCCGGGTCATGCGTACGATGATGGCGTCGGCGTCTGCGACGCAGCTCAGCAAGTCGGCTGGGTGGTCGGGCAGTTCACGGACGGCGCAGCCCGCTTCGCCGAGCCGGTTGATCCCCGCCTGGTGGATTTTGCCGAGGACCAGAACGCTCGGCATTCAGGCGTCGATAATCGACCAGGTGTCGGGTTCGGCCGCGATGATTTCCTTGCTGTGGCCCGGGCGCCGGTCGACGAACATGTGGCCTTCCTTCATCACCATATGGATCTTCTGGCGCTCCTGCAGGATGCGGATGTCGTCCAGCGGGTTGCCGTCGACCGCCACGATATCCGCGAGTTTGCCGGGCTCGATCGTGCCGAGGTCGTCCGCGATATGGGCCGCCTCGGCGGCGTTTTTCGTCGTTGTCATGATCGCCTCCATCGGCGTCATACCGAGGTCGACATAGATCTCCAATTCGTAGGCGTTTGATCCCATGCCGGGCTCGTAACCCATGTCGGTGCCCATCGCCACCTTGATGCCGGCCTTGTGCATCTTCTGGAAGGTATCGAAACAGTTCGGCTGGATGGTTTTCATTTTCTCCAGCACGAATTTGGGCGTGCCGATCTCGCGCCGGATTTCGATCGCATGGTCGGTCCGGTGGGCCAGCGTTGGCGTTACCGGGATCTCGGCCTCGGCGATTTTCGCGATCGAATCTTCGTCATGGAACACCATATGTTCGATCGTGTCGGCGCCCGCCTTGATCGCCATGCGATGGGCCTCGGGCGTGAAACAGTGGACCGCCGCCGGTTTGTGCAGCGCATGTGCCTCATCGACGATGGCGTCAAGCTCTTCCTGGGTCATGTTGCGGACGTCGGGCTCTTCCTTGTCGGTGCCGCCACCGCCGGAGGCGCAGGTCTTGATCACGTCGCAGCCCTCGCGCAGGTTGGTGCGCGCCAGCTTGCGCAACTCCCACGGGCCGTCGGCGCTCTGGAAGCCGGGGCGCAGCGCGGCGCGCGGCAGAATCAACTCCAGATGCGAGCCCGTCATATAGGTAAAGCCGCCGACCAGCATGCGCGGCCCGGCGAAGATGCCGGCGTCGATGGCGTCGCGCACCGCGCAGAGCTGCGAGGTCATCAGGCCGCGGCTGGAAACGAAGCCGAGGTCGCGCAGCGTCGTGAAGCCCATCTCGAAACACATCTGGCCGTGGAACATCGCATACATCTGCTGCAGTTCGGGGGTGACCTCCCACTGCGCGACGCGATAATTGTTGAAGGTCCGGTTGTTGAACATGCAGAGATGGATATGCAGGTCCATCATGCCCGGAATCAGGGTGCAGCCACCGGCGTCGACCTGCTCGGCATCCTGCGGGATTTCGACTTTCCCGGACTCGCCGACCGCTGTAATCCGCTTGCCCTCGATGATGACGACGGGATTGTCCAGGGCTGGTCCACCGTTTCCATCGATCAGTGTTCCGCCGGTAATGACCTTCGTGTTCGTTGCTGGCATGTCCTGCTGGTTTGCCTCACTGTTTGCGCCCGCCAGACCGGCCCGTTGCTGGTGCAGCGAAGCTTTCGGGAGCTTGCATAGGATCGGAGCACTTGGTGCACCCGGGTTTCAGAAAAAGCACATTAGTCGGCGTGAGGAAAGCGCGTCAAGGGTTGAAACCCGATTGATGCGCGATCAGGGTGACGGCTCTTCGAAGCGTTTCACGAGAGACAGGAAGCGGGCGTAATTCGATGGATCCGGAACTGCCGGGCCCGCAGGCGGCTCCAGCTTGAAGTCGAGCGCGTCCAGCGTAGCGTCGATGTCCGTACGCCCGATGCCGTGGGTAATGAAGACGATCCGCGAGCGGCGGTCGCCGTCCGGCCACGCGTCCAGCGCAAGCGGCGGATGAAACAGGTGCTGCACGGCGTGCACAACGACCGGCTTGCCGGCAACGTTGAGAAGCCCCTTGACGCGCAGCAGGTTCGGGCCGCGATACGACGCCAGCAAGTCCAGCCACAACTCCAGCCCGGCCGGTTCGACGGGCACCTCGCGGGTCACCGTAAAGGTACGAATGCCGTCGTGGCGATGATGCGTATGCCGGCCGTCGTGAGCATCCGCGTCAAGCCATGCGCTGACGCCGCCCGCGTATCCTTTCACCGACCCGATGCCTGCTCCGAACAGCCTGTCGGGCTCGATCTCGCCCATCACCGCCTGAAATATAGCGGCGCCCGGATTGACGCCCCGGAGCCGTGCGGTAAGCCCGGAAACGGCGTCCTTGGTGGCCAGATCCGTCTTGCTGATGACGATTCGGTCGCTGACGGCGGCCTGTTTGACCGATTCGAAATGCGTGTCGAACTGGCTGTCCGCGTTCACCGCGTCGACCACGGCGACAACCGAATCCAGCCGGTAATATGCGGTGACGTCCGGATCGGCGATCAGCGTATGCAGGATCGGCGCCGGATCGGCCAGGCCCGTGGTTTCGATGACCACCCGCTCGAAGGGCGGAACGGCACCGGTCATACGTTTTGCCAGCAGGGTCTGCAGCGTCTGGACAAGATCGCCGAGAATAGTGCAGCACAGGCAGCCGCTATCCATCAGCACCATGCTCTCATCCGGCGTCTCGACGAGAAGATGGTCGAGCCCGATCTCGCCGAACTCGTTCACGATCACGGCGGTATTGGCCATGCCCTCATGGGACAGCAGCCGGTTCAGCAGCGTCGTCTTTCCGCTGCCGAGAAACCCGGTCAGAATCGTCGCAGGCAGAAGCTCCCCGCTCTCAACGTGCTGCGCCGTCATTGCCCCTCGGTCCCCATGGCGATACGCCGCCGGTGTCGTGCCCCGGTCAACCGCCCACCGCCAGCCTGGCATCCTGATACCCGAGCGCCTCGGAAATCTGTGCGGCGGTTTTCCTGACTGCGGGTGCAAGCTGGATGAGTTTCTCGCGGGTCAGCCGGACATCGGGGCCCCTCACGACGGCGGCGGCCACGACCTCGCCGTCGCGGTCGAAAACCGGCGCCGCGATCGCCGAACTGCCCTTGTTCGGATGGCCGATGCTGAAGGCGTAACCCTGTTGCCGCGCCGCCTTCCATTCCTTGTGCAGGCGCCTGACCTCGGCGTTGTCCGGCGCGGTGGGCAGATCATTCCTGCGCAGGATGTGCTCGACCTCGGCTTTCGCGGCATGAGCCATCAGGACGGCTCCGGCTGCACCGACCTGGATCGGATAGGCGCGGCCGATCGCCGGCACGTCGGACAGTTCATGCATGGAGGGCAGGATTTCCACGTAAACGCGTTCCAGCCCCCGCGGGCAGGCCAGACACACGGTTTCATTGGTGTCGCGCCACAGGGTCTTGAGATACGGGCGGCTGATCTGCCGCAGATCGTTGCGCCACGCGCCCGACAGCTGGTTCACCGCGCCACCCAGCAGGTAGCGGCGGGTCGCGGTGTCCTGCTGGATCAGGTTGGATCCTTCGAGTGTCGTCAGGAGCCGCAATGTGGTCGCCTTGTCCAGCCCCACGCTGCGGCTGATCTCGGACAGGCCCAGCGGCCGGTCGTTCTGCGCGACGAGAAACAGGATCGAGACTGCCCTTTCGACTGACCGCACGGTTTTCATGAGTACAGAAGGTCCTCCGCAACAATAGCCGATACAAACACGGCGACGACCGCCCTCGTTCGCGGATCGAAACGTGATTGTATCACAGGGTGCACCGATTTTCCGCATAATGATCTTTGCCGGGATGATGTCAAGGCGCTATGCATAGGACGGGTCGTGTCCCCGCTGAGGGTCACGGGCGGACACAAGAAGATCGTCCTGTAGCAAGTGCCCCGAAACAGGGCTGGAGGTTCACGATGGCGCCTGGCGCTACACTGATCACCGGGGCGAGCCGCGGCATCGGGCGGGCAACGGCCGAACTCCTGGCACGCACGGGGACCCATGTCATCGGCATCGCACGCACCCCGCCGGCGGACGACTTCCCGGGCACGTTCTTCGCCACCGACCTGGCCGACCGCAAGGCCACCGCCGCCGTGCTCGAACAGATCGTCTCTGAGCACACCGTCGACGGGCTCGTCAACAATGTCGGGATCAACCGGGTGGAGATGCTGGGCGAGGTCGATCTCGAGAACTTCGATCAGGTCATAGACATCAACCTGCGGGTGGCCGTGCAGTGCGCCCAGGCGGTTCTTCCGGGCATGCGGGAGCGGGCATACGGGCGCATCGTCAACATTTCCAGCCGCGGCGCGCTGGGCCGCGAAGGGCGCACGTCCTACGCGGCCGCCAAGGCCGGCATCATCGGCATGACCCGGACCTGGGCGCTGGAGCTCGCGCAATACGGAATCACGGTCAATGCGGTGGCGCCGGGGCCGACCGCCACCGAGATGTTCAAACGCAACAATATCGAGGGGGCGCCGCCCGAGTTCGTCGACGCGTTCCTCAGCGGCAACCCGATGAGGCGATTCGCCGAGCCGGAGGAAATCGCCGCGGCGATCGCGTTTTTCCTGTCGCCCGGCGCGTCCTACGTCACCGGCCAGGTGCTGCATGTCTGTGGTGGGATGACGGTTGGATTCGCCCCTGTTTGAGGTTTGCAGAAGTCCTAGGAAGGAAGGGTCAAGCATGTCCAGCAAGCTGTTTTCGCCGTTCGAATTGCGCGGTTTGACGCTGCCAAACCGCATCGTCGTCTCGCCCATGTGTCAGTACTGCGTCGAGGACGGGGTTGTCGGCGACTGGCACCGGGTCCATCTGGGGATGCTGGCGAATTCCGGGGCCGGGCTGTTGATCGTCGAGGCGACAGCGGTGACGCCGCAGGGACGGATCTCGCCGGGCTGCGCGGGCCTCTACAATGACGAGACCGAGGCCGGCTTCGCCCGGGTGCTGGAAACGGTGCGGGCGGTGGGCAGCGCCAGACTGGGCATTCAGCTGGGGCATTCCGGACGCAAGGGCTCGACCGCCGCGCCATGGGTCGGCCGCGGCCCGGTCGCCCGGGAAGACGGCGGCTGGGACGTCGTCGGGCCCTCTCCCCTGGCCTTTACCGAAGATTGGCTGGTGCCCGAACAGCTCGACCGCGCTGGCATGGACGACATCCGCGATGCATTTGTGTCGGCCACGGGCCGGGCCGCATCGCTTGGGTTCGAGTTTCTCGAGATGCATTCGGCGCACGGCTATCTGTTGAGCAGTTTCGTCTCACCGTTGTCGAACCGGCGCGAGGACGGATACGGCGGGACGCGCGAGAACCGCATGCGGTTTCCGCTGGAGGTCGCCGCAGCGATGCGGGCCGCATGGCCGTCCGACCGTCCGATGAGCGCACGCATCAACGGAAGCGACTGGGTCGAGGGGGGCTGGACGCCGGACGATGCCGTTGCCTATGCGGCGGCGCTGAAGGATGTCGGCGTCGATATCGTCACCGTCTCCAGCGGCGGCATTGACCCGCGGCAGCAGGTCCCCGTCAAGCCCGGCTACCAGGTCCCGATTGCGGCCAAGGTTCGCAAAGAGGCCGGCATCCCGACGATTGCGGTCGGCCTGATCACCGACCCGCACCAGGCCGAGTCGATCGTTGCCGACGGCGATGCCGACATGGTGGCGCTGGCCCGCGGCATGTTGTTCAACCCGCGCTGGGGCAATCACGCCGCGGTGACGCTGGGCGTCGAGGTCGATTACCCGCCGCAGTACCAGCGCGCCAGACCGGAATCCTGGCCGCCGGCCAAGGACAGCGTGGCCGGCTGACGCGCCTCCCGCAGCCGCGGCAAGCCCGGAAGTCTCTACTCCGGCTCGAAGCCCGGGTCGTAATGGGCGCCGCTCATCTTGCCGTCGGCGGGGGTGCCGATGATGCCGTGCGAGAGGTCCTTGACGACGTAGAAGATCACGTCCTCCTCGGGCGTTGCCACCATGGAATGGACCATGTTGGCCGGCACGTAGACGACCGTGCCCGCGGGTGCGAGGAACTCCTGCCCGTCCATCTCGACCTTCAGCGTGCCCTGCAGCACGTAGTTGAACTGCTCGTTCGGATGCGAATGCAGCCGCGAGCCGGTGCCCCGCGCCTTGTTGATCAGCCCGACCTGCATGCGCTCGCCTTCGAGAACCCCGCCGCGCGAGGTCGAATACCCCGTGCCGGCCTCGATCGCGTCGAGTTCCGCGATCATGAAGCCGTACTTGCCCTTGCCGGCCTTCACGGCCCCCTTGTTCTTCGTCGCCGTCGCTTCCGCCATAGTCCATTCCCCCGTGTTGGTGCTGCGATGTGATTACGTTTGAGGCTAAGATTAATCGCCTCGCATCTCGTTTCAATCCGTTCGTCCCGCGCGGCCGCTCACTCGATCAGACCCAACAGCCGCCACCACAGGAAATTCAGCGGTGCAAGAACCACGAGGGTGGCGGCGGTACTGGCCAGAATGACGCGAACGGCGTCCCATATGCGCACGCCGCCGAGCCCAATGGCGACCACCAGCGGTGGCGACTGATAGGGCAGCAGAAGCGCTGAAAGGCCGACGATCTGGGTCATCAGCACGACCATCAGCGGCATCCCGCTGGCTGTGCTGAGATCCTGGGCAAGCGGCACGAGGAAGGTCGGCGCGCCGGGCACTGTCGCCGCGGCGCCGAACACCATCGACACGCCGATCAGCGACACATAGTTCAAGAACGGACGCGCCGGATCGAAGGTGACCCATCGGCCGAGAAACGCCGCGATTTCCGTGCCCAGCCCGCTGTCGGCGACCAGCGCACCGACGCCGAGGACCCCGGCCACGAAAAAGAACGGCCTAAGATTGGTCTTGTCCGCAAGGGCGGTCGGCGGCGCCAGCCCGAACGCCGGAATCAGGATCACGATCGCGGCGAGCAGCGCGACCCAGGCCGGCGATACGTGATGGATGAAATCGGTGACCCAGAAGCCCAGCGTCAGGCACAGCACGATCAACAGGTTCCGTTGCTGCGTGGACATGCGCGCGGGCTCAGGCTCGCTCTCCGGCGACCGGGCCTCGTCCGGAAACATCGCCAGAATGATGAGAACCAGCACCACGGCCCGCAGCACGCCCATGACCGGCAGATGCCACAGCAGGTATTCAGCATAGGTCGGAACCACGCCATAGATCGTCTCGGCGGCGCCGAACAACACGACATTGGGCAGGTTTGCAGGGAGTATCGCGAAGGTGGGAAGGAAACTTCCGCAGCCGATGGTCAGGGCGAATCCCGTGCGTCCGCGGCTGCCGGGCGCGAAACCCATATGGTCCGCCAGCGCCAGGGCGATCGGCATCAGGATCACGATGCGGCCGATACTCGCCGGCATCAGGAAGGCAAGCAGCAGGCATGCCGCCATCAGTCCCCACACCGCGCGGGTATAGGACCGGGTGAGGCCGCGCAGCGCCGAACGCGCGATCCGCTGGCCGAGTCCCGAATCGGATACCGCGAGCCCGATGATGATTCCGCCGAACAGCAGCCAGACCGCGCCGCCCGCAAAACCGGAGAACGCGACGCCCGGCGTTGCGATCCCCAGAACCACCGCAAGCGTCATGAAGCCCAGCGACGTGATATGTTCCGGTATCGCGTGAGTCGCCCACAGACCGACCGTCGCGATGATCAGGCCGCCGGCCCGGACCGGCAGGGACGCCGTCCCTTCGGGAAGCGGCCAGAACAGCAGCAGCAGACCCGCCGCGGCCGCCGCCAGCGCAATCCAGTTGGCCGGCCGGGACAAAAAGAAGTTCACGCCTTTTTCGGTTTCCGCGCTCACGGTTCGAACATGGCGGCCGAACAGGACTTTCGGGCGGGCCGGCCTGCGCCGATGATACGGTTGCCGGCGACGCAGCGACGGGGTGACAGCGGGACGCGCCCGGCGTATTCTGTGAAAAACCGGTTCATCAGGGCAACCTCCGGTGCGAACCGTAGCAGATGCGATGCGCTTGGGGAAGCTGCGGAAAAGATACGGACCGCCGTTTCGCCGCGGCGGTCCCCGATACGAATAGAGGCAAGGAAACCATGCCGTTCCACAGGTTCGAAGATCTCAAGAGCGACTTTCTCACCCCTCACCTGTCGACCGGAAAGGCCCCGATCATCGAGGGACGGTACATGTATTTCTGCCGCATCTTCAAGGAGGCGGGCACCGGATCGGAACTGCATTACCACCCGAACGAATTGCTGATCTTCCCGCTCGCCGGCAAGATCAACGCGGTTGTCGGCGAGGACCGCCGGATCGTCTCGCCCGGGACCTTCGTCCACGTCCCGGCCTATGCGCGACATTCCATGAAGGCGACCGAAGACGGGGATTTGAGCTATCTCTATATCAAGGACCAAACCTGGACGGTGGTCGGCATCGCCGCGGATGAGGCGCCGCCGGACAACGCGATGTCCGTCGAGGAGGTGAACCGAATCCACCAGTCCGGCGAATGGGCGGGGCAGGATAAGGAGCCCGAGAAATCCCAGGCGGTCATCGACGGCCTGGATGAGTGTTATTACCCGATCCTCGATTCGCTCGACGCGCCCACGGCATCGGGCAACCGCGTCTGCTGGATCGAGGGCGAGCGCCTTGCATTCGGGTTTTTCGAGTATCGGGCCGGCTATGAGCGGCCGCCCGCGCCGCTCGCCCATGAGGAGTTCATGTATGTACTGTCGGGGGGGCTCGACATCCGCGTTGCCAATGAGAGCCGGATCGCCGAACCCGGCGACGTGATCGAGATTCCCAGGGGCGCCGAGACCGGCTTCACGGTGACCGGTGAAACGCCGGTCCGTTACGTGGTTGTGCGGTCGATGCCCTATCTGGAGGCGCGGATCGACGAATGACGGGACCTGCTGAAACCAGCCGGAGGCGGAACGACGAGGCCTTGCCGGTTTCGGTGCTGACCGGGTTCCTGGGCAGCGGCAAGACGACCCTGCTGAACCGGCTGCTCAAGCATCCCAGGCTGTCCGATACGGCGGTGATCGTCAACGAATTCGGCGACATCGGCATCGACCACCTGCTCGTCGAGACGGCGCTGGAGGATGCGGTCCTGCTGAAGAGCGGCTGCGTGTGCTGCAGCATCCGGGGCGACCTGGTGGACACGCTGCTGCAGCTGGCGGCCCGGCGCGACCACGGCGAGATTCCCGAATTCGCGCGGGTCGTGGTGGAAACCACCGGCCTTGCCGATCCGGCACCGGTGCTGCAAACGATGCTGACCGAACCCAGCGTGACCGAGCGATTCCGCCTCGGCAACGTGGTGACGACCGTCGATGCGGTGAACGGGCTCTCGCAACTTGGCGAATATGACGAGCCGGAAAAACAGGCCGCCGCGGCGGACCGGCTGGTGGTGACCAAGACCGACCTGGCGCCGGCCGAACAGGTATCCTTGCTGGTCGCGCGTCTGCGGCGGATCAATCCGTTGAGCCCGGTCTATGAGATCGCCAACGGCGACATCGATCCCGACCTGCTGATCGGCGGCGACGACCCCGGACTCCGGGAACTCAGCCCCGAATGGGCCGGCGAAGCCGGGGGTCACGACCATCATGCCCATGGCGCCGAGAGCGAGATCGAGTCCTTCTGCGTCGTACGGGATGCGCCGATCGACGCGCGGACCCTGCGCAAATGGCTGGGATCGCTGATGTCGCTGCGCGGGGCCGACCTGTTGCGGATCAAGGGCATCGTCGACGTCGCGGGCGTCGACCGGCCGGTTGTCGTTCAGGGCGTACAGCATCTCTTCCACCCGCCCGGCACGCTGGACGCATGGCCCGATGGCGACCGCCGGACGAAGATCGTCTTCATTACCCGCAATATTCCGCGCGACGGCGTCGAGGGCGCGCTCGACGCCCTGACCCGGAACGCCGCATAGCAACGACCACAGGACCGAAAGAGGACAACATGAAGAACGACGACGCACGGAACATGAAACTGATCGGCCACGATACGCTGACCGGTTACGGCGGTATCGGCGAGGGCATGTCGATCCAGCTTGCCAAGGACGGCCGCCGGATCATGTGGCTCGCGCATGAAGGCCCGCCGAAGAACTTTACCGGCGTCGACGTGACCGACCCACGCAAGCCCAGGGTCATCATCCAGACCGACCTGCCGCACAAGCGCATGCGGTCCAACTCGCTGGAGGTCGTCGGCGACATCATGGCGGTCGCCTACCAGACCCGCGAGACGCCGGAGAGCAACGCTATCGGCTTCAACGTCGAGAATGCCGGCATCGAGCTGTTCGACATCAGCACCCCGGAAGAGCCGAAAACCATATCCTTCTTCGACTGCGTGGGGCCGGGCTCGATGGGGGTCCACCAGCTGTGGTTCGTGGACGGCGAATACATCCACTGCGCCGCCGGCGCACCGGATTTCATTCCGCGCGTCGCCAGCGATTGCCAGTTCTACCGCTGCATCGACGTGCGCAACCCCTCGAAGCCCGAGGAAGTGGGCCGCTGGTGGCTGCCGGGCACGCGCGAGGGCGACGACGCCCCGCCGCTGCCGCGCCACCCGCAGTTCGACAAGGGATTCCGCGCCCACAACACCAACGTCTATCCCGAGCGCCCCGACCGGGTCTATATGGGCTATCTCGACGGCGGCACCATCATCCTCGATATCTCCGACAAGGCGAACCCGAAGATGGTCGGCCACTGGAACCCGCATCCGCCCTTCCCCGGCTTCACCCATACGGTGCTGCCGCTGCTCGACCGCGACCTGCTGATCGTATCGGACGAAAGCGTCATGGACGGGGCGGAGGACTGGCCGAAGCTGACCTGGGTCGTGGACGCGCGGGACGAGTCGAACCTGGTGCCGATCAGCACCCTGCCGATGCCGCCGGTCGAGGAGTTCCGGCGCCGCGGCGGACGTTACGGGTCGCACAACATGCACGAAAACCGGCCCGGGCCCGCCTACCGGTCGGACAACATCGTCTTCGCGACCTTCTTCAACGGCGGCGTGCGCGCCTACGATCTGTCCGATCCGTTCCGCCCCGAGGAGATCGCCCATTACGTCTCCGCCGCCCCGGAAGGCTCGCGCGCGGGAGCGATCCAGATCAACGATGTCTATGTCGACGAGAACCGCCTCGTCTACGCGGTCGACCGGTTCGCCGGCGGGCTCTACGTCTTCGAGATGGAGGTCGAGATATAGAACGGCCCCCACGCGCCGCCGGCCAGCGGCCTCATCCTGAGGAGCCCCGCAGGGGCGTCTCGAAGGATGGCAACGGGATCGGGCACCGGATCTTCGATCCGGTGCCGGCGGCGCTGGCCGGCCCCTGTGTGCCTCACCCGAAGTCGGCGGACGCCAGCATCCCCGGGACGAACGGGCCGCAGGGGACGGGATCATGTTCCCAGAAACCCAGCAATGCGGGCGGCAGGTGGTCGGCGAGGTCACCGCTCCGGAGCGCCGCGTGGGACAGCGCGACCCGCTCCACCCCGGCGTCAAGCAGCCGCCCGGCGCGCTCCACCTGTGCGGGGCCCGCGGTCTCGACCCCGACCAGGTCGACCGCCAGCACCGCCGCGCCGGTCCAGAAGGCGAAATCGACGCGGACCGGCGGGGGGCCGCCGTCGCTCAGGCAGAGATGCGCCTGCGGCAGCGGCCGCAGGGCGGAAAACAGCCAGTCCCGGTAATGGTAAAGCCCTTCGAACGCCGCCACCCTGTCCTCGAGCGCGCGCCGGCTGCGCTCGATTTCGTCCGACACGAAGGCGAAATAGCGCGCGACGAAGAGTTTCTGGAACTTGCCCCACAGGCTGCAGTGACGGTCGCTATAGGCCCGCAGGTACTCGAGCTGGGCGGCCGGGTCGGCAAGGTCCTGCAGCGGCGGCGCCTCGATGAAGTCGTACGGCCCGTCGTAGAGTCGCAGCGCCTCGCGGCGGGCCGGCTCAATGAGGACGTGCGGCACGCGGCAGGCGGGCGTGCCGCCCGGCGCGGCCGGCGCGATATAGTCGGCGGACCAGCGCTCGACGCCGTAGGGTATGAGGAGGCTCGTATCGTCCATCATTTCAGCCGGGTGAGGTTCGCGAAGAACGATTTGTAGCCTCCACCGATTCGAAATACCATTGCCCGCAGACTTGGCGGGGTGCCAGAACAGGAGAGTGAGAGATGACCCAGAAGACCACGGAAGCCGGTACAACCAGGACCGAAGGGGCGCACAAGGCCGGAGACGGCAACAACATCTTCCAGCTCGACGAGCTGGCGGGCATACGCGCCGGCGCCACCTATTCGACGGCGCAAGGACCCGTCATCGAGGGGGTGCACACACAAGTCGGCCTGATGCGCAAGGCCAGGGGAACCGGCGCGCGCCCGCACAGCCATCCGAACGAGCAGTGGAATTACATCGTCCAGGGCAAGGTCCGGGCGTTGATCGACGGCAAGGAGACGATCGCCGGTCCCGGCACGCTGCTCTACCTGCCGGCCAACGTGGTGCATTCGACGGTGGCGCTGCCGGAAGAGGATGTGGTCTTCTTCGTCGTCAAGGACCTCTCCCACAGCATTCACGGCATTCCCGCCGACGGCAAGGACACCGGCGGGTATTTCGAGGAAGGCTTCGAGAGCGAGGGATAAGCGGTTGGGCGTGTTTCAAGGTTGCTCGGAACCGGCGCCGAGCGACCTCATACTTCGAGACGCGGCTCCGCCGCTCCTCAGCATGAGGGCACAGACATTGGAGCCTCATGCTGAGGAGGGCCGTCAGGCCCGTCTCGAAGTATGAGGTCGCTCGATGCCGGCGCAAACGGCGTCAGGCGACGGAGACCCATCCACCCGATTCGGCCGAGCGGGCGATGGCCTCGTGCACGGCGACGCCGTGAATCGCCTGCGCCGGGGTAACGGGGAACGGCGCGCCGCCGGCGATCGCCCGGGCGAAGGTTTCCAGTTCGGCCTTTTCGATGTCGATCGGCTCGTAGGACCGGTCGTCGACGATGCGGTCGAGGTCGCCGACGATCAGCCGGTGTTCGGTCGGAAGCTCGGCCCAGCCCTTCGTGCCCATGACATTGACCCGCCAGTATTCGCCGGTGGCCATGATCGTCGACAGGTAGCCGGTGACGCCGCTCGCAAAACGCAGCAGCATGAACGTGGTATCGTCGACCTCGATGTCGACCGCGCGGCGCTCGCTGACCGCGCAGACCTGCGCGATCTCGCCGAACGCGTCGATCATCAGATCGAGGCTGTGGATGCCGCGCGGCGACATGCCGCCGGCCGGGTTCTCGGCACGCATCGCGCGCCACGACTCCGCCGGCGTGCGGTGGAAGGTCGGGCCGGAAAACTGGCATTCGACGTGCAGCACGTCGCCGATCCTGCCGTTTTCGATCATGCTCTTCATGTCGATGACGGCGGGCCGGAAGCGGCGGTTGAAGGCGACGGCCAGGATGACGTGGGCCTCGGCGCAGGCGCGGGCCACCGCCTCGGCGCTTTCACGCGACAGCGTGAAGGGCTTCTCCACCTGCACATGCTTGCCGGCGGCGGCGGCGCGCAGGACCTGCCCGGCGTGGTCGGAGTTGCGCGTCGCCAGCACGACGGCGTCGATCGAAGGATCCGCGAGCACCGCCTCGTAGTTGCCGGTGACGAGGAACCCCATGCTGTCGGCGAATTCGCGGTGGCCGCCGGGCGTCCTGGCGACCGCCGCCCCGAAGCGGATGACGTCGCTCTTGCCCTGGACCGACTGGACCAGGGTTCGCCCCCAGCGGCCCAGCCCGTAGATTGCTGCGTTGATCATATCGGTTTGCCTTGTACGCCGTTGATGCAATATACGGGGTGGCTGGAAATCGAACAATCGGACCGGCCCGCCCGGATCGCGGGCACGGCCGAACAGGAGGACCCATGGCGAGACTGACGCTGCAGCAGGCCAATACGATCATCGATAAGGCCATCGAAAAGGCCCGTCAATCGAATGGGCCGCCCATCGCCGTGGTCGTGCTCGACGATGGCGGCCACGTCAAGGCGGTGCAGCGTGAGGACGGGGCCTCGATGTTCCGCGTCGACGCCGGGCTCGGCAAGGCCTGGGGCGCCGTGGCGATGGACGAGGGCAGCCGCGGCCTCGCCAAGCGCGCCAAGGCCAACCCGGCGTTCTTCAATTCCCTCGCGGTG
>CAMYKU010000023.1:0-544 GCA_947259105.1 uncultured Alphaproteobacteria bacterium
CGCCATCGAGTTCGAGGAGGGCGCGCGCATGCCCGACCCCGAGCGCATGCTGCGCGGCTACAACCAGTCCGCCGCCACGCTGAACCTGCTGCGCGCCTTCGCCCAGGGCGGTTTCGCCGATCTGCACAAGGTGCATCAGTGGAACCTCGACTTCGTTTCGGGCAGCCCGCAGGGCGAGCGCTACGAGGAACTGGCCGGCCGCATCGCGGAATCGCTGGACTTCATGGAGGCGTGCGGGATTACGGCGGAAAGCGTGCCGCAACTCGCCGAAACGAATTTCTACACCAGCCACGAGGCGCTGCTGCTGGCTTATGAGGAGGCGCTGGTGCGCAAGGACAGCCTTACCGGCGACTGGTACGACTGTTCTGCTCATTTCCTTTGGGTCGGCGAGCGGACGCGCGACCCCGACGGCGCGCATGTCGAGTTCCTGCGCGGTGTGAACAACCCGATCGGCGTGAAGATCGGCCCGACGGCGGATCCGGACGAGTTGATCCGCCTGATCGATATCCTGAACCCCGCGAACGATCCCGGCCGGCTGACGCTG
>CAMYKU010000023.1:657-80879 GCA_947259105.1 uncultured Alphaproteobacteria bacterium
TGCGATCCGATGCACGGCAACACGGTCAAATCCGCAAGCGGCTACAAGACGCGGCCGTTCGACCGGATTCTCGACGAGGTGCGCGGGTTCTTCGAGGTCCACCGCGAACAGGGCTCCTACGCCGGTGGGGTGCATTTCGAGATGACCGGTCAGGATGTGACCGAATGCCTGGGCGGCGCGCAGGCGATCAGCGATGAAGACCTCTCGGCCCGCTACCACACGCACTGCGACCCGCGGCTCAACGCCAGTCAGGCGTTGGAACTGGCCTTCCTGATCGCGGATTCGCTCAAGCAGCAGCGGGCCGGCCGCCGGTCGCGCCTTGCCGCCGCGTCGTAGAATATCGGAACAGCGGGTTTCTGCCTTGAAAGGGTTGCGATGACCCCGAAACCGGATTCCATTGCGCGTTGGACGGACGCCTATTTCAACCGTACGCGCCGCATCGTCGAGAGTTTCGGCGACTGCATCGTCACCTATGCGATCTTCATGCGGCGTCCCGTCGTTTCCGCGCCGCTTCTGGCCATCGAATGGCTGGAAGGTGTCGCGAAGGAGCGGGGGGCGGCGGTGGAGATCGACCTGAGATACGAAGAGGGCCGTTGGGTCGGCGCCGGCGAGGCGCTGATGTACGTAACTGGGTCCCTGGCGCTGCTGGTCGATCTGGAAACGCTGCTGCTGCAGAAGATCGGCCCGCCCTGTGTCGCTGCCTACAACGCCGCGGCCATGTGCATGGACTTGCCCAAGGTCTCCTTCCTCGCCATGGATGCGCGCCATTGCGCCGGCACCGAGATGTCGGAGCTTATGGCCTATGCGGCGTCCGTCGGCTCGCGCCGCGCGCGGCGAAAGGAGAGGGCAGTCGGTTTCATCGGCAACGCCACAGATGCAACCGCCCATTATTTCGGCCTGCGGCAGGGGCTTGGGACCATGCCGCACGCGCTGATCGGCTATGCCGGCTCCACGGTCCGGGCGGCCGAGATGTTCCATGAGACTTTCCCGGACGAGAACCTGACGGTGCTGGTCGATTATTTCGGGCACGAGGTCGCGGATTCCCTGGCGGTCTGTGAACGGTTTCCGGAGCTTGCGGCGAAGGGCCGGCTTTCGGTCCGCCTCGATACCCCGGGCTCGCGGTTCTGCGAGGGCCTCGATCCGGCGGCCTCGTATGCGGTGCTCGAACGCCATGTGCCGCGGGCGATCCGTGGCTACAGGACCGAGGAGGAACTGCGCGACCTGGTCGGCCCCGGCGTCTCTGCGGCCGCCATCTGGCATATGCGGGAACAGCTGGACGACGCGGGCCACAGGAACGCGCGGATCGTCGCGTCCAGCGGTTTCGGGCCGCACAAATGCAAGACCATGGCGATCGCCGAGGCCCCGATCGACGTGGTCGGCACCGGCTCTTATCTGCCCGACCGCTGGGCGGAAACGTATGCCACCGCCGATATCGTCGAGTACGACGGTGAGCAACGGGTCAAGGTCGGCCGCGAATTCCTGCTGCGGCACCACGACGCGGAGGCGGCGGAATAGGACTCACACCCCCGGCCTCAATTGAATCGAGCCGCAATCATAACGGGGACATCAACCCGGAGTTCTCAGGCAGCGTCTCCAAGCACCCCGGCCACCGTGGCCACGACGGCCTGGCGGTCGAGCGGCTTCGCGAGGGCGCCATCGGCGCCGAACCTTTTCGCGATTTGGAGGTAGTCCAGATTGTGCGTGCGCCCCCCGCCCGACACGGCGATGATCTTCAATTCCGGCTGGCGCCGCCGAAGCTCGACGATTGTTTCGATCCCTTCCTTCACCGGCATGATGATATCTGTGATGACCAGATCCACTTCGAGCTCTTCGAAGGATTTCAGGGCTTCCAGACCATTCGCTGCCTCGAAGACCTCATGGCCGGCCTTCTCCAGCATCTGCCGCAGCGTGAAACGGATTATATCTTCGTCATCGACGACAAGTATGCGACCCATGGTGCTCTCCCTTGACGCCGCGCGCAGTTCGGGCGCGGTATGATGTTGGGGTCGGAAGACGACCTCGAGCGAACAAATTCATGCGATCATTCCGCAGCGTGCCGAGGCTCAAGTCCCGTCTCGTGTGATTGCTCCAGGGGCAGGTAAATCTCGACGGTTGTGCCATGCCCCGGTTCGCTCGACACGGTGATTGCGCCCTCGTGGGATTTCACGATGCCGTGGACGACCGACAGGCCCATCCCGGTTCCGTCACCCACGCGCTTGGTTGTAAAGAAGGGATCGAAGATTCGCCCGAGCGTGCCGCGGTCCATTCCGGGGCCTGTGTCGCAGACGGTCAGCTTGACATGAGGTCCGGGCTTGAGTTCCGCGTGAAGTGCCGCCGAGCCTTCGTCAACGTCCACCTGGTTCAAGGCGATCGTTAGGACGCCGGGCGTCAGCCCCATCGCGTCCCGGGCGTTGGAACTCAGGTTCATCAGAATCTGATGAATCTGGGCCGGCACGGCCAGAACGTATGCCGCGCCCTCATCGAGATCCTCACGGATATCGATTGTAGCCGGCAAGGTGGCGCGAAGAAACGCGAGGCTCTCCCTGGTGAGGCGGCGAAGATCAACTGGCTCGCGGTCCGGCGCGTGCTGACGGCTGAACGCAAGGATCTGCGCTACAAGTTCCTTGCCGTGCTCGCCGGCTGCCATGACCTGCTCCAGATTTGCTCTTGCCTGGCTTCCCGCGGGCATATCATCCAGGACGAGTTCGGTCAGGCCCAACACGGGCGTCAACGTATTGTTGAGGTCGTGGGCAATACCTGCGGCCAGGCTTCCCAGGCTGTCCATCTTCCGACTTTGACTCAGTTGGGTCTCTATCTTCTTGTGTTCGGTGATGTCGGTTCCGATCGCCCCGATTCCCGTCGTATTACCGGCCGAGTCGAAAATCGGGAACTTGACCGTGAGATAACAGCGCTTGCCATCATGTTCGTCCCACACCTCTTCCTGCTCGATCGGGTGTCCGCTATCGATCACCGCTTGATCGTGCGCCTTGAAGGCATCCGCTTGCTCTCGTCCGAATATTTCCTTGCTGGTCTTGCCCAGCGCTTCGGCCTCGGTTACGCGAAACAGTCTCTCGGCGAGCGGATTGACCAGGAGATAGCGCCCGTCCATATCCTTGATGTGTATCTTGGTCGGCGAATTGTCCACGACGGCCCTGAACCGCTCTTCGCTTTGCTGCAGTTTCTCCTCGGCTTTCTTCTGTTGGGTGATATCCGTGCGGGTCACGAGGAAGCCGCCGTCCGGCGTTGGAAACTCTCTGATAAGGAATATGCGCCCGTCCGATTGTTTCTGGACATGGGTCTCGTGGACTCTGTGCAATTCGAGACGCTTGGCGAGCCAATCCTCGGAAGACGGCCCCGTGTCGTCGTAAAGTCCTTTGGCCGCCAACCACCGGAGCACCTCCTCGAATTCCTTGCCGATGAGCGCCGCAGCCACCTTCTTGCCGACCTGTTCTCCAAACTTGCTGTTGCACAGAACCAGGCGCTGCTCGCGGTCATACAGCGTGAACCCGTCCGACATGCTTTCTATGGCCTGGATCATGAGGTCATGGGACGCTCTCAGCGACAGCTCACTTTCCACGAGGGCCTGTTCCGCAGCCTTCCGCTCCGTAATGTCCAACAGATAGAAGGTGACCCCGTCGCCGCTGGGGAAAGCGCGCACGTCATACCAGCGCCCCAGCGGTGCATAGAACTCGTCGAAGACGGTCGGCTCGGACCGTTTCACGGCGGCGTTCAACCGGGTACAGAAACCTCCGGCGAGTTCGGGAAATTCGTCCCACAGGACCTTTCCAAGCAGGTCCTCCTGTGGCTGGCCGAACAGTTCTTCGGCATGCGGGTTGACATAGGTGAGGCGCCACTCCCGGTCGGCCGCAAAGAATGCGTCGTGAATGCTGTGCAGGATCGTCTTGATACGCTTACCCGCTTCCGTCGCCTTCCGTTCGGCCTGTTCGCGCTCCAGGACTTCGTTCTTTAGCCTCGCGTTGGCCTCCCGAAGTTCGGTGTTCCGCTCCTCGGTTTCGTCACGCGCGCTCTGCAATGCTGCGTCGGTCTCCTTTCTTAGCGTGATGTCGCGCACGATCGCCACGAATCGTGGCGTTCCTCCTGGCGGTGCGACATACTGCAGCAAGATCTCGACGGGAATCCGGGTGCCGTCCTTATGCCTGTGTACGGTCTCGAAGGTGCTGAACCTTTGTGATCCTTCGATCAGCGGGGCGATCATCTCGCGAAATCCGGCCTCATTGAATTCCGGCTTGATGTCGACCGGCGTCATCCGCATGAGTTGGCGTCGGGTGTATCCGATCTGTTCAATGGCGCCCAGGTTGACATAGAAGAACCTGAGTGTGTCCGGCCTGAACATAAAGACGCAGTCCACCGTCTGATCCAGGGTCCGGTTGAACTGATCGAGCGCCTGCGTCGCCTGTCCGACCCGCCGCATGGCCTTGTAGCATAGCGGGCCGGCCACGGCCCAGACAGCCACGGCTGCGAGCGTGGCGGTCGCAACGAAAGTCCAGTGCTCCTCGTGCATCTCGATGTTCGGCCGCCCGGCGAGATGCAGTGCCAACAGATCCGCCAGCCAATGTGCCCAAAGCGATGACAACGCGAAAACAAATGCCGTCGTCAGGCCGGCCAGATAGAGAATATGGTGGGGCTTGACGATCAACGGTTTCTCCTTTGGCCCACGGACGGGCGCCAGGGGGGATCCAGCCCAAGGGCGTCCTCTTAACCGGTGACCGGCCGGCGGGTGGCGGCAACCCGGAATGATAGAACAAATTCGTTAAAGACTTCGCAATGTCCATCGCTCTTTCCGTGCACTTGGGGCCGGAAGTTGGATTGCCTAGAGGCTGTAAAACCTTGAGGGATCAATCGGGTTGGCGACATCATGGCGCCTGGAATCAAGCGTCGCGAAGACAAGTGCAAGTTGATCGGCCGAGGCGATGAGATCGCGGCAGCGCGGTCGAACGCACCGCCGCTCGCGGTTCACGCCCATCGGCAACAAGCGGGAAGATCGAGGGCTCTTTGGGACCTTACGGCGCGAGCCGGCGGAGCGGCGTCACATTTGCGGGCGCATCGAGGTCGGCGAAAAAATCCTCCAGTATCTCGCAGACCACGATGCCGTAGCGATCCCCGATGCGCTGCCTGCCTTCCGGCGAGGCCATTTCGGATCGCAGCGACCGGAACAGGGCCTCCATCAGCATTGCGAACTCCGCGTCGCCGAACACCCAGGCCCGCTCGGCCTCATCCTCTCCCAGCGGCAACTGCGAGACGATGACCCCCATCATCCATGCGCGGCGCTTGGCGAAGTTCGAGAAATGCCTGCTGAGATGGACCAGGATGTCGTTGACGATGACCTGGCTGGTGGGGTCGTCATAGACGTCCTTCCACTCGAAATCGTTGCCGCGCGCGGTCTGGATGATCCTGACCAGCTCACGGCAGCGGTTCTGGTACTGGTCCAGCAGGACCGGACCCAGCATCTGGTACAGCGCCGACAGAAAACCCGGCAGGATTCGGCGTGACAGCCCCTTGCCGGGCACGACGGGCTGATGCGCAGCCGGGAGGAGGTGGGAAAGCGGGTGGACCATCAGCCGTTCCAACGGCATGCGGCGGCTGCTCTCCCGGCGCACTTCGTTGATCACCGAAAGGCATTCGTTCCATCCGGTCCGGTAGAAATCCTGCGCGTCGTCCTCGGTGCTGTTCCGGAACGTCTCGATTGCGGCTGCCAATTGCGGCCCGTCGAGCGCGCCTCCGCGAACCGCCGCCTCGTGCTGGAGATACTCCGTAATCCGGTCAAGCACGATCTGGGTCAGCGTTTTCAGGCGCGTCGGACCCGGTCCCAACTCTGGCCAATTATCGTCGACCATTTTCCATGGCCTCCAATCCCAACATGAGAACCCGCCCGTCTTCGACCAGGGAAGCAGCCGACAGAAGCGGCGGAATGTTTCTCCACTATCCGTGGGGATCAGGTGTAATGCGAAAAAGTAAAGATACCAGTAATGGGCCCGTTGGAATTGTTGAGAATCCGCGATATTCCGGGCCAGGCTCTCACGATCCGTCCAGTTCGACGAGCAGCGCGATGACATTCTTGACCGCGGCTGCGCCGTGCCGCTCGACCAGGCGTGCCTCGCCCTCCCGTGTCTCGAGGGCCTGCGCGAGGTGCGAATAGAGCGCATTCATAAGCAATGCGAACCCGTCGTCATCGAGGGCGACGGCGTGGCCCGAACCGTTGGTCGGCAACGGCATCGAGTCGTTCACAAGACCGATGAACCAGTCGCGCTGCCGGTCGAAATCCTCGAGTTCCCCGGCAAGATGCACGAGCATGTCGTCGACGATGTCCCCGCTGTGCCGGTCCTCGTAGACGTCCTCCCAGCGGAAGGCGCCGCCCCGGGCGGTTCGCATCGTCCGCACCAGTTCGCGGCTGCGTTCCTGCTGGCGTCCGAAGAGCACCGGCCCGACCATGTCCTCCAGCGCCGCCATGTAGCCCGGAATGATCCGCCGCGACAAAGTGCCGCCGGCGCCATCGCGGCTCCCGTGTTCCGGCAGCAGATGCGCGAACGGCCAGACCATCAGGCGCAGGAACGGCGCTTTCCGGTCCTCGCCGCGCCCCTCGGATTCGAAGATCGCGCCGCAATCGTCCCACGCGGCCTGGCAGATCGCGCCGACGACCGGTGAGTCCGGCCGCTTGAACGACTCCAGCACCTCGCCGATCTCGCTGACGCCGATCGATCCGCCGTTGGCTTTCGCGCGATCCCGCAGCGCGCGGGCCAGCAGATTGGCGGCACGATACAGATATCCGCGAACCGCGGCGGGTCCCGGTTCGAGGTCGATGGGTTTATTGTCGCTCATATCGGCAGCATCCTTCGACGGCGGGTAAATCGGCCTCCGGCACCACTATTCGCGCAGCTTCCCCTTGATTTCAAGGTTGCCGGGATAGGATAGTCGGCGGCACCGATTTCTTCCACAACGCCGGCAGCCCGCCGGCGCCATGACGGACCATGACCGATCGACTGAAAATATACCTCGCCCAGCGCAACCCGACCGTCGGCGATATTGACGGAAACGCCGCGCTGATCCGCGACGCACGGGCGGCGACGGCGGCGGAGGGGGCCGATCTCGTGATCTTCCCGGAGCTGTTCGTGTGCGGCTATCCGCCCGAAGATCTGGTTCTCAAGCCGTTCTTCCAGGACCGCATCGAGGCGGCGGTCCGGGATCTTGCCCGGGACACCGGCGATAACGGGCCGGCGCTGCTGATCGGTGCGCCGTGGCGCGACGGCGGCGGCTTGCACAATGCGGCACTGCTGCTGGATGGCGGCGAAATCGCCGCGGTCCGCTACAAGCACGATTTGCCCAATTACAGCGTGTTCGACGAGAAGCGCGTGTTCACGGCCGGTCCCCTGCCGGGGCCGATGCCGTTCCGGGGCGTGCGGCTCGGTGTGATGGTGTGCGAGGATATGTGGACCCCGGATGTATCGGAATGCCTCGAGGAATCCGGCGCGGAACTCCTTGTGGTGCTGAACGGATCCCCGTTCGAGAGCGACAAGATCGACATGCGGATGCAGTTGGCGACGCAGCGGGTGACCGAATCGCAGCTGCCGTTGATCTACGTGAACCAGGTCGGCGGCCAGGACGAGCTGGTCTTCGACGGGGCCTCCTTCGTGCTCAACGCGGATCGCTCCGTCGCCGCGTATCTGCCCGCCTTCCGCGTGATCGATACGGCCACCGACTGGTCGCGGACGCCCGACGGCTGGGTCTGTGCCGGGGCGCTGCGCGCGGCGCCGCCGGAAGACGAGGAAGCGATGTACCGCGCGATGGTGTTGGGGCTGGCCGATTACGTGCGCAAGAACGGTTTCCCCGGTGTGATCGTCGGGCTGTCCGGAGGCATCGATTCCGCGCTGACGGCGGCGGTCGCGGTGGACGCGCTGGGCGCCGACAAGGTGCGCTGCGTGATGATGCCGTCGCCCTATACCAGCCGGGAGAGCCTGGAAGATGCCGCCGACTGCGCGAAACGGCTCGGCGTCGCGCTTGACGAGATCGGCATCGAGCCGGCGATGGAGGCGTTCGCGGCGATGCTGGGCCCCGTGTTCGGCGACCGGCCGCCGGATACAACCGAAGAAAACATCCAGGCGCGCAGCCGCGGGATCGTCCTGATGGCGTTGTCCAACAAGCTGGGCCATATGGTGCTGACCACCGGCAACAAGTCGGAAATGTCGGTCGGCTATGCGACTCTTTACGGCGATATGGCGGGCGGTTACTCGGTCCTCAAGGACGTCTACAAGACCGACGTGTTCCGCCTGTCGCGCTGGCGCAACGACCACAGGCCGGACGGCTTCGCCGGGTCCGCGGCCGCGGTGATCCCCGAGCGCATCATCACCAAGCCGCCCTCCGCCGAGCTCCGGCCCGACCAGACCGATCAGGACTCGCTGCCGCCCTACGAGAAGCTCGACGATATCCTGCGCTGCCTGATCGAGCACGAGATGGGTATCGACGAGATCGTCGCGCGTGGCCATGCGCCGGAACTGGTGCAGCGCGTCTGGCGCATGCTCGACACAGCCGAATACAAGCGCCGCCAGGCGCCGCCGGGCGTCAAGCTGACCAGCCGCGCCTTCGGCCGCGACCGCCGCTACCCGATCACCAACAGATTTACGAAGATTTTGTGAGATGCGGGCGACGCCGAAAGTCCGTTTCGCACCCAGCCCGACCGGGCTGCTGCATGTCGGCAACGCCCGGCTGGCGCTGGTCAACTGGCTGTTCGCGCGCCACGGCGGCGGCACCTTCCTGCTGCGTCTGGACGATACCGATGCGGCGCGTTCGCACGCCGAATACGGCGCGGCGATCGAGGAAGACCTTGGCTGGCTGGGGCTCGACTGGGATGATTTCGTGCGCCAGTCCGACCGGCTGGACCGTTACGATGCGGCGGTCGCGCGGCTGCAGGCGGCGGGCCGCCTCTATCCGTGCTACGAGACGCCGCAGGAACTGTCGCTCAAGCGCAAACGGCAGTTGAGCCAGGGCCGTCCCCCGGTCTACGACCGCGCCGCGCGCGATTTGAGCGACGCCGAGCGCGCCCGCTTCGAAGACGAGGGCCGGCGGCCCCACTGGCGCTTCCTCCTGGAGGACGATGCGGTCGAATGGACGGACCTTGCGCGCGGGGCCGTTCATTTCGAGCCCGGCCATATGAGCGATCCGGTGCTGGTCCGCGAGGACGGATATCCGCTCTATACCCTGTCTTCAATCGTCGACGATGGCGAGCTCGGCATCACGCATGTCGTCCGTGGCGAGGATCACGTCGCCAACACGGCGGTGCAGATCCAGCTGTTCGCGGCGCTGGATTTCGCCGTGCCCGAATTCGCCCACCTGCCGTTGCTGATGGGCGATGACGGCAAACCGCTGTCCAAGCGGCTGGAAAGCCTCAGCCTGAAGGCGCTGCGCCGCGAGGGCATAGAGCCGCGCGCGCTGTGCGGGTATCTTGCCCATCTGGGAACGTCGCTGGCGGCCAGTGGAGAGGAAACCATGGAGGCGCTGGTCGCCGGCTTCGACATCGCCGGTTTCGGACGCGCCGCGCCGCGCTTCGAGCGCTCGGAGCTCGACCACCTGAACGCCCGGGTGCTGCATCACTTGCCCTTCGAGGCGGTGCGAGAACGTCTCGGGGTCGACGGCGCCGACGAGGCCTTCTGGCAGGCCGTGCGGCCCAACCTTTCGAATTTGGCGGAGGCGGCCGGCTGGTGGCGGATCCTGCATGGCGAGGTCGCGCCGGTCATCGGCGATCCGGCGTTGTGCAAGACGGCGGCGGCGCTGTTGCCGGACGAACCGTGGGACGAGACGACTTTCAAGGCCTGGACCGATGCGGTGAAGGAGGCCACCGGGGCCAAAGGCAAGGCGCTGTTCATGCCGCTGCGCCAGGCGCTCACCGGCACGGACCATGGACCCGAACTCCGGGTTCTGTTACCTATGCTCGGCCGCGAACGGGCGTTTGCGCGCCTTGCCGGGACGAACTCCAGACAGGCCGGATCCTGAAAACGTGACGCTACGCATCCACGATACGCTGAGCCGCGAGAAAGTGGTTTTCGAGCCGCTCGACCCCGGCCACGTCCGCTTCTATGTCTGCGGGCCGACGGTCTACGACTTCGCCCATATCGGCAACGCGCGGCCGGTCGTGGTGTTCGACGTGCTGGCGCGCCTGTTGCGACGGCTGTATCCGAAAGTCACCTACGTTCGCAACATCACCGACGTCGAGGACAAGATCAACGCGCGGGCCCAGGAACTGGGCGAGGACATCCGTGAGCTCACCGAACGCACGGCGAAGCAATTCCACGAAGACATGGCGGCCCTGGGCAACGAGGCGCCGGACGTGGAGCCCCGGGCGACCGACCATATCGCCGAAATGATCGCCATGATCGTGGCGCTGATCGAGAAGGACCACGCATACGAAGCCGACGGGCATGTGCTGTTCAGCGTGCCGTCGATGCCGGACTACGGAAGACTCTCGGGCCACAGCCGGGACGAGCTGGTGGCCGGGGCGCGGGTCGAGGTCGCCCCCTACAAGAAGGATCCCGCCGATTTCGTGCTGTGGAAGCCGTCGACGCCGGACCTGCCCGGCTGGGACAGCCCGTGGGGCCGCGGCCGGCCGGGCTGGCACATCGAATGCTCGGCCATGAGCATGAAATATCTCGGTGCGACGTTCGATATCCATGGCGGCGGGCAGGATCTGATCTTCCCGCACCATGAGAACGAGATTGCCCAGTCCCGCTGCGCCCACCCGGACGAGGGTTTCGCGAAATACTGGATGCACAACGGGTACCTGATGGCCGAGGGCGAAAAGATGTCCAAGTCGCTGGGAAATTTCTACACGGTGCACGAGTTGCTGGCGGAATTCCCCGGCGAGGCGATCCGGCTCGCGCTGCTGCAGACCCACTACCGCCAGCCGCTGGACTTCACCAAGGACGGCCTGGCTCAGGCCAAAACCGCCCTCGACCGCTTCTATCTGGCGCTGCGCGATACCGTGGATATCAAGCCGATCGCATCTGACGCGGCGGACATTCAGGCGGCGCTCGCGGACGACCTCAACACCCCGCTGGCGATCAGCCATCTGCATGAGGCGGTCTCCGCCCTCAACAAGGCGGAGTCGAGGAAGGACAAGGCGAGGGCCAAGGGCGCGCTGCTGGCCGGCGGCGAGTTGCTTGGCCTCCTTCAGCAGGATCCGGAGGTCTGGTTGCGCGGTGGGGCAGGAGCATCCGAATCTGATGACGCCGAGATCGGCCGGATGGTCGCCGAGCGCATCGAAGCCCGCAAGAACAAGGATTTCGCCGCTGCCGACCGCATCCGCGACGAACTTGCCGCCCGGGGTATCTTGCTGGAGGACGGCCCCGAGGGAACGGCCTGGCGGCGGGCGTGACACAGTTTCACAGCGATATGATGTCGGTCGTCGCGGCGCGCGGGATGCGCAGCGGCCAAGCGAGGACAGCACGCGCAGAAATCCCAGGGTAGGTAGCATAAACTCTTTACAGAACTGCGCTATGGTAGTACTATTATCGATGCGTTTCGTTGCCTCGCGTCGGTGCTTGTGAGAGCGATTCAGGGGTGGTGCCGCGGCATGTTGCAGGCCAGCTTTATGGGCAGATATCCCGCGCCGCAGAATCGGCGGCCAGCAGGCGGTTTGCGCACCGCAGGCAAAGCGAGCGAGCGATACGGGTAGCCTGGCCCGGCTGGGTTCCAAACTCAAAAACCATCTCAGTTCGTGGCCGGAGAGGACGCAACCGCGTGAACGCGCGGTTCCGTGGTTGCCGGTGGGTGCGAAAATTGACCTTGCTTACGATCGATCTTCAGGACGGTTTCTCGGATGACCTCGTTACAGTCAAGGTCAACGGCAAAGAGGTGCTGGGCAAGAAAAGGGTTAGTACCGAATTTCAGATTGGCTGGGCTGAAAGGCTGGAAGTCGACGTCGATGAGAATCACGCAATCGTCGATGTATCGATATTGACGCAGAGCCTGTCGAGGGAAATTGAAATCGACGTTCCGGGACCCACTTTCGTCGGGTTGTCGATAGACCCCTCGGACGGTATCGGTGTCCGCGTTTCTTCCGAGCCGTTTGGTTATTTGTAAGCCGGGGAAAACCCGGCAGGATAATGCAGATGACCGCACCGGGCGGCCGCCCGCCCACTAGCGGCGGGTCCGCGGCTGCCTGCAGGCTTGACCATCAGGGAGTTTCGCTATGACCGATACAGAACAACTTGAGATCCCCGGCGAAGGGCTCGAGGAGGAGCACGATATCGAGGCCGCTCTCGGCAGCAGCTTTGCGTGGCCGTTCGTTCCGTCCGTCAGCGGGCTGTACAAATGGCAGATCGGCCCCATCCGCCCGCAACGCGGACCGCACCGCCCGGATGTCCCCGGCAGGTCCCGCGCCGAAGAAATCGAAGAATACGGGCCCGAATACGGGGCTTCGTTCGACGAGGAACTGGAGGCTTTGCAGGCACGCCGTCCGCCGCACCGGCTCCGTCGCGAGGAGTTGCGGCTGGACGTCGATGGCCGGACCCCGCAAATGACCGCCAGCGGAACGATCTCGTATGGCCTGTCGACCCGCGCACACTGGATTGCGGACCTCGCCCCAAGAGGACGAAGCCGCTGGATTGGCACCATCTGGTATAAGGACGGCGACACTGCGGTGATCCCCTATACGCATGTGGAGATTCGCGCGGTCGGCAGCTTCTTCGCCAGTCAACGCAAGGCAAGGGTGAAGTTTTCGGGCGGCGGTGCGCCGACCCGGACGCATCTCTACCGGTTCAAGTCCCCGTATTTCCACCCGGTCGAGTTCGAATTCGATACTGTCGTAGGAACGGATTCGGTGACCTCGATCAATACCTGCGACCATCCGAACCGGCCTGATACGTTGCCGTGCGAATCACTGAACATTCAAACCGTGTTCGCGCGGGCCGGCTTCAGGGTGACTACCACGACGCCGGGGACGGTACCGTTCGATGGGCCAGACCCCAACTCCACATGGAGCAACATGGAGATGCACGACGCGATGCAGGTCTATTGGTCGCGTTTTGCCAACAAGGCGCAATGGTCGATGTGGACATTGTTCGCCGCGCAGCATGACATGGGAACGGGCCTCGGCGGAATCATGTTCGATAGCATCGGCCCCAATCACCGCCAGGGGACTGCCGTGTTCAACGACAGTTTCATCTCGAGCCCGCCCGCCGGTGAAAGCCATCCGGCCGCCTGGGTGGCAAGGATGCGGTTCTGGACCGCCTGCCATGAAATGGGACACTCCTTCAATCTGGCCCATTCGTGGCAGAAGCAGCACCCGCCGGCTTGGGGTACGCCCTGGATTCCCACGCCCAACGAAAACGAGGCGCGCAGCTTCATGAACTACCCCTACTATGTTTCGGGTGGGCAGACCGCGTTTTTCTCGGATTTCGAGTATCGCTTCAGCGATTCCGAACTCCTCTTCATGCGGCACGCGCCGGCCAGGTTCGTGCAGATGGGCAACGCGGACTGGTTCGATAATCATGGTTTCGAGCAGGCGGAAGTTTCGCCGGAGCCGAGTTTCCGGCTGGAGCTTCGGGCGAACCGTTCTACACCGGACTTCGAGTTCCTCGAACCGGTGGTGCTGGAAATGAAGCTGACCAACATAACGGCGCAGCACCAGCTTATCGATAAATCCGTGCTGACCGCCTCGGACCGGATGACGGTGATCGTCAAGAAAGACGGAAAGCCGGCGCGTCAATGGGCGCCCTATGCCCGGTATTGCACGGCGCCCGACACAGTGGCCTTGCTGCCAGACCAGTCGATCTACGATTCTCTTTTCGTGGGGGCTGGCCTCAACGGCTGGGATCTTGCCGAACCCGGCGTCTACAATTTGCAGATGTGCCTGCAGCTGGACGACGGGGATATCGTGTCCGAACCTCTCACGCTTCGGGTATCGCCGCCGCAGGTTTATGACGAGGAGCGCGCAGCGCAGGACTTCTTCTCGGACGAGGTCGGCCGCATCCTTGCGTTCGACGGCAGCCGGCACTTCAAGTCCGGTAATCGGACCCTGGAAGACGTGGCGGACCGGTTTGGCGATCGGAAGGTCGCCGTCCATGCGCAGATCGCGCTCGCCACGCCGAAGGCCAGGGAATACAAATTGTTATCTTTGCCGGAGGAGTCAGCGCAGCTTACAACGGCGCAAGAAGCCGGCGGCAAGTTCAAGCTGGCCAAGCCCGACAAGGATAGTGCCCGCAAGACGCTGACCGAAGTCCTGACGAAGAATGGGGAAGCGGTCGCCGAAACGCTGGGCCATATCGACTACAAGTATTATGTGGACCAGTTCAGCGATTGGCTCGATTCCGAAGGAGACAGCGGCGAGGCCGCGAAGTGCCAGGAAGAGCTGCACCACACCCTGTCGGAACGGCATGTTGCGGGCTGGGTCCTGGACCAGGTGACCGAGCGCCGGAACAGTTACGGGACAAAGGCGAAGAAGCCGGCGAAGCCCAGGCAGCACGCCTGAGCCATCGGCTCCTTTACGGATGGCATCGCCGCGGCAGGCTTGGCCCGGCGGTGCCGTTCTTTTACGGTTTTCGGGGATGTCGAACGGCATCGCCCGGCATGGCGCGGGAAACCACCTGACGCTGCGGCTGAGTTCTCAGCCTGCATATATGAGCATCGCTATCACCTCCACAGGGAAGGTCGCCACGTCGCGGACCATCGCGAAGGCAATAGCAGGGCATGGGCTTGCGGGCCAAGCCCTATCCGGTGTTGGTTGCACGCCTACCCCTCATAAACGCCGGTGGCGACAGCGATGATGAAGACAGGGGCCATCAATATGTCCAGAACGACTGCGGCGGGCAGGGCGGCGACATAGGCCGGGTTGCCGTCGGCCGGCCGCAGGCCGGGCTCGATCAGCACGGCTTGGGCCCCGTCGAAGCGGGACTGCGAATCCACATAAACGATCTTCGGGTCGCGGTCCTCGCGCCACCAGCCCTCGGACTCGGTGTCCGGCCGTTTGCCGGGGCGCCACCAGCCCTCGGACATGAAGACGACGATTGCTGGAACCTCGGGCTGTCCGGCGATCGTCCTGGCCATCGCCGGCTCGGGGATCCAGTGGAAGACCGGATGTCCGATATCCCTGCTGTGAACGATCCGGACCGGAAGCGCGGTCCCGGGTGCGGCAGGTTCGGGGCAGGGACCTTCGACCTCGGTGGCGGCCGTTTCATACCGCCGCACCGAGGCATGGTCGCCGGTTTCGATGCGCGCCGTGGCGTCCGCGGGCAGGATCAGGCTGAACGCCTCGACGGGAAGTCGCCCGAACACGAGCGGCGGGGTCGCGGCACGCTGTCCGGTCACGCAGACGACGACGCTGCCGTCATGCCGCCGATAGGCCGCCGTCACCGATTCCACGTAATCGCGATAACCTTCCGGGTCCGGGGAAACCTTTTCCCAGGTGTTGGGCGTGGCGCAGCCACCGGCCGTGATTGCGGCTGCAAGTATGAGTAACCGCAGGCAGTATGGCAGCATGGATTCCTCCTGTGGTCGGAGTATCCCGCAAACACCTTAACGATCGTTTATCCATCGGATTCGGGCACCGCACGCGGGAAACGGGCTGTCCGACTCAGTGCAAATTAGTCGTTGACAGTGCTGGCGTAAGGACTGCCTGTCATGGCAGAATAGACTCCATGACCGACCGCAAGGATATCAGTGACGCGGCCATGAAGGCGCGGCTCCTGGAAATGAAGGCGGAGCTGGCGCGCCTCGCGCATGAGCACGAGCACGACAGCGATGTCGTCGAACTCGATCAGACCACGCAGGGCCGCCTGTCGCGCATGGACGCGCTGCAGGGGCAGGCGATGGCGCAAGAGGTCGCGCGCCGCCGCGAAGCCGAAATCCGGCGTATCGATGCGGCCCTGCAGCGCATCGAAGACGGCGAATACGGGTATTGCGTTACGTGTGGCGAGGAAGTCGCGCTCAAACGGTTGGAACTCGACCCGGCAACGCCCAACTGTATCGAGTGTGCCCGAGGCGAAGAGGCATAGAGCAGAACCGTCGCGGCTTGGGTCCAAGACCGGGGCCGGGCAGAACGGATCGGCGGAGCCAGGAAGCAGCAAGGGCGGATGCAATACCCGATTGAAACCGATCAGATCATAGGCATTGCGCTGGCGTCGGGCGTCTTCCTGACGGTCGTCGTCGTGTGGTTGGTATTGGTCTGGCGCCGTCTTGAGCAGGGCTGGCGTCTGGTCGAAAACCACTGGCATACGCTGCGCGCCCGCCTTAAGGATCGTGGCGATCTGCTGCCCCAGCTGGCCCGGGTGACACAGCACCGGCTGGTAATGCAGAAAGACTCACTGGAGGTACTCAGACGGCTCCGCACGCGGAGCATCTCCGGGCGCAATCCCCCGGAACGGGCCGCGGCCGAGGCCGAGCTGGAAGCCGTCCTGGGCCGTGTCCTGGCCGCCGCCATGGCCGATCCCGGCCTTGCCGGGGTTACCGAATTCGAAACCGTGCGGACGGCGCTGGCGGACAGCACGGCGCAGATTCGGCGGGCCGCCGCAGTCTATAACGATGCGGTGGCCACGTATAACCAGTCGACGGCGCGTTTTCCGGCGAACGTACTGTCGCGCCGAATGGGCGTCGTCAAGGCGGAATATTTCGACGACGGTAGAGGCACGTTCTTCGAAACCAGAAGGGACGGGCAGGGGGCTGCGGTTGCCGAAGGCCACGCGCAGGCCCGCTAACCCGTCGCCGGCGACCGGCAAATGTCATTTCCCAACCTGATGCAAGCCTCGCGAATATTAACCAAATTGTTGCGTTCGGATGTTTGAATGACCGAATCCGCTGCCGTACGGATGCGGTCAACAAGGGATGTGGAAATGATCGAAACCATCGTTGTTGTCGTCATCGTCGGCGGTCTCCTGCTGTGGGCCGTCTCCATTTACAACCGGCTGGTCCGGAACCGGAACCTCGTCGAGGAGGGGTGGAGCGGCATCGAGACCCAGCTCAAGCGCCGGTCGAACCTGATTCCGAACCTCGTCGAGGCGGTCAAGGGCTACATGGGCCAGGAAAAGGGAGTCCTGGAGAAGGTGACCGAGATGCGGTCGCGTACCGGCCAGGCGTCGACGCCCGCGGAGCGGGGCAAAGCGGAGGGTCTGCTGGGCCAGGCGCTGGCCAACGTGTTCGCCGTGGCCGAGGCGTATCCGGAACTGAAATCGAACCAGAATTTTCTGGATCTGCACAACCAGCTGGCCGGGGTCGAGGACGAGATCCAGCTGGCGCGCCGCTATTACAACGGTACGGTGCGGAATCTCAATATCCTGATCGAATCCTTCCCCAGCAACATGATCGCCAACATGTTCGGCTTCCTGCAGGCCGAGTTCTTCGAGATCGAGGACGAGGGGGACCGCGCGGTACCGCAGGTCAGCTTCTCCTGACCGGGGCGAACGTTGCGATGGCCGTTCTGGCGCGCATCCTGGGACCCGCAGCCGGCCTGCTGTTGCTGTTCGCCGCGCCGGCGTTTGGCCAGGAACGCATCCTCGATTTCGACAGCCGCGTGGTCATCGCCGCCGACGGCGAGTTGACGGTAACCGAAACGATAACTGTCCAGGCCGAAGGCGACCGCATCAAACGCGGTATCTACCGCGATTTTCCGACCAGATACGAAGGACCGGGCGGGCGGTCGCATATCGTCGGGTTCGACGTCGTGGACGTCCTGCGCGACGGGCGGCGCGAGAACTGGTTCACGGAGAACCGCAGCAACGGCGTGCGCGTCTATGCGGGTGACAAGGACGTCTACCTGCGGCCCGGCCGCTACACATATACCCTGACCTACAAGACGGACCGTCAGATCGGATTCTTCGAGAATTACGACGAACTGTACTGGAACGTCACCGGGAACGACTGGGACTTCGCGATCGAACGTGCCCGGGTGACGATCGTCCTGCCGGCGGACGCAACGATCGTCCAGACGGCGGCCTATACTGGCCGGCAGGGCGCCACCGGGCAGGACTGGAACGGCCGGACCGACGACCGCGGCAATCCCGTTTTCGAAAGCACCCGGCGCCTTGCGCCAGGCGAGGGGCTGACCGTCGCCGTTGCGTGGCCGAAGGGCTTCGTTGCGCCCCCGACGGCCGCGGACGAGCTCGTCTGGGCGCTGCGCGCCTATATGGGCGTCCTGGCGGGCGCCGCGGCCCTGCTGCTTTTGGTGGTCTACTATTATGCGGTCTGGCGCCGGGTCGGCCGCGACCCGAAGCGTGGCGTGATCGTGCCGCGATGGCGGTCGCCGCGGGGAATCTCGCCCGCCGCCTCCCGCTTCATCTCGGAAATGGGTTTCGATGACAAGGCGATCGGCGCCGCGGTGGTCAGCCTGGCGGTCAAGGGCAAGCTGATCATCGAGGACGATGGCGACGACGAATACACGTTGCGCAAGCATGACGGCGGGTTCGGGATGAAGCTGTCGCCGGGCGAGAAGGCGATGCACCGGGCCCTCTTCCTGTGGAGCGACAGCGCCGCCGTCCAGGAAGGCAATCACACGCGCCTGAAGCCGGCGGTCGATGCGCTGCGCGAGGCCCTGTCCGCCGACTACGAAGGTGCCCATTTCCGCCGCAATCTGGGATATTTCGTCGGCGGGGTGTTCCTCAGCGTGTTCGCCGTGTTCGGCACCGGCATCGTCAACGTCAATGATACCGGGGCGCTGGGCACGATCGTTATGGCTGTGACGATCTTGGCCGCGCTCGCCTTCAATGTCCTGTTCCGATATTTGTTGAAGGCGCCGACGCTGGAAGGACGCGGGATCATGGATGAGATCGAGGGTTTCCGGATGTATCTGTCGACCGCCGAGCAGGACCGCCTGAACCTGCTGCATCCACCGGAGCGGACCCCGGCGCTGTTCGAGAAATACCTGCCCTACGCCATGGCGCTGGATGTCGAAAACGAATGGGGCGAGCAGTTCCAGGACGTGTTCGCGGCGGCCGCGGCCGGCGGCGACGGCGGTTACCAGCCGGGCTGGTACCACGGGCGGCGCAGCCATCGCGGCTGGTCGTCGCCGGGCCGCTTCGCCGGCAGCCTCGGCGCGTCGCTCGGCGGCTCGATCGCATCGGCCGCAACCCCGCCGGGCTCGTCCTCCGGCTCCGGCGGCGGCGGCTCCTCCGGCGGCGGCGGTGGGGGCGGCGGCGGCGGCGGCTGGTAGGAATGATCCAGGTCCTTCGCCTTTCCGGCCTCGCCATCGTCGCCTCGGTGCTGCTCGCGCTGGTGGTCGTCTTCGGGTTCTTCGTGGTCAGCTTCTTCGTTGCGGAGTGGCGGCCGGACTGGACCATCGCCGAGAGCTTAAATCGATGGCTGCATGCCGAACCGGATCCGTCCGTCGCGGCGCCCACGGCGGCGCCCGGCTCGCCCCCGGACAATCTATGGCCCTGGTTCGCGGCGGCGCTGGCGCCGTTCGCCTGGTATCTCCTCGTCTGGTGGGGCTGGGGCCGCGACCGGCTGCTGGGTGTGGCATTCCCGCGCTTCAGGCCGCCGGCGGGACTGTCGCCCTCGAGCGTGCGTCAGATCCTCGGCATGGGGTTCGATGACAAGGTGATGGCGGCGGAAATGCTGAATCTCGCCGTGTGCGGCTACCTGCGGATCGAACGCGATTCAGCAGGTCTCTATACGCTGCGGCGCACCGACAACCCGTCCGGCGAACTCACCGCGGCGCAGCGGCGTCTGCTCGCCAGCCTGTTCCGGGCGCGGCCCTGGGTGCGGCTGCACGGCCAGGATGCCGCACATCTGCGGGTCGCCATGGAAACCTTCCGCAGCGAACTCGAGCATGAGCTCGAGGGGCCGGTCTACGCCACCAACGTCTGGGCCGTCGCCGCGGGTATCGCGGTCAGCGGCGCCGTGTTCATGGCGGCGACGGAAACCCTGCCGCATAGCGCGCCGGCCGGGCTGGATTTGTGGCTGGCCGGCGGCGCGCTGATCGCGATGGCGGCGGTGAATGTCCTGTTCTTCCGGCTGATGAAGGCGCCGACCGGGCCGGGGCGGGACATCCTCGACGCCATTGGGGGATTCCGGCGGTTCCTGGCGACGGCCGAGCACGAGCGGATGAAGCTGGCCGACGCCCCCAGAATGACGTCGCACCTCTTCGCGCAGCACCTGCCCTATGCGCTGGCGATGGACATCGAACTCGACTGGTCGGAACGCTTTGCCGGCTCGGTAAAGCGTACGATCCCGGATGCGCTCGATTACGAATGGTACGCGGACCCCGGGAAAGTCGCCTACGATATGGGCCTGATGGGCATGGTGCGCGCGCTTGGCGGTGCGCTGGCGGCGGTCATGTATGGCGAGGCGGAGGGTTAGGCAACCGGGGCGCCCCTTGCGATTCGGCGCCGATTGCCCCATATCCACGCCAATACCGCGCCCTGGAGACCGGGCGCTATTTTGATGGCCCGGAGCCTGGCACATGGCCACGCACAACGATGTCGTCGCGCGCCGCCGCACCTTTGCGATCATCTCGCACCCGGATGCCGGCAAGACGACGCTGACCGAGAAGCTGCTGCTGTTTGGCGGCGCGATCCAGCTCGCCGGCGCGGTCAAGGCCCGCGGCGAACAGCGCCGCGCCCATTCCGACTGGATGAAGGTGGAACGCGAGCGCGGCATTTCTGTAGCCTCCTCGGTGATGACGTACGAGTATGGCGGCTGCACGTTCAACCTGCTCGACACGCCGGGCCATGAGGATTTTTCCGAGGACACCTACCGCACGCTGACCGCGGTGGATTCGGCGATCATGGTGATCGACGCCGCCAAGGGTATCGAGGCGCAGACCCGCAAATTGTTCGAGGTCTGCCGGCTGCGCGACGTGCCGATCATCACCTTCATCAACAAGCTGGACCGCGAGAGCCGCGATTCCTTCGAGCTGATCGACGAGATCGAGCAGACCCTGGCGCTCGAAGGGACGCCGGCGAGTTGGCCGATCGGCATGGGGCGCAATTTCCTCGGCTGCTACGATTTGATGCGCGACCGGCTGGCGCTGATCGAGCGCGCCAAGCAGGGCCGGCCGGACGAGACCGAAAGCTGCGAGGGGCTGGACGACCCAAAACTCGACGCACTGCTGCCCGGTCACGCGGTCGCCACGCTGCGCGAGGAAGTCGAGATGGCGCGCGGGCTGATGCCGCCGTTTGATCTTGCCGCCTATCGCGAGGGCAATATGACGCCGATCTATTTCGGCAGCGCCATCAACAATTTCGGCGTCGGCGAATTGCTGCGCGGGCTGGTCGAACTGGCCCCGCCGCCGCGGCCGCAGCCGGCGGTCGAGCGCGAGATCGACCCGGACGAGAAAAAGGTCGCCGGCTTCGTGTTCAAGATCCAGGCCAACATGGATCCCAAGCACCGTGACCGCATTGCCTTCATGCGGCTGGCCTCCGGCCATTTCAAGCGCGGCATGAAGCTCAAGCACGTGCGCAGCGGCAAGACCATCGCGATGAGCGCGCCGGTGCTGTTCCTCGCGCGCGACCGGGAACTTGCCGAAGAGGCCCATGCCGGCGATATCGTCGGCCTGCCGAACCACGGCAATCTGCGCATCGGCGATGCGCTGACCGAGGGCGAGGACCTGCATTTCACCGGCATTCCGTCCTTCGCGCCGGAACTTCTGCAGCGGGTGCGGCCGGAAGACCCGATGCGGGCCAAGCACCTCGGCCGGGCGCTGACGCAACTGGCCGAGGAGGGTGCGGCGCAGGCGTTCCGCACAAGGCTCGGCTCGGACTGGATCGTCGGCGTCGTCGGGCCGCTGCAGTTCGACGTGCTGGCCGACCGGATCCGCACCGAATACGATATCCCGGTGCGCTTCGAGCCGACCCAGCTGTACACCGCCCGCTGGGTCGAGGCCGACGACTCACAGGCCATGAAGAAGTTCGCCGATGCCAACGGCGCGGCGCTGGCCGACGACCATGACGGCATGCCCGTGTTCATGGCGCGCAACGCCTGGCATCTGGAGCGCACCGCCGAGGACTACCCGACGATCCGGCTGCTCAAGACAAAGGAACAGGTGGCCTGACGTTTGTTCGCTGAGTTTGCACCGGCCCGCTCCCGCACCCGGCCGCCCACAGTGTCCGATACCGATGGGCGGCCGGGTTGGGGAGCGGGCCGGCGCCGAACCCAATTGCCTAGCGTCGCGGCATGCCGGCCCAAAGCCCGGCCCGCTGCCGGCGCGCCGACGTCTCGGCATCCGCATAGGCCGCGGCAAGGGCGCCGTCCGCATTGCCGCCTGCCGTGTCGCTGCGTGAGACGACCGCCCATCCGCCCCGCAGCATCGCCAGGCCGACATCCCCGGCGCGGCTGTTCGTGCAGGCTGCCTCGTCGCGCCGCTTCGTCGTGTCCTTGATGGTGCAGGCCAGCGTCCCGTTCGGGCCGATCAAATCGTCCAGCGCGGCCCGCGCGTACCAGCCGTCGGCGTTGTCCAGGTTCGGGGCATCGATGCCCCACAAATCGAAGAGCCGGCCGCCGACCTCGACCGTATCGCCGTCCCGCGCCACTGCCGGTCCGCTGATGGTCTTTTGCGTCGTCGCGCCGGCAGCCTGGGTGCTCCCGCTGAAATCCGTCGAGCAGCCCGCCAGCAGGAGCGCCGCCGCAAAGGCGGCTGAAAAGGATGTACTACGTCGCATCGCGTGACTCTATCGTAAGGTCTGGAAAGATCGCAATCCGCCCGGCGACCGCACCGCCATGGCGCCGCCTCAGAACGCAGTGGCCGCATGGCCGGTCATCGGGTCCGACGCCTCGGCGGCGTTGGTGCCGGACTCGGCACCCGCCACTTCGAGGATCAGTTTCTTCAGGATCGCCTCGGCAAATTCCTCGCGCGATCGCGCGGTCATCATGAACGCGCCGGGACCGCCGATGACATCGTTGGCGTAGTGCTCGGTCAGCGGTTCGCCACTGGGGCCGGGATAGCCGCCGCCTTCGGAAATCACCACCAGCGCATTGATCGTGATGCCTTTGAGCAGCGTCGTCTGGCGCACCAGCTCCAGCGGCCGTCCGTTGCGCTGTGGCCCGTCGCCGGACACGTCGATTACCTTGCGGGTGCCCTCGAAACCGTTGGTCTCGATCAGGTTGGCGGAATAGTGGATCGCGTTGCTGATCGAGTTCGAGCCCCAGACGGCGCGCGGCGCGGCCACAAGCCGCCTGCCGAAATCGCGGGCCGACGCCTCGTCCCTGATCACCGTCCAGTCGACGATGGTGTGCTGCGATTCCGGCGCCGCCCATTCGACGAAGGCGACGGCAATCTTCTGCAGGTACCCGCCCCTTATCGCCGCCAGCACCCTGGGATGCGCCAGCGCCGCCGCATAACCGGCGCGCTGCAGCGCCATCTCGTCATCGTCGATCGACCCCGAGCCGTCGGCCGCGAACACCAGTTCCAGGTCGACCGGCTCCTGCGCCAGCGACGGTGTCGCGGTGAACAGCAGTGCCAGAAACACGAGACTCACGCGCAATATGACAGCCTCCTTGATCCCACGGTATTGCACAACTTCGCCTGCAGCGGCCAGATCCACAGCAGCATCGGGATCGCCACGATCACCGGCCAGTCTATCGCGTCGTAGATGTCCAGCGCCAGAACGGTGTTGAGCAGGATCATCGCGGCGACCGCGGCGCCGGCGGCGTTTCTCAGCGGCTAATTTGAACTCTCCACCACTGCAATGATCGGGCCGACCGGCCAGGAATTATCGGCGCGGCCGATCTCCGGCGCGTGCAGGCTGGATATGACGCCGTCGAGAAACAGCGCGTTGCGGCAGGCCAGCTTGTCGCGAAACAAAGTCGCGAAGTCGTGGAAGTTGACGGAAGCTTCGGAAATCGCAAAAACGACTTCATGCCGGTTGATGATGCCGACGCCGTTGCGGCGCTTTCTGGAACTCGATCTCTCAGCGAAACGCGGGTGCAGTTTGCCATCGATAACCAGCATGGGGCCGGATTGGGTGGCGAAATCGGGTCGCCGGTTGCGTTTTAGAAAAGCCCGCGTCTCCATCACGCCGGCGGTGTCGCCTTCGGTGTAAAAAACGCCGTTTGGCCGCATATGAAAATTGCCTGGCCCGGGGCCGGTCATCGCCTCGTGCAGCTTGCGGCGGCCTTCCACATAATAGCCGACCGGCGAGCGGTCGCGGTGATACATGCCGCCATTCATGGCAAAGGGCAGCGCCAAGCCTGTCCTGGCGAGATCGGCCTTCAAGGCGCGGAACGAGCCGTAGGGTTTGCCGCCTGCATCATTCAGGAAAAGTCGCAGATCGTGCTGGCGAAGGTCGAAGGCGCAGACGACATAAGTGTCGGAGTTATGTGTGGTCTTCCAGCAATTTTGACGTTCTGTCGCAGCGCTCGCCGGCTCGGGCGCCAAAGCCGCCAGGACGGCAAGCGCCAGTGCGAGGCTGCGGATGAGCATGCGTTCGACCTCATGGTGCCAAGTAAGCGCCGCTTGACCGGCGCGCTGCAGCGCGATCTCCTCATCGTCGATCGACCCTGACCCGTCGGCGGCGGCATGGGCAGGCGCTGAAAGCAGAACTGCAGCCGCAATGATGCGGATCATCCGCGCCTCCCTGTCTACGCCATTATGGCACGACGCATCGGTACATTATACCGGGCCGCGCGCCGTTTTGTCAGGCGCTTCGCCAAATGGCGCTTCATCCATTCCGCCGGGCGATCAGTCGACCGTCATCTCACTGTAACCGGAATGGATATCGAAGATATCGTACACCACGGGACCGCCTTTTTTCACGATCTTGCTATGGACATAAGTGAAATGGATACCGCCGCCATCGTACAGATGGCTTTCGCTGTAGGCGGTTATATGCAGGAAATATCTGAAGGTTTCATTGGCGGGCGAAAGTGGAATGACGGTCAGGTCCGGCTCGGGAAGCGGAGCACTGGCTGTCACCGAATTCCAGGCGCCGAGATTGCCGTCGCCGCGATACTCATCCCTGTTCAGGTCGGGGTTGTCATACACGTTTCCATCGAATTCCCGGATCTTAAAAGTGGCGGCGTTCCCGCGATTTGAGAGGTCGATTCTGTAGAGTTCGGTCGAGGAAAGCAACTCGACGGCATCGTCATCGCATTTCATGCCATGGACCTGAAAGACGGCGAGCGGCACCTCGATAGCCTCGATCCTGCCCTCGGTGTCGTCGAAGAAGATGACCGTCAGGACATGCGCGGACGAAAGTCGTTTCGAGAAACTGAATTCGTACGCGATGTATCTGTCCGTCGTACAGTAATAGCCGTCGCTGTCGGCCAGAGCGCCGCGTGGCGTGAGAACGCACAACCCGAGAAGTAATGTGGAAGCAAGCAGGCAGCGTGCTGTCATCGTCCGACTCCTGAACGTTGGTGACCTCCCGTCCGTATGGATACCCCCGGCGGCCATAGTAGACCCTCGCTTGCTAACGCTCTGTTAAGCAGGACATTCGAACACGGCCGCTATAGCGGCCAGATCCACAGCAGCATCGGGATCGCGACGATCACGACGATCGCCTCCAGCGGCACGCCCATGCGCCAGTAGTCGCCGAAGTGGTAACCGCCCGGGCCGAGGATCAGGGTGTTGTTCTGGTGCCCGATAGGTGTGAGGAAGGCGCAGGACGCACCGACCGCGACGGCCATCAGGAAGCTGTCGGGATTGACCGACAGGCGCTCTGCGATGCCGATGGAAATCGGCGCCATGACGACGGCCGTGGCCGCGTTGTTCATGATGTCCGAGAGCGTCATGGTGACGATCAGCACCAGCGCCAGGATCGCCCAGGCAGGCAGGCCCGCCGAAATGTCGACCAGCCCGTGCGCCATCAGGGTGGTTGCGCCGCTGGCCTGCAGCGCGCCGCCGACCGGGATCATCGCGCCGAGCAGCACGATCACCGGCCAGTCGACGGCGTCGTAGATCTCGCGCGCCGGCACGATGTTCAGCGCCACCATCAGTGCGACGGCGGTGGCGAAGGCGGCCGGCAGGCTGACGACGCCGAGGCTGGTGGCGGCGACGGCGGCAATGAAGATGCCGATCGCCAGCAGCCCGTGGCGTTGCCGCTGGATCAGCAGGGCGCGGTGGGCCAGTGGCAGACAGCCGATCGAACTGATGACCGAGGGCAGCTGTTCCGGATCGCCCTCGAGCAGCAGCACGTCGCTGGCGCGAAACCGGAAGTCACGCAGCCGGCCGCGGAAGGGCTGGCCCTGGCGCGAGACCGCGAGCAGATTGACTCCGTGCCGGCGGCGCAGGCGCAGTGCCTCCACCGTTCTGCCGATGATGCTCGATTTCGGCAGTACGACCGCCTCCGTTAGCACGATCTCGCCGCTTTCGGTTTCCGGGGGCGCCGCTTCCTTCTGCCGTTTTCGCACGATGTCCGCGGGATGCAGCTTCAAGGCGTTGTGCACCGCCGACAGGGCGTCCGGCCCGGTTTCCAGCACCAGCACGTCGCCCGCCAGCACGATCTCCTTGCGGTGGCCGTGCTCGATTCGGCGGTCGGCGCGGATCAAGCCGAGCACGACCGCGTCGTGCTCCTCCGCCATGACGTCTGCGTCGTGAAGCGTCTTGCCGACGAGCGGGCTCTTCTCTTCGACCACCGCTTCGCTGAGATAGGCCTCGATATCGAACAGCTCACGCGCCGACATCTTGGCGCGCCGCGATTCGGGCACCAGCCGCCAGCCGACCAGCGCGACGAAGGCAATGCCGGCCAGCGCCACCGCGCCGCCGACCGGGGTGAAATCGAACATGGCGAAGGATTCGCCCGTCAGATCCTCGCGGAACGTCGCAACGATGATGTTCGGCGGGGTGCCGATCAGGGTCACCAGCCCGCCCAGGATCGACCCGAACGACAGCGGCATGAGCAGCAGCGCCGGCGACCGCGCGGCCTTCGCCGCCGAGTGCAGCGCCGCCGGCATCAGCAGTGCCAGCGCCCCGACATTGTTCATCACCGCCGACAGTGCCCCGCCGATGGCGGCCAGTGCGCCGACATGCCCCGAGACCGAGCCGCCGGACGGGATCAGCCGCCCGATCGACTGGATGGCGCCGGAATTCTGCAGGCCCCGGCTGACGATCAGCACCAGGGCGACGGTCACCGTCGCGGGATGGCCGAAGCCGGCGAACATGGCGCCGAACGGCACAGTGCCCGCCAGCGTCGCCGCCAGCAGCGCCGCGAAGGCGACGATGTCATAGCGCCAGCGCCCCCAGACGAACAGCGCCAGCACGGCGCCGAGCAGCGCAAGCAGGAATATCTGATCGAAACTCATGGGAAGGCCGAAGGTCTCGTCGTGGCGGATCCCGCCAACCTAGCAGCTTTGCCGGTGAGGGCAACGAAAGCCGCGATTCGCTTGCGCTGGCGGGAAAGCGCCCTATTTGCTACCCTGTCGGTACCAACACCGAACGGACAATTGGCGGGTCGAGCGATAATGATGGCAATCAACCCGTCGAGCCTGCGTAGGGCGCTCGGCTGCTTTGCGACCGGCGTGACGGTGGTCACGGGGCTCGGCGCCAACGATGAGAAGCTTGGAGTCACGGCGAACTCGTTCAATTCCGTATCGCTGGATCCGCCGCTGGTGCTGTTCAGCCTGAACCGCCGCGCCTACAGCATGCCGCATTTCGAGGAGTGCGGGCATTTCGCGGTCAATGTGTTGCGCGAGGGCCAGGACGATCTGGCCGACCGGTTCGCGACGCCGCTGGCCGACAAGTGGGACGGCATCCGTTTCGAAATCTGGGATTTCGGGTGTCCGATCCTCTCGGACGCGCTGGCCAATTTCGAATGCCGGACCCGCTATACCTACGACGGCGGCGACCATGTCATCTTCGTGGGTGAGATCGAGCGCATGCGGGCCGACGTCGACGGGCATCCGCTGCTGTTCTACGGCGGGCGCTACCAGTCGCTTGACACGGAGCGGCCCTGACGGAGGCTTTCCAGCCGGCCCTTGCTGTGGCAGGCTGACGCCCCATGGCTGATTCGTCTGTGCCCGGCAGGGAACCCCTTATCCTCTTCGCCATCGCGGGTGTTCTGCTGGTCGTCTCCGGCATCGGGCCGGTCGACCGGCTGACCTGGGTGCTGGAAATCGCGCCGGTGGCGATCGGCATCCCGCTGCTTATCGCGACGCGCGGCCTCTGGCCGCTGACGCCGCTGCTCTACCGTCTGCTGTTCTTCCATGCCTGTATCCTGATGCTCGGCGGACACTACACCTATGCCGAGGTGCCGGTCGGCTTCTGGGTCCAGGACTGGCTCGATCTGTCGCGCAACCACTACGACCGGCTCGGCCATTTTGTGCAGGGTTTCGTTCCGGCGATCCTGATGCGCGAGATCCTGTGGCGCGCCTCGCCGCTCCGCGGCAGCCGCTGGCTGCCGTTCCTCACCGTATGCTTCGCCCTTGCGTTCAGCGCTTTCTACGAGTTCATCGAATGGTGGGGCGCCCTCATCATGGGCGAGGCCGCAGACGCGTTCCTTGCAACCCAGGGCGATGTCTGGGATACCCAGTGGGACATGTTCCTTGCGATGTGCGGCGCCATCGCGGCGCTGGTTCTGCTGACGCGTATGCACGACCGGCAGCTGACGCGGCTCACGCAGGAAACGGGTCAGGCGTGAAGACGGCCGCCCGAGGGCGGCCGAACACGGGATTGCCGGGACGAGCGGGATTTTCGAAACCTCTCGTCCGCGCGGTAACTCCCCGGCCGGGAGAACGTGGCGAAACTCCCGGCGCCGTGTCCTGGAACTGAACCGATGCCGAGCCGTATTTTCAGCGTGCGTTCAGCTTGGTAACGTTAGAATCGGGTTGGATTACCGGATGAATACGAATGTGGATGCATCCTGAACGGACCGGTCGGGCGGCCCGCCGGCTGCTCATACTGGCCGTTACGATTTACGTTATGGCCGGCGCGCTCTCGGTTGCGCGCGCGGATGAGGCTGCTTCACCGCGGGAGGGCCAGGAAGTCGTCCCCGTCGCCAGTCTGTTCAAACGCGTCTACGCCAGCTTTCCCGGGCGCATACTGACCGTCGAGCTGGCGCTTTCCGACCCGCCGGCCTACGAGGTCAAGCTGCTCACCGAGAAAGGCAACGTATTGAAGCTTTCGTACAATGCGTTGACGCTGCGCCTCGAAAGCGTCGTCGGCCACCGCGAGCGGAACGACGACGTTGCGGGCGGCGCAATGTTGCAGAATGGTCGCGACGATGACCGCGATGACGACGACGACGACCGCGATGACGACGACGACGACCGCGATGACGACCGCGATGACGACCGCGACGACGACCGCGATGACGACCGCGATGACGACCGCGATGACGACCGCGACGACGACCGCGATGACGACGACGACGACCGCGATGACGACCGCGACCACGACCGCGACCACGACCGCGATGACGACCGCGACCACGACCGCGACGGGGGCAATAGCGGGTCCGGTGGTGGCGACGATGACTAGCCTCGATTTCCCGTCGTGCCGGTTTTCCGCGGTGCGGCGCCAAGATGATTGCGGAACTGCGGCCCGCGGCGAATATCACCGGGTCCGGGACTGAGGGATGCGCGTTCTCGTGGTCGAGGACGATGTGCGGATCGCCGGGCAGGTGACGGAAACCCTGCGCGATGCCGGATACGTTGTCGAGTCCGCCGACGAAGGCGAAGAAGCCCAGTTCCTTGGCGAGACCGAGGATTACGACGCGGTGGTTCTCGATCTCGGGCTGCCCGGCGTCGACGGGCTGACCGTATTGCAGCGGTGGCGTGCGGCGGGGCGCGGCATGCCGGTGCTGGTTCTGACCGCGCGCGATACGTGGCGTGACAAGGTCACCGGGCTGCGCGCCGGCGCGGACGACTACCTGGCCAAACCCTTCGAGCTTGAGGAAATGGTGGCGCGGGTGGAGGCGTTGATCCGCCGCGCGGCGGGCCACGCCAGCCCGCTCCTGGCATGCGGGGATATTCAGCTCGACACCGCCACCGGCCGGGTGACCCTCGCGGGCCGGCCGGTCGCGTTGACCGCGCTGGAGTACCGGACTCTGTCTTACCTTATGCATCATGTTGGACGCATCGTCTCGAAGACGGAGATCACCGAACATATTTACGGGCAGGATTTCGACCGGGACTCGAACGTGATCGAAGTTCTGATCAACCGGCTGCGGCAGAAGATTGGCCGTAAGATCATCGAGACCTACAGGGGGCGCGGCTATCGCCTGGTCGCGCCTGCCGATGAGGAACATTAGCCTTACGCGGCGCCTCGCCTTCGCCGCCGCCGTGCTGATCGCGTTCAGCCTGTTCGGCGCGGGCGAACTGCTGGTCTTCATGTTCCGCGACCACGTCGAGCAGCGCTTCGACCTCGGACTCGTCGACCATCTCGAGGAACTCGTCGCCGCGAGCGAAGCCGACGCCGCCGGCCGCCTGACATTGGGCTGGACCACGTTCGATCCCCGTTTCAACCGGCCGGGGTCCGGCTGGTACTGGCAGATTACGCAGGGCGGGACCGTCGAGGCGGCCTCGGTCTCGTTGTCCGGAATGAGACTGGACATGCCGCCGGCGGATTCGGAGACGGTGCATCTGCTCGACGATCCGACCGGGCAGCCGCTACGTGTCTTCGTCCGGCATATCACGCTGCCGCGCGCCGAGGGCGAATTCACCTACGCGGTTTCCGGGCCGGCCGACGAAATCAAGGACGATGTCCGGCGTTTCTCGATGATCACCGGCGCAACGCTTGCAACGCTCGGCGCCGGACTTATCATCGCCGTCCTTTTCCAGGTACGCTATGGTCTGCGTCCCCTCAACAGGCTCCGCGATGCGCTGTCCGACATTCGCTCGGGCCGGCGGCATCGGATGCCGGAAACCTTCCCCGCCGAAGTCGAGCCCGTGGTCGAGGAGGTCAATGCGCTGCTGGACCATAACGCGGCGCTGCTGGCCCGCGCACGCGCGCACGCCGGCGATCTGGCCCATGCCCTGAAACATCCGCTGATGGTCATCGCGCACGAAGCCCGTGCGCTCGAGGGAGAGCGGGGCCTTGTGATCGCCGAGCAGGTCGCCGCCATGCGCGGCGCAGTGGACCGGAACCTGGCTCGCGCGCGGATCGCGGGGCCCGGTGCGGCGGTCGGGATGCGGGCGCCCGTGGCCGAAATCTTCCAGGGGCTTCGTTATTCACTGGATCTGCTGTATCGGGATCGCGGCCTGAAAATAGAGGGGCAGGGACTCGACGGGCTGTTCTTCGCGGGCGATGCGCAGGACCTCGAGGAAATGCTCGGCAACCTGATGGACAATGCCTGCAAGTGGGGCCGCAGCCGGGTCCGCGTCGCCGCGTCGCACAGCAATCGCGGGCTTGAGATCGCGGTGGAGGATGACGGTACCGGCGTCGCCGAAGAGGAGCGCGAGGCGGCGCTGACGCGGGGCGGCCGCCTCGACGAGCAGGCCGCCGGGACAGGGCTCGGCCTTTCGATCGCACGCGATATCGCGGAGTTGTATCGTGGCTCGCTGCGGCTTTCGGAATCGGAATTCGGCGGCCTGAAGGCGGAGTTGATACTGCCGGCGAGTGACCCGGGCCGGGATACATGGACGCCGAACGGCGAAAAGTGATCGATCGCGGTCCGTAGCCTGCTGCCTCTGGAATGGGCCGGGTATCAGATGCCGGCCCAGATCTCTATTTTCGTCAGGATGCCCGAAGCGTCGAGCCGCAGGTGCATGGTGTCGGGGAAATCCTCCACCGACACGGCGCGCGCATCCATATCCCGGTCGGGACAACGGGAAATCGAATGGGTGACGCCGCCGCCGGAACGGCCCGGCTCCTCCCGAGGCGCCCGGCCAAGGACCGCGACGATATCGCTCCAGCCCATGCCGGGATGGAGTCGTGACGGCGTGGATACATGGCCGGATTTCGTTTCGACGGCAAAGACCGTGTCGCCGCCCGTCCTCTCGTTGCGTGCGATCCGGACGGCGGCGTCGGGGTATTTCCAGACCTGAAAATCGAAATGATGGTCCGCATGGCGGTAACTGTCGGTGCCGGTCGCGGCGGGTTCGCCCCTGGCGGCGCGGACCTCTTCGGCCGTCGCCCACAGGCGCACGCCGCCCAGCGCGAATTCGGAGGCCGGCAGGCAATCCGGCCGCCACGGATTGGGCCCTGGATCGTCACGCAGCAGCCCGTCGGCCGATGCCGGGCCGGCGGCGACTGCAAGTCCCAGCGTGGCGGCGAGAATGATCTGTTTCATTGTTCCCTTCTCCCGCTGAATCAGAGTGCGGCGCCGAGCCGTCGGTTCGCTTACCTGTCGCACATGCGCGGGGCGCCGTCGCGGCCGGAGACGACCGAGCAGAGGTTGTCCTTGCCGTCCACATACAGATATCCGTAGCCGCGTGCCCACACTAGGTCGCGGTAACTGTACAGGTCGCCACGGCCGACGCATTCCTCGCCCTCGCGGAAATCCTCCTCGCGGCAGCCTTCGAATCTCTCGTACTTCACGCAGATCGTGCCGTCCTCGTTCCGGCAGGGCGGGGTCGCGAATACGAAAGAGGCGTCCGCCGCGACCCGGTAGGTGAAGTCCCGCTCGCCGTCATTGCCCTTGATCTCGCCTTCGCGCCATCCAGCCATCTTCTCGAAGCGCTCCTGGTAGGCAAGCCAGGAATCCGCGACCCAGCCGCCCTTCAGCAGCGTACAGTCCTCGTTGGCGCAGGTCTCGGTGGCGATCAGGGTCCAGCTGTCCTCCTGCCCGTCGATCTTGGCCGGCTGACCCAGCTCCTCGACGATGGCGACATAGGCTCCACGCGGAAGCTGGAACTCCGCCTTCGCTTGCATGGAAGGCTTCTCCCGGACGTTGAGGCTCCTGGCGGCGACCGCGGCCCACAGCACGGTCTGCGTCTTCTCCTTCTCGATATCGACGGCGCCGGCCGGCGCTGCCGGAGCGGCCAGCACAAGACACATCGCAAAAAAGAGTCTCTTCACACAACTAGCTCCGAGAAGTTACCGACGGTCACCACGCCAGTTTGCGCCGCAAAGCTGAACGCCCGGTAAATCCCCATCGCCGATGGGGGACGCATCGGCGCGCGCCGGGTATCAGGGCCGGTCGGCGGCGAGCCGGACGAAGGACAGCGTGCCGTCTTCGCCGAAGGCGAACTGGAAGAAATCGTTGACGTTGTCCCAGACGAGTTCGCCGTCGCGCCATTCGGGACAGGCGGCGAAGCTGTATTCGCCGCGGTGCAGATGTTCCGGGCCGGGCTCGCGGCCCAGCAGGGATCTGGCCTCCTGCCCGGGCATCCCCGCTTTCAGGCCCGCGGGAGTCGGCCAGCGCGGCGACCGCGCCTCGATCACGTCGATCTTCCCGCGTACCACGGTGACGTTCAGCCCGTCGTAGTGATAGGTGGTGGCGACGTAACCGCCGCCGTCGTCCTCGCCGAAACCGCGGGTCAGCGATGCCGGAGGACCGAGGCGGTGCAAGGTCGACAGGTCGCCGTACAAGCGCAGTCCGGCGATCTGGTATTCCGAGGGCGCGATGCACTGGAACAAAGGTTCGTCCGGCAGCACGCGGGCCAGCCGGATGATGCCTTCGCCTTCCGCCGCGCCGGCCACGGGGGCGAAGACCCCGGCGGACATCATAACCGAGGTCAGGAGAGCGAGCGACACGCGATGCGAATGGAGATGGTCCATAGCTGCATCGTGCAGGTGGAAGTTGGCCAATTGATGGCCGGGTATCGTTAACGGGCGGCGGCCTTTTCGAGGAAGGTGAGGCTGTCCGGGTCGATTCGCACCAGGTCGGGCACAATCCTGACCATTTCCTTCGTGCCCGATTCGATGCGTTCGGGAAGACGGAACTCCCATGCGGTCCGCCCCTCCGGCGTGACTTCGACGGCACGGCCGTTATTGGATTCGACGATGAGAGTGTTGCCGTTGGCAAGTCGTTGCTGCGAGCCGTATACGCTGCTGAACAGAGGTTCCTCGGCGGTCCCGGCATAGGACCAGGCGATGGCGCCGGTCAGCGGATCGTATTCGATGACCCGCGTTGCCCCCTCGCGGCCCCGGTGACCCTGGTTGTCGAACAGGAGGATCCGGCCATTGTCCAGCATTCGCGGTTCGTGTTGGCGGCGCCATATCCCGGTGTCGGCCCAGACGATCCGCTCCGCCTCGGGATCGAGCAGCGCGATCGTGTTCATCTCGCGCATCGAGATCAGGAGCTGGCCTTCTTCGGCGAACGGATACGCCGCCGCGGTCGCGCGGTCGACATACTGCACCGCGTTGGTGTGCATGATGTCGCCGAGCAGATCCTGGTTGAGCGCTTCCAGCAGGGGCTCGTACTCGGAGTCGAGGAAGGCCCTGACGATCGAGATCGCCTTGCGCTTCTCGCCGTTCGCCGAAAGGATCGTCACCGTGTCGTCGATGAACGGCGGCGTGATGCCCGCCAGCCCCGGGTAGCCGCGTTCATTGATCGTCTGGGTCAGGACGTAGATCACCCCGTCCGGTCCGATTGCTGTGTCGTGATGCGCGTTCTCCGACAGTTTCCACAGGACGTTCGAGTCCTTGTCGAGTTTTGCCAGCCCGAAGCCGTAGGGCGTGCGATACGGGCATTCGAAGAGAACGAGGAGATCGCCGTTCGGATAGAGATGCACGCGCCGCCAGTAAATCTTGTCGGCCCAGTAGGCAGGGTCCTCGTCGGCATAGCTCTTGACGTGCGGCGCGGTATCCCAGGCTTCGTCGAAGCGCAACCGCCATTCATGGACGACCTTGCCGTCCATATCCATCAGCGTTGCGCCCTGTACGCCGGTATTCACGAAGAGGTTCAGTCCCTGCCACGCCGCCGCCGGCTCGTGCCGGACGACCGGGTTGGCGGATTCCGGTCCCGGCAGGTGGGCCTCATGCCAGAACGGGTCGAGAACCTCGTCGTCGACTTTGCTCTTGTACAGGTACAGCGCGACCATCGCCGTGCGCTGCATGAACACTTCCACCGCCGGCCATTTCAGGTAGGTGGAAACGCCCCCGGCGACGAAGGCGAGAAAGGCGATCGCCATCAGGAAGACCGCGAGCTTGACGCCTTCGGCGATACGGTTCGGTTTAGCGGTCATCGCGGTCGCTACGGGTCCATCCGGCATTGGCTTTGGAAATCGGCGGGCAAGGCCGCTGTATGTCACGACGCTGGCACACCAGGATGAAGATTGGGTTAAACTTGGCCTAATCTGCCCCGACCCCCCAGTCGCGCGCCCAACCGAGGCCGGCCTGCGTGCCGGCCCGCGGGTGGTATTCGCAGGCTACCCAGCCCTCGTAGCCCATCTCGTCGATCAGCGCGAAGAGCGGCCGGTAGTCCAGCTCGCCGGTGTCGGGCTCGTTGCGCTCCGGCACGCCGGCGATCTGGATATGGCCGATGCGCGGGAAATTCCTTGCGAAACACCCGGCCGGATCGCCCTCGACGCGGGCGCAGTGATAGAAATCCATTTGCAGCGCCGTATTTTCCATCCCGACCGCCGTGAGGATCCGCACCGCCTGGTCCTGCCGGGTCAGAAAATAGCCGGGAATGTCGATCGCGTTGATCGGCTCTATGGTGATCGTGATGCCGCAGGGCGCGGCGCCCTCGGCGGCCATTCGCAGGTTCTCGACGAACACGGCCTCGCATTCCGCGGGGTCGGCGTCTTCGGGCGGGATTCCGGCCATCACGTGCAGCCGCTTGCAGCCGACAAACAGGGCGTAGGTCATGGCTTCGGCCAAGTGCGCGTTGAACAGCGGCTCCCGGCCGGGTAAGGCCGCAACGCCCCGCTCACCAGCATCCCAGTCGCCCGGCGGCGTGTTGAACAGCACCGGTTCGATACCGGCCTCGAGCCAGGCGGCGCGGAAGTCAATCAAATCGCATTCATAGGGGAACAGCATCTCCGCGCCTTTGAATCCGGCGGCGGCTGCCGCGCCGATCCGCTCCAGAAGGGGCAGTTCGGTGAAGAGGAACGAAAGGTTGGCGGCGAGGCGGGGCACGCCGTCACCGTCCCACGGCGTAGCCCTGCATGCCGCGCGGATTGGCGGCGGCTTTCAGAAGGCCGTCTTCCTTCTTGGCGGCGGTGAGGCGGCCCTCCGACCAATCGAGGCCGACTTCGACCTCATGGCCCCGGCGGCGCAACTCGGTCACGACATCGGCGCTCCAGCGGCCTTCCATGACCACGACGCCGGGCCGTGAGGCCCGCGGATAGAAGGAACTGGGGAAATGCTCGGTATGGAAGGAGGGGATGTCGATCGCCTCCTGCAGGTTCAGCCCGTGATGCAGGTGGCGCAACAGCAAGATCAGCTGCCACTGGTCCTGCTGGTCCCCGCCTGGCGTGCCGAACGGCATCCAGGCCTCGCCGCCGCGCAGCACGAGCGAGGGGGTCAGAGTCGTGCGCGGGCGCTTGCCGGGCGCAAGACTCGCCGGCAACCCTTCCTCCAGCCAGAACATCTGCGCTCGCGAGCCGAGCGCGAATCCCAGCTCCGGGATCAGCGGCGAGCTCTGCAGCCAGCCGCCGCTCGGCGTGGCCGAGACCATGTTGCCCCAGCGGTCGATGATGTCGAGGTGGCAGGTGTCGCCCGCCGTCGAGCCGTCGGGCCGGGTGTTCGGGTCGTCGTCGGTCCCGCCGTAGCGCGCCACCGTCGGCTCGCCCGCGCCGGCGGCCATCGGGGTCACGGTGCGGCCCTCGGTTATGAAATCGGCCAGTTTCGGCTGGCGTCCGCCGGGCGCGCCGGGGCTCAGTTCGTGGGAGGCGCGGTCGCCGATCAGGGCGCGGCGTTCGTCGGCGTAGGCCTTGCTCAGCAGATCGTCCACCGGCACGTCGACGAATTCCGGATCGCCGTACCAGGCCTCGCGGTCGGCATAGGACAGCTTCATGCATTCGACGACGGTATGAACGAAGTCGGCGCCCAGCGGGTCCATTGCCGCCACATCCATGCCGGCCATCAGCGACAGGTTCTGCAACAGCGCCGGCCCCTGGCTCCACGGCCCGCATTTGCACACGCCGTAACCGTGGTAGTCGTATATCAGCGGGTTTTCGCAGGTGGCGCGCCATCCGGCCATGTCGGCACCGGTCAGCACACCCCTGTGGCGCCCGCCGCTGGCGTCCAGCACCGCGTTGTCGCGGCAGAAGCGGTCGATGACGTCCGCGATGAAGCCCTCGGCCCAGATGCGCCGTGCGGCTTCGACCTGTTCGGTGCGGTCGGCGGATGTGGCCTTCGCCTCCTCGATCAGCCGCCGCCAGGTCGCTGCCAACGTCCGGTTGGCCAGCAGCGTGCCGGCCTTGGGCAGGTCGCCGCCGGGCAGCCATTGCGCGGCCGAGGTCGGCCATTCGGTCTCGAAGAGCTCCCTGACCGTCCCGACGGTCTCGATGATCCGCGGCACCAGGGGCACGCCATTCTCCGCGTAGCCGATCGCCGCCTCGAACACGTCCTCTAGGCGCATCGTGCCGTGGTCGCGCAGCATCAGCATCCAGGCATCGAATACGCCGGGAATGCAGGTCGCCAGCAGGCCGGTACCCGGCACGATCTCCAGGCCCAGCCCGCGGTAATGTTCGATCGTCGCGCCGGCGGGCGCCGGCCCTTGGCCGCAGATCACCTTCGTCTCGCCGGTCTTCGCTTCGTGCAGGATCAGCGGCATGTCGCCGGCCGGCCCGTTCAGATGCGGCTCCGCCACCTGCAACACCATGCCGGTGGCGACGGCGGCGTCGAAGGCATTGCCGCCGCGCTCCAGGATGCCCATGCCGGTTGCCGAGGCCAGCCAGTGGGTCGATGCGACGACACCGAAGGTGCCGAGAATTTCAGGGCGGGTGGTGAACATGTGCGGACGTCCTGTTTTTGGTGGTGCACCCGCGCAATCTATATCAGGCAGATTTTCTCGGATAGCTCGTCGATCAGGACGCGCTTGTTTTCCGAATAATCGACCGGCGCCTCGACGAGGTGAACGCCGCCCTCGGCGAAACATCGCTCGAGCAGCGGCGCGAAGTCCTCGGTCCTTTCGACCCGGCAACCCTTCGCGCCGTAACTTTGCGCGTAGGTCACGAAATCGGGATTGCCGAACTCCAGGCCCCAATCGGGGAATTCGCCGACCGCCTGCTTCCACCGGATCATGCCGTAGGAATTGTCGCACAGGACCAGCACCACGAGATCGAGCTTCAGGCGGACCGCGGTCTCCATCTCCTGGCTGTTCATCATGAAGCCGCCGTCGCCGCAGATCGCCATCACCCGCCGGCCGGGATTGAGCATGCTGGCCATCATCGCCGACGGCAGGCCGGCGCCCATGGTGGCCAGCGCGTTGTCCAGCAGCACCGTGTTCGGCTGCGTGCACCGGTAGTTCCGGGCGAACCAGATCTTGTACATGCCGTTGTCGAGCGCGATGATTCCGTCGTCCGGCATGACCTTGCGGACATCGGCCACCAGCCGCTGGGGGACCGGCGGGAAGCGGGGGTCGTCGGCGCCCTCCGCCATATGTTCGCGGACCAGCGCGCCGACCCGCATGAAGTAATCGAAATCATGGCCGGGCACGGGATCGAGCATGTCGGTCAGCCGGACGAAGGTCGACGCCACGTCGCCGATCAGTTCGAGCTGCGGGAAATAGACCTCGTCGACCGCCGCGGTGTTGAAGTTGACGTGGATCACCTGCGTGCCGCCCGGCTCCATCAGAAACGGCGGCTTCTCGACGACATCGTGTCCGGCATTGATGATCAGGTCGGCGCGGGCGATGGCGCAATGCAGATAATCGCCGTCGGACAGCGCGGCGGTGCCCATGTAAAGCCGGTCATGCCCGCCGATCGCGCCCTTGCCCATCTGGGTATTGAAGAACGGGATGCCGGTTTTTTCGATGAAACCGGAGAGCGCCTCGATGACGGTCTTCCGGTTGGCGCCGGCGCCGACCAGCAGCAGCGGATGCTTCGCGGCGCGGATCATGGTGGCCGCCTCCTCCAGGGCGACGACGCCGCAATCGGGCCGGCGCGGCCGTCTGACCGCGAACAGGCGATCGGAATCGGCGCGCTCCGCCGCAATGTCCTCCGGCAATTCCAGATGAACCGCACCCGGCCGCTCCTCCTCGGCCAGCCGAAATGCCTCGCGGATCACGGCCGGGATCGTATTGGCGTTGACGATCTGATGCGCGAATTTGGTGATCGGCTCCATCATGCCGACGATGTCCACGATCTGAAAGCGCCCCTGCTTGCTCTTCTTGATCGGCTTCTGGCCGGTGATCATCACCATTGGCATGGCGCCGAGCTGCGCGTAGGCCGCCGGGGTTACGAAATTGGTCGCGCCGGGGCCGAGGGTCGCGAGGCAGACGCCGGGCTTGCCGGTCAGGCGGCCATAGGTCGCGGCCATGAAGCCCGCCCCTTGCTCGTGGCGGGTGAGGATCAGCTTGATCGTCGACGTGCGCAGGGAGTCCAGGAAATCCAGATTCTCTTCGCCGGGAACGCCGAAGATGTATTCGACGCCCTCGTTTTCGAGCGCCTTGACGAACAGATCCGATGCCTTGATCTCTGCCACTGGCCATGGCCTCCTGTGAATAAGGGTTCAGGATAGTGCCGGTTCGGACGCCAGCGCGCGATATTGCGGCAGCACCTCGACCGGCGGATACAGCACGTCCAGCGGCGTCGAGCGCGCACCTTCCTGGATGATGCGGCAATGGTACCGCCGCAGGCTCCTCGGGTCCGGCACGCCGCAGGAATGGGCGATCAATCCGGTGCCGTAGCGGATTTTCTCGACGAAATTGCGGACCCGAACGGATTTTTCCTCGGGATCCAGCCCTTTTTGCAGATGGCGATCATGGGTCGTAATGCCGGTCGGGCAGGTGTTCCTGTTGCATTTGAGGGCCTGGATGCAGCCCAGCGCAAACATGAAGCCGCGCGCGGAGTTCACGAAATCGGCGCCGGCGCAATAGGCCCAGGCCACTTCCGCCGGTGTTACCAGCTTGCCCGAGGCGATCACCCGGATGCGGTCGCGCAAGCCGTACCTGGTCAGGATATCGACGACGATCGGCAGCGACTCCTTCACCGGCAGGCCGACATTGTCCATCAGCGGCATCGGCGCCGCGCCGGTGCCGCCGTCGCCGCTGTCGACGGTGATGAAATCGGGCGCGCTTTCGATGCCGGCCGCCTGGATCGCCTCGCACAGCTTCTCCAGCCAGCCATAACCGCCGATGACCGCCTTGAAGCCGGTCGGCTTGCCGGAGACCTCGCGCACATGGCCGATGAATTTCAGCAGTTCCGGTATGTTGTCGATCTCCGGATGGCGGTTCGGTGAAATCGAATCCTTGCCGGCCTCGATGCCGCGAATCCCGGCGATCTCCGGCGTCACCTTGGCGCCCGGCAGAATTCCGCCCTTGCCCGGCTTGGCACCCTGGCTGAGCTTGACTTCGATCATCCGGACCTGTTCGTGTGCGGCGACCTCGCGCAGGCGCTCGTCGCTCAACCCGCCATCCTCGCCGCGCACCCCGTATTTGGCGGTGCCGATCTGGAAGACGATGTCGCAGCCGCCTTCCAGATGATAGGGCGACAGGCCGCCTTCGCCGGTGTTCAGCCAGCATCCGGCCATCTTCGCGCCCCTCGACAGGGCCAGCACGGCGGGCCTCGAGATGGCGCCGAAGCTCATGGCGGAAATGTTGATGATCGAGGTCGCCTCGTAGGGCGTGCGGCAGGACGGGCCGATGACCAGCGGCGGGGCCGCCAGCGCGTCCTCCTCCAGCGTCGGGAACGGGCAGTTGACGAAGATCGCCGTCCCCGGCACGGTCAGGTTCCGCGTCGAACCGAAGGCGATGGTATTGTCCGCCCCTTGCGAGGATTTGTAGACCCAATCGCGCTCGGCCCGGTTGAACGGCATTTCCTCGCGGTCCATGGCAAAGAAATACTGCCGGAAGAATTCGCCCAGCGTGCTGAACAAATCGCGGAAGCGGCCGATGACCGGATAGTTCCGCCGCACCGCGTCCCGGGTCTGCATCACGTCGGCAACGAAGAAGAAGATCAGGACCAGGACGACAACGCCGATCGCAAACACGAACAGGCTGGCCAGGAAATTCACGGCCGATTGCATGACGCTGGAATAGAACTCCATGGACTCATGCCTCTCCGGTCAAAGACGAACGATAGCGGGATGTCGCCCCAAACTTGCGGCGATTCCTGGCTGGGTAATTCGACGCGCTTTCGTGCGGGCCGGGCGCGATGTTAGTGGACCAGCGGCGGTGCGGGAAGCCGGCCCACCGTTCAAATCTCCGTGTGGAGCTCCGGGGCCTGCGCGCGATGTGGTTTGCGGGCCGCGTGAAGTGCGACGATGCCAAAGGTCATGTTTTCGAACGAAACGTCCTCGAAGCCGTGCGACCTGAGCTCATCGGCGAACAGCTTTTGCGAGGGAAAATCGTGGATGCCTCGAAGCAGATAGTCGTAGGTACTGTTGTCGCCGTCGGCCGCCAGCCAGCCGATCGCCGGCAGGCACCAGTCCATGTATGTGAGATACGCCGCATGGACATATCTGTTGGGGATACGGGCCGCCTCCAGACAATAGAACATCCCGCCCGGCTTGAGGACGCGCATGGCCTCGTGCAGGACGCGCGAACGGTCACAGATCTTCATTGCGAACGAGATCGAATACAGGTCGACCGAATCGGATTCGATCTCGTTCAGCGCGTGGGCGTCCAGTTGTGCGTATTCCAGGTACCGGTCGCCGCTGCCCAGCTTTTTCCTGGCAATGGAAAGCATTTCCGGGCACAGGTCGGTTACCAGAAGCCGATTTGGTCGGGCCCGATCCGGCCGGGTGCGCAGAATGCGCTGCAGGCGCCGGGGGATGTCTCCGGTGCCGGAGGCGACATCCAGTATCAGGCTGGCCTGCTCATCGGCGATCCGGTTCGCCATGCGCGATTTCCAGATGCGATGGATGAAGAAGCTGAAAATGTCGCACAGCCGGTCGTACCGCCCTGCCACCCTGGCGAATACGTCATCGGTTTCCGAACTGAAGTCGGCGGCGTTTGATGTTGCCATGGAGATCCGCGCGGATTCGGACAAGGGCGTTTGCGGACGTCAGCATATCGGCCGGTCGACGATGTGCAAGCGCCCTGTTGCGCCGGATTCCGTGCTGCGGATACAGTCGGATGACGGATCGATCATACGGAACGCCGGAATGGACCCACTGCCGTTGACCTCTGCCCCCGACGGGATCGCGTGGCCCGCGGTCCCGGACGGATCCGGCGCGGCGATCCTGGCGATCCTGTTCCAGCTGGAGCAAACCCAGTGGTGGCCGGCCGAACGGCTGCGCGAGGCCCAGCACCGGCAGGTCGCCGCGCTGCTCGATCACACATGGCGGACCGTGCCCTGGTACCGGGATCGCCTCGCCAAGTCCGGTTACCAACCAGGTGCCCCGTTCTCACGCGACAGCTGGAGTCGCGTCCCGATCCTCACGCGGGCGGATGTGGTGTCGGCGGGAGACGCGCTGCTGAGCGTGATGGTCCCGGCCAGCCATGGCGGGCTTGGCGAGATCCATACCTCGGGGTCCACCGGCCGGCCCGTACGGGCGGTCCGCACCGAGCTCTGGGAGCTGTTCTGGCGCGCCTTCACCCTGCGCGATCATCTGTGGCACCGGCGTGACCTTTCCGGCAAGCTTGCCGTGATCCGCGAGTCGGGCGAAGGCAAGGCGCCATGGCCCGACGGGGCGGTCTCGGAAAGTTGGGGTGCGTCAAGCCGCGCAGTCGTCCGCACCGGCCCTTGCGTCAGCCTGAACATCCGCTGCAGCACGGAACAGCAGGTGGATTGGCTGCAGCGCATGGACCCGGACTATCTGCTGACCCACCCGACGGTGCTGCACGGGCTCGCCGCGCACTGTCTGGACAACGGAATATCGCTGCCGCGCCTCAAGCAGGTGGAGACGATCTCCGAGATCCTGCGGCCGGGCACGCGGTCCCTGTGCGAGCAGGCCTGGGGCGTTCCCGTCGTCGATACCTACAGCGCGCGGGAGGCGGGCTACCTTGCCCTGCAATGTCCCGAGCACGATCACTACCACGTACAGAGTGAGAGCGTCCTGGTCGAGGTGGTCGGATCCGACGGCGCCCCGGTGCCACCCGGCGAGGTGGGTCGGGTCGTTGTAACGCCCTTGCATAATTTCGCCATGCCGCTGATCCGGTACGAGATCGGCGATTACGCAGCGCCGGGCGACCCCTGTTCCTGCGGGCGGGGCCTGCCGGTCTTGCGGCGTATCCTCGGCCGCGAACAGAACATGCTGTGCCTGCCCGGCGGGCGCCGGATCTGGCCCCTCCTGTCCTCCTCAGACCTCGCCGGGATGCTCCGAATCGCGCCGATCCGGCAATATCAGTTCGTGCAGAAGACCTTCGAGACTATCGAACTGCGGCTGGTAACCGGCCGGCCTCTTACGGACCGCGAACAGACCGCGCTTGGCAACTTCGTCCGCGACCGTTTCGGCCATCCATTCCAAGTGGATATCGTCCGCCTCGACGAAATCCCCAGGGGCGCGACCGACAAGTACCAGGATTTTGTCTCGGAGATTGGCGGCGAAGACGCGCCCTGATCAGCCGACGATCTGCCAGTTGCCGTCGGGCTGACGGCAGGCGATGCCATAGGCTTCCTGCAGCTGGCCGCCGACCGTAACGGTCTGAATGAACTCGCGGCAATACCGCCCGTTTTGCGCATTGGTGCCTTCGCGGGTCGATCGCACAGAACCGGCCGCACCGGTGTCGGGATTGTTCCAGTTGATCGTCGTGCCGACCGGCTCGGCGAGGGCATTGCTGGCGGCCGCCTCTGCGCAGGCGGCGTCCGTCGCGTCGAGATGCGCGCCGACGGCGTTTCCGACGAACATCCCCATGAGCGTGCCAAGCGCCGTTGCGACCTGCTTGCCCTTGCCGTCACCGAATTGATAGCCGATCGCGGCACCGGTCACGCCGCCCAGGATCATCCCGACCGGCCTGTGCGAATCGCAAGCGACCCGTCGCGCCGGATGCGGCATCGGTACTGGAACGGGCGCGGGGGGATAGATGATCAGCCCGCCTTCGGCGCCTTCGCCACCTTCGCCGCCCTCGCCGCCCTCGCCGTAATACTTCTTCTTCTTCTTTTCGTCGTGGATCTTGTAAAGGCGGAATCGGTCGCCGCTATCCGGCCCGGAGTCCCGTAAAAAAGCCGGCCGCAGAAACGCGGGCGAGATCGCGGTTCCCGCCATCAGCTGGCCGGCGAAGCTCGTTGTCGCCAGGGCACCGGCAAGCGTGGCGGTGGTAAGTCGCTTTAACACCATATCGGACCTCAATTACAAGCCATTGCGAGTCGTACCATAGGGCGGCGAACCTGAACGTGCGCTTAACGGGATTCCCGGTTCGCGGAGGGCCGGGACATCCGGCTTGCGCGGCCGGCCGGAAAAGGGCATTTTCCGTGCTCCCGCGGAAACCTGGATGGGATGCGCCGGCAGACGGACCGGAACGTTGGGTATGAGCGACGGCAACGACAACCGCATTTATCTGTTCGATACGACGCTGCGCGACGGTGCGCAGACCCAGGGCGTCGACTTCACGGTTGCCGACAAGGTGGCCATCGCCCGCGAACTGGACGAGCTGGGCATCGACTATATCGAGGGCGGCTGGCCCGGCGCGAACCCGACCGACGACTCATTCTTCCAGGATCCCCCGGATCTCGAGGCCGCGAAGCTGGTCGCCTTCGGCATGACGCGCCGGCCGGGCCGCAGCGCCGAAAACGATCCGGGGCTCGCCCCGTTGCTCAGCAGCAAGGCCGCGGCGGTCTGCCTCGTCGGCAAGAGCTGGGATTTCCACGTCGACGTGGCGCTGGAAATACCGCGCGACGAGAACGTCGCCATGATTGCCGAGTCCATGGCCCTGTCGAAGGCGCGAAAGGGCGAGGCGATGTACGACGCCGAGCATTTCTTCGACGGCTACAAGGCGAACGCGGACTATGCGCTGGAATGCATCAAGGCGGCGTATGACGCGGGCGCCCGCTGGATCGTGCTGTGCGATACCAATGGCGGGACGCTGCCGCACGAGGTCGAGCGCATCGTCGGCGAGGTCGCCGCCCACGTTCCCGGCAGCCATATCGCCATCCACGCCCACAACGACACCGAAAACGCCGTCGCCAACAGTCTGGCCGCGGTGCGCGCCGGCGCGCGGCAGATCCAGGGCACGCTGAACGGGCTGGGCGAGCGCTGCGGCAACGCCAATCTCTGTTCGCTGATCCCGACGCTGGTGCTAAAGCTGGGGTACGAGACGGGCGTCACGGAGGACGGGCTGCGCCGGCTGACCCATGCCTCGCGGCTGCTGGACGAGCGGCTGAACCGCATGCCGAACCGGCACCAGGCCTATGTCGGCGAAGCCGCGTTCGCGCACAAGGGCGGGCTGCATGTCTCGGCGATCGCCAAGGACCCGGCGACGTACGAGCATATCGACCCGGCCAGGGTCGGCAACCGGCGGCATGTCGTGGTCTCCGACCAGGCGGGACGGGCGAACGTGCTGGCCCGGCTGGTGGAGATCGGCGTGACGATGGACCCGAAGGACAAGCGCGTCGGCCGACTGGTCGAACTGGTCAAGGAGCGCGAGTTCGAGGGCTATTCCTACGATGGCGCAGAGGCGAGCTTCGAGCTGCTGGTCCGCAAACTGCTCGGCGAAGTGCCCGAATATTTCAAGCTGATCCGCTTCCGCGTCATGGACGACCGGCGCTGGAATGCGCGGGGCGAACTGGTCACCGAGTCCGAGGCGACCATCACCGTCGAAGCCGGCGGCGAGGAGATCATGACGGTGGCCGACGGCAACGGCCCGGTGAACGCGCTCGACACCGCGCTGCGCAAGGCGCTGAAGCCGCTCTACCCGAGGCTCGAGGACATGCATCTGATCGACTACAAGGTGCGCATCCTGCCGCCCCGGGCCGATACGACGGGCACCGATGCGGTCACCCGCGTGATGATCGAGAGCACCAACGGCGCGGGTGAGCGCTGGTCGACGGTGGGCGTGTCGGCTAACATCATCGACGCCTCCTACGGCGCGCTGCGCGACGCCATCTCCTACCGGCTCTACCGCGCAGGCGTTGGCAAGGCGGGTGGCGGCGCATGACCCGGTTCGTGGTCCTGCTTGCCGTGGCCGTGCTGTCCTGGGCGCCGGCCGGGCCGGCGCGGGCGCAGGCGGCGGATACGCCGCAGGCTGTTTACGACAGTTTCGAGGCGCTGCTCGGCACCCGCGAGCAGCGTGAGATCTATGCGTTGCCGCCGGAACGCTACTGGCGCGCCACCGGCCCGTTGCAGGTCCGGCTCGCGGGCGGGCGGAACTTCGGGCTGGCGCCGGCCCTGGTGGCGCTGGCGGACGAATTCGCCGACGTCGCGGGACTCGATATCGGTGTGCAGGCCTCGGAGATCGCCATGATGCCGGAGGCCGGCAAGGCCGGCGACCTCGCGATCCTCATCGTCGCGCGGCCGCTCGGCGCGGAGTTCGCGCAGGGGCTCGGGCTCGATGCGGAAATGCGCCGGCGCTTCGCCGACGGGCGCTGGCCGGCGCTGTTCCGGTTCCGCCGCGACGACCTTTCGCCGACCGGGCGCCGCAGCGGCATCGTGCTCGTCGCCGACGACCTGAAGCCCGCCGAGATCGAGACCTTCCTGGTGCTGGCGATGGTCTGGACCATGGGCGGCGCGAGCATCGGCGACAACCTCGGCGAGATCGTCAGCATCTCCGGCCGTCCCCACCTGACCGAGCGCGGCCGGCGGGTCTTCACCCTGATGTACGACCCCCAACTCGAACTGGCGCTGCCGCTCGACGAGACCCGCGCCACCGCGCGGGGCATCCTCGGCCTGGCGGACTGACTGGGCGACAGCATGTTGCCCCGGCATCCCCCCCACCCAACCCTCCCCCACCTGTATGGACCGGGGAGATGGTGGACACCCGTTTGGGGACATGGTGGACGCATTTTTGTCATGGCGCATGTTTGAGATCAACGGTTGCGAGGCGATGATATCATCCTCGTGCGCCCGCAGCTGGGTGAGAATATCGGTGCGGCGGCGCGCGCCATGCTGAACTGCGGGCTGACCGACCTGCGCATCGTCGCCCCGCGCGACGGCTGGCCGAATCCGCAGGCGGTGCGCGCGTCCTCCGGGGCCGACGCGGTGATCGAGAACGCCCGCATCTGCGGGACCACCGAAGAGGCCGTCGCCGGGTTGCAACGGGTCTTCGCCACCACGGCGCGGCCGCGCGACATGGTCAAGGCGGTGATGACGCCGGACGGCGCGGCGGCGGAGATGCGGCGTGTCAAGGCCGACGGGCAACGCTGCGGCGTGCTGTTCGGGGCCGAGCGCATGGGGCTGGAGAACGACGACGTGGTGCTGGCCGACACCGTCATCGAGGCGCCGCTGAACCCGGCCTACAAGTCGCTGAACCTGGCCCAGGCGGTATTCCTGGTTTCCTGGTCGTGGTTCCGCCTTGCCGACGAAACGCCCGGGAGCCGCGTCGAGCTGGGCGCGACGCGCCCCGCGACCAAGGCGGAACTGCTCAACTTCTTTGCCCGCCTCGAGGCCGCGCTCGACGAATGCGGCTTCCTGAAGCCGCCGGAAAAGCGCCCCGCCATGGTGCGCAACATCCGCAACATGTTCCAGCGCATGGCCCCGACCGAACAGGATCTGCGCACCCTGCACGGCATTGTGGCGGGGCTGTTAAAGCACAGGGGCTGAGGGTAGCGGGCGACCGCCCGGTTTCGGCGCTGCGTCTTACTCCGCCGGCGCCTGCGGCCCGTTGGTCGCGTTGCCGCCGCGCATTGCGCGGCTGCGATGGGCGTTCAGGTCGGCGACGATGTCGTCGGGGCGGCCGAGGTAGATGTCGGGGATGAGGAGAAGCGGCCCGCGAAACAGGATGCGGTTGGTCCACCGCCTGAGCCGGGAGAGCCGGGCGTCGTTTGGCACCTCGGCGGTGATGACGGTGGAGCCACCCGTCAGCCCGTGCCGAATCAGTCTGACCTCGGAAATGCGGAAAGGTGAAACCTCGTGCCACGACCAGGAGGTTTCCTTGCCGCGCCGCGCATGGGTCAGACCGCCATCGTCCAGTTTCAGGAAGTTGCCGGCCGTCGGGGTTGCCGGGGAAAGGAGATATCCCAGTGCGATCGCCACGGCGGTCGCGAGGAACAGCAGCAGCAGCGCCACCATGGTCCAGCCGGAGGGGAAATCAATGAGAACCGAAAAAAGGAGCAGTGGGACGAATAACAACGAAAGATATAAAGCGAACGGGTTTGCCCTCTCGATATCGATGAAATAGATCGTTTCCGTTCCCGCCGCGCCGGAGGCTTCCGAGACTTCTGCCTTGCCGCCAAGTGCGTGGCGTCGTGTTTCGTTGAGCTTCGCCACGATTTCCTCGAGCGGCATGTCGAATTGATCCGTAATCCGCTTTTCCAGTCGTCCCGGCGCCATCTGGAACCGGCGGGAGGCGATCTTGAAACCGCCATCGCCTTCGGGCGCCTCGAACCGGATAAAACGGCGCCCTTGACCGAGGCCGTATAACTTGAAGGTGGAAAGCTCGCTCCAGCGCCAGTGACTGTTCCGCCAGGTCAGGCCCCTGTCATCGAGCTGCAGATCACTGTAGAGGCCCAGCGCCCGTCCATGCCAATCCACCAATTGCACTGCGTATCCGAACAGGAGAAAGGGAATTATGACCCGCATGACAAATGCGGCATTCTCCTGATCGGCATTGCGCAGATACACAAGAAACACGATGACGATAAGGGCGGGAATAATTGCCAGCCCGATCCGGTTGGCCAGGACCGAGTTGCCGTGCGGCTTCACCTGGAAGGTAACGCTTTCCATGATTACATCCTCCGTTCAGGCGGGTTGGTCCCCGCCGCCCAGCGCGCGCTCGCGGTAGGCATTCAGCGTCGCGGCGATCTCGTCGAGCGGCGTTTCGTACACATCCTCGATGATGACCAGCGGGGGGTGCTTCGGCAGGCCATAGACGTAACGCACCAGATGCCATGCCCAGTCCTGGCCGGGCGCGGCGAAGGTGATGAAACGGCGGCGGCCCATTAGAAGCTTCGATGATGCAAACTCCACCTTGAAGGCCGACAGATCGCCCCACGGCCAGCGGAGCGATTTGCCGGCGCGCGTATAGGCAAGGCCACTCGTGTCGAGGTGCAGATTGTTGGATTCCGGCCTGACCATGCGCTTCTGCAGAACCGCGGAGATTACGAACATCACGATCGTGAAGCCGAAGAACGCGGTGCCGGCCGGCCACAACTCGGGCCATGACTTGTCCTCATCGAGATAGATCAGGTAAGCGAGCGCGCCCACCAGCGGCAGCATCAGGGCGTAGATCGCGTACTCGGCGATGCGAAGGCGGCGGTACATCACGGTCGATCTCTCGAAAACCACGGGTTCTCCGTCGGCAATGGCCGCATGTCCCCATGTCTGCCGCGTTTCCTCGCCTGCGCGCCTCACGCCAAGGGCCGCGGCGCGGTATTCGTTGATCCGCGCCGCCACCTCCTCGATCGGTGCCTCGTAGAAGTCGGGCAGGCGGATCGTCGCCCGCGACGACGACGCAAGCGCGTTGAGGCGCAGCAGGGCCAGGCGGTCCTTCCAGCCGAAGGTTCCCAAAACCGTCAATTTCGCCGTCTTCAACGCCATGCCGGTTTGCTCCACCTCGACCGATTCGAGAGCGCGCCAGGGCCATCTGCGGCGCCTGCCCATGAACGCGGTGGTCAACCCGACATCGTCGAGCAGCAGGAAGTTCCGGGCCGGCGACTTCCACACCAGGGACATGACGAACAACGTGCCGGACGCCGCGGCGGCCGCGAAATAGAGCCAGAACAGCTTGATATCCTCGGCGACGCCATAGCTTTTGATCCACTCGGTTCCCGGCACTTCCAGCCAGCGCAAGCCGGTCCCGACCGTCATCAGGGCCGGGTAGAGAAACAACGCGAACGACAGCAGAGAGAGAATGTCGAGGAACGGCGGGGACTTTGAGAACCTGTAGGTAACGGATTGCATGGTTTCACCCTTCGTCTGCGCGCAACGAAACCCGTCCGGCGCGGCTCTGCCGGATGCGGCAACAACTTTCCCCTGTTTCCTGACAGCCGAAAATGCCGGTGGAACGCTAAGATTTCTTTAATTCGGTGCAACTGTAGGGCGCACTCCGCGAGCGCCGGCGCGACCTGCGGGGCGACAACCAGGCCCGCCTCGGGCGGCTCAGGGCCAGTCGATTTGCTGGAACAGCAGGCGCAGGCGATGGCCGGGTCGGAGTCAACTGGGTCACCGGAACGTTTTCGGGCTACCGGTGGGGCATGGAAGTGAATTTCCGAGCGACCTCATACTTCGAGACGGCGCTGCGCGCCTCCTCAGCATGAGGGTTGCGCCATTGAGATTCTCTGAGCCTCATGCTGAGGAGGGCCGAAGGCCCGTCTCGAAGTATGAGGTCGCGCCGGCGCGAAAAAACCACCCCAAACCCTTTGACATCCGCCCCCTCATGCGTATATAAGCCCTTCGCTTTCCGGGAATGTGGGCCGGCGACTGGCCGAATCCCCGCCCTCCATGGTCCAGCCTTCTATGGCTCGGGACCGCGGATGTGGACTACCGGACAAACACAACACCGACAGGATCGGGAACGAACGAACATGAGCAAACGACACGCGTCGAAGTACAAGATCGACCGCCGCCTCGGCGTCAATCTCTGGGGCCGCCCCAAGAGTCCCTTCAACAAGCGGGAAACGCGCCCCGGCCAGCACGGCCAGCGCCGCCGCAAGCTGTCCGATTTCGGCACCCAGCTGGCCGCCAAGCAGAAGCTGAAGGGCTATTACGGCAACATCGGCGAGAAGCAGTTCCGCAGGCTCTACGAGGAGGCCGGCAGCCTTCGCGGCGACACCGGCGAGAACCTGATCGAGCTGCTGGAGCGACGGCTGGACGCCGCCATCTACCGCGCGCGCTTCGTGCCGACCGTGTTCGCGGCGCGCCAGTTCGTCAATCACGGCCATATCCGGGTCAACGGCAAGCGCGTCAATGTCGGCTCCTACCGGCTGCGCGACGGCGACGTCATCGAGGTGCGCCAGAAGAGCCGCGAGATCCCGATGGTGCTGGAGGCCATGCAGTCGCCGGAGCGCGACACGCCGGACTACATATCGGTCGACTACAAGAAGATGCAGGCGACCTTCGTACGCGGACCGAAGCTGGCGGACGTGCCGTACCCGGCGCACATGGAGCCGAACCTGGTCATCGAGTTCTACTCGCGCTGATCCGGCGATCCGGGCGAAACCTCACGTTACGGAAAGGCGGCCTTCGGGGCCGCCTTTTTTGTCGGATCATGAACTTCGCAATCGTCATTGCGAGGCGCGAAGCGCCGCGGCAATCCAGAAAATGGGGAGAGACTGGATTGCTTCGCCTGCGGCTCGCAATGACGAAACCCGGTCTTCTGGAAAGCGCATTGCCTCTGTGTTGACGCATGTCAACGACAACGATCCCGCAAATGCTTAAGCACTACTGTCCCAGGAGTTTCTTGCTCCCGGTTCTTTTTCAGTTTCGACAGGCACTGCTGCGCACCGGTCCCAATGGGCCATGGAGGCGAAATGACAGACGTGGAAGGTCTTTTTAGCAAAGCGATCGGCGAGATCGAACGCATGCTGAATACCAAGACGGTGGTGGGCGAGCCGATCGTCGTCGAAGGCAATACGCTGATCCCGCTGGTGAGTGTCGGTTTTGGATTCGGAGTCGGCGCCGGCGAAGGCAAAGACCCAAGCAAGGGCGCCGGCACCGGTGGCGGGACCGGCGGCGGCGGGGGCGTCAAGCCCGTGGCGATGATCGTCGTCAACAAGGACGGTGTCCGGATCGAGTCGATCAAGGGTGGCACGGCCTCGGTGCTGGAAAAGGTCGTGGAAACCGTCGGCAAGGCGGCATCGGCCAAATCGGGAAGCAGCAAAGCCGAATAGGCGGTGGCTTCCGTTGCGCTCACGCTCGGGGCGCTGCTGGCGCTCCTCGTCGCGCTCCTGGCGGTCCCGTTGACGGTCGTGTTTTCGATCCACCGGATGGAGGAGACGGAAGGCTATGTCCGTTTCCGCTGGCTCTTCGGGCTCGTGCGATTTCAGCTTCGCATCCCTCGGGCCGCCAAGGCCCGCCCCCGGCCCACGCCCGCGCCGAAGAAGAAAGCGAAGCCGCCTGGGCGGACCAGGAAGAAGAGCAACGCACGCGGCATCGTTTCGCTTTTGAGACAGTCGGCGTTCCGCCGGCGCGTCTGTAAATTCATCCGCGACATCTTGACCGCAACCCACGCACGGGATCTGTTTCTTCGATTGCGCATCGGCCTGGGCGATCCCGCCGACACCGGCCGCCTGTGGGCCATCATCGGGCCCGTTGCCGGCTTGGCGCAGAATCTGCGAAGCGCGACGGTGCGCATCGAGCCGGAGTTTATCGACCCGGTATTCGAAGTCGAGACGCATGGCCGGTTCCGCCTGGTGCCAATTCAGGTCATCGCCTTGACCGCGGCATTCATGCTGTCGCCGACCATGCTGCGGGCATGGTGGCGTTTGCGCCGGGGGAATGGCTGATGGCGGCGCTGCGGGCCGGCACGCCCTTGCGCGTTGGCGATGTCACGCTCGTGCCCATCGAGCGCTCCGGGATTGAGCGCGGTTGTGGCGATGCCGGATACTGGTTAAGCGCCTTCAAGCAGGCCTTTGCTGTCGTCGTGTGCGATGCCAGCGGGGTACGCGCGCTTGCCCTCGATGCATCGAAACTCGCGCTTGAGGACGTGATCGAGGAAACACCAAATCTTGGCGCGATCCTGGCCGAGCTTTCAGCCTCGTGATCTCGTCAAAACCGGCTTCGAATATCTGCGCGGACGGCAATAGTACTATCCGGCCTACGCGCGGCGCGAAGTACGACTAACTTGACTAGATCAATCTGATCATACATATTGATAGTCAAGGAGAGCCCGGTGACCCGCACTGTCAATATCTACGAGGCGAAGACTCATTTCTCGCGGCTGGTTGAGCTGGCGGCGGCCGGAGAGGAGATCGTCATCGCCAAGGCCGGCAAGCCCGTGGCGCGGCTGTCGCCCCTGCGCGACGGCAAGGGGCCGCGCAAGCCGGGGTGTCTCGCGGGGCGATTCCATGTGTCGGACGATTTCGACGCACCGCTGCCGGATGACCTACTGGATGCGTTCGAGGGCAAGGCCGGGTGAGCCTGCTGCTCGACACCCATGTGTTCCTGTGGTGGATCGGCGCGCCGGCGCGGCTCTCCCATGAGGTTAGGGCGGCGATCGCCGATCCGGGAACGCTGGTTCACGTCAGCGCCGCCAGTGCCTGGGAGATATCCATCAAACGCGCCCTTGGTCGCATCGATCTGCGCGACGAGGAGTTCTCCTACGGCATGCGGGAAAGCGGTTTCGCCGAACTTACGGTCACGGCTGAACACGGCCTGGCGGCCGGCGCCCTGCTGCTCCACCATCGGGACCCGTTCGACCGCATGCTGGTCGCCCAGGCGACGAGCGAGGGCATGCGGCTGGTGACGCGCGACCGCGCGATCGCAGCCTATGGCGTGGAAACCCTCTGGGTCTAAGCGGCCCGACAGGCCGCTCCATCCCGGGCCCATTGCGGATTGTTAATCCGCCCGCCGCACAATTGCCGCTTGCGTACCGTGAATGGCCAGCAGGAATAGCAGGCATGCCAGACAAGGCGGAACCGGACCGGTTGCAGCGGATCGAGGCGGAAGCGCGCAAGGTGCCGCCGCTGTCTTATGTGCTGTTTCTCTTTGCCGTCGCCGCATGTCCCTTCTGGATTTCGGCAATGGTTGTGGCTGTCGCGGAGCAGTTATCGGTTTCACTGCAGGATGAATTCTACTTCCTGGTGCGCTGGATTACCGGTGGCGGCATGATCGTATCGTTCGTTGTGACGGCGATTGCGGCGCGGAGAGCGGTGAGGCGGCAAGTCGAGTTGGCGGAACAGTTCGGCTATTTCTCCAGCTTCCAACTGGGTTGGGGCGCGATCAGGGAGGCCTGGAATTATTGGTGGACCCTGATTGTGGTGGTCCTGTTCGTTTCGTATCTTATAGTGGGGCGGGATATCGATAGAATAATCATCGGTGTAAATCGCGCGGAACTGTCTGAAGCCGGTGGTTATTGGTTCGTGATAGCAAGGGCCGTCGTTATCAGTGGCTTCTTCCTTTGTTATATCGGCTTCTGTATCTGGCTCGGACGTCGCGTCCAAAAACAAAGGGCCGCCCAATAAGGCGGCCCTTCGGCATTCCAGAGACTGGCTGACGCGCGCCTACGCCGCCTGGGTCTGCACGCCCTTGTCGGCGAGGAGCTGCTGCAGCTCGCCGGAATCGTACATCTCGCGCACGATGTCGCAACCGCCGACGAATTCGCCCTTCACGTAAAGCTGGGGAATGGTCGGCCAGCTGCTGAAGCTCTTGATGCCGTCGCGGATGCCCGGGTCCTCCAGCACGTTGATGCCCTTGAATTTCACGCCCATGGTGGTCAGCACCTGGGTCACGGTCGCCGAAAAGCCGCATTGCGGGAACACCGGCGTGCCCTTCATGAAAAGCACCACGTCACTGTCCGAGATTTCCTCGCGGATACGGTCGAATACAACGTTTTCCATAGCTTGATTACCCTCGTTCTGGTGGGCCGCGCTCACGGCCGCCCGATTTACCCGTTCACCCGTTCTCGGGCGCCGCCGTCTGCAACGCCAGCGCGTGCAACTCGCCGCCCATCCTGCCCTGCAGCGCGGCATAAACCATCTGGTGCTGCTGCACCCGGCTTTTGCCCGTGAATTCCGCCGAGCTGACATAGGCCGCGTAATGGTCGCCATCGCCGCGCAGATCCTCGATGCGGACCTCCGCGTCGGGGATGGCTTCCTTGATCAGCCTCTCGATCTCGCTCGCTTGCATGGCCATGGCCAGGAACCCCTTCGCTGCCGGCACGCCCGTCTTCTCAGGGACGCGCCATATAGGACGGAAGCCAGCCTTCGTGGCACCGCCGCAATTCTCCGACCGATATGGTATGACTTCCCGCCGCTGTCAACGTATTGCCGCCGGTGCGGCCGACGATGGCGGCGGGCACCCCCGCTTTTGCCGCATCCGCAGCCACCGACGCGCCGTCCGCGCAGGCGATCAGATAGCGCGCCTGGTCCTCGCCGAACAGCCACCCGGGCAGCGGGAGTCCTGCGGGCGGCCCGGAAATTTCCGCCCCGATGTTGCCGGCCAGCGCCATCTCGGCCGCGGCCACCAGCAGCCCGCCATCCGACAGGTCGTGGCAGGCGGCGACGCGGCCCGCCTCGATGAGGGCGCGCACGAAATCGCCGTTGCGCTTCTCCGCGGCCAGGTCGACCGGCGGCGGCGCGCCCTCCTCGCGGCCCGCGACCTCGCGCAGATAGAGCGATGATCCCATCCAGCCCGCGGTTTCGCCGACCAGCACCAGGTCCAGCCCCTCGCCCGGGATGGCGACGCCGACGGTCCTTTCCAGGTCCGCGATCAGGCCCAGCCCGCCGACGACCGGGGTGGGGAGGATCGCCTCGCCGCTGGTCTCGTTGTAGAGCGACACGTTGCCCGAGACGACCGGGAAGGCCAGCGCCCGGCAGGCCTCGCCCATGCCGGTGACGCAGCCGGCCAGCTGCCCCATGATGCGCGGCTTTTCGGGGTTGCCGAAGTTGAGGTTGTTGGTGATGGCCAGTGGCGTCGCGCCGACCGCCGTCAGGTTCCGCCAGGCTTCGGCGACGGCCTGTCTGCCGCCTTCGACCGGGTCTGCAAGGCAATAGCGCGGCGTCGCGTCGGTGGTGACGGCAAGGCCCCGGCTGCTGCCGTGCAGCCGCACCACGGCCGCGTCGCCGCCCGGCCGCTGCACCGTGTCGGCCATGACCATGTGGTCGTACTGCTCCCAGATCCAGCGCCGCGAGCACAGGTGCGCGCCGCCGAGCATCGTCTTCAGCGCCGCCATCGGGTCGCCCGGCGCGGCGATGTCCGCGGCGTCGATGACCGGCGCCTTCGGCGTCGGTTCCCAGGGCCGCTCGTATTCCGGGGCGTTGGCGACCAGCGGCGCGACCTCGATATCGCCCACGGTCTCGCCGTGGAACTTCAGCACCAGCCGGCCGGTGTCGGTGACCCGGCCGATCACCGCGAAGTCGAGCTCCCATTTCTCGAAGATCGCCCGCGCGGTATCCTCATGGCCGGGCTTGAGCACCATCAGCATGCGCTCCTGGCTTTCCGAGAGCATCAACTCGTAGGGCGTCATGCCGGCTTCGCGCATCGGCACGCGGTCGAGGTCCAATTCGACGCCGACGCCGCCCTTGGACGCCATCTCGACGCCCGAGGAGGTCAGTCCCGCCGCGCCCATGTCCTGAATCCCCACGATGGCGTCGGTCGCCATCAGCTCGAGGCACGCTTCCAGCAGCAGCTTTTCCGTGAACGGGTCGCCGACCTGCACGGTCGGGCGTTTCTCGTCCGAATCGTCGTCGAATTCGGCCGAGGCCATGGTCGCGCCGTGGATGCCGTCGCGGCCGGTTTTGGAGCCGACATAGACCACCGGATTGCCCGGCCCGCCGGCCGCGGAATAGAAAATCCGGTTCGCGTCGGCGATGCCCACGGTCATCGCATTGACCAGGATGTTGCCGTTATAGGCGGGGTGGAACTCGGTCTCGCCGGCCACCGTCGGCACGCCGATGCAGTTGCCGTAGCCGCCGATGCCGGCGACCACGCCGGACACCAGATGCCGGGTCTTTTCGTGATCCGGCGCGCCGAAGCGCAGCGCGTTCAGATTGGCGATGGGCCGCGCGCCCATGGTGAACACGTCGCGCAGGATGCCACCGACGCCGGTGGCCGCGCCCTGGTAGGGCTCGATGAAGCTGGGATGGTTGTGGCTCTCGATCTTGAACACCGCCGCCAGCCCGTCGCCGATGTCGACCACGCCGGCGTTCTCGCCCGGCCCGCAGATCACCCGCGGTCCCTCGGTCGGCAGTGTCTTCAGCCAGACCTTCGAGGATTTGTAGGAGCAATGCTCCGACCACATGGCCGAGAACACGCCAAGCTCGGTGATGTTGGGCTCGCGGCCCATGATCTCGAGGATGAGCGCGTATTCGTCGGCACTCAGCCCGTGCTCGGCGACCAGTTCGGGGGTGATGTCGAGCGTGGCGGCAAGGGCGGTCATGCGGCGAGAGCCTCCACCAGGCCGGTGAAAACGGCCTGTCCGTCGACTCCGCAGTGCAGCTTGTCCACCGCGCGCTCGGGATGGGGCATCATGCCCAGCACGTTGCCGCGCTCGTTCAGGATGCCGGCGATGTCGCGCGCCGAGCCGTTGGGATTGTCGTGCGGCGCATAGCGGAAGGCGACGCGCCCTTCGCCCTCCAGCCGGTCGAGCGTCGCGTCGTCGGCGTAGTAGTTGCCGTCGTGATGGGCGACCGGAATGGTCACCGCCTGGCCCCTGGCATAGCCCCGCGTGAAGGGCGACTCGGTGTTCTCGACGACGAGGCCGACGTCGCGGCAGACGAATTTCAGCCCGGCGTTGCGCATCAGCACGCCGGGCAGCAGGCCGGCTTCGGTCAGCACCTGGAAGCCGTTGCAGATGCCCAGCACCAGCACGCCGCGCTCGGCCTGCTCGCGAAGCGCCCGCAGCACCGGCGATTGCGCCGCCATCGCGCCGGAGCGCAGGTAATCGCCATAGGAAAATCCGCCGGGCAGCACGATCAGGTCCAGCGGCGGCAGGTCCGTCTCGCGATGCCAGACCATGGCAGGCGGCGCACCGAACGCCGCGTGCAGCGCCACCTGCGCGTCGCGGTCGCAGTTCGATCCCGGAAAGACGATAACCGCCGTTCTCATGACGTGCCCCCGCAATCCCTTCCTGTCCGTTCCTCTATCACGAATCCCAGACCCGTTTGAAGCTGCCCGGAAAGTTGGTGACGACGCCGTCGGAGTCGACCGAAAGCTCGGCGGTCTGGCTGCGGAACAGGGCTTCATACCGGTATTGACCGCCGTCCGGTCCGAACGGCTCGATGCAGCTGTAGCGCTGGCGCAGCGGGCGCAGGCGCATGTCCGGCAGATCCAGGTAGGCAATGGAGATTTCGGCCGACTCGCCGCGCGCAAGGCCGAGCCGCCTTATCGCCAGAGAATTCGTGAACGGACTGCAGAACAGGTCGATTTCGTGGCATCCGGCCAGATCCGCAATGGGCTCACCGTTTGCGTCGCGCCATGCGCAGTCTTCGTCCACGCTCAAGGAAATCCCCGCCGGCGATTGCGGACCGGACAGCAGACTGACCGCAGCGGAGCGCATCTCCCACGCCGGGCTGATATGGATCACGTAATGAACCCGGCAGGGCGGCAGATCGTCGCTGCGCCCCAGGTACAAGCCATCCGCCACATAGCCGTCGTCGTTGGGCGCCAGCGTCAGATGTTCCATCCCGGGGCCGTTCAGATCGGACCAGATGAACTCGCGGGGACTCATCCTTCCAGATCGATGTCGTAGTTCTCGATCACCGTATTCGCGAGCAGCTTCTCGCACATCGCGCCGACCTGCGTGCGCGCCTTGTCCGGGTCGGTTTCTGCAAGGTCCAGTTCGATGACCTTGCCCTGCCGGACCTCGCCGACGCCCTCGAAGCCCAGCGATTCCAGCGCATGGCCAATGGCCTTGCCCTGTGGGTCCAGCACCCCGGTCTTCAACGTCACGTGTACCTTCGCCTTCACCGATCCTGTCCCTGTCCTGCCTGTTGCGTTCGGGTTCTGCCGCTACTGAATCGTCTCCGGCGCCTGCAGGTCGTTCGGGCCGCCCTCGGGCAGGATTCCCAGCCGTCGCGCAACCTCCTGATAGGCTTCCTCGACCTTGCCAAGGTCGCGGCGGAACCGGTCCTTGTCCATTTTCTCGTTGGTCTTGATGTCCCACAGCCGGCAATTGTCGGGGCTGATCTCGTCGGCCAGCAGGATCCGCATGTCGCCGCTCTCTTCATAGAGCCGGCCGAATTCCAGCTTGAAGTCGACCAGTTTCAGGCCGACGCCAAGGAACAATCCCAGCAGGAAGTCGTTGACGCGCAGCGACATCGCCAGCATGTCGTCGATGTCCTGTGGCGTGGCCCAGCCGAAGGCCGTGATGTGCTCTTCCGACACCAGCGGATCGCCCAGTTCGTCGGACTTGTAATAGTACTCGACCACCGAGCGCGGCAGCGGCGTTCCCTCGGCGACTGCGAAGCGCTTGGCCAGCGACCCGGCGACGATATTCCGGACCACCACCTCGATCGGGATGATCTCGACCTCGCGGACCAGCTGTTCGCGCATGTTCAGGCGCCGCACGAAATGCGTCGGGATGCCCACTTCCGCAAGCCGCAGCATCAGGAATTCCGAGATCCGGTTGTTGAGCACGCCCTTACCGGTAATCGTGCCCTTTTTCTGGTTGTTGAAGGCGGTGGCGTCGTCCTTGAAGTACTGCACCAGCGTGCCCGGCTCGGGCCCCTCGAACATTACTTTCGCCTTGCCCTCGTAGATCCGTCTGCGTCTGGCCATATGAACAGAAACCCAAGAGGGCGGCTCCTGCCGCCCGCAGCGGTTCCGCAGGCCACGGCGCCGCCCGGTGCCGATGCCGCAGATATAGCAACTGTTGCGGTGCGGAACAATGGCCGATCCGGCGGCCTAGCGGAAACGGGATCGGCCGAAACCGCCCCGTTCCCGGTGCCGTCGCGGCGGCTTTCTGCGGCCCCTTCACGTGCCTTAACCGTTTTTTTGCACTCCGCGCGGATAGTACGAGTGCGGCCGTGACCGTATCGCGGAGCCAGGGGCCGGGTGTCCGGGTGATTGCGGGCCGCGCACGGCGATATGCCTGCCGGGACCCGTGTTCCGCTGGCCGCCGGCCCGGTCCGGATCCCCGATCGGAGGGATTCGCGTCTTTACGTTGGAGGGGACCATGTCACAACGAATCCTTGCGGTTGCCACTGCCGCCGTTCTGCTGGCTTGCGGGTCCGCCGGGGTTGCCGGTGCGGCGCAGCCGGTCGATCTGGAACTTGCGCTTGCCGTCGACGTATCGAGCAGCATCGATGCCGAGGAGGCGCAGCTGCAGCGCAACGGCTACGTTGCGGCGCTGGGCCATCCGGAGGTGATCCGGGCGATCGAGGGCGGACTCCTGGGCCGGGTGGCCATCATGTATTATGAATGGGCGGGCGACGATCATCTCAAGGTGATCGCCCCCTGGACGCTGATCGACGGCGTCGAATCGATGCGCCTTTTCGCCCAGACAATAGCGATCGCACCGGTGCACACGGCGCCCCGCACCTCAATCGCCAATGCCATCGAGTTCGCCCTGCCGCAGTTCCGCGACAATGCCTATGAGGGGACGCGTCAGGTCATCGACATTTCAGGCGACGGCCCCAACAACGGCAGGGCCGAGATCCTGGAGGCGCGCGGCAAGGCCATCGCCGCCGGCATTACCATCAACGGGCTGCCGATCGTCAACGGACGGGGCGATCCCGCGGGCTACCTGCCGCTGCCCGATGTCGATCTGTATTACCGCGATTGCGTCATCGGCGGCCCCGGCGCCTTCCTTGTCGTCGCCGATTCCTTCAAGGAGTTCGGCCTTGCGATCCGGCGCAAGCTGATCACCGAAATCGCCGGCATGCCCCCGGCGCCCGCCATGGCCGCCGCGGAAGACGTTCGCGCGGGCCCCCGGCTCTTGCTGGCTGCGGGGCTTCCGCGTGCCTGCGACTTCGGCCCGATGACCTGGCAGGACCTCCGCGTGTACTGATTCGCCGCCCGGACATCTGCCGGCGGTCTTCGGCCGCCGGCTTTCGGTGTGCCCGACTCCCGCCTGACGAACGATACGGTGCGCCGCCCGTTGCGCGCGAAATCGTGAACGCTACGCGCCCGTCGTTATGGGTTATGCTCCGCTGGCTGACGGCCCGTATAGAGGGGGGATCATGCAGAGACTGGCGATCTGTCTGCTCGCGTTCTGGATCGTTGCGCCCGCAAAGGCGCAGGACCGGCCGGTGGACCTGGAGCTTGCGCTGGGCATCGACGTATCGGGTTCGGTCGACCCCGAGGAGGCGATCCTGCAGCGCCAGGGCTATATCGCCGCTTTCCGCCATCCCGACGTGATCCGGGCGATCGAGCAGGGCATGCTCGGCCGCATCGCCGTCGGCTATTACGAATGGGCCGGCTATGGCCATATGCGGGTGATCTCGGAGTGGACGGAGATCGGCGATGAAAAATCCGCCAATGCCTTCGCCGATACGCTGACCCTGAACCCGCCGCGGACCGCGTACCGCACGGCGATCGCCGCCGCCATCGATTTCGCGGCGCTGTGGTTCGACATGAATGCGTTCGAAGGAACGCGTCGGGTCGTCGATATATCCGGCGACGGCCCCAACAACTGGGGCGGTCCCGTGGTCCGCGCCCGCGAGCGTGCGGTCGCGCAAGGGGTGATCATCAACGGGCTTCCCATCGTCAACGACCGGCCCAGCCTTTCGGGCCGGCCGCAAATCCCCAACCTCGACCTCTATTACCGCGACTGCGTGATCGGCGGCCCGGGCGCCTTCATCGTCGTCGCCAACACCTTCGAGGAATTCGCCGCCGCCGTCCGCAAGAAGCTGATCATCGAAATCGCCGACCGCTCGCCGACGGCGCCGAAGGTGCGCCTCATCCCCGCGCAGCGCACGCCCGATCGCGTCGCCCCGCCCTGCGATATCGGCGAGCGCCGCTGGGACGACTACGAGGATTTCTGAGGATGCGGCGGGACGCGACGCGGGGGCGGATCGTACGATGAACCGGACGCTCGCACTGCTCGTTGCCACGCTGGCCGCCATTTATCCGGGCGCTGCCCTCGCCGCACAGCCGGTCGACCTCGAACTGGCGCTGGCGGTCGACGTCTCGGGGTCGATCGACGACGAGGAGGCCCAACTGCAACGCGACGGCTACGGCGCGGCGTTCCAGGACCCCGCGGTGATCCGGGCGATCGAGCACGGCATGCTGGGGCGGATTGCGGTCGCCTATTACGAATGGGCCGGGTTCGACCGGGTCCGGGTCATCGTCGACTGGACCCTGGTGTCGGACGCGACGAGCGCACATGCCTTCGCCGGGCTGTTGACGCTGGAACCGCCGCGCACCGTCCGGCGCACCTCGATCTCCTCGGCCATCGATTTCGGCGTGCCCTATTTCGAGCGCAACGACTTCGACGGGACCCGCCGGGTCATCGACGTTTCCGGCGACGGCGCCAACAATTCCGGCGATCTGGTCACCCATGCGCGCGACCGCGCGGTGGCGGCCGGCGTCACCGTCAACGGCCTGCCGATCATAAACGGGCGGCCCGGGCCGTTCGGCTGGCCGCCGATCGAGGATCTCGACCTGTACTACCGCGACTGCGTGATCGGCGGGCCGGGGGCGTTTCTGGTCGTCGCCAGTTCCTTCGACGAATTCGCCGAGGCGGTGCGGCGCAAGCTGATCCTCGAGATCGCCGGGACCGGCGCGGCGCACCCGGCGCGCCTGATCCCCGCCCAGCTGCCCCCCGAACGCATCGCGCCGCCCTGCAATATCGGCGAACAGCGCATCCGGGGGTTCGACGACAATTGAGCGGGTTGGGTGCGTTCGCACCGGAAAGCTGATCCACGTCAATGCGGTGCGGGCGCATTTGCGGCAGAAACAGGCGTCTTCTCCCGTGCCGACGGGTGCCGTGACCGGATTGCCGGGCGGCCGCGGAACGGTGATATGATATTCGGGAGTTCGGAATCGATTGGCAAAACGCAGGTTCAGAAAAGGATGATCTCGTGAAAACTCTCCCCCTGTCTTTGATTGCGCTGATGGCGCTGGCGACGGCGCCGATGGCGGCTCCGCTCGCCGACGTATCGTCGCGGCCGGAAACCGTGCGCCCCGGCGCCATCCTGGTCAGCGAGAACACGCTGCCGAACAGCGGCACGGTCACCGAGATGATCCCCGCCGGGCAATACACCTATCTGCATGTGACGCGCGACGGCAAGGGGACGTGGCTGGCGATCCCCAGCCGCAACGTCCCGGTCGGCACTGAAGTTCAGTACGCCGAGGGGGCGATGATGAAGGACTTCCACAGCCGGTCGCTGAACCGGACCTTCGAGGAGTTGCTGTTCCTCGGCGGCGTCAAGATGGCCGGCGAGACCCCGTTGCAAGCCCCTCCCGGCCACCCTCCGGTCCCGGCCGATCCGACCGCGCGGGACAATCTGCCCAATCTCGGCAAGGTCAGCGAGGCGCTTCCCGCCGGCTCGTACACCTACCTGCATGTCACCCAGGGCGGCGCGGAAAAATGGCTCGCCATCCCGCGCCGGGATGTCCCGGTCGGCGCCGAGATTCGCTACGCGGACGGCGCGCTGATGACGCAATTTCACAGCCGGTCGCTGAACCGGACCTTCGAGGAGGTGCTGTTCCTCGGCGGCGTCATGGTGATGACCGAGTAGGCGCGGGGGGACGGACGAGCCGCGCCACCTTCAGCCGGGCGGGATGTCGCTATTCGCTTGACATCCTGCCGACCAACCCCCACATACCGCTCACATTTCTCGCGATCGCGCGATGCGTCGCTCTTGATAAGGCGGCGCCAGTCCCGAGACACTTTCCCTTAAACATACCGTTTATTCCGTTTGCGCGTGGATGACGGCGACGCGCCATGGATGCGGTCGCATGCCGTTTGTCGTGCATGTGCGGGTGTTCGCGGCGAGAGAGATATTTGATTTTGACTGAACAGACATTTTCCGGGCTTGGCCTTGCCGAGCCCCTGACGCGGGCCCTTGCGGCCGCGAACTACACCAAACCGACGCCGATCCAGATCCAGGCGATCCCGGCGCTGCTCGACGGCCGCGACATCCTGGGCATGGCCCAGACCGGCACCGGCAAGACCGCGGCCTTCACCTGCCCGCTGCTGCAGCGCCTGACCGGGAACCGCAAACAGGCCGGCGCGCGCGCCTGCCGGGCGCTGATCTTGGCGCCGACGCGGGAACTCGCGATCCAGATCGACGATTCGATCCGCAACTATGCGCGGTTCGTCTCGGTCCGCCATACGGTGATCACCGGCGGCGTCCCGCAGAACCGCCAGGTCCGGGCCATGCAGCGCGGCGTCGACATCCTGGTCGCGACGCCGGGCCGGCTGCTCGACCTCATCAAACAGGGCCATGTGGCGCTGCATTCGGCGCAGCATCTGATTCTCGACGAAGGCGACCGCATGTTCGACATGGGCTTCATCCGCGACATCAGGAAGATCGTCGCGCTGCTGCCGCATGAACGCCAGACCATGCTGTTCTCGGCCACCATGCCGCGCGAGATCGAAAAACTGGCGCGCGAGATCCTCGACGATCCGATCCGCGTCGAGGTGACGCCCGAGGTGGTGACCGTCGACCGGGTCGAGCAGCACGTCTACCACGTCCCCGGCTCCGCCAAGCGCGGCCTGCTGGAGGATCTGATGGCCGATCCGGCGCTCTCGCGGGTGATCGTGTTCACGCGCACCAAGCACGGCGCCAACCGGCTGGCCGGCCAGCTCCTGAAGAGCGGCGTGAACGCCGACGCGATCCACGGCAACAAGTCGCAGGGCGCGCGCCAGCGGGCGCTGGAAAACTTCCGCGACAGCACCGCCCGGGTCCTGGTCGCAACCGACATCGCCGCCCGCGGCATCGACGTGGACGGGGTCACCCATGTGATCAATTTCGACCTGCCGATGGAGGCCGAAAGCTATATCCACCGCATCGGCCGCACCGCGCGGGCCGGCGCGTCGGGCATCGCGATCTCGTTCTGCGATCCGTCCGAGCGCAAGTATCTGCGTGACATCGAGCGGCTGATCCGGCGGCCGCTCAGCCCGGCAAACAGCCAGGATGTGGCCGGCGCGGGGCCGCGCGAGGCGGCACCGGAGGAGGACCGGCGCAGCGGCCGGAAGCCGCACGGCAAGCCGGCCGAAGGCGGCCGCCCGGCGCAGCCCGGCAAGAAGAAATTCCGCCGCAACCGCAACCGCCGCAGGGCGGCGTAACCTGTTCCTACCGTTAAATCGGCGGTCCCCTGACGGGGGCCGCTTAATCTTCGAGCGCTGGTTCTACGGCGCGGCTTCGCCCGAGTGTTCTTTTGGTAACCCGGGCGTAGCTTCCCTCTCGGCGATCTACGTCCCGTTGGCCCTTGCTGTGTCTCGGCTGGCGGTCCCCGCGACCGGCAGGCCGTCGCCGACCCGGCTCCGGTCGGTTAAAACGGCGTATTCAACAAGAGATCGTATCCTTTGGTGACCGGTGATCCAGCTTCATTGTTAGCCTCGAGCGGGATGTAACGCCATTCGATGCGCGTGAAGTTGAGGGTGATCACCTCGATCGGGCGATCCCCGCCGGACGTCATGGACACCGACGAGATCACTGCGTCCGAGAGGGTGATTTCAAAATAGGTCTGTCCAGGCGAGCCGGTGCTGACGAAGTGAATTCTGACTTCCCGGCCCAGCGGGTCTTCCACCGCAAGCTGGCGCAAATACGGACTGGCTGTGTCCAACTGCTTGACGATCTTAAAATCGTCGAAGCTCGGCCCGGAGACCTCGCGCCCCGTATTGGCGCCGGTCTTCTTGTCAGTGGTCATTGTGATCTCCCGGCTGATATTCGCGCCGGCACTCTCCACAGTTATCCAATTCCTGTGGTCTTCATGCGTAGCATCGCCGTCGATTCCGTCAATCTCAACGTAGATTGCGGCCTCGGCCCGCGGCGCCAACACCGCCAGCGTCGCGATGGCCAAGGCCAAGGCCAGCACGGATGTGAAACCCCGCTTTGTCATAATCCCTCTCCCTCACTGTTTTTTTGGCGCGTGCAACGCCAATCCTTCGGGCGGCACCGTCTGAACACCGCTCCCCACCGATCTCTTGGTAGCACGAAATAGCGGCGGGAGCAAAAAATCGGCCACACTCTCGCGGTGCTGGCGGATCTAGAAGATATGTACGTATATTAAATAGATATGTACGCATATTTAATGAGTCGCCTTGCCGGTTGCGCCGGCTCTTCGTCGCGGCACGAAGTCCCGGCTTCCGTCCGAAACCCGCGGAAATCGCCGGTGCATGGGGTTGTTCCGAACGAACCGGGCCGCGCCCGCCCGCCGGGGGGCCGTTCAGAACACCCCGGCCTCCAGCCCCGCGGCCATGGCCGCGCCCAGTTCCTCGCAGCTTGCCGCGAATGCCTCGTCCCAGTCGCCGCGGCAGACCAGAGGGTCCTGCACGAGGCGCCAGCGCAATCCGGTGAGGATCGATTCGACCGCGCGCCGCGTGCCGGTGCCGTCGTGGCCGGCGCGGATGTAGAGGGCGCAGGGCAGGCCCTGGGTCTCTTCCAGGCAGGGATAGTAGATTCGGTCGAAGAAATCCTTCAGCGCGCCGCTCATGTAGCCGAGGTTTTCGGTGGTGCCGAGGATCACGGCGTCGGCCGCCTTGACGTCCGCCGGCTGCGCCTCGAAGGGGGTGAGCACGCGCACCGCGACCCCTTCGATATCGGGGCCGCGCGCGCCGCTCACGACGGCGTCGCGCAGCCGCACCGTATTCGGCGAGGGCGCGTGGGCGACGATAAGAAGGGTCTTGCTGTCGGGCATGCTATCGCGCATCGTTCGAACGCCCTGCGGGCTCCCGCCGGGCAATACCCCGACAATACGCGCACCGGGCGATACGGGACAATGCCCGCGAATTCCTGCAGGAGAGACAGGCAGATGAGCGAGACGAGGGGCGGAGAAGCGGTGGACGCACCGGCCTGGCGCGGCGAGGCCTCGGCGGCGCTGCGCGCGGTGGTTCCGGCGGTCGCCAGCATGGTTCCCTTCGCCCTGCTGATCGGCTTCCTGGCGCGCGAGGCCGGGCTGTCCACGGTCGAGGCGTTCCTGATGAGCGCCATGGTCTTTGCCGGCAGCGCGCAGCTCATCGCCCTCGATCTCTGGTCCTGGCCGGTGCCGGTGGCGAGCCTCGCGCTCACCGCCTTCATCGTCAACGCCCGCCACGTACTGATGGGGGCCGCGCTGATGCCCCATGCGGCGGCATGGCAGCGGCGGTATGCCTACCCGGCGCTGTACTTCCTCGCCGACGAGATCTGGGCCCTGGCCATGGCGCGCGCCGGCACGAAGCCGCTGCAGCTCTCGTACTACGTGGCCCTGGCGGCGCCGTTCTACCTGACCTGGGTGACGATGACCACGCTCGGCCACCTGTTGGGGGCGGCGATCCGCGACCCGGCGCGCTACGGGTTCGACTTCGCCTTCACCGCGATTTTCCTGGTGATCCTGTCCGGGCTGTGGCGGGGCAGGGGCACGCTGTGGCCGTGGATCGCCAGCGCCGCCGCCGCGGTCGCCGTGTGGTATCTGGTCGCGGGGCCCTGGTACATCCTCGCCGGCGGCGTGGCCGGCGCGCTCGTCGGCGCGATACAGGGGGCGCGGGCCGATGACGCTTGATCCCATGGTGCTGGCCGCCATCGCGGCGATGGCGGGGGCCACCTATTTCACCCGCATCGCCGGCTTCTGGCTGGTCCGCAGGGTGCGCCTGAGCGGCCCGCTGGCGGGCGCCCTGGCCGCCATGCCGGGATCGATCCTGGTGGCGCTGATCGCGCCGACGGTGCTGTCCACCGGCCCGGCCGAAAGCGGCGCGGCGCTGGTCACCATCGCACTCGCCTGGCGGCTGCCGCCGCTCGTCGCGATCGCCGGCGGCGTCGCTTCGGTGGTCGCGTTGCGGGTGCTGACCGGATAACGGGTGGCGTTTCGTCGCACCGGCTGCGGCAGCGGCTGGACAAGGGCCGGGAGGCGCGGATAGGTTTGCCGGCCCCCTGGTATTCCCAATCAGTCCGGAGACGAAAATGACCCGCGGTTTTCTGTTCCGCAACGGTACGCCCGGCAGCTATCCGGACTCCTACTATGCGGCCACCGCCAACAAGGTGGCGCCGTTTCCCGCGCTTGAGGGCGATGCGGATTGCGACGTCTGCATCATCGGCGGCGGGTTCACCGGGCTGTCCGCGGCCCTCGAACTCGCGGAACGCGGCCTGGACGTTGTCTTGCTGGAGGCGCACCGGGCCGGCTGGGGCGCGTCGGGGCGCAACGGCGGGCAGGCCGGGTCCGGCCAGCGGCGTGACCAGGACTGGCTGGAGCGCGCCGTCGGCCGCGAAGACGCGCACCACCTGTGGGACATCGCCCAGCAATCCAAGGCGCTGGTGAAGGAACGCGTCGCCCGGCACGCCATCGCCTGCGACCTCAAGCCCGGTATCCTGCATGTGAACCACAAGCAACGCTTCGTTGCCGACGACCACGCTTACGTCGAAAAGCTGCGGTCGGAGTATCGCTACGACGACATACGCGCGGTCAGCGACGCGGAGGCGCGCGCGATGCTGGGCAGCACGCTGTACTACGGCGGCTCGCTCGACATGGGGGCGGCGCATCTCCATCCGCTGAACTTCGCCCTCGGTCTTGCCGAGGCGGCGCGCGCCGCCGGCGCCCGCATCTTCGAGCGCAGCCCGGCCGCGGACCTCAGTGCCGGCGACCCGGCCTCCGTCCGGACCGCACAGGGACGCGTGCGCGCGCGGTTCGTCATCCTGGCCTGCAACGGCTATCTCGACGGGCTGTCGCCGCGCGTCGCCGCCCGGGTGATGCCGATCAACAATTTCGTCATCGCCACGGAACCGCTGGGCGAGGACCGTGCGCGGCAGATCATCCGCGACGACGTGGCGGTCGCCGATTCGAAGTTCGTGATCAATTATTTCCGGCTGTCCGCCGACCGGCGCCTGCTGTTCGGCGGCGGCGAGACCTATTCCTACGATTTCCCCGAAGACATCAAGGCCTTCGTCCGGCCCTACATGCTGCGCGTCTATCCGCAGCTGGCCGACGCGAGGATCGATTACGGCTGGGGCGGGACGCTCGGCATCACCATGAAACGCATGCCCTATTTCGCCCGGCCGGCCCCGAACGTGCTCAATGCCAGCGGCTATTCGGGACACGGCGTCGCGCTGGCGACGCTGGCCGGGCAGATCCTGGCCGAGGCGGTCGAAGGCACGCTGGGGCGGTTCGACGTCATGACACGCATCCCCACCCGCGCCTTTCCCGGCGGCACAAGGCTGCGCGGGCCGCTGCTGGTCCTCGCGATGCTGTGGTACGGCCTGCGCGACCGGCTTTAGCTCACACCGTGCGCAGGTACCACTCGTAGTCGAGCGGCTGGATGCGCGCCTTGAAGGCCTCGCATTCGTAGCGGCGGACGACTTCGTAGATCCCGTGATACTTCTCGCCCAGATAGAAGGGCAGGATGGCGCCGTCACGGAACCGGTCGAGGGCGGTGTGCCAGTCGAGCGGCAGTTCGGGGAGGCCCTCCGGGTCCCGGTCGCCGTCGCTGGCCGGCGGCGGATCGATCTTCGCGGTCAGCCCGTGATGGATGCCGGCGAGGATCGCCGCGGTGGCGAGATACGGATTGGTGTCGGCGCCGGCGTTGCGATGTTCGATGCGCAGCGCCTGGTCGTCGGACGGCGGGATGCGGATGCCGGCCGACCGGTTGTTGACGCCCCAGGACGGCGAGACCGGAACGAACAGGCCGGGCCGGAAGCGGCGGTACGAATTCGCGTTCGGCGCGAAGATCGCCATGCTCTCGGCCATGCACGCGATCAGCCCGCCGGCGGCATGAAGCAGCGCCTCGCCCACTTTCATGCCGTTGATCTCCTGCCGCGCGCCCTTGGCGAACGCGTTGGCGCCGTCGTCGTCGTAAAGGCTGACATGGACGTGGGTGCCGCTGCCGGCCGTCTCCTCGAACGGCTTGGCCATGAAGCTCGCGACCAGGCCGTGCCGCCGCGCCACCGCCTTGATGACGCGCTTCAGCATCACCGCGTGGTCGCAGGCGGTCACCGCACCGGCGACGTAATGCAGGTTGATCTCGTACTGTCCGGGCGCGTACTCCTTCGACGCCGCCTCCGCCGGGAGTCCCTGGATCTCGCAGCAGCGCGCCACCTCGGCGAGGAAGGATTCGAAATCGTACAGCTCCTCCATGCCGGCGACCTGGGTGGTCGACTGGCGGTAGCCGCTTCGCTCGGAGAACGCCGGCTGCGGCGCGCCGCCCGGCCCGCGTTTCGTGTCGAGAAGATAGAACTCCTGTTCGATCGCCACACTCGGCTTCAGACCCAGCTCGCCGAGTCGCGCCGCGGTGGCGGAGAGGATCGCCCGTGGGTCCGAGTACAACGGCGCGCCGTCATCCTCGGTCATCGAACCCAGCACCTGGCCGAGCGGCTGTTGGGCCCAGGGAACCGGCTTCAGCGTGCCCGGCGCCGGAAGGCAGAACTTGTCCGGGTCGCCGTCGGTTATACCGGCGCGCATGGTCGGGACGTTCTGGCCGGTCACGTCGAGGATATACAGCGATCCCGGAGTCCGCACGCTGCCCGAATAGAGCTTCTTGAAACTGTTCCGCGTCAGCCGCTTGCCGCGCAGGATGCCGCACATGTCGGGCAAGAGAAGCTCGATCGTCTTGACGCCGGGATTCGCCGCCAGGAAGGCGTCCGCTTCCGACATCGTTGAGGCTTTGGGCATTGCCTGAGCTCCGGTCCTTGTATTATTTCGCGAACCGAAGCATCGTGCCCATTCGCGGCGCGGCGTCAAGAGCGTGCTGGAGGTCCCGCATGCTCTTCGCCGCGCCGCGCAGTCGCAACTGCAAAAAGGTTCAGTATGTCCTCCCTCGAAGAGTGGATCAGATCACGGCAGATAGAAGAAGTGGAATGCCTGGTGCCTGACATGTCGGGCGTCGCGCGCGGCAAGATCCTGCCCTCGGAGAAATTCCTTAAGGGCGCGACCGAAGACGGCCTGCGCCTGCCCGAAGCCGTGTTCGTGCAGAGTGTGACCGGCGATTATCTGACCATCTCCGAAGTCGCGGATCCAGCCAATTCGGACGTCTGGCTGCGGCCCGACGGGGCCACGATACGCCCGGTGCCCTGGTACGACGAGCCGACGGCACAGGTGATCTGCGATGCGTTCTATCCCGACGGCAAGCCGGTGGACATCGCGCCGCGGGATGTGCTGCGGCGGGTGATGGCGCTCTACGAGAAGAAGGGCTGGACGCCCGTCGTGGCGCCGGAACTGGAATTCTACCTGGTCAAGATCAACACCGATCCGGACTATCCGCTCGAGCCGCCGATCGGGCGGTCGGGACGGCAGGAATCGGGCCGCCAGGCGTTCGGCATCGACGCCGCCAACGAGTTCGACCCACTCATGGAGGACGTCTACGATTTCTGCGAGGCACAGGAGATCGATATCGATACACTGGCGCACGAGGCCGGCGCGGCGCAGTTCGAGATCAACTTCAACCACGGCGACCCGATGGCGCTCGCCGACCAGGTCTTCCTGTTCAAGCGCACCGTCCGGCAGGCGGCGCTGCGGCACGATGTCTACGCCACGTTCATGGCCAAGCCGCATCAGAACGAGCCGGGCTCGGCGATGCACATCCACCAGTCGGTGATCGACCGTTCGTCGGGGCGGAACCTGTTCGCGACCCGGGCCGGCAAGGATTCGAAGCTGTTTCACCATCATGTCGGCGGGCTGCAGCGTTATCTGTCGGCGGCAATGCCGCTGCTGGCGCCGAACGTCAATTCCTACCGCCGCCTGATGCCGTACAGCGACGCGCCGATCAACGTGCACTGGGGGCATGACAACCGCACCGTCGGACTGCGCGTGCCCCATTCCGACGGCGCCAACCGCCGTATCGAAAACCGGGTCGCCGGGGTCGACGCCAATCCGTATCTTGCGATCGCGGCGTCGCTCGCTTGCGGCTGGCTTGGCATGACCGAGCGCATCGAGCCCAGCAGCCAGGTCGAGGGCAATGCCTACCGTTACGCCTTCAGCCTGCCGCGGCACCTCACGGATGCGCTCAGCCGGCTGAACCACGCGCGTCCGCTCAAGGACGTGCTGGGAGACCGGTTCGTCGCCGCGCTCAACGAGGTGAAGATGCTGGAATACAATGCCTACCAGAAGGTGATCAGCTCGTGGGAGCGCGAGAACCTGCTGCTTAATGTGTAGGGTCGCGAGAGCCGAATCCGCAATAATGTACTGAATCGAAAAATCGAACAAAATGATGGTGCGGGCGGCCGCATGCGGCTATAGTGAGCCCGGAAACACACCCGCACGCACCGGTTCGGCCGGTTCGGCCGGTTTGTCCCCATTCCTGGCGGAGATTCCAACCATGAGCGAGAACCTGGACATCCGGACCGGCCGGAACTACGACGCGGAAGCCCTGATCGCCGAGGATCTGGCGCATCACCTGCACCCCTTTACCGACTACAAGGCGCTGGCCGAGGAGGGCGGCGGGAGGGTCGTCACCCATGCCGACGGCGTCTATCTGTGGGACGCCGAAGGCCGCCGGTACCTCGACGGGATGGCCGGGCTGTGGTGCGTCAATGTCGGTTACGGGCGGCGCGAGCTGGTCGCCGCGGCGGCCGAGCAGATGGCGGAGCTGCCCTATTACAACACCTTTTTCAAGACCACCACGCCGCCTGCGGCGGAGCTGTCGGAGATGCTGTCGGACCTGACGCCCGACAATTTCAACCACGTCTTCTTCGCCAATTCGGGCTCGGAAGCGAACGACACCATCCTGCGCATGGCCCGCCACTACTGGCATCTCGAAGGCAAGCCGGAGAAGCATACCATCATCAGCCGCCACAACGCCTATCACGGCAGCACGACGGCGGCGTTGAGCCTCGGCGGCATGGACGCGATGCACGGCCAGGGCGGCATCATCCCGGGCATCGTCCATGTCGCGCAGCCCTACTGGTACGGCGAGGGCGGCGAGTCCGACCCGGAGGCGTTCGGGCTCGAGGCCGCGCAGGCGATCGAAGCGAAGATCCTGGAGCTCGGCGCCGGCAACGTCGCCGCCTTCATCGGCGAGCCGATCCAGGGCGCCGGCGGCGTGATCATCCCGCCGCAGAGCTACTGGCCGGAGGTGCAGCGCATCTGCAAGAAACACGACGTGCTGCTGATCTGCGACGAGGTGATCTGCGGCTTCGGGCGCACCGGCAACTGGTTCGGGCTGGACAGCTTCGGCATCGAGGCCGACTTCATGACCCTGGCCAAGGGCCTGTCGTCCGGTTACCTGCCGATTTCCGCCGTGATGGTCGGCGACCGCGTGGCCCGGACCTTCATCGACAAGGGCGGCGAGTTCTATCACGGCTTCACCTATTCCGGCCACCCGGCGGCCTGCGCCGTGGCGCTGGAGAATATCCGGATCATCCGCCGCGAGGGGCTGGTGGAAAAGGTCCGCGACGAGACCGGCCCGTACCTGGCCGAGGCGCTGAAGACCCTGGACGACCATCCGCTGGTCGGCGAGACCCGCTCGATGGGCCTGATCGGGGCGATCGAACTGGTGCAGGACAAGGCCGCGCGCAAGCATTTTGACGAGCCCGGCAAGGTCGGCACGATCTGCCGCGACCACTGCATTGCGAACGGCCTCGTCATGCGCGCCGTGCGCGACATCATGGTGCTCTCCCCGCCGTTGATCATCACCACGCAGCAGATCGACGACCTGGTCGCCCTGGCCCGCAAGGCGATCGACGCGACGGCGCGGGATATCGGGGTGATGTAGCGACGGCGCGGCGGCGGCGACCTTGGCCTCGTTTCGCCCCTCCGCTGCGGCCGTTGCGCAGTGCCGGGTCTCCGCGTAGGGTCCCGGTGGACAATACGAACAGGAAGGGTTCCCATGGAAACGGTTCATGTCGTGGCGGTCATCACCGCCAAGCCGGGGTTGCGCGAGACGGTGCTGGAGGCGTTCCAGGCCAACGTCCCGGCGGTACATGCCGAGGACGGTTGCATCGAATATGTGGCAACCATCGATGCCGAGGGCGCCGGCGCCATCCAGACTAGGCTCGGCGACGACAGCTTTGTCGTCGTCGAGAAGTGGGCGAGCCTCGAGGCACTGAAGGCCCACGCCGCGGCGCCGCACATGGCCGCCTACGCCGCCAAGGTCAAGGACATGCTCGCCGGCCGCGCCGTCCACGTCCTCTCGCCGGCGTGATTCGCCCGCCGGCCAATTTCTCTTTGGCTGGCCCCGCGTCCTTCGTGCAGGGGACAACTTTTGTTGGGCCGGCGTCCGCCCGTCCCTTGCGTTCGCGCCCGCAAATTCTTGTTCAACCGGTGATTGTCGGTTAATCTCGTGTCGCGGCAACCGTCGTCAGGCTTGAATCCGGGACTTGAAGGGCATGCAGTTTACCGATCAGTTGCCGCACCGGTCGCTCACTGTCCTCGCCCAGGACCCAAGCGTGTCGCGTGGGGGGCGCGCGCTCACCGACACGGTTACGGTACCCAACGAGGCTCTCTCTCCGGGGCCGAAGGGCCACCGCATTCATGTCATCGACTACGACAGTTCGACCGATACCCACATCGCGCCGCTGGCGGACGGGCTGGATGACGATCCGTTCCGCGACGTCAGCGATATCGACGCGCTTGTCGGCAATCCGCATTTCCATGCGCAGAACGTCTATGCGCTGACCTCGGCGACGCTTCTTCGCTTCGAGGAGGGGCTCGGCCGGCGGATGAACTGGGGCTTCCCGTCGGGCGCCCACCAGATAAAGATTGCGCCGCATGCGTTTCGCGAGGCGAATGCGTTCTATACGCGCCAGGACGAGGCGCTGCTGTTCGGGTATTTTCCGTCCCGGCGCAAGACGGTCTTCACGTGCCTCTCGCACGATGTGGTCGTTCACGAGGCGACGCATGCGATCCTCGACGGCCTGCGGCGCGAATACACGCGACCGTCGTCGGCCGATCAGGCCGCGTTCCATGAGGCGTTCGCCGATATCGTGGCGCTGCTCTCGGCCTTCCGCATGGAGAACGTGGTGCGCTTCGCGCTGGTCCGGGGCCACCGGCGCGACCAGCGCATTATCAAGGAAGAAAGCATAGAACTCGACGCGCTCAGGCAATCCGCGCTTGCCGGGCTTGCGGAAGAATTCGGCTCCGAGCTCACCGGCGTGCGAGGCGACGCGTTGCGCCGCTCGGCTGAGCTGAAGGAGGGGGTCGACTATCTCAGCCAGCCCGAATTCCAGGAGGTGCACCGTCGCGGCGAAGTTCTCGTCGCCGCCGTCATGAATACCTTCCTGAAGGTGTGGACCCGGAGACTCGAGGCGCTCAATCCGGTCGGCGCCGGCAAATACGATCTTGACCGGGTCATCGAAGAGGGTGTCACCGCCGCCGCCCATCTGCTGCGCATCGTGATCCGCGCGATCGACTACACGCCCCCGATCGACCTGACGTTCGGCGATTTTGCCAGCGCGCTCCTGACCGCCGACCGGGAGGCGGCCCCGGACGATCGCAAGTATCGGTACCGGAAGATCCTGCAGGATACCTTCGCGGGGTATTTCATTCGGCCGGCCTCGTCGAACGGCGCCGGGCCCGGCTTCTGGCACGCGCCCAGGAAGGATATGACTTATGGATATTCGGGTTATGCCGAAATGCGGTGGGATCGCGAGGCGGTGTTCCGGTTCATTTGGGAAAACCGCGGGGCTCTCGAACTGAACGACGACGCCTTTACCTACGTCGCCTCGGTGCGGCCGGTGACGCGAATGGGGCCGGATAATTTCATACTCCGCGAGACCGTCGTCGAATGCGTTCAACTGGTCGATGTCGAGGCAAGGGAGCTTGCGCAGCTGGGCGTCGAGAAGCCGGGGGAAATGCCGGACTCGATGCCGGTTCGGCTTCAGGGCGGCGTAACCCTGGTGTTCGACGATTACGGGCGCCTCAAATACGACATCGGCACGAACGTTACCGGCGGCAACCAGTCCGGGCGCCTGAAGAGCCTGTGGCAAAACGGCGAGTTCTCGCGGGAGATCGGTTCGGAACGCCGTTTCGCCCGGATGCACCGGGAGCGCGCGATGAAGTATTCGTCCTACTGGCAGGAGCAATGGTGACATGCCCGGCAAACCGGACAGGCTGACGCTCAAGACCTACCAGGTCGGGTTTGGCGACTGTTTCCTGCTGACCTTCCACTATGGCGAAACCGCCAAGCATATCCTCATCGATTTCGGCAGCACGCGTTACCCCAGGGGCGCGCCCCGCGGCTACCTGAAGAAGGTGGCCACGCAAATCAAGAAAGATTGCGGCGAAGACCTCCTGGCGGTGATCGCGACGCACCGCCATCGCGATCACATCCGCGGCTTCGAGGGCAACTCGAAAAACAACGGTCCGGGCGATCTTATCGAGCAGTGCAATCCGGACGTCGTGATCCAGCCGTGGACGGAAGACCCGGACGCGCCGCGCAACGCCTCGGGTCCGTCCATGGGCAGCCGCGAGGACGTCCAGTCCTTCGTGCAGAGTCTCGACGGCATGAACCTGTTCGCGCGATCGGTCCTGCCCGAGGTCCGGCACCTTTTCACACCTGCCAGCGCGGCCGCGGCGGCCCAGCTCGCGTTTATCGGCGAAAACAACATCAAAAACAAAAACGCCATCCGGAAACTCATCGAGATGGGCGGGAACGGCCGTGGCCATTACGTTTTCCACGGCGGCAAGTCCGGTCTCGAGGGCAAGCTGGCGGGCGTAAAGGTGCACGTCCTGGGGCCGCCGACCCTGCGGCAGTCGGATGAAATTCGCCGCCAGGCCCACCGCAACGAAGAGGAATACTGGCATTTCCAGGACGCGTTCTGGCGGTTTCAGGCGCACGCCGTGCGCGAGACCGGCCGGCGGGGCAGCCCGCTGTTTCCCGACGCGCCGCTGGCGGGCGATCTGATCGGAACGAGGTGGTTCAGGACTCGCCTGAAGACCGCCCGGGCCGAAACCCTGCTGAAGATCGTCCGGATCCTCGACGACGCGATGAACAACACCAGCCTCATCCTGCTGTTCGAAATCGGCGACACGGCGGTTCTTTTTCCCGGCGACGCGCAGATCGAAAACTGGATGTTCGCGCTCGGCAAACCGAAGTACCAGAAGCTCCTGAAGAAGGTCCGGCTTTACAAGGTCGGCCATCACGGCAGCCTGAACGCGACCCCGAAGAGCCTTTGGGATCTGTTCGAAAAACGCGGCGGCAGGGGCGACCCGGAAAGGCTCAAGACGGTGTTGTCGACTCTGGGCGGCGTGCACGGCAGTTCCGACCGCAACACCGAGGTCCCGCGCCGGACTCTCGTCAAGGCGCTGAAAAGGGAAAGCGACCATATGTCGACCGAGGATATACCGGTCGCGGAAATGGGCCGGACGATCGAGCTCGACCTGTCGTAGGGACCGGGCCACGCCGGACCCGTTCGGCGTGGCAGCCCGATACCCGGCGAACCCTAATTCCCCGGGCCCCAGACGACCTGGGCGATCGGCGGCAGGTGGTTGCTGACGAGCGTCCAGCTTGCGCCGCCGTCCTCGCCGACCCAGAAATTCCCCGTGGTCGAGCCCATGGCGAGGCGTTCGCCCGCCCCGTCGATTTCGAGGCAGTGGCGGTACACCAGGTCGAAGGACGGACCCTCCGGCAGTCCATCGGAAAACACCTCGAAGCTCGCGCCGCCGTCGGTCGTGCGGCTGACCACCATGCGCTGGTCGACCGGCACCCGGCATTCGTCCTTGACCGCGGGCACGAACCAGGCGGTCTTGGGGTCGGCCGGGTGAACGGCGACGGCAAAGCCGAAGGCCGACGGGCGGGCGGTTTCGATCTCGGTGAAATTGATGCCGCGGTCGTCTGTGCGGAAGATGCCGTTATGGTGCTGGCACCAGATCACGTTCGGCGCCGCCTTGCATTGCGCCAGCCGGTGTACGTCCTGCAGCACCCTTGTCTCGGCCATGTCGGGCGGCAGGTATTCGTTGCGCAGGCCGGTCCCGCCGAGTTGCCAGCTCTCCCCCGCGTCCGCACTGATCCACACACCGCCGCAGGACACGCCCAGGGTCAGTTTGTTGCTGTCGGTTGGATCGACGCAGACCGAATGGATGCCCGGCTCGTCATAGCCGCCGCCGAACCACTGCGCGCGCTCCGGCAGGTTCCACAGGCTCTCGACCAGCGCCCAGCTCTCGCCGCGGTCGGCGGAGCGGAACAGGCCGCCGGGAATCGTGCCGGCCCAGAGGATGCCCGGCTGGTCGGCGCCGCCGGCGACGAGCGTCCAGATCAGCGACACGCTCGGGCCGCCCTTCGCGTCGTCCTTGCCGTTGCCCTTGTCCCCAGGCTCTGGCGCATAGGCCGGGGCCGGCAGTTCGTTCCAGGTCTTGCCGCCATCCTCGGAGCGGTGCAGCTTGACGCCGAAATGGCCGAGATTGAGCGCGGCGTAGAGCGTGCCGTCGCGGGCATCCGGCAGCACCGCGCTGACCGGCTCGCCGACGAAAGACGCGCGCGTCATCGTCCAGCCGCCTTTCGCCTCGCCGAATTCCAGCAATCCCTTGCGCGATGCGACGTAAATCTTCTCCGCCATTTCAGCCTCCCGATAAAGCCTGGAACACGAACACCTCGTCGGCCTCGCCGACGCGATCCGACAGCCCGGCAGTGTCGGCCACGACGCAATCGTTCACGAACACCTTCACGTGTTTGCGCAGCCGGCCCTGGTCGTCCAGAAGATAGGAGCGCAGCTTCGGGTTGGCCGCGAAGACGCCGTCCAGGACCGTGCGCACCGTATCGCCCCCGACGTCGACCGTCGGGCACGACAGATGCCGCTGCAGATTGTTTGTGAAGCTGACCCGTGCCAACCTCTGCTCCCACCTCGCAGACCGGGATGTGCCGCAAGGGGCCTCCCGTTTGGTGGAGATTTTAGCATACCCGCCGGAATGTGGCGACGATCTCGACATGGGTCGAGTATTTGAACTGGTCGACCGGCGCGACGAACTCGATGCCATACCCACCCTCGACGAGGATCGCCGCGTCGCGGGCGAAGCTTGGCGGATCGCAGGACACCGCGACGACCACCGGCACCTTCGATTTCGCGAGCTCGCGCGCCTGGGCCTCGGCGCCGGCGCGGGGCGGGTCGAAGACGACGGCATCGAAACGGGCGAGTTCCTTTGCGGTCAGCGGCCTGCGGAACAGGTCGCGCCGCTCGGCCTGCACGGGTTTCAGACCGCTCGCCGCGCGCGCCGCCCGGGACAGCGCGTCGAGCGCCGGCCGGTCGCTGTCGAACGCGGCGACCGTCGCTCGTTCCGCCAGCCTGAGCGCGAACGGCCCGATGCCGCAGAACAGGTCGGCGATGCGCCCGGCCGCGCCGACCCCGGCGCCCACCAGCCGCGCCAGCACCGCCTCGCCCGCCGCGGTCGCCTGCAGGAACGCGCCCGGCGGCAGGGGCACCCTCGCCGGCCCGATGCGCAGCGTCGGCGGCGTACGCGCGATGCCGAGCGCCCGGTTGACGGTGAGCCGCGCAAGACCGAGGCGCATCGCGGCCTCGCTGAGCGCGACCTGGATCGCCGCGTCGTCGCCGACGGCGCCACGGATATCGCAGTCGAGTCCGGTATCCGTTGCGGTGCAAAGTACGTCGAGCGGCTTGCCCGCGGCCGCGAGGGGAATCGCCAGGTCGCGTGCGACGGCCGCCGCATCGCTCAAAGCCGGCACAACGATCGGGCAGGTGTCGAGATCGAGCAGCCGGTGGCTGCGCCCTTCCATGAAGCCGGCCAGCACGCGCCCCCGGGCGAAGCGGACATGCAGCGTTACCCGCCGCCGTCCTGCGCCATGGGCATCGATCGGCTCGCCGACCGGCGCGTCGATATGACGATGCGTGAGAGCCGTCTCGACCAGCCCGCGCTTCCAGATGCGATAGTCTTCGGTCCGCCAGTGCTGCACCGCGCAGCCGCCGCAGGTCCCGAAATGCGGACAGGACGGCGCGATGCGCGCCGGGCTGGGCTCGACGATCTCGACCAGCCGGGCGTGCCTGCCGTCGACCGTCGCGCGCACGGTCTCGCCGGGCAGGGTGAACGGCACATAGACCGGCCCGTCCGCCGTCTCGGCGACGCCCTCGCCATGCCGCCCCATGGCGGCGATGTGCAGTATCATTTCGCTTGCCACGCCCTTCTCCTCAGGCGGGCATGCTTAGCGCGGCGGCAGCGCGAAGGCCACATTGAAGACCGCCGGGTGCGTGGCGGCGCAGTGACCGCCCGCCGCCGGTCAGGCCAGGATCTGCTCGAAGTCGAGGCCCCTGTCGTGCATGGCGTCGTACACCGCCCAGCAGGTGAACGTTGTCCAAAACCCGTTGTCGACCTGGCCGTGGTCCTGCTGGAACAGGTTGAAGGCATCGTCGCTGATGCGGCCCCAGTCGCCGTCGGCGCCGTCCCCGTCCGGCCCGAAATTACCCAGATCGTAGCCCAGCGCGATCAGGGCCTTCTGCCGCTTGAGCGGCTGCCACAACGGGCCCCATACGTCGGGGGTGGTGTCGTCGTCGTAGATCCCGCGCAGCACAAGGGCGAACGGAAAGCCGGCGACGTCCTCCTTGTAGCCGGGGCAGACGTCGTGGTGGCCGTGATGGTCGCGCACGCCGATCTGCGGCCAGCGCGCGACGACCTCCTTGCCGACCTGGATCATCATCGCGACCTGTTCGTCGGTCCAGGGCTGGATCCGCTGGATGTGGCGGCTGTTCGGCGTCGCCGCCTCGATCCAGTCGTCGCC